>NC_021487.1:2814592-3437861 GCF_000427095.1 Chthonomonas calidirosea T49
TCTCCGCGTCAGAAGAGAGAGCTCCCAAAGCGTCTGAAGAAGGAGGCCCTGCGCATCCTCGAACGCAAGAAAGAGACCGGCCAAAACACCAAAGCGATCATGGAAGAGGTCATTGATAGCATTCAATCGGTCGATCAGTTAAAAACCCAGGCCGATCGCTTGGCCATCGCCCATTTCCTAACGAGAGGTTAAAACCGATGTGAGCCTTTCAAATTCTGCCCATCGAGCCTCTACTGCTACGTGACGGCCGACCGTTTAGCACCGATGAGGGCGCTCTGGATGCCACCTCTCTCAATGCCCATGCCGGGCACCCTTGCCGGCTTCCTACGCCCGCTGATCGGGCAACGACGCGGATACTCCTGGGAGCCCTCGGAGGTGGCCATCCTGCGGGACATCGGCGTTGCCGGGCCGCTGCTAAAGAACGAGACGGTCTGCTTTCCCGCCCCTGCGGATGCGGTCGTGCTGGAAGGAAAGGAGCTGATGACTCTGCGCCCCTTTGAACCGGAAAAGGGCGGCTGCAACCTTCGCCCTGGGCTTTTGCCCCTTAAGGTCACCAAGGACGGCAAGCCCGCGCCCGGCTATACCTACTGGAAGGCCAGAGATATGTTTCAATGGCTTGCTGGCAATGTGCAAGAGAGCTTCTTGCCTGAAGAGATCGGCGACTTCCCCCGCGACACAAGCCTTCATGGGGCCATAGATCCGAGGACCCATACGGCGCAGGAGGGCAGGCGCTATTCCACGGAAATGGTGGTTTATGAGCAGTTAAAGAAAAGCAAGGAGGACGAAAACTGCGACCAGAAGTACGAAAGCTGGTCCTTCTTGGTGGCCGCGGAGGTTTCTGAGGAGGAAGACCTCTGCACCGTTCACACGCTGGGCGGAGAACGTTGGCTGGCCGCTGTTCGGGAGGCCCCTAAGAAGTGGCCAGATACGTGCCCAAACCCCATTAAAGAGGCGCTACGGCATGCACGGCAGATGCGTCTGAAAAGCTGCCGAGACGGTTAGACGAAGCGGAGATAGATAGGTTTAAGAGGGCCTGGTCACAACTTGGGCAGCTGCGCAATGATATCGCCCATTGCGGTATGCGGGCCCGTCCGCGTTGGGCGGTGGATGCCATAAACGAGGTTCAACGTTTATCTAAATTGCTGGAGCCGCTATACGAGCTTATCAAAACTCAGCCCTGACGCCCGTGATCCTTTTGAAAGCGCCTAATACCTTGGTGGCCTAGTATATTACCGGCACCGCTTTCCCACAACAACCGTTGCCCTCTCCTCTAGAAGAAGGGCGTGTTAGCCGCATGGCTGCGCAAAAGCCACCTGTTGCCGTCGTTTTCGTAAGGTGAAGAGCGATAGGGGCAGCGAAAAACCTAGGATGAGCGATCCCAGCCCGCCCTCTGGTACAAATCCATGGGGCGTTTGACCTCCAGAAGCAGAAAATTGTGGCGGCAAAGCCCCAAGAAGGGGAGGTGAACTGCCGTGCCCTCCGCCATGAAAGAGAAACGGCAGCCCCAAAGCTCCATAGGGAAAGCCGCCCGTTACGTGCGCTTCCGGCAGACCAGGTGGCACAAGGGGAGCTAGGGAAGGTGAGAGCGCGACCTCCACACTTTTGATCTGTTCCGGTACGGCAGGGGCGACGGCGGAGGGGGATGGGCTGCTAGACGCCATAGCCACCGAGAGGTTTGGGGTTGTTACGTTAAAGAGGTTATGCACCACGCTTTTGGGAGGAGGCAGTTGGATGTTGCCAATGGGGTTGCCGCACACGGCAATGAGCACGGGGGTGCCGTTCGCGTCTACAAAAGCAGGGGTACCGGCGGGCAAGCGCCGCATGCGGTAGCCCACGATATCATGGCCTTGTGCATCGTGATGCACGTACCACACGGGCAATACGTGGGCACTGGAGAGGCGCTTGAATCGAAGTTGAGCGAGCGCCAGCTCTAATTCTCCTAAAGAGGACAGGTTGTAGTGGTGTAGATAGCGTGCAGCCACCATACGATTCGTGCGGACTTCGATCACCAGTTCACGGGTGCTCTCGACCGGTGTGACCAGAAAAGAGCCGGGGGGCACAACGGAAGGCCTCAAACGGAGCGAGGGCAGGGGCGGCTGTGCGAGGACGAAAAGAGGGTTTATAAGTCCGAGAAGAGCTATCAAGAACCGGGCGTTCAGAATGCGGACACCCTTGAAGCAGAAAGCCATCGTTCGTTTCAGCGCACACGGTAACAGTTGTGCTCTCTGAAGCGCTTCCCATTGTCGTTGCATTTTGTTCATCCCCTCTCGCAGTGCCGTGGCTTCGTTATGTCTCTACACTCGAGGGAGCACCTTTCTATTTTGATCAAAGAAATTGTATCTATCATTCCGTTGACCAACTCTAAAGACTAATTTTAGCACATCATTGAGAGCGAAGCTACAAATCATTTTACAAGGGCACTCCTACAATAGATACGGTGGTGGGACTGAGATTCCCTTCTCTGGGAGCTTAAAGCATCTGACTGATAGTTGATATAACAAATCGCTATCTAAAGTGGCGGCCGCTGTCTGCGTATACGTACCCCATTTCTATTACAAGACATCACAAGAAAGGAGGATGCGGCTTTCCTCCCTACCCACAGGTAGGGGCTTAGTCGCAATTTGAAGACGACATTGATTAAAACGCTAAAACGCACACTAGGGTTGTGGATGATGATGACTCTCTTGGCGCTCGGCGCCAGGGCCCAAACGATTATCCTCGACGATACGTTTAACCGTGGCCCTACAACCGTAGGCTCCGGGGCCAATAGCACCACCGGTATCGGGAACGGGTGGATTGACACAACCGGCAATATCTGGAGCATCCCCACCGTGGGCCAACTGAATGCAAGCGCAGGGGGGTTGGGCAACCCTTGTTACTGGGCGGGCAGCGGAGGACAGATGCAGACCGAAGAGTGTGCGGTGACCTTCGTCTGCTCGAGTTCGGCCAACCGAGATGTGGCCGCCGTTGTGAAGCTGCAGGATGCCAAAGATTACTATTGCGCATTTGTTGATTCGGGCACTCTCTATGTGCAGAAAGTCATTAACGGGACCTTCATGAACCTTGTGGCTGTGCCCGCTTTTAGTCTTTCCGTAGGGCAGACGGCGACGATAGTGCTTTATGCCAATACCAGTGGAGGTTCCACCACCCTGATCGCCTATTCGTTTGTTGGAACGCTTGGTGCACCGTCGGGAACGATCTACACCGCTACCACAGTGAACAGTGCCCCTAACCTGCAAAACGCTGGCTATTGTGGCATTACTAGCTTTTTAAACTCTGCAATTAACTATGTGACCGAGGCCAAGATTTGGAATGGACTTTACATCCCCGGCAACGTGTTGACAAGTGGAGCTGTCGCCCTTACCGCAGCCAACACCACTACGATTACGGCAGCGGTAGGCGCGCCTATGGGCGGCACAAGTCCCTATACCTATGCTTGGTACTACAGCACTGCGGCCAATGTAACCCCTAACGTGTTAATAGGCGGGCAGACGACGGCGACTTTAACCTGGAACCCTCCGACAAGTGGGCACTACTATGTGAGGTGTGTTGTAACCGACAGCACTGGCCATAACGTCTCCTCTAACACCGTGCTGGTGGCAACGAACGGAGGAAGCCTAGTGATCGGCTTTATTGGAGATAGTATCACGCAGTATGGAGATAGTTTAGGAAACGCCCCGCCCTACTATGAGTGCCAGATAGTACAGTATGTAGGGAACTTCTATAAGGTGAGCCTTGTGAACGAAGGGATTCCAGGCTCCAAGACATCGGATTGGGTGCCTACAAACTCCAATAACTATTTTAACAACGCGTTGGCGGCCTTTCAGGGCGCGGGGGTAAGCGTTGTGAGCATTATGCTGGGCACCAATGATGCTTATGGGGGTATGCCCCAAGCGACGTATCAGAGTAACCTCCAAGCCATCGTGAACGGCCTTGTGGCCAATGGGTTTAAGGTGATTCTCAATAGTCCTCCGTACATTCTTAACACAAACTATGCTAGTGCCAATGCGTTATTGGAGAGCGCCTATCCCAAAGCCATAGCGGCGGTGGTGGCAAGCAACCCGAAAATGGTGTATCAAGGAGCTCTATACGATTACCGCTATTTTGCGCAGCATGTTGACGAGATGAAAGACCAATTTCATCCAAACGATGCTGGGATACAGAGCTATGCGAAGATGTGGGCACAAGCGTTTATCCAGTCGTTCTTGGGGCCTGGGAAGAGTCCGCTTGAGGGCGGGCCAGTGCATTAAAGGAGGGGAGGAATGAGTTACAAGCCTGGGGACACCTATATTCGAGTCATAACCACGAACAGCAGCACGGGGGCGGCGGTGAACGCGGATAGCTTGCCGACAGCGCAGATAGTGCATAACGGCGCAGTGGATACGACGGTCACCGTATTGGTGACAAACCTGGCTACGGGGGTCTATGCCTGCAGTTATACGATACCATTGGGCTATGCTGCAGGAGATAGTGTTCAGTTGGTAGTGAACGCAACGGTAGACGGTGTGGCCGGTGTCGCAGCCTACGAGGTTCAGAAGCTGGACAGCAAACGGCTGGCTGATATAACCGATGCGAGCGGGCGAGTAACGCTGACGCCCGCAGAGCACAGCATAATTTCGGGAACAGATGTGCCGGCCGCTTTGGATGCGTCGGGGAGTTTAGAGAGCAATCTGACGTTGCGGCAGGCGCTTAGGTTGATGGCGAGTGTGTTGTTGGGGCCGGCGAGCGGGGCGACCGGGGGAGCGGCGACGATAACGTTCTCCGCAGCGGGCAACGGTGGGGTAACACGAGTTGTGGCTAACGTAGATGCCAACGGGAACCGCACCAGCATTACATTGACGCCGTAGAGGCCTGCGGCCGTGTTGAGCCTATGATGTTGGATCGTTTACTTGTACTAAAAACCAGAAACTAGAATCCCTTAAATAGAGGACAAAAGCTATGTATTTCTCGTGCTATCTGTGCGGCTACCTGCCGGTACCCTATCTCCTCAACGGTAGCTACAAAAGCACTTCATCGGCTGGAAGAGAGGCGACTCTGAACGTCTTGAGCTTAGGATTGGAGGTGTAGCGTGCTTTTGGTGGGCGATACCCAAACGATAAGTCACAGCGAAACCTTCTCTGTTGCGGCTATGGTAGCCGGCGCTAGCGCAAGCCTTGTGCGTCCGGACGGCACCCTGCAAAACGATTTGAGCGTGAGCTGGACGCCAACAGGGGCCGGCACGAGTTTTATCTTCTCCACACAGGTCGCTGCGCCCTTGCCAGGAGAGTACCGGCTGACGTGGACAATACACCTAGGAGATGGGCAGGTGCTGAACCGCAGCGAAGGCCATTTTGCTACCTATACCGATGTCGGCGCTCTGATCCGTCGCAGGCTCAATGAAACAGTCCTCAGTTTACCGGAGGCCGATCTAGATGCGGAGGTTACGTACACCGTTCGTAGCCTAGTGGATCGGTTCGTGCCGTTGCAGATGGCCGGCGGATACGGCGGTTTGATAGGCCTTGATCAGGTTCGTTTCGACCGAGCTATGGGGCTATTAACCGCTCTAAGGCTAAGAGCCAGTCGTGCTAAAAGCGTGCCGATTGGGGAGATTGGCCGTGTGCAGTTGGGTCAAAACGGTTTCCAGTTTGCCAATGCGCAGGGCAATGGGCTAAAGCCGCTTGAACAACAGTGGCTTGAGGAAGCCCTGATAGCACTGGGACACGTCAGCCCTATCCACGCATTGTATCAAAGTGCAGCCGCCTCTTACAAACCGTTTGTGGTAAGCGGTCCCACACGCAATGCGCAGTGCCAGGGGGCCTTAGAGACGTTGGCAAGTGGAGTGATTCGGCTTTTAACCGATGCGTGGCAGGTAGGCACTCCTCCGGAAGACTACGCTGCCGATTATGCGGAGTAGTTTATGGACGCGACAGTAGAAGCTCGGCTTGTGGCTCAGCTCTTGACGCTTCAAGGCAGCCCTACCACGGTGAACGGAAGTGCTATTGGCAATGGCCTATGGGCGCGTGCGGAACCTAATCGCATTCAGATGCTAATGGGCGATCTGGTGGCGCAACAGGCCGTTTATGAGGTGAAGTTGGCGGGAAGCCTTTGGGGGCAGGTGCATGTAGGCGATGAGGTGACCAATGTGGCTACAGGGTTACATCTCGTTGTACGTTGGGTGGACGTATCGGACGTTGGCGGTGTGCCGGTGGTGGTAACCCTTCTTGGCATCGCGCTTTCGGAATAGCCTCAAGCGAGAGATTGTGGAGGTGTGTTAAAGGTAGAACCATGCCCGCCTCTGCGGTACGGTGTTATCTGCGATGGGCAACCAATAGCCTTTGGCTTCCTGGCAGCATGGTTAGCATCAGGCCAGCAAAGCTCTTGAAATTGGGATAGGTTCTTAACGACTGAAGATAGAGGGAACGCGCCTGTTTGCCTAACCCATTTTTGAAGGAGAAGTTCGCGAAAACACGTTGCGCAACACTCTTTCTCTGGCGTAGCTGAGCTGCATACGGTGAAAAGGCGGGGTCAGCAAGGAGGCAGTCGTAATAGTAAACATGGCTAAAATACCGCTCTCTTGCTGTTTCAAAAGATTTGGAACTAGCAGCCGTGCAAGAGTTAATAAGATGTACACGGTAATAGGTAAGACGCTCTGGAGTGTAATAGGCCGCTTTGCCATTCCGACTTGCTAGGTAGGCGAGATAGCGGTCAAGAGCCAAGTCAATTTGCGGTGGAATGTCCTCGTTTTCTAGAATGGAACCTCGAAAGACACTCGCCATCACTGCAGGAATGCTTAAGTTGGCTACAAGAGAGTAGAAAGGTTGATGGATACCCTCGGCCAATCCCACACATTTATACTCTCGAGACAAGCGTTGGGTCGTTTCCAAGTCCACCTGTCCTATCTCGTCCATGACATAGTGGTCTGAGAAGCTCACCGTGATGTTTGGATTGGATAGCAAAGGGGGAACAACCTTTTCTAGGAAGGTAGGTTCCCATCTGTCGTCATCGTGGAGAAAGCTGAAAAACTCTCCTCGTGCTGCTTGCAGACCGGCGATGGTGTTGGCGAACTGACCAAGGCATTGGGGATTTCTTCGGTAGCGAATACGTGGGTCTTGGAACTGTTTTAGTGCGGCCTCGACGTCTTCTGTGCTGGCGTCGTCAGAGATGATCAGCTCAAAGTGCAGGTAGGTTTGGCAGAGAACACTTTCTACCGCCTGGAGAAGATACGTTGTGCGGTTATATGTGGGTGTGATGATGCTAATAAAGCCATGCTGCTCTTGCACCAGCATATTTCCAACTCACTTTAATAGCAGTAGAGTAGTATTTTACCATTCAAAGGCTATGTAAATACATCGGTAATGTTCTGAGTTTTCAGAGAAAGGAACGAAAGAGTGGTTGGGAGATTAGAGGGACACCTGCTAGATATTCTTCAGGCGGATCCACGCACTTATGCCAGTGGTTCGGTCTATTCCATGGGCTGGAGCGGTGTAACGCGTCCCGATCGCGGCTTAGCGGCACAGGGGGGCTGGGTAAATATCTACGATGGCGGCTACGAACCCTCTGGAGGAGGGCATCGGCCGGCGATCTATTTGGGTCTACGTGCATTGGAGTATGAGGACACTTTAGAGGCGCCAGCTCTTGCGGGCGGGTTAGTGGAATTTCGGAAGTTGGTCGTTCCTCTGGTGATCGTGGCGCAGGCCGCCACCGAGTTGGAGGCGCGAGCGCAGCGAGACCAGCTTTGCAGCAATGTGCGTCTTGTGCTGGCAAGCCATATCGTGGAGAGCGGCTACTGGTACGAGTTAAGAACTGGCCTATCGGAAGCGACAGCAGGAGAGACTCACGCTTGGCTGAATCGCCAAGGGGCGGCGAACGCAGTGACGGTGACTGCGGGGATCCTACTCCCTTGCCGTTTTCTCTATGTATGGACCGCTTAGATCACAAGTGTGGGATGTGGTGTCCTATGGTGAGGTGCTCCCAGAGGTCTTATGACAACCTCCTGTGCGGACGCTCTCATACAGATTCGTTGATTAGGGAGGAGAACTTGTGGCTTACACAGGCATTACCAGTGCGGTTGGATTGGCTATCGAAAGCTACTTCTGTCAACCGCCGCTTTCCAGTACCAACCCAGCGACGGTGGGCATTGCGGGGACGAACCCCTTACGTTACATGATGGTAGAGCCTGGCGGAGGATTTGCGGGCGAAGCTGAATTAAGCCTAGGGGCGGAGGTGGATGGGGATATACAGCTGCTGCGGGCGCCCATTGTGGGAAGACGGTACCAAGGGGCCTTTCGTTTCTATGCCGACCCAGAAAATCTGTTCTATCCGCTGTTGGGGGTGTTTGGACGCGATATCGCCTCCACTCAGCAGGCGGCTTCCAGCACGAACCCCGCCGTTTACCAGCATCAGTTCCTCCCTGGCCGACAGATCCCCTCGTTCAGTGTGGAGGAGGACATTGGCGACGGCACGTGGGCACGTCTTTCAACTGGGGTTTTGGTGCAGAAGTTAGAGCTGCAGTTGGCACGTCTTTTTACCGCGGAAGTCACCTTTTTAGCCCATCGGCAGCTACCTAACCGCTATCCAGATGGTAACGGGCATTTTGTAGACTACTTTTTTGGGTCAACCCCAACGCTTTTGCCGCCAGCTATGGGTGGAAACGGGAGCCTCACCGTGGTGCGCACACCGCCGCCACCGAGTTTTGTGGATGTAAGCGCCAATGGGGGTGGCCCCTTCGTGTTCGCTGAAATCGGGTATGGAACCCAGGCCGGATTTGCCTCCGCATGGCTGCAGGTGGATGGCAATCCGATAGCGATTAACCTTTTAGAGGGAAGCCGCATTCTTTTTGAAAGAGAGATTCAAAGCGTGCTTGTGGCTGGAAGTGGCTACGATCCTGGTGCGGCAGTGGTTAATCGGTTTCTCTGTTCCGGTCGGCTCGTCTGCCTATACGATGCCATGGATTTGCCCGAAGCGGCGTTGGCTGCGCGTCAGGTGAGCCTGAATTTCGCGGTTACCGGAGTCGGCATTGGGAGCACGGGACTGAGCTACCATATGGAGGTTCATCTGCCCAATCTAAGGATTCTCAGGGCTCCCCTCCCTTTAACCGAGGGAATGCTGGCCATAGATGCGGATTTTGTGGGGCTGCGCGATCCCATCTTGGGCTATGCCGCTAAAGTGACCCTGGTGAACACGGTGAATGCTGCCATTTTAGGTGGGCAGTTCGGTTCAGGCGGTGGTTCTTCCTCCATAGCGGGATTCTCGAATGGGATTGGTTGGATCAGCACCTAGCTCTCTCTACAGCACCTTTGCCCCTAATTTTTCGCAGAAAGGACGATTTCCAGTGTCGCTTCCATTCCCGCTGAGCAAGAAGATAGCGTTGCCTCACGGTAAGCAAGTCGTGGTGCGACCGCTCAACCAACTACAACGCCACGATGCACGTTTTAAAGCAGACATCTATGCGATGGAGCAGATTCTGGCCTGGGCTGCTGGTCAGCCCAGAGAATCGCTGCTAAAGGCAGAGTTTGCCTCCATGCCCACAGCGCAGCAGCAGGCCTACTTGGTCCAAGCCATTCAGGAGGCTTTACAGATAGAAGCAGAGGAAAAGTTTCCTCCACCTCCGCCCCCCATTCGTTCACAAGAAGCTGGCGAAAGCGCAAACGCACTAGAGAGTTTCGCCCAAAAAGTTCGTGCTTGGCAAGAGGCGAAGCGGCGAGTGGAGGCCGAGCGGCAAGCTTGGCTGACTCAACGTTTGGGAGAGGAACGGAAACGGGTGGAAGCGTTAGAGGCAGAAAAACGCCTCGATAACTGCTGCCATTGTTGGCGTGAGCGTCTCTATAGAGAGGCGTTTACCATGCGGTTTCTCTTGGAGGCCTTGGTGTGGGCGGTGCGTATAGCAGAAAACCCCCAGGATCGGTACTTTCATGATGCGGAGGAGGTAGCTGACAGCGATGATACAACGCTAGAGATACTCATCAAAACCTATCTGGAAATAGACGGCGTGCGGGAATCGGAGGTCCCTACATAGCCGCCGCCCTGTTAAGGGCCTACGGGCTAGAGGGTATGGCGGCTGCACGATGGGAGATCGACTCGGAAGAGCCTTGGTGGCTTACGGCCGCAAAAGATTGGGGGGCACGGGTGAAGGCGATTTTAGAGGGGCAAGGGCCGGCAGCGGCGGCCTGGCGCGCTCTTCTGCTGAGGCGTTTAGAGCGCGAGCCTCCCCATTTTGTCTATCGTTTTTATGAGGAGTGGCGTCATGCAATGGAGACGGCTTATGGGAGACAAAGCTAAACGTTCTGATCTTCTTATTCCGGAGGGGTTCGCGTCGTTTCTAAAAGCGACTAAATTAGGCGAGGGAGGGAGATGGCAGCAGATCGTTCGTCATTACGGGCGAGGAGCGCGAATCGGGCACCTAGCGCAGACGTCTCCCATCTCTTCTCACACCTTGCTGCGGGCGCTGGGCGCTTACACCAGCCCAGCAGTTCGTAGCACTCTACAGACGGCATTCGCGGCCTATGGCGTTTTTCAGCAGGGCGAGCAGCACGGGATCACTTTAGGAGGGGTTTTGCAGGGGGCGATCACCGGTTATGAGGTCGGCGGCCCAGTGGGTGCATTGGTGGGGGCCGGTCTCGATATTTTAGGCGGTCTGTTCCACCATTCGCATCTGCCTCCGGTGGCATCACAAAATTTAGCACAGCAGTTCGGCCCGGGAGGGTTTGACTATCTGGCTTATCGTTACCACTACTTTCATACGTTGGGGCCTGTGGGCTCTCTGTTAGGCCCTCTGCCCGCCACTTCCTATCGGTTGGCGACCCAGTTTTTTCAGCCCGCGCCTCAGATCCACCTTTATATTGATGGGGTGAAGACGGCCGTAAATGCCCAGTTGCAGAAGAGTGCGGGCTTGGACGCTGCCGCTAACGCCAACGTCTACTACAATGCGGCAAGACCGCTTTAGAGTGGAACGACTAGGCGGTTGCCTTCTGAACGAAGCTCGCATGCAGGTGCTATCTCATCCAAATATTGTCTCTAATGTGATTGCTAGACGAGGCAAAAAGCTTTGTCCTATGGATGTATGAATGCTAAATAGGGTTGAAGGCATTCACATCTGTCTGTGTCATCGCGCCCAGACAGCAATGTTTGCATCACCATTTTAGTTTTAAGTTTTTAGTGGCTAGAAACTAAAGGCTAATCCCAACCGGGCGTTCGGGGGTTACATGGATACAACAGAGCGGAAGAATCAAGAGCTTGTTCTCTACATCACTCTAAGAAGTGAGACCGACGCGTATTTTGGGCTTGTAAAACGGTATAAGCTTCTCTTTTTTGCCGACCGGCTGGCTCTTCGCAAATTAGGTAGGCCTCTTTCGGGATTTGAGTACCGAAAAATGGAGTTTGTCCCTGTGCCTGAGGGCATTGATTCGACGATTGAGACCCTCCAGACCCAACAGGACATAGTGGTAGCGAAACGTCCATTCTACGGATACACTCAAAAGAAACCGCTCGCTCTTCGTGAGCCACGACTCGATGAGTTCACTGCCGACGAAATTACAAGGTCCGCTAACCTCCGTTCAAACTTCTGTGCTGACAATTTCTTCTCATAGCCTCGACAATGGCAGATGGATACCCCCTTTGGATATAGTGTATTATTGGAGCGATTCAGCAGAAGCGGTCAATTAAAACGGGCAGGCACGGGTAAAACGGGCAGGCACGGGGGCCTGCCCCTACAATCGAATATACGCCCGGCTCGCCTTTCATCTTTGTAGTTGCTTAACATAAGACAAGTTGTTCCATCCAACCATAGCATGCCTTTCGAAACTATCTGTCATGCCAATAGACACCTGTACTATTCACTGAGCTCCAGCGAGCTATTAATCTCTCTACTAGCTGCGGCAACAGGATAGAAAGACAAGCCCTTGATCTTAAGCAGATTCTCATAGGTAGTCTAGCTTGAAAACCGAAGCAACTAGACAGACAATCGCATTATAAGATGACTGTCCAGCCGCATGGACTATCCAATAGGATGTGAAAAATCTTAGAACAGAGGTTGAGATCGCTACACCATGCCCAATCCACAAACCTATTCTGACCCCTATCCCCTTAGCGCCACCGCCATTGCAGGCCTGACGACGCCGATGAATGCCTGGATGGCGAAGGTGCATCGGCAAAGCCGCTTCGGAATGACAACCGCTGAGCTTTGGTTCTACAAGGATGGCAGCTGGATCGCTAGCCCTGCCCCGGTGCTGATGACCGCTGGTAACCACCCCGTGCTGCGCCGACGTCTGAGGGAGCCGGCGACGCTGGAGGCGACCCTGCTAGACCCGCAAGGCCTTCTAGCCCCTACGAATGTGAGCTCGATCTACAATCAGGGTATAAACGGCTTCGAACCCTTGGTAACCGAAGCTCGTCCCATTCTATTTCGGGTGGGAACATGGTGCTATAACGATCTGGCGCTGGGGTTGATGGCGAATGCAATGATCTGGAATGCGCCCCCAAGTCCCCAGCAGTATGCAATGCACTTGACGGCAGTTCCTGCAAGTGGACAGCTTTCTTATCTGACCGATGGGGTTTTTACTCCCTGGAACGCAACCTCTAACCCAAACCAGCATGCGGTGACGTTTTCGTTGAATGCCAACCAGGTGTTAACGTTGACCTTCGACTTGGGGTCGGTGAAGATGGTGCATCACATCGCGGCCCGGTTTGGAACAGGGGGGCTGACGGGGTGCACCTTGCCGGCCAGCTTGACGGTGGCCTTCTCTAACGATAACGTACATTGGGTAAGCATGCCAGCGCGGCCCGTAGGAGGGCCAAAGGGGGATTGGGATGAGGCCTACCTTAACGATGCGACCGACCCAAACGTGACGGAAGTGTTTATATGCGATGTGGAGCAGAACGCCCGTTATGTGCAGTTGCAAATGGTAGCCTATCAGAACCAGACGATCGGGCTAGATGAGGTGGGCATCTTTGGGGGCATGGCGGGGCAGTGGCTGGGCATGAACCGCTTTTGCGGCTATTTGGGCGATAGTATGGCCTATGATGCCGAAGGATACTTTACATTTTCGGCCACCGATGTGTTGAAACGATTGGCCGACAACAACGAGACGCGCCTGACAGCTCCGTTCGGGAACGTGGATGTGGCCGACATCGCATATGCGCTGCTGACAGGCGCGGGTTATTGGCCTGGCGCGATGGGAGCTTACGACGGGCCGTGGATCGGCTCGCAGATCGGGTGGCAGAGCGGAGTGGGGTTGACGGGTCTGATCATGCCGATTTGGCAGGGGCAGGGCAACAACCATCTGGGCTATCAGTATGAGCTGTGGCATGAGGTGGGCTGGATATTTGAAGCGGATGGAAACGGGGTGTTACAGGTTCGGGAGCCGCCCTATCGTCAGATGCGTCCGGACAGGGTACTGATTTCGGCACCCGATGGAAATGAGGATGTACGGCATGTGGTGCGGACAGGAACGGGAAAGGAGCTGAGGAATGCGGTTTCGATAACGACGGGGAAGGTGAGCGCCGGACAGTTGGGGGTGACGGTGCAGCTGTACGACCCGGCAAGCGTGGCTGCTTTTGGGCACAGGCGCCTCATTGTTACCGACCCGTTGTTAATTACACCGGACTTACAGACGAAGATGGGGGCAGCGATTTTACGGGATTATGCATGGCGTTTATGGCGGCTTCATTGTGAGATTTCGCCCGATTACGACACAAAGATTCACAGTATCCATGCGTTTCGAACGACGTTGCGCCCTGCGTTATCTGCCAAGACACAGGCGGGAGTGACGGTTCAGGAGCTATGGAGCCTGGAAGCGATAGAGGAGCACTTTATGCCAGGCGAGTGGTGGGGTTTGGCGGAGTATGCGCCCTATGTGCCTTCCGCATTGCCACCGCCGACGATAACGAGTTTGGATAGCAGCTCCACTAGTCCCTATGCCCTGACGATCCGCTGGCAGAGCTATACGGGGCAGCCGGGGGTAGTGGGTTTCCGTGTGTACTATTCGACGGCAAGCTCCAGCGGGCCGTTTACTTTGGCGAACGGGAGCTCGCCGGCGCCGGTGGGTGCGACTGCATACACCTTTGGGAGTTTTAATGGTGGGCAGCAGGTGTGGGCGTATGTGACGACGCTTGACATCAACGGGCATGAAAGTGTGCCTAGCGTGGTGTACTCGGCGTTGGCAGGAGGGGCGCCCATGCAGCAGAGCGGGTGGGTGGTAACGGATTTGAGCCCTGCGGGGCAGACAAGTGTGGCCACTACGCAGGGGGGTGTGAGCGGAACAACATACGAGTTTGCGTTTTTGTTCAGCAGTCCGCCGGCAGGATTAAGAGGGTTTTTCTTTACGTACGCCGTGGGAAGTATACCGAACAACCAAGACGATTTCCGTTCGTGGGTTCATGCGGTAGGGAGCGATGTGGGTCATATCAACGTGCCTGCGGGTCAGCGCGGTTCGAGCCAGAACGAGTTTGCTCCGCCATGGGTCGCGGGTTCGCTGACGTGGTACCAACGTCTATTTGTGCCTGGAGGGATAGCGAGCGGAACAAAGATATATTGGCGATTGTGGAGTTGGTACAATGGCCAATGGTTGGGCAGCAACATAGTGGACTGGCAGTTTTAGAGAGTTTGGGAGCAGGAATAAGAGCGAAGGGTTGATTGGCGAATGCGGAATAGCAAACGGTTGATCCTCTCTCCTTGCCATTCGCTATTCGCCACATACAGAAGGAGCTAAGGATGTCGTTTCTACGGCAGCTAGAGCAGCAAGGGTATCGGGCACGGGCAGATAGGCGCTACCTGAACGGCACGGTGGTGGATGTGGATTTGTTGGCACACACCTGTTCGGTGGATGTAGGGGCGACCGACGTGAATGGGAACCCGGTCTATCTGCAGGGAATTTCGTTCAATCCGGCCACCCCACCGGCCGTTGGGAGTCAAGTAAACCTGCTCTACGGCAACAGCAGCCCGCATTCCGCGGTGATAGCCGTGAGCCAGCTGGGGGGAGGAAATCCTCAGAGCGCGATAACGGTGGTGGGGGCTGTAACAAGCCTTGCGGCGGCTGGAGGATTGCCCTTACAGGGGGCGGTAA
This sequence comes from Chthonomonas calidirosea T49, assembly GCF_000427095.1. Lineage (NCBI taxonomy): Bacteria > Bacillati > Armatimonadota > Chthonomonadia > Chthonomonadales > Chthonomonadaceae > Chthonomonas > Chthonomonas calidirosea. The sequence goes on from NC_021487.1 coordinate 2,829,631, forward strand.
ACTTGGCGGCTGGCAGCAACGTCCAGCTGAGTGAGAGCGGGCAAACCATCACGATAGGGGTGCCGAACGCCATGACGAACCCTATGACGGCCGCAGGGGATTTGATGGTGGGCGGCATTGGTGGAACCCCGCAGCGTTTGCCTGTGGGCAGCAACGGGCAGGTTTTGGAGGTGGTGAACGGAACCCCAACGTGGGCAAATCTCTCTGGCGGAGGCTCTCCGGCCAGCACGGTGCAGCCTGTAGGGGCGATCGGCGGTGTGGGAACCAGCACGAACTACGCTAGGGAAGACCATGTGCACCAAGGGGTGCACAGCCTAGCCGTAAGTGGGAACGCAGGACTTACGGGCGATGTGGTGCTAGCGGCGGGCTCTGGCGTAACGCTAAGCCAAAGCGGGTCGCAGATAACGATAGCGGCCGGTGGAGGCGGTTGGACCACGGGGATAGTGACGAAGGTGTCTCTTCCCTACACCATAGGCAGCACAGAGCAGATCGTCGTGGTAATAGGGGGCACGGGAGGGCTGACGCTCCCTCTTGCGGCCAACTATCCTAATCGTCTGCTTTGTGTGAAGAATGGAACAGGGGGCGCGCTAAGCCCTGTCACCTTTTATGTGGCCCCTCAGGGTTCAGATGCAATTGACACACGTACTAGCTACAACTATCAGCTGAACCCCATTGGCAGTACGGCCTATGTGGAGGCTTGGTTTGTTAGCGACGGACGGAATACGTGGTGGAGCGTTGCAGCGGGATCGTAAAGGGCTTTTATACGAACCAAATCGTTCCTCAGCTCCATCGAGTATAATGGAAGTGTTCTGATGAAGAGAAAATAGGGGTTTAGATTTTGGTAAGAGCGCCGACACTGTAAGGGTTTACGAGCGTTCAAGAGAAAGAAGGAGCTGTTGGTGTATGCCGTCCGCGAATATTGCCCTAGCGGTTCAAGGTTTGAGTAAAGCCTATCGGATTGCTCATAATCGGGAGACCCATCTGACCCTTGTCTCCGCTCTTGCGCACAAGCTACGTCATTTCAACCGTTCCACCGAGACCTTTTGGGCTTTAAAAGACGTTAACCTCGAAATTCAGCAAGGGGAGGTGGTGGGCATTATCGGCAAGAACGGGGCCGGCAAATCCACGTTGTTAAAGGTATTAAGCCGCATCACGACGCCGACGCGGGGACGGGTGGACTTATACGGCCGTGTGGGCAGTTTATTGGAGGTAGGGACAGGTTTCCATGGGGAGTTAACGGGTCGGGAGAACATCTATTTGAACGGTGCGATTTTGGGGATGAGTCGTTCGGAGATACGCCGTCAGTTTGATGCGATCGTGGAGTTTGCGGGGGTAGAGAAGTTTTTGGACACTCCGGTGAAGCGTTATTCGAGTGGGATGTATGTGCGTTTGGCGTTCGCGGTGGCGGCGCATTTGCGGACGGAGATAATGATAGTGGACGAGGTATTGGCGGTAGGGGATGCGGAGTTTCAGCAGAAGTGTTTGGGGAAGATGAAGGATGTGGCGAGCGGGGGACGCACGGTGTTGTTTGTGAGCCACAACATGCAGGCGGTGTCGCGTTTATGCACGCGTGGGGTCTGTTTACGTAGTGGGGAGGTTGTGTATGATGGCGATGTGGAGGGAGCGATTGAGCGTTATTTAGCGGAGTACAGTGAGGTGAGCCGGGAGGAAAGCGAACCAGAACGCCGGCCTGGTTCTGGGGAGTATCGTTTTGTGTGGGTGAAGCCGGTGAAGGAGGTATTTGCTCCTGAGGAAGAGAAGGTCATCCTCTTTCGCATTGAAAGAAGAAAGGAACGCCCTATTTATGGGGCCTTGTGTGCCCAGGTCTTCAATGAGCTAGGCGCCTCCGTCTGTTTGTTGGATGATATGTGGGTCAAACATCGGTTTCCGGAGGGGGACGCCATCGAGGGCTCTTTGCGCATTCGGTCCCCTTGGTTCAAGCCGGGCACTTACCGTATAGATATCCAGATTCATCCTCCCGGAGGGCATGAGGTCATAGACTACTTTGCAGATGCCTGTTCGTTTGTAGTGTCACCGCAGTTGCCTTACTCAGGTGCAGCTCCCGAGGAGGCCTTGAAATATGGCACGGTTTTAGCTGATTTCGATTGGAATACCCGTGTGGTTACTCTGGAAGAGGAGAGGCTATCTGTATAGGAAACGATGAGGAGAGGGCATGCCCAAGGTATCCGTAATCACCCCGATGTACAATGCGGAGCGGTTTATTGGAGCCACAATCGAAAGCGTGCGCGCCCAGACCCTACAGGATTGGGAACATATTGTTGTAGATGATGGCAGTACGGATGGCTCTACAGAGGTTGTAAAGCGCTACTTGCCTCTTGAACCGCGCTTGAAGCTTGTTCAGCAGCCTAATGGGGGAGTGTCTAAGGCACGGAACAGGGGGTTTTGCGAGTCCTCGCCAGAGAGCGACTACATTGTCTTCTTTGATGCCGACGACATAATGGAACCAGAAATGCTGGCAACCCTAAGCGCCCATCTTGACCAATATCCGGAGGTGGGTATGGTGTTCTGCCGGCTTCGGCGCATAGATGCCGAGGGCCAGCCGCTAGAAGATACCCAGAATACCGTCGTGAAACGTTATCAGCCCACACGATTTTGGGTGCGGCCTCTAGCGGAAACAGAACTACATACTCCTTTTTGTTCCTTTTTCTGTCTGAACATTATCCTACCATCGACTACTATGTTACGTCGCGCTGTTTTTCAACAAACTCCAGGATTTGATGAGACTTTTGGGCATGTGTTTGAAGATGCCGATCTCTTCTTCCAGATGGCGCTTCGAGCACCCGTACACTATCTTCCAATTCGGGTTGTTCGCTATCGCTCCCATGAAGATCAATCTACGTCCATCAAATATCTCGAGCGGTATGGGCAGCAGGAGCAGAAGTTACTTCATAAATGGCGAAGTATGGAGGGCTTATCACCGGAACAAGAGCGAATGGTGAAAGAGGCCTTTTGGTTTCGTGAAACGCGACTGTTGCCCTATCAAGGTTTTCAGGCGGGTTGGCGCCATTTGAAAAAAGGACAAGTTCTTCATACGGCGCGCTTTTGGGGCGGAGCTATGAAGCGATATGTAAAGGGCTTAATGACCCGACCGCGTTAACAGCATCTGCAACCTGCACGCAGTCAATTTATACTCCTTGCGTTTTCCCAACGATTCGATGTTCCTCTAGCAAAGGAAGAGGGTACAAATGATCGCTCGGAATCGTCTGCGCTGAGAGGAAGTTGTTCTCTAGTTTATTTTTGCTTTAACCGATAACTAACCGGGCGAACTCTCCGTTCTGCAAAACTCGTCGGTAAAAGGAGAGAGCCTTGAACGGAAAATGCGCTCGATAGTCCATAATAATAACGGTAGGAAAAAACCTGTAAAGAAAAGTTTTTAGGATGCCCATGCGAATCCTGCTTGTAGCGCAAAACTATCATCCGTTTATTGGTGGGGTGGAGACGCATGCCCGCCAAATCGCTCATGAGATGAGCAAAAAGCACCACGTGGACATAGCAGCGGGCAACTTTCTTCAAAAAAAACTTCCCACGCGCCTTGCCGTCCTCGGCACGAGCCTACTGGTCCCTTCCTACCCTAGCTACCAAGACGGCCCTGTTTTTGTGCACTCGCTGACACCCAAGCTGTTTGACAGGGTGCGCATGTTGCCGATCGCGCTCCGATGCGTTCCCAAACTATGTAGCCTGGCCTATCATTCCCTCAATCGTTTTGGCTATCCTTGGTATCGCAATGTCTATCTACCTAAACTGCGAGCGCTCGTGCAGGGGGTGGATGTCGTCCACTCTCTCGCGGGCGGCTATTTGGGCTGGACAGCGCAAGAGGCGGCCAAACGTGCGGGCGTTCCCTTTGTATGCACCCCCTTCTGCCATCCACATCAGTGGGGCGATGGCCCGGAGGATATCGCCTACTACCAAAAAGCGGATGCCGTGATCGGCCTTGTGGAGACCGACCGCGACTACCTCGTTTCCATCGGGGTGCCAAAGGAGAAGACCCATGTGATCGGGGTCTCCCCAGAGCTACCGGAGCGCGCCGACCCAGAGGAGTTCCGCAAGCGACACGGGTTAGAGGGGGTTCCCATTGTGCTCTATGTAGGGCGGATGATGCCTCAGAAAGGGGCGAAAGCGGTGTTTGATGCGGCTCCGCTGGTGTGGGAGCGGTTTCCAGAAGCGCGTTTTGTGTTTATTGGGCCGGGCACGGTGGATTGGTTTCAAGCAGCCGACCCTCGTATCGTTTTTCTCGGAAAAGTAAGCTTTCAAGAAAAAGCGGATGCCCTCGCCGCCTGTGATATCTTCTGTATGCCCTCGCTCAGCGAAATTCTGCCGACGGTTTACCTTGAGGCCTGGAGCTACGGAAAGCCGGTGGTTGGCGGCATGGCGCACGGTCTGCCGGAGCTAGTGGAAGGTAATTGTGCAGGTCTTAATGTCTCCCAAAAACCACCAGAAGTTGCCGAAGCTATTATCAAACTATTAGCCAACCCAGAGTTGCGCACCCGCTTTGGTGAGAATGGGCGCCAGCTAGTATGCCAGAAGTACTCTGTGGCGGCTGTTACGCAAGCTCTACTAACCCTCTATTCCAGCCTTTTAGAAAGTCGAGAAACTGTGGCCCTATGAGCCTTAACGCTTACGAAGAGAGTTTTCGCAACACCGCGATCGTCGTTACCGGCGCTGCTGGTTTTATCGGGTCGCATCTGGTTGAACACCTGGTGACCCTGGGCGCCAAAGTGACGGCGGTGGATAACCTTCAGGCGGGAAGCTGGGCGAATCTGCGGGCGGTAAGCGATCGCGTGGTTTTTGCCGAATGCGATGTGCGTGACGCGGATGCTATGGGCGCCCTCGTCGAAAAAGTTCAGCCGAATTATGTGTTTCATTTGGCAGCAAATGCCTCCGTCCCAGGCTCCGTGCAAGACCCTGTCTACGATTTTGAGGCTAACTGTGTGGGCACATTTCGAGTGCTAAACGCCTTAAGGGGGCAGATGGCCTGCCGCAAGGTGGTGGTGGCCTCCTCCGGTGCCGTCTATGGGGAGCCGGAGGCGTTCCCAATTACGGAGGAATCTCCCCTTCGCCCTATCTCTCCTTACGGCGCTAGCAAGCTGAACACCGAGATCACCGCCCAGATGATGCATCGCGTCTATCAGGTGCCGGTTGTTATCGCCAGACTTTTTAATGCCTACGGTCCGCGCATGGCACGCTTTGTGGTGCTCGATTTTCTAAAGAAGTTGCAGCGCGACCCTTATCGTCTGGAGGTGCTGGGAACGGGCCAACAGATCCGCGATTTTACCTACGTTGCTGATACGGTGCAGGGGCTGCTAGCCCTTGCTCTAAAGGGGGACTGTGGCGAGGCTTATAATGTTTCATCGGGGAAAAACTGCTCGGTAACGGATTTGGCGAACGCGATCATCGCGGCACGTGGCCTCAGCGGCAAAACCCGCATCGAATACACCGGCAAAAGCTGGGTGGGCGATGCACAGCGCTGGGAAGTTTCCATTACGCGACTCAAGGCCCTGGGCTACCAACCGCAGTATACGCTGGAAGAGGGCTTGCGCGAGACTATCGTTTGGTTCGATACAACCTACGGCCCTACGGCAATGTAAGAGGATAGCCGCTAAGATAACCTATGCAGTGAGAAAGAGGACGAGAAGATGACGAAACGCGCCTTAATTACAGGCATTACAGGGCAGGATGGCGCCTATTTGGCGAAACTGCTGTTAGACCACGGCTACGAAGTCTACGGAGCCTATCGGCGTAGCGCCTCGATCAATCTTTGGCGCTTAGCGGAACTGGGCATCGCCAACGCGGTTAAACTGGTGTCTCTGGAGCTGCTGGAGTATTCTAACATCCTACGTTGTCTTGATCAGGTTCAACCGGATGAGGTCTATAATCTGGCCGCCCAAAGTTTTGTAACGGCCTCATTTGACCAGCCCATCTACACAGCAGATGTGGACGCTTTGGGCACTACGCGGCTGTTAGAAGCCCTGCGACAGGTTCGACCGGAGGCGCATTTCTATCAGGCCTCCACCTCCGAAATGTTTGGCAAGGTTCGCGAGGTGCCGCAGACGGAGGAGACGCCATTTCACCCAAGAAGTCCCTATGGGGTGGCCAAACTCTACGCTCACTGGATAACAGTGAACTATCGGGAATCCTACGGCATGCACGCAACTTCCGGCATCCTATTTAATCACGAGTCGCCCCTGCGTGGACAGGAGTTCGTCACCCGCAAAATCACCTCCTCCCTAGCACGCATTCGACACGGGCAGCTCGATGTGTTGGAGCTTGGCAACCTCGATGCAAAGCGAGACTGGGGGTTCGCTGGCGACTACGTTCGCGGCATGTACCTGATGCTGCAGCAGCCACAAGCCGATGACTATGTGCTGGCGACCGGCGAGACTCGCACGGTGCGCGAGTTTGTGGAGGTCGCGGCGCGCTACGCGGGATTCGATATCGTGTGGGAGGGCGTGGCGGAGAACACACGCGGCATCGATCGAAAAACCGGCAAGGAGATCGTGCGGGTGAACCCCAAACTCTACCGCCCGGCCGAGGTAGACCTGTTGCTAGGCTGCCCAAAGAAGGCCGAGACGAAGCTGGGCTGGCATCGAGAGGTGAGCTTTGAGGGGCTTGTGGAAAGTATGGTGCGCGCCGATCTTGACCGAGCGGCGCGCGGTATGCTTGATTCACACTAACAGCCACGGCGCTCGACTTGTGAGTGGGGTTGCGAACAGGTCACCAGCGCGAGAAACATCTGTGAAAGGACATCTACTCCTATGACTGCCGATTCTCAGAAGCCGACGATTATCTGCCTCACCCCTGTACGAAACGAGGCATGGATTCTAGAACGAATTTTAGCAAGTACTAGCTTGTGGGCCGACCATATTGTGATTGCCGATCAGTGCTCAAACGATGGGTCCCGCGAGATCGCCTCGCGCTTTCCGAAGGTGACGTTGGTAGATAACAGCTCTCCAGAGTGGGACGAAGGCGTACGCCAACGCCTTCTTTGGAACGAGGCGCGAAAGATCCCCGGTAGGCGCTTACTTTTCGCGTTGGATGCAGACGAGGCCCTCACCGCTAACTGGGCAGAAAGCGAAGAGTGGAGAAAGGCGTGGAGTGCTCCCGAAGGCACGGTGATCTACATGGATTGGGTGAACATCTATCCGGGGTTTGAACAGTGTTGGATCCCGCCCCACCCCATTCCACGTGGCTTCATGGACAATGGTGTCGAACATAGTGGTGAAAAGATACATGGCCCGCTGGTACCACAGCCGCAGAGCGGCCATCGGATTGTGTGGAAAGAGATTAAACTTCTCCATTTTCAATATGTTAACTGGGAGAGAATGAAAAGCAAACAGCGGTGGTATCAGGCTTGGGAGCGCCTCAACTTCCCTTCGAAGCGTCCTATTACGCTCTACCGACAGTACCATCATATGGATGCGCGACCTCCACAAGAGATGCATCCGGTACAAAGAGACTGGCTGGAGGGCTATGAACAGCATGGCATTGATTGGAGGGCGCTGCAGGAGGAATCGAAAGCGCCTTACTACTGGTGGGATGAAGAGATCGTGGCGATGTTGCTGAAGCACGGTACCCGTAAATTCCGCAAAATAGCCTTGTGGGATGTAGATTGGGAGGAGAAAGCAAGGCGGATGGGGCTCAACGTGCCGCCAGGCCTGCTGGCCGACCCGAGAAGCACTTTTGAGAAAAAGGTGCATCGTTGGCTGGCGGCCACGCAGGGGAGGCAGTATGAGCGGAAGATACGCCTCCTTCAGCGTGCGCTCCGGCTCTTCGGATGGTAAGACGCTTTGCCAGTCTCAATGCCATGTAAGGACATGAGGGGAGCTCACGCACACCGAAAAGTTTGTAGACTCTCATCCCCTAGGTTGGAAGGGGGAGAGTAAGGTACGATAGACTATACCAACTTGAGGGAGAGGAAATGAAGAAGATTCTGGTGACCGGTTCGTCTGGCCTGATCGGCTCGGAGGTGTGCACCTACTTCGCCCACGAAGGCTGGGAGGTGCATGGAGCCGACAACAATGCGCGGGCCTTCTTTTTCGGGCCGCAGGGCGATACGCGTTGGAATCAGCAACGGCTTCAAAGGGAGCTACCTAACTTTGTCCACCATGAGCTAGATGTGCGCGATAGACCCGCTGTTCTCCGACTCCTAGAAACTTTGCGCCCTGATGCCATTGTACATACGGCCGCTCAACCCTCGCACGATCTTGCTGCGCGCATGCCCTTTGAGGATTTCGATACGAACGCGGTGGGCACCATGAACCTACTAGAGGCCGCGCGACGCTTCTGCCCCGAATCGCCCTTCGTGCATATGTCTACCAACAAAGTCTATGGCGATGCGCCCAACGAACTTCCCCTCAAGGAGTTGAATACCCGATGGGACTACGCCCGCCCCGAAGATTACGATGGCATTACGGAACAGATGCGTATTGACCAGAGCAAGCACTCCCTTTTCGGCGCCTCTAAGGTGGCTGCCGACATTATGGTGCAGGAGTACGGCCGCTATTTCGGCATGGGCACCTGTTGTCTGCGCGGCGGTTGTCTCACCGGGCCCAACCACTCCGGCGTAGAGCTGCACGGCTTTTTGAGCTATCTCATTAAATGCAATTTGGAAGGGCGTAAATACACCATTTACGGCTATAAGGGCAAACAGGTGCGCGACAACATCCACTCCTACGATGTGGCCCGCTTCATCCACGCGTTTATTCGCAACCCCCGGTGTGGAGAGGTCTATAACCTTGGTGGAGGCAGAGGAAATAGCTGCTCTATCCTTGAAGCCTTCCAGATGGCTGAGGCCGTGTCCGGTAAGAAGATGGTGTACGAATATGTAGACAAAAATCGTGAAGGCGACCATATCTGTTACATCAGCAACCTCTCCAAAATGCGAGCGCACTACCCTGAATGGAACATCTCCAAAAGTCTCTCTGACATCTTCGAAGAGATTCATGCCTCGTGGGTGGAACGTCTAAAGGCTTCCGCCTCACACTAAGTAACGTTAACCTCAGAGAGATGGTCGCTGTCTGCCTAGCTGCACGATAACAAAGATGTGCCTCTAACACCGTCCCTAACAGAAAGGGTTTTATGCGCCTTTTCCGCAAGGGCGACGGCCAACTCTGTGCCGAAAAGCCCTCTTTAAACCGTATCAAAGCCATGGGTAGAATGTAGGGGATCGTATATAGGCAATGGTGAAAGGAAAGCTATCATGGCAGCGAGCTCAGGACGCATTGTGTGCCCGCGTTGCGGTGCAAACAACTTCGATACGGCTTCCTTTTGTTGGAAGTGCCAATCGCCGCTTTCGGGGACCGCTCCCATCGTGGGGAATCCACCCCCGCGCGCGGGCACGTCGGAGGCTGGGCGCGCCTACGTCCCTCCAACCGTTTTAGCTGGCGATGAAGGAATGGCCAAACGGGCGGCGCTGTGGCTGGCCATTACGCTGCCCTATGTGGGGCTACCTATCGGATGGGCGTTTATGATGATGAGCGACAACCGTCAGCGCCAGCAGATCGGAAGGTTCTGTGTCCTGTGGAGCTGTGTTGCTATGGTGTTTCATCTCCTGCTGCTTTTTGTTGGCCTTCAATCGCTTACTTCGATGCTCTCCAGTCTGCCCTCCCTCATTCACAGCCTGCAAGGCGCCAATGGCGGAGGGCTTGGCGGGAACTAAGCCTGAGGAACGCATCTTTATTTACCAAAAACTAACAATGGATGCCTAGTTTGCTCGTCCGGAGAAGAGAAGCTTGAAAACCTCGGATCATAGCACGACCTCGCCTGCAAGCCGAAAGACAGCCGCCGACGTTGCGTCCGTGGCCGTAGTCGTTGCAAACGAGGGAAACCTACCCAAACGTACCCCAAAGAAGGGGATATCACAGGCCGTGTTGCAGGCCGATGTAGAACACGCACGGCGTATGGCCGGTAGTGCACGTGAAACGCTGGATTGGATGGTGGAACGCCTATCTCTGCCCTGCTTTGCCTTCGATAGATCGGCAAAGATCGTGCGCTGGAACCAGGCATTGGCCCTGATAACCGACTTGGCCCCGCAAAATGCACTGGAATGCACGTGTGCCGATCTGTTGCACCCACAGGTTCTGCAGCACCTTGAGGCGGAAGGGCTATTTCAGGCCGGTGCCCCGCTGTTGGCGCGGCTGGAGGTGCCGCGGTGCATCGAAGGGCCTATCAAAGTTGTTAAAGAGTACACGGCACGCCGCCTTCAGCTGATACCCCTACACCACATTCCCGGCTGCATCGAGATGGTCTTCGTGCTGTTGGAACCCCTGCCCTGCCATGAAAGTGGACGTTAAGGCGTTTGCCGCGCTCTGCTTTCACGGTTTACTAGACCTTGTCTATCCGCCGAAGTGTCTGCTATGTGGCACACTGCTGCCCGAAGGGGCGTTGTGCACCGCCTGCATCGCCTCATTTGAAACTCTGCAACCTCCGTTTTGTGTTCGTTGCGGGGCACCCACGCTTAAGGCCTCGAGCTGGTGTCTGCAGTGTGCTGCCGGTGAAGTGCCGGCATGGGATTGGTCGTTTGCGTTCGGGCGTTACAGCGGAGGCCTTCGAGAGGCGATCCACCGACTGAAGTACGGGGGGAGCACCTCTTTGGCGGCCCCTTTGGCTCATCTGTTGGCAAACGCCTTCCATGTGGGAGCTATTCCTGAAGACGCCCTGCAGATCGGCAATCTCGCCTTCGATATCGTTGTTCCGGTTCCCCTACATCCAAAGCGTTTGCGCCAACGAGGGTACAACCAGTCGGAGCGAATCGCCTTCTATTTTGCTAAAGAAAAGGGTTGGCGATTGGAGACTCGGGGCCTGAGGCGCGTACGCTTTGCAGGCCCTCAAACCAGGTTGGGAGCGGCTGCGCGACGCGAGAACGTTGTTGGTGCTTTTGAGGTAACCGAGCCAGAGCGGTTTAGAGGGCTTTCCGTGGTCTTGGTGGATGACGTCATCACCACAGGGTCTACTTTAGGCGAGATCGCCAAACTGTTGAAGCAGGCTGGAGCGGCACGGATATGGGTGCTTGCCGTTGCACGCGACTAGGCGCTTAATTAGAAAACTCGATCTGCCGCATCTGGAGGATCTGGATGATCGCGTTGCCGAGCGACTGCTTAAGTTGTTCCAGCGAAGTTCCTTGCGCTTGCGCATCGGCATTCGTCAGAAAGAGCGTGTTGCGCAGCATAATTCCCTCGCCGTTTGGGGCGTAGTGGATTTCATAGGCCTGTAGACCACTGTCCAGCAACTGATCGAGCTTGGCGGCGAGGGCAACAGCTCTCTCATGTGCCGATTCCCCATCGAGCCCAACAACGCTGCAGACCACAATGCCCTTCACACTAATTTGTGCCAAATCGCCGCTGCCCTTCTTAACGTCGGTAACATTGGCGCGCCAAGTCGGGTCGGCTGTGGTGATGCTGAGGGGAATGTGGAGGCTTGCTAACAGGTTTTTGGCCGCCTCTACACGTTGCGGAGTGGGAGGGTGATCACGCAGGATGCCTAGCTCCTGCGGGGTTTCTGTGTTGGCCAGGCGACTCATGAAGGTGTACATGGCGGCGGGGTCAAAGTGCGTGTGGGTAAGGAGCAGAATGGAGTAGTGGTCAGCGTCCTCTTCCGCGTGCACAGAATAGCCGTTTATACGCGCAATTTGATACAGCTGCGAGCCGTTGGCCAGGAAAAAACCGGCCCCAGCAGTACTGTTATCGCCAAAATGTCCAGCAATGATCATTCCGATGGCGGCCAGCTGAAGCGGCGTAAGGATGTTTTGAAGTTTGCCCTGTTCGTGTAGCAGCTTGAGAATGTGATGATGCATAACGTGTCCCATTTCGTGGGCGAGCACGGCGGCCAGCTCATCGTCGGAATGAACGAAATCCATAAGGCCTTTATCCACGAAAACAAAGCCGCCAGGATAGGAGTAAGCGTTTACGTCTTTATCGTCTACCAGATAGAAGGAGAACTTGAAAGGCTTAAAGTTCGGGTAACCCCAAAGAGCGGGAATGGGATAGCGATCGGCGACGTCCGCCAACTCTTGACCTATCTTTTGTAGGCGCTCATACTCCGGGCCTGAGGTAATGAGCTTGAGATGCTTCATGTCCTCTTGCGCGGCCTCTTTGCCCAGTTTTACCTCGGGATCGGTATCGGGGGTGTAGACAATAGAACCGCTCTCGGACGTTGGGCTGGGTTTTGCTGAGGTGCTAGACGTTTGAGCATAGCTGGGCCGGCCCCACAGTAAACTCGCCGCAAAAATCACAAGGCCAAGGAGAAGCAGACGACTTCCTTTAGTCCAACAGCGGACTCCATCTTCCGAATCGCTCATTTTGGTGCAACCTTTCACCTAAGGGAACATTTTCCCTATTTACACAATACCCTACTTTAATAGACGTTTTTTACCCCTTATCCGTATCCATAAAATTTGAGATATACGGCTACAGCCTTCAACCCTCTTATTATTTCTCCGTAGCTCCCCTCATCAAAGCCCCTATCTATCGAACCGACGGTCAATCGCTCTCTTTCGCTGTGTGAAGAGCACAAACTTCCCTTCCTCTTTTTAGGGCAGGTATACTTTGTTATTCGCATGGGAAGGAAGCTAATACCTATTGTGCGCATTGTAAACGTAGCTGAGATCGGTTTTGAACAGGCCTGTGCCGCCGTCCGACGCACGACTCTGCAGGACAACCCCGAGGTCGAGCGAGTAGTGCGCGAAATCGTGGAGCGGGTACGCACGGAGGGCGACACCGCTCTTGTGGAGTTAGGGCGGCGTTTCGATTCTCCTCAATTGACGTCACTTGAGGTATCTGGTGAGGCGATGCAACAGGCGCTTCACACGCTGCCACCAGCGCTCCGGGCAGTGTTGGAGCAGGCGGCAAGCCGTATCACCGCTTTTCACGAGCATCAGAAACGAACAAGCTGGATGGACGCGCGCCCAGGTTGGGTTACCGGTCAACTCATACGGCCATTGGAGCGGGTGGGTATCTATGTGCCAGGAGGGACGGCGGCCTATCCATCCACCGTTCTCATGACCGCCTTACCTGCGCGGGTGGCTGGGGTGAAGGAGCTCGTTCTCTGTTCACCGGCTCAGAAAGAGGGTAGCGTCTCTCCTCTCGTCCTTGCAGCGGCCGCTTTGGCAGAAGTGGATAGAGTTTTTGCTGTGGGGGGGGCGCAAGCCGTGGCGGCGATGGCTCTTGGCACTCAAACCGTGCCATCGGTAGATAAGATTGTAGGGCCGGGGAATGTATGGGTTAACACCGCCAAGAAGCTGCTTTGGGGGATAGTAGATATAGACATGTTAGCCGGCCCTAGCGAGGTGTGCATCGTGGCCGATGAAGGAGCCAATGCCGTTTTTGTCGCCTTGGATATTCTTACCCAATTGGAGCACGATCCGGCCTGCGCTGGTTATCTCATAACGCCTTCTGCTGCGCTAGCTGCTGCCGTGGCTTCCGAAATAGAGCGGCAGCTGGAACACCTTCCACGTCACGCCATTCTTCGGCAGGCTTTAGAGCGTAACAGTCTCTTGATGGTGACTGAGACGATGGAGCAGGCTCTCGCGTTGGCCAACGTTTGCGCCCCAGAGCATCTCGCGCTCATGGTGCGCGAGCCCTTGGCGTTGCTTGGCTCGGTAAAAAATGCGGGAGCGGTGCTTTTGGGAGACTACACGCCCCAGACGCTGGGGGATTATATGGCCGGCCCCAGCCATACGCTGCCTACAAGTGGTACAGCGCGCTATGCCTCTCCCCTTCATGTGGAGACCTTTCTCAAGCGAACCAGTGTGATCTACGCGGCACCCGAAACGCTAAACCCTCTTATTCCTTCCCTCGCACTGCTGGCGCGCGCTGAAGGTTTTGAAGCCCACGCGCGAGCTGCTGAAGCACGACAGGAGAAGACCCTATGAGCGCACCCCGTAAGGCCACCCTACATCGTAAAACCGCAGAAACCGATATACATATTGAGGTCGCTCTCGACGCTGAGGGGCGCTTCGAGGGAACCACAGGTGTAGGCTTTTTCGACCATATGCTGGCCCATATCGCTCGACATAGCCTAATGAACCTTACCGTGCAGGCCCATGGTGACCTGCATATTGACGACCACCACACGGTGGAGGATACGGGCATCGTGTTGGGCCAAGCACTAGCTCAGGCTTTGGGCGATCGAAGCGGCATTGTTCGCATGGGACACGCCATTGTGCCTATGGATGAGGCGCTCGTGCTATGTGCCCTTGATATCAGTGGAAGGGGCTACCTAAGCTGGGAACTACAGCTTACCACGCCACGTTTGGGCGATTTCACCACGGAGATGGTACCGGAGTTCTTCCGTGCGGTGGCGCTTCATGCGGGCTGGACAATCCATCTGCGCCAGATAGCAGGAAGCAACACTCACCACATTATCGAGGCGACCTTCAAGGCGTTTGGGCGGGCACTTGCCCAAGCCTGTAGTATCGATCCACGTGTGAAAGGTGTGCCCTCCACAAAGGGGGTATTGTAGCTCTTCCTGAGGTGAAGGGCAAGAGGGCATGGAGGAGAGTTACCATGGAAGAAGACGAGTGGGAGGAGACCCCCCATCCACAACGCGTTACCGTGCGCATTTTGTTGGTGATCGCCTTGATCGCTGCGCTAATTGGGGCGATACGCTGGGCAATCAATATTACGGATGCCAATGCGAAGCAGGTCTCAGGAAATCTCCTCCAGATCGAGAAAGAGCTTGCCAAGCCAAGCGCACAGGGCCCTATCGTTCAGGTCTACTCCGATCGGTAAGCAGCAAAGACAGGCGGCTTGACTCAATCGCTGCCAGAACTTGGTGGCAGTTTTTTCGGCGGATAGATATAGCCTCTGGCGATCTCTACTCGCCGGCGGCTCTACCCTAAGACGAAAGTTTGCTTAGAACCCTCTCTGGCTTGAGTTTTGCTAGAAAATGCAGCTTTCCCCAGAGCCGGCCTTGTTTTGCTAATTTGTACTAGAACCGCCTGCCTATAGCTTTTTACCTTCCAATACCTCGTCCCAATTCGGTCTAGTGTCGGCAAGGGGCTCGTCCAAAGCGTCACGACAAGGCCGCTGCTTCGACAACTCCCTCACGATAAAAAGGGGAAAGCGCCGGAATCGAAGCGGCAGGTCACCTTCTACACGATTTCCAGGCCTTATAGCATAACCCTTTAGGCCGATCGAGCATCATCTCCGCTGTCTGGGGACGTGGGGTCGAAAAATTCTGCATTCTTCCCTTGACAAACACGCAAGGGCTGGTGTATATTATGCGGGCGTCTGGAAGGAGCCTGCAGCCATGTAGGCAGGCCGAAGACGCAGTGCCCAACGCTTCCAGAGGGAAACGCTGGGAGACACAGGTCCTTAAGAATTGAGTCGCGTGTGACGGAGCAACGTCATGATACTTCCCTGTTGAGGGGAAGAGAGTGACCTTGCGCCTTATAGAAACAGCCAGGTTTATAAAACATCTCGAAGTCGAAGTCGGATTTGTTGATGGCATCCTCTCCATGTGTGGGCTTTTTCTCGTCCACTAAGAGCTGGAAGCCAAAACAAAGAACCGACTTGACATAACGGTTTTCAACGGAGAGTTTGATCCTGGCTCAGGACGAACGCTAGCGGCGTGCCTAAGAAATGCAAGTCGAGCGGGGAGAGCTCCGCAAGGGGTTCTTCTAGCGGCGAACGGTCGCGTAACGCGTAGGCAACCTGCCCTACAAGACCGGGATAACACCTCGAAAGGGGTGCTAATACCGGATGGTGTCGTACGGAGGCATCTTTGTACGATGAAAACCGGGCGAAGAGCCACGGGCTTGAGGAGGGGCCTGCGTCCTATCAGCTAGATGGTGGGGTAACGGCCTACCATGGCGACGACGGGTAGCTGGTCTGAGAGGATGGTCAGCCGGACTGGGACTGAGACACGGCCCAGACTCCTACGGGAGGCAGCAATTAGGGATCTTGCGCAATGGGGGAAACCCTGACGCAGCGACGCCGCGTGGAGGAGGAAGGCCTTCGGGTTGTAAACTCCTTTTCTTGGGGAAGAAGGAAGTGACGGTACCCAAGGAAGAAGCCCCGGCTAACTCCGTGCCAGCAGCCGCGGTAAGACGGAGGGGGCGAGCGTTGTCCGGATTTACTGGGCGTAAAGGGCGCGTAGGCGGGGGAGCGCGTCTACTGTAAAAGTTTGGGGCTCAGCCCCAAAAGGTCGGTAGATACGGCTCTTCTTGAAGCAGCTAGGGGGAGATGGAATTACCGGTGGAGCGGTGAAATGCGTAGAGATCGGTAGGAACACCCGTGGCGAAGGCGGTCTCCTGGGGCTGTCTTGACGCTGAGGCGCGAAAGCTGGGGGAGCGAACGGGATTAGATACCCCGGTAGTCCCAGCCCTAAACGATGGATACTAGGTGTCAGGGGTATCGACTCCTCTGGTGCCGTCGCTAACGCAGTAAGTATCCCGCCTGGGGAGTACGGCCGCAAGGTTGAAACTCAAAGGAATTGACGGGGGCCCGCACAAGCGGTGGAGCATGTTGTTTAATACGTCACAAACCGTAGAACCTTACCAGGGCTTGACATGCGGCGCACCGTGGTGAGAGCCACGTTCTCCGCAAGGGGACGCCGACACAGGTGTTGCATGGCTGTCGTCAGCTCGTGTCGTGAGATGTTGGGTTAAGTCCCGCAACGAGCGCAACCCCCATCCCATGTTGCCATCGGGTAGTGCCGGGCACTCTTGGGAAACTGCCGGGGTAACTCGGAGGAAGGTGGGGATGACGTCAAGTCAGCATGGCCCTTACGCCCTGGGCTACAAACATGCTACAATGGACGGTAGACAGAGGGTTCCGAACTCGTGAGGGGGAGGCAATCCCAAAAATCCGTCCACAGTTCAGATCGCAGGCTGCAACTCGCCTGCGTGAAGTCGGAATCGCTAGTAACCGCAGATCAGCGAAGCTGCGGTGAATACGTTCCCGGGCCTTGTACACACCGCCCGTCACGTCACCTGAGTTGCCTGCACCCGAAGTCGGTGGGGCAACCCCGCAAGGGGAGCTAGCCGCCGAAGGTGTGGGGAGCGAGGGGGACGAAGTCGTAACAAGGTAGCCGTACCGGAAGGTGCGGCTGGATCACCTCCTTTCTAAGGGTTATGGGGGGAGGATAGAGAGGAGTGCTGAAACCTTCAGCCTCTCTACATACCTCCTACCACCTTGATGTCGATACCTGGTCTGTGATAAGCGCAAGCGCTTCCGTCCACGCGACGTTCTTAGGACATGTTGACGGCCGCGGGCCTATAGCTCAGCTGGTTAGAGCGCACCCCTGATAAGGGTGAGGTCTGAGGTCCGAATCCTCATAGGCCCATCCCGCCACAGCGGTGGGTTTTGGGGGCTTAGCTCAGCTGGGAGAGCGTCTGCTTTGCACGCAGAAGGTCAGCGGTTCGATCCCGCTAGCCTCCACCTGCAAAAAGGAAGCACGACCACCCTTGACAAAAGGGAAAGGGATGTGGTAGATTAAACCTCGCCGCGCGACGCAGAGAACGCGCGAGACCGCCGAAGAGGCGGGGCCTCTTGCAGCAGAGATGGCAAGGGTCAGAACGAAGCACTTTAATAACTGAATAGTGGAAACGCAGCATCTTTCAGAAAGAAGATGAAAGCAGCATAGAGCGCATGCTACAAGCGCGGCTGCAGTTCTTCTGTGGAAACGCTCATCTTTCGCGCGATATCGCAAGGTATCGGGGTGGAAAGAGGGTGAGCGTGTGCAGCAGAGGAAGCAGCTAAAGATACACAGGGCTGCTGGTGGATGCCTTGGGGCGATGTGCCGATGAAGGACGCGCCAAGCGGCGATACGCGGTGGGGAGCTGCAAGCAAGCGATGATCCACCGATCTCCGAATGGGGCAACCCGGCGGGTGTAACGACCCGTCATCCCGCTTTGCGGGAGGGGCACGAGGGGAACTGAAACATCTAAGTACCCTCAGGAAAAGAAAGCAGATGCGATTGCCTAAGTAGCGGCGAGCGAACGGGCAACAGCCTAAACCGACAGGCCTGTCCTGTCGGGGTTGCGGGGCCGTCAATACGGGGACCGATACGGTGTTCTAGAAAGTGCCTGGAACGGCGTGCCATAGAGGGTGAGAGCCCCGTATGGAACGTTGTGTCGGCTCTAGACGGTACCCAAGTACCACGGAACACGAGGAATTCTGTGGGAATCTGGGAGGACCACCTCCTAAGGCTAAATACACATCGCCACCGATAGTGAACCAGTACCGTGAGGGAAAGGTGAAAAGCACCCCGGGAGGGGAGTGAAAGAGAACCTGAAACCAGTCAGCCCGCAAACAGTCAGAGCCTCCCGTTAGGGAGGTGATGGCGTGCCTTTTGCATAATGACCCGGCGAGTTACTGGCGGTAGCCGCTTAAGCCACTCTGTGGCGTAGGCCGAGCGAAAGCGAGTCCGAATAGGGCGCGTTAAGGTTGCCGTCAGTAGACCCGAAACTGCGTGATCTACCCATGGTCAGGGGGAAGCGGGTTTAAGCGCCCGTGGACGCCCGAACCAGTGTACGTTGAAAAGTGCTTGGATGAACTGTGGGTAGTCTGGTGAAATGCCAATCGAACGCAGAGATAGCTGGTTCTCCCCGAAATGCATTGAGGTGCAGCCTCATTCGTTCTGTCTCGCAGGTAGAGACACTGGATGACCTAGGGGCCTTCCCGGGTTACCGAAGTCAACCAAACTCCGAATGGCGAGACACCACAGAATGGGAGTGAGACTGTGGGGGATAAGCTCCATAGTCGAGAGGGAAACAACCCAGACCTTCCGCTAAGGCCCCCAAATGTGGGCTCAGTGTGAAAGGATGTGAGGGTGCACAGACAACCAGGATGTTGGCTTTGAGGCAGCCACCATTTAAAGAGTGCGTAATAGCTCACTGGTCGATGTGTCCTTGCGCCGATAATGTAAGGGGGCTTAAGCCCACTGCCGAAGCGAAGGCGTGGCCCGCAAGGGCTACGGGTAGGGGAGCGTTGCGTTCTCCGGTGAAGCCGTAGGCGAAAGCCGCGGTGGAGGGAACGCAAGTGCGAATGCCGGGATAAGTAGCGAAAAGACGGGTGAGAATCCCGTCCGCCGAAAGCCTAAGGTTTCTTAAGGAAGGCTCGTCCTCTTAAGTTTAGTCGGTCCTAAGGCGAGGCCGCAAGGCGTAGCTGATGGCTGTCCGGTTGATATTCCGGAACCGGGTGTAGGCGTTGAATGGCCGGGGACACTTCTCTGGCGTCCGTCGTGCAGCTGGTTGCACGTTGGGGTAACCCACTAGTGGAGCCCTTCGGGGCAAAGCGAAGCGGGCAAAAGAGGGGTCGAGAAAAGCCGGTCTGGAGCCTACATTCGACCGTACCGCAAACCGACACAGGTAGGCGCGTAGAGGATACGAAGGCGCTCGAGATAACTCTCGCTAAGGAACTAGGCAAACTGACCCCGTAACTTCGGGAGAAGGGGTGCTCCTCGCAAGGGGAGCCGCAGTGAAATGGGCCGAGCGACTGTTTACCAAAAACTCAGGTCTGTGCTAAGCCGAAAGGCGACGTATACGGGCTGACGCCTGCCCAATGCCAGAAGGTTAACGGGAGGGGTCAACCGCAAGGTGCAGCCCCGAACTGAAGCCCTGGTGAATGGCGGCCGTAACTATAACGGTCCTAAGGTAGCGAAATTCCTAGTCGGGTAAGTTCCGACCCGCACGAATGGCGTAACGACTTGGCCGCTGTCTCAGCGAGAGACTCGGTGAAATTGTAGCATGCGTGAAGATGCGCATTCCCCGCCGCAGGACGGAAAGACCCCGTGGAGCTTTACTGCAACCTGTCATTGCGTGGCGAATATGGATGTAGAGCGTAGGTGGGAGCTTCGGCGCCAATGGAACACCACCCTTCTGTATTCGCTACGCTAACCCGCAAAGTGAGCCTTTGCGGAGACCGTGGCAGGTGGGCAGTTTGACTGGGGCGGTCGCCTCCTAAAAGGTAACGGAGGCGCCCAAAGGTTGGCTCAGCCTGGTTGGAAATCAGGCAGTGCGTGTAAGGGCATAAGCCAGCTTGACTGTGAGGCCGACGGGCCAAGCAGAGACGAAAGTCGGGCCTAGTGATCCTCTGGCTACGCGTGGGCGTGCCAGGGCTCATCGGACAAAAGCTACCCCGGGGATAACAGGCTTATCTTGCCCAAGCGCTCACAGCGACGGCAAGGTTTGGCACCTCGATGTCGGCTCGTCGCATCCTGGGGCTGGATCAGGTCCCAAGGGTTGGGCTGTTCGCCCATTAAAGCGGTACGCGAGCTGGGTTCAGAACGTCGTAAGACAGTTCGGTCCCTATCCGCGGTGGGCGCAGGGATTCTGAGGGGGGCTGACCCTAGTACGAGAGGACCGGGTTGGATGGACCTCTGGTGTACCAGTTGTGCCGCCAGGCGCAGACGCTGGGTAGCTACGTCCAGAAGCGATAAGCGCTGAAAGCATCTAAGCGCGAAGCGCGCCCCAAGATGAGAATCCCCACAGCGTGAAGCTGGTAAGGTCCCCGGCAGACTACCGGGTTGATAGGCGGGAGGTGTAAGCATGGTGACATGTTGAGCCGACCCGTACTAAGTGACCGAGGTCTTTAGCGCTATCCCTCGCTGTACGCGCACCCTCTCTTTCCTCCCGGATACCTTCCAAGAAAGAGAGCGCGTGTAAAAACTGCATCCGCATATCGTCTGCGCTCCTACGCTGCTACGCGTTTCCCTTCAGTTTGTGCCTCGTGCACTTCCCTCTTCTGGTGGCCATGGCGACGGTGCCCCACCCGTTCCCATCCCGAACACGGTCGTGAAAGCCGTCTGCGCCGAAAATACTGGAGGGGCAACCCTCTGGGAAGATAGGACGCTGCCAGAATCTCTGCAAAAACCGCCGAACGATCCCTGCGATCGTTCGGCGGTTTGCTTTGTCTGCAGAAAAAAGATGCCTGCGCTAATTCTGAACCCTACGCTAACGCGTCGCTTACTGCGGTAGCCCCTCCTGAGAAGGTTCAGGAATGAGAAGCGCGATGAGGAGAGCCGGTATGTAAAGCCACGCGACCCATACGAGCGCCCGTGCAAAATTGGAGACGGGTGCCAGAACCCCAAAAACGACGGTGCCAATGGCCGCCACAATGCGACCGGTGTTGTAACTAAAACCGGCACCTGTGGTACGCAGAAGGGTTGGAAAAAGCGGGGGGATGTAGAGCGGGTATAGCCCAAAGACGCCCTGAGAAAAGAAATGAGCCCAGATGATGTAGTACAGAATCGTTACATGGTTGTGCGGAAACGCATAGGCCGCTAACATGCCAAGCCATGCCCCAATAAAGGTAATGGAGATGGCGATTTTGTAGCTGTACCGATGTGCGAGAAAAGCTGCGAAGTAGTTGCCCCCGATGGCCATAATGGTGGTGATGAGACTGGCCAAAGCCACATAGTGTTGCTTTTGTACGTCGCTCCAATGCGCGATGTCGGGGAGTTGCCGTAACTGCTGAGGATACCAGAAGATGAGCGCCCAAACGGTGGTGAGCGAGGCAGAGCAGATAAGTAGGGAGAGAATAGTGGTACGACGCACCGGGCCGCGAAATAGCTCGATAACCGGTGGGTCGGGCTGCTGCTGTTTTGCGGTAGTCCATTCTTCTGGTTCAGGGACAGCACGGCGAATCCAATAAACCAGGAGGGCCGGCAAAGCCCCCACCAAAAACACCAGACGCGGGTTTGCCGCGAAGACCCCAGCTGCTAAAGTCGCTATCAAAATGCCGCATTGAAAGGCCGATTGTAAGGTGGCGCTTACCCATGGGCGCCAACGCTTTGGCCATGTCTCGCACACGAGAGAGGAACCGGCCGCCCACTCTCCGCCAATGCCCAGTGCGGCCAGGAAACGAAGCCCTAAAAACGTCTGCCAGTTGGGAGCCAATGTGGAAAGCCCAGTGCAGAGCGAAAAAAGCAAAATGGTTAGCGCCATGGTGCGACTGCGCCCTATCCTATCGCCCACGCGACCGAAAAGGGTGCCTCCTAGCGCCCACCCCACCAAAAGTGCCGCTTGAATATAGCTGCCGATGTGCACTATCGTTGTCTTGGCTGTGCCTGCAGGTACCAGCATGGGCACCAGCGAACCAGCAACCAGCACGTAGAGCGTGCTATCCATTCCATCAAAAAGCCAACCTAGCCAGGCAGCTAATCCACCCTGTAGCTGACGCGATGTGAGATCACGAAGAGAGTTAGGCTCGGAGAGCGATTGAACCGACATCGGCAAAAAGTCCTCCGGAAAATTCTTTCCTAAATTCGTCGCTTCGTCGTCTATATCCTGCTGGTAAGAAACAAATATGCGTTTGTATCTTGCTTTGCTAACTGTGATCTGCCCTCCGTACCTATCATCTCCACGCTTTAGGAAAGAGAACATGCCTAAAGAATAACGTGGAATTAGCGAATCATAATTCTGAAGGCTAGCCGAAGGGAGAAAAGCGTGGCCGCTTTCTGGGCCGCCATTGTTGGGGCGCTGAGCGTTACCTTAATCGGTCTCTGGCAATCGAGCATCCGCTACTACACTTGGCGACGGCTTAAACGCCGCTCTGAAGGGATGATGGTCTCTGCCGAGCTGTTGTGGCAGACGAATAATCCATGTCTCGTATTGCGGCCGCCGGGCGAAATAGGTGCCGAGCCGATCTGCATTCCCGCTACCCTATGGGCGGTGAAGCGCTATCACCTCTATTTCTTATCAGACCTTGATAAGGGCTGCCTGCCGGAAACAGCGGTCGAATGGCTGCAGAAGGGAAACTTACTCTTTGTCGAAATGACTGGAGAGGCCGCAATCTATCGTGCAGAGGTTCGACTCTGCGGAATCCGTAGCCATGCCCAAGGTCTTTTAATAAAGACAACTCGTCCGTTTTGGGCTGTGCGCATTCAACGTCGCCAGTACGCTCGTGTTGCCGTTGCGTTGCCTATCGTGCTAGAACGCATGGAGGAGACGTCCGTTCATCAGATTGCTGAAGAGGTCGTGAAGCCATCAGAGCGTTCAGATCGGCAAACTCAGAGACAACGCTTCGATGCAGTGTTGTGCGACCTCTCTGCAGGTGGCTTTCGTGCGGAACTGCTTTGTGAGGGAAGCCCTCAAGCGGCGGCCATGTTGTCGGAGCTTCTAGCGCCTCAAACGATGGTGACGGTGCACCTACCTATCATCGGGTTAGAAAAAGCTCGGTTGCGCGCACGCGTGCTTACCTGTGATCGCATCTTAGCGCGTTGTGGGCTGGGCGTTCGTATTGCCTGCAGTTTTCTGGCCCCTGAGCCTTGGGAGCAAGAGGAGATCATGCACTTTGTCTTTCAGAAACAGCGGGAGGAACTGCAGCGCCGGCGTCCCTCCCGTTTCGTCTAGAGGCTTAGGTTTGCGTAACTCTGCTAGTGCTTCTTATTGTGACCGTCTTTGTGCCGATTCGTGTTAGCCGAGTGGTGAGACGGTCGCGTTGTATGTTGTCTTGCTTTAGAGCTGGAGCGATGCGCCGCTACACGATTCAGCAGTCGCTGCATGGCCGCCAGATGTGTTTGCGCCCTCCTGAGGTCTTGCTGGAACTTCGTGGGGCGGTAGATTTGTGCTTGCGCCGGTGCTGTCACCAAAAGCAGGGCGAACAAACCCATCGAAATCACCATTTGGGTGACAACAGTACGCATCTTTCTGTTTCCTCCCTTGCAAGCTGTTTTTGGTGGGAAGCCCCGGATCGTTCTATTTTCACGGCGATAAATGTCCGCAAGAGACTGGTGATTCCTGGCATCTATCCGGTGACTTCCCACCTATATTTTTACGACGAAACCCTCCTCAAACGGTTCATCCCGCTTGGGCGGTGGTGGGCGGCGGCGTGATCTTTATGGGCACGATGTGTCTAGGAATAAAGCTTCGGTCTAAGAAAGCTGAAAGCGGAAGCTTGTGCTTTAAAACACCCACCTTCACCGCTTCGTCCATAATATCCTCCATGTCCTTGTCGGTCGGTGTGAGCATCGAATAGCTTACGCGATCGGGTGGGGTGGTCAGCACATAGCGCAGGAGTTTTGGGTCTTGGCGATAGTAGGGAGCGACCACTTGCGCCGCTTCAATCCGATGTTTGTCGGCCCATGCGCCGCTGTCGGCGATGCCGCGCACCAGGTCAGCAACGAGGCGCGGGTTGGAGTGAATCAGCTTGTCGCTAACCACCAGAACGCAGGAAACAAATCCCGGCCACAGGTCCTTTGCGTAGTAAAGCGGCCTTCCAATGCCCATCATTTCAGCTTTGCCGGGGTAGGGTTCGCCTACGAAGAAGGCATCTATGGCGTGCGCTGCCAGCGCTGCTGGCATATCGGGCGGAGCCATCTGAACAAACTTGATGTCGTTAGGCTGCATGCCTTCCTGCTCCATTCGACGCCGTAAAACGAGATACTGGTTGCTGGTGAAGCTGGGGATGGCAAGCGTGCAGCCCTTGAGATCGCGTAGGCTTTTGGCCTTGCTGTTTTTAGGTACGATGAGCGTGGAGCCGTCGCGATGGCCAAGATAGACGATTTTGCACGGTACCCCTTCTTCCACAAGCTTCATGGCAAGCGGGGCTAAAATAAAGCTAGCCTGTAATCGCCCTGATTTGAAGGCCTCACAGAGGGTAGGAAAGTCCATAAAGCGCCACGACTCAAACCGAGCGAACTTACTGGTTCGCGTGGCGTAGTCTGTGACGGGACAGGTGAGATGGCAGGTAACCGGCAAAAAGCCCACCTTTAGCACCTCTCGCGGGCCGTTGTGTCGTTGCAGGGCCTCGGCGATATTTGGATAAAACCGCAAGGTGCCAAGCACACACAGCGAGAGAACCATGCCAAAGCAGCCCTGCAAAAGCGGGGAACGTTGAAACTGTTTCCATAGCGTAGATCTCATTTTGGTGCTCCTTCCAATCCCATTTCGATTAAAAGGCGTTGTGTCGTTTCGATAACAGCAGGATGAGTAAGATTGCGAGGACGCGGGGCGTTAACCACCAACTCGCATTGTATACGGGCCGGACGTTCCGAAAGCACGATAACCCGATCGGCCAGATGGGCGGCTTCCTCCAGATCGTGCGTTACAAGCACCACGGTGCGTGGGCGTAACGAGAGAATGCGGCCCAACTCCTGGCGTAACTGCAGTCGGGCGATGTAGTCGAGTGAAGAGAAGGGCTCGTCCATAAGCAGGATGTCGCTGTCGTCGGCCAGCGCGCGAGCAAGCTCCACGCGTTGCTTCATTCCGCCCGACAGCTGGTGTGGGTAGCTATCGGCGAACATGGGTAGTTCCACGAGTGCGAGCATCTCTTCGAGCTTTTTTTGCCGCTCTTTGGCATTTGGCAAGCGCTTTAGGCCTAAGCCGATATTTTCGGCCACGGTGAGCCACGGAAAAAGCCCGCCTTGTTGATAGATCATGCGAACCTCTCCAAGGCGCGCAATAGACCCCTTTGTAGGCTGTTCGTAACCGGAAAGGAGACTTAAAAGGGTAGTTTTTCCGCAGCCGGAGGGGCCAACGATGGCCAAAAACTCATGACGCCTGATCTCTAAGTTGAAGTTTTCGATAACGCTTAGGTTGCCGTAGGCGTGCTCTAACTGCTTAATGGCAACCGCCGGTACATCGCTAGACTGTATTTGTGCTGTTGTATGAATCGTTGCGAGGTCGCTTCGTGTCATAAAAACCCCTTTCCTAATTTATGGTTCTCTAGGGCCGCCCCACGCCCAAACCGTCCGCAACACGGTTAATATAGTTAAACCAAGAAGCTATAAGGTTGATCTGTAGAATAGCCTTGTCATCGAAACCGTGCGAGCGCAAGCACTCAATATCCTCTCGGCTTACGGAGGCCGGTTCAAGCGTCAGTTTGGCCACATAGTCCAACATCGCCCTATCGGCAGGGTCTAGGTCGGCTTTTCGATAATCTTCGCGAATGGCGTTTGCCAACGCATCGTCTTTGGTAACGCGACGTAGAAACTCTACGTGTGACTCCGTTCAATAGAAACAGTGGTTGAGCACGGAAACGGTGGCGGCGATCATCTCGTGCTGCTTGCGCGAAAGCGGCAGTTCCGGCGACATAAGGGTGCCGAAGGTCGCAAAGGCATGATAGAGGGTTTCTGGCAGCAGGCTGTGGGAGAGCACAATGCTCTCGCCTTTCACTGCCTCCACCGGTAGCTTGTACTCTGGTGGATACAGATGACCCTGCTTCTGCATCGCCTCTAGAACCGCCGGCGACTCGTTGGGTTGTACGATCTTGATCCAGGTCATAGTCTGCTCCTCAGTTTCTATAGCCCCACTGTACCGAGGGCGATTTGGAGAGCTGTAGAACCAGCTTATCCATAAACACCCCGATAAGCCCAATAACCACCATGTGCACTACCAGGAGATCTTGGCGTAGGGCGTTGCGGTCGTCGTAGATGGCAAAACCAAGGCCGCTGCGGGTACCCACCATTTCGGCGGCCACCAGCACGACCCAGGCAATGCCAAGAGTTACTCGTAAGGCCGTAATAAGTTGCGGCGTGATGGCTGGCAAGGTAACGAGAAGAATGCGGCGTATCCCTCGGATGCCGAAGTCATGCGCTACACGGAAATAGACCTCCGGAATGGCGGCCACGGCTGAGGCCACCGAGACGGCCATGGGGAAGAACACCGACAAGAAGATGAGGAAGATGGCCGGAGGGTCGCCCACACCGAACCAGGTTATGGCAAAGCCTATCCAGGCGAGAGGGGATAGGTTACGGAAAAAGTTGATGATCGGTAGAAGAGCGGTTCGTACCCAAGGGCTATTTCCAAGCCATAGTCCCATGGGAATACCAAGGAAAACGGCGAGGCTGAATCCGGCTGCCACACGCCATAGAGAGACGATGATGTCTTGCCACAGGCGACTAGAGCGCCATTCTTCTTGGAAACCATGCCAAACGTCAGACGGGGTAGGAAAGACGGTTGCAGGCAGCTTATGGAGTGCACACAGCAGCCACCAAAGGCCTAACGCACCTAAAAAAAGGGCAAAAGGCGCGAGTACAGCATAGGTGGGAGAAGGCTGATGATAACGCATCGTGACTTTCAACTCCTTAAGATAGTTTTAACGCAGCCAGAATCCGTTTCTGGTTGCCCAAAATCTCGTTCTGATTGTGTAGGAGTGTCTGTTGATTTTCAAGAATCTTCTCTTCACGTGTGAGAATGCGCTCTTGGTTGCTGATAATCTCCTTTTGATTGCCGATGATCTCTTTTTGATTGCCAATGATCTCCTTTTGGTTACCGATGATCTCTTTTTGATTGCTCACGATCTCTTTCTGGTTATCCACGATCTCCTCTTGGCGATTTTGGATGCGCTCTTGGTTTACGAGCACCATCTCCATGGTGGCCATTTGCGATTGGAGCTGCTCCATCGTGGTGAGAATCGTCTGTTGCGTGGCCGTGATGGCCTGCTGACTGGCTATGATCGTCTGCTGATAGGCTGCCAGAGTCTGCTGTTGAATAGCTGTCTCCTCCGACATGTTCCGATTCGTTCCTTTCTGCGTGTTCATCTTCTTTTTGTGCTGTGGTGGCCTCCGTGATCTCTTCGATCTCCGTCGGTTCTGGTGGCGGTGTTGCCATGTCTATACACACATGAAGCAGAAACTCTCCGTTTTCAAGGACGAGGTCGGCTTGCCCGGGAATGCGATCGGGGCGGGCTGGCGCATAGCGCACGAAGCGGAAAGGAATGTAGTGGCGCCCCGATAAGCACAGCATCGAAACATGCGTTAGCCCTCGAAACGAAACCAATCGCTGATCAAGCACCATCGGGTCATGGGGTTCGAACTGCACATGAACCCTTTTGTCGGCCTTATAGGCTTCACACGCCTTGCTGATGGCGCGCACAGCCATTTGCGAGGAGAGCCCGTAGCGATTGCGAAGCTCTTGATAGACCAGCGGTTGGAGTGCCAGCTTGTTGGCAATGCGATAGGCATAGGCCACATCGGCCACGTGCTGACAGGCACCGTTGAAAGCCTCGATGGTCTCCAGCAGCGCACGCTGTTGGTCTTCATTCGTCTCAAGGCGTAGCACCAGGGTCTGCTTCATGGTAGTTCTATTCTAACACAGGAGCGAACAGGAGCGCAATAGATCATAGACAATTTTTTGTGCATAGACAAAATCTCGCATTTATTTGAGAGAATTTGGCTGCCGCTCATTGCGGAAGGCTGTGGAATAGGTGCTAGGGGTGGTTGTGGGTTTGGGCCTAACATAGAGAAGATGAAAGAAGGAAGTGACCTATAGAATGCCTAAATATTCATAAGTCGTTTTTGACGTCGGTACCGCTCCCATCCGGAGTTTCGGCACCTCGATATTTGGTAGGGCAGGAGGAAAGCCATGCCACACTATGTCCAACGCGGCACCATTCCGCGAAAACGCCATATCCAGTTTCGGAAGTCCGATGGCTCGCTCTATAGCGAGCAGGTGTTCGGAACCAAGGGGTTTTCTGGTATCGCCTCCATTCTTTATCATCTCCATCCGCCCACGCAGGTTCAGAACTTCGAGCCGCTCATGGATCTCCGGCCGGCGCTGGCTAATCGGCAGGCGTTACGCCATCACCATCTGCGTACAGGAGGTGCGCAGCCGCAGGGCGATGCTATCTCCGGTCGCATTCCTTTGTTGGTGAACGCCAATGTCACCCTTTCGATATGTTGTCCCAAGTTCACTATGCCCTATCTCTACAAAAATGCCGATGGCGATGAGCTGATCTTTGTGCATGAAGGGCAGGGCACGTTGCATACCATGTTCGGGCCGCTAGCGTTTGACGAGGGCGACTACCTTGTTATTCCGCGAGGCACTATCTATCAGCTAGAACTCGTACGCTCCCCCGTGCGGCTTCTAGTCGTTGAGGCGGTTGGAGGGCCGATAGAGATACCGAAACGGTATCGCAATGAGTACGGTCAACTGTTAGAACATGCTCCGTTTTGTGAACGTGACATTCGCGTTCCGGAGACGCTGGAGGTGCACGAAGAGACGGGACATTTCGAGGTGCGTATCAAAGCTCAGGGCGCCCTCACCGCCTATCATTACGGCTTTCATCCTTTCGACGTAGTGGGGTGGGATGGCTATCTCTATCCATGGGCATTTAACATTCGCGACTTCGAGCCGATAACCGGCAGCTTGCACCAGCCGCCGCCAACGCACCAGACCTTTTCCGGCCCCAACTTTGTTGTTTGCTCGTTCGTACCTAGAATGTTGGACTATCATCCGGAGGCGATACCCATTCCCTATAATCATAGTAATGTGGATAGCGATGAGGTGCTCTATTATGTGAACGGTAACTTCTCCAGTCGCCGAGGCATCGAACGCGGTTCCATAACTCACCACCCAGCTGGGCTCCCTCACGGCCCTCAACCTGGTGCCGTCGAGGCAAGCATAGGCCTAAAACGTACAGAGGAGATGGCGGTGATGCTCGACACCTTTTATCCGCTGCAGATCACCGAAGCCGCCCTCGCGTTTGACGATCCTACCTATCCAAAGAGCTGGCTTCCACGGAGTTAAGAAGCAATTTTATGGAAAACACATCTAATACACAAGAGTTTGTGGGCATAGACCCTTCTGATCTCACGCCACCGGAGGTCTACCGCCTGCTATTGCATCATGTAGCTCCGCGGCCCATCGCTTTTGTCTCAACGCTTTCTAAAGAGGGCGTGCCCAATTTGGCTCCGTTCAGCTTCTTCATGGCCGGAGGCTCGAACCCCCCTTCAGTGGTCATCTCCCCTACCAACAATCGCTATGGGCAACCCAAGGATACGTTGGTGAACATTCGTGACACGAGGGAATACACCATCTCGGTGGTGAGCTATTTTATGGCGGAGCGGATGAATCAGGCCTCTGCTGACTATCCATACGGCGTCAGCGAATGGGAAAAATCGGGCTTTATGCCGGCACCCTCGGTGAAGGTGAAGCCCGCGCGGGTTTCAGAGAGCCTTATGGCAATGGAGTGTCGCCTGTTTCAGATTGTAGAGCATGGCGGTGGCCCCATCTCGGCCAACTATATTATTGGCGAAGTGCTCTATTTTCATGTGGCACGCTCGCTGCTTCTGCCGGATGGTCGGATAGATGCTACGCGCGTAGACTACATTGGGCGCATGGGAGGCGATTGGTATGTGCGGGCTCGTCCGGATGCCATGTTTGAAATGCCGCGCCCACAGCTTTGACAAAGACGGGGGTAGCTTCTTCTAAGAAGCTACCCCCTCTTGTTTTTAAGGTTTCGAGTTACTTCTGCTTTTGGTCGCCCAGAAGGAGTTGAAGCAGTGAGCTTGCGGAGCCCCCTTGCGGTCCTCCGATGATCTGTTGGGCATGAAGGGCGCGATTGATGCGCATAAGGCAGTCGGCAAGATGAATGCGTGTATACTCATCGTGCGGCCGCTTCAGGCTGGCCTCTATCTCATCACGCAGGGTACGCAGCTGATACCATGCTAGCATTTTGGCATCCTCTGGGGCTGGGTTGGTTGGATTCACAACCATATCCGACATAATGTCTATGTAGGTGCGCTGCAGATCGCGGTGTAAGGCGTTGATGTTCTCCCCATGGGCTAGCTCTGACCAGACGGCTGCACTCACCGTATGGAAAAGCTCGGTAAGCGGTAGCGTGTTTGCAGCACCAACCTTGAACTCGTTGTTCACGATGCGATCGAGCGTGATGGAGCTGAAAAGGTAGCGAAGACAGCTCTCTTGAGCGCGGGAGATCGTGTCGAAAATAGGGTAGTCCTGCCGTTGCAGCATAACGGCGAACCCGGCATTTGGGTTGGTAGTAAAGTGGGTGTAGTAGCTCGAAGGGAATTTGAAGGCGTCGGAGCTGAGCATATAGGTGCAGACGAGCCGAAGTGCAGCCTCCTGTTGCGATCGTGGGATAGGAAGTAGTGTAGGATGTTCAAGGTAGTCGCCGCGCTGGTTACGGTTCACATAGAGGCCGCCGATGTAGCGCGCAGCACGTGCAGCTGACGCGACATGGATGTTCAAGAGCCCGTTGAAATCGCGAGTGAACTCCCAGTAACTCTGGCCCGGTGCCGGTACCCGCTTGGAGAGGGTGAGTAGAAGGTAGCGCGAGAGATCGAGAGAGCGTTTCCAGTAGGTCAGCGGATCGGCACCTAAGTCGAAACGAGCGACATCGGGGTCGAACTGGTCGGCGATCTCATCGCTTTCGTAGGCGTGTCCCGGCAGATTGCAAGCCGAAGCGATCTGGTGCAGCGTGTACAGTTCGGCTTCTGGCGTTTTGGCTCCGGGTATGGGCAGGTAGCCGTATTTGATGGCCCACTCGTCGTAAGGCCCGATACGGGGCGTCCAGAAGGCAACATCACGTTGGTGCAGTGCCGCGATATTGAATGGTAGATAGTCCATTACCGAGGCGGAGATGCCGGTTTTATCTATGATCTGCTCGTTTTTGAGCTGATCGAGGTTATGATAGGTGCTGGCAACGAAGTTATGGCGTAGTCCAAGAATATGCCCCATTTCGTGGGCCACCACGGAGCGCAGATAGGCGTTCACATAGGCGGTTTCGTCGGTTTTTATGAGGCCTGCCGGCTCCAAGAGTTTCAACGCCATGCTGCCGAACCAAGCGTTCTGAACCCCTTCAGCGGGCATATCGCAGCGCATCTCCTGCAGGGAGCGCTTCAAAAGCTCTTTTGGTGAGAGAGGCTGCATCATCTCGTTGAAGTAGGAGGCGGGGTCTACCTCCACCTGCTGTTCTACCTTCGTGAAGCGCACAAGGTTGGCATCAATGGTGATATCGGCATTAAGAATTTGACCGGTAAGTGGGTTAACTCGCATAAGGGAGACCGCGTAACCACTGGAGGGCGAGGTAACCCACCGCACGACGTTGTAGCGCATATCGGCCGTATCCCAGTCGGCGTTGTCGGGCATCTGCTTCACCACAATAGCGTTTTTAAAACCGATCTTCTCGAACGCTCGGTTCCAGTAGAGGATGCCCTCCTTAATGGCTTCGCGATACTGCAGCGGGATGGCATTGTCGAGCCACATCACAATGGGCTGAGTCGGTTCCGACAGCGGGGCACTGGGGTCGGCTTTAACCAGATGCCACCGATAGATGTAGTGCACGGACTGATCGGACTTCGAGTCGTCGTCTAGATCCTGAAAATCCACTTGGAAATAGCCCACGCGAGGGTCGGCAAGGCGCGGCATATACCCGTTATCGGTGGGAAGGGGAAACAACGTGTAGTTAACGATGAAGGGAATAGAACGGTCGTCGGCAAGCACACTGCTTGAGCCGCCTAGCAGATCCGCTAAACTGGTTCCTCCACCACGCCCGATCTTCATGAAGTTATAGTGGGTCTCTACCACAAGGTCTTTCGGAAAGTTCTTAATGCTTGTAACGTAGGTCTTGCTGCGGTCGAGGGTATAGCCTCCGCCACCACCGCCGAGCAGTCCACCCAGGGGATTAGAAAAGATATCGGTGACCTGAGCGATGTCTCCTTTAAAGAGGTCACTTACGTCAATTAAGAGCGATTTTCGGTCGGGTTGTTGTGCTTTGATAACAAACGATTCTAGCTCTGCATCGGCAAAGGAGCGCTTTACCGCCCGTGCTAAGGGCGTATCGGGGCGCACCCGGAAGTTAATGTTGGGCACCACGATGGTGAGTTTGCCGTCGGGCGTTTTGACGAATTTGAACAACAGATCGTTGATGGGGGTGCCTGCCACGATCTGCGCCGAGGTACCGGTGCGCGCTGTAACCTCCATGAAGAGGAGCTTGTTTAGCAGGTCCTCCGGGATCTCCATATAGATGATGTCGCCCTCATCCGTCTTTTTGCGGTAGATGGTCACAAACCCTGGAAGTTTCTCAAAGCCTTGTACCACTTCATCTATGGTTTTTGGCTTAGGGGCTTCGGAGGCCGATGCCACCCCACCAGTCTTCACATCGCCAAGAGGGCTTCCCTCAGTTCGCTCGGAGGTGAAGTGGCCGCTGGCGAGCGTTGGGGCGTCCGGTCCACCAAAGGGCACGTTGTCCACCTGCAGATCGGATTTGACGGTGTCTCCGCTGGACTTCTCAATCCACAGCGTGCCCTTTGCCGTGATCGGATGTTCTCCAGAGGTTTCGGTGAAACTTAGTTCCACACGAAAGGTGTCAGCAGAGGCAACGGTCTCCTCCCCGTCAATTTTGAAATCGGCCTTACCGGCTCGGATGCCGAGTTTGTCGTTTGGCTGATAAGTGTAGCTCCAGCTATCGCCCTCTCCAACAGGCTGTTTGGGGAAAACCACGCTGGTAGCCTCGATCAGGCGTACCGAATCGCGTGCCTGTGCTTCGCCATCGGCAGATTGATAGGAGGCCAACGTGCCATCGGGATGAATGACGAGCACATCCGTCGTCTTCTCTTCATCGGGTAAAGGGGTAGAGTGGCCGTTGGTGGTGATTTCACCCGATTCGGTGGTCTGCTCTAGGGTGATGTCACCCGAAGGGTCTACCTTGGTGAACTTCACGCGTTGCGTCTGTTTTATTTGCAGCGCTAAACTCATTCCTTGCGCCGAGACCTTTAGATCGGCCACTTGCCGATAGCGTGCGATCTGGCCTTCCTTCGCACGGATAGCCAAGGTAACCTTTTGTGATGGTGATGAGACCTGCTGTTTTTGCGGCGATTGTTGGGGCTGTTGCGCACCATAGAGGGGAGCAGCGCACAGCAGCAGAGTTGCGAGAACACAAAAACGCCCAAACGGTTTCATAGAGTACGTATCTCCTCAAATCTGGGGACTAATGCCCACGAATTAATTTTACACCATTGTCACCCTAAAAGCGCCTCCTAGGTATCGAGGAGTTGCGCCTAAAAGGCTTTTGGATTCAAGACTACGGTAGCGCGATGGAGGTTTCGCCAAAATGGCGTTGAACTACGCTCGTAGTGCCTGCGATTGTGGGCGTTTCTTGGAGATAATGGACATCTGCTCGATCGCGAAGCGACTGCTAGGCAGGAGAAGGCGAAGACGGTGGAGAATTATTCATTTAGAAAAGTTCATCACGTGCCGATGAACGGTCTCAACGATTAGCTCTAGAATAAGGAGTTGGCGAGAAGACGATGCCAAAAGACAAAGTTCGTGTAGGGTTTATCGGATGTGGGGGTATCTCACGTGCTCACCTGCCCCATCTTTCTAAGTGGGACGACGTAGAGCTCGTCGCGTTTTGCGACATTGTGGTAGAGCGCGCTAAGAAAAGGTCGGAGGAGTACGGTGGTGGGAACGTTTACGACGATGCCGCCACCATGCTGAAGAAGGAACAGCTCGACGCCGCCTACATTTTAATTCCCACCTACGCTCATGGGGCGCCGGAGCGCGCCTGTATCGAAGCCGGCGTTCACTTTTTGGTGGAGAAGCCGCTCGGCCTCTATCCAGACGATCTGCGCAAGCTTAGCAAGGAGGTAACGGCTTCGGGACTCATCGCCTCGGCGGGCTTCATGAATCGCTACCGCAAATCGGTTAATCGCGTAAGAGAGCTCCTGAAAGGAGATACGGGGATTCTCTTGGACGGTGGCTGGATCGGAGGGCCGCCACTGCAGCGTGAGGGCGACTATTTTGCGAATAACCCCATCGGGTTATGGTGGCCGGTGAAGGAGAAAAGTGGCGGGCAGATGGTGGAGCAGGTTATCCACACGGTAGATCTCGCCCGCTACCTTATGGGCGAGGTCGTAGAGGTGTTCGCTTTCGCTGCACGCGGCTTTAACCAAAAGCTGCCTAACCTTGTGTCGAACTACAATCTTGATGACGCCATGGTGATGTCGCTCCAGTTTGAAAGTGGTGCCGTGGGAAACATCATGTCTTGCTGTGCTACCCAGCAGGGGGGCGGTGTTTTCTTGAACATCTGGGCGAGCAAGCATACGGCAAAGTTCACAGAGTGGGCGCACCATGTGCAGATCTATCGCCACAACGAGCCGGGAACGGAGGAGATTCGGGGCGATATCGAAGACATCTTCGCAAAAGAAGACCGTGCCTTCATTGATGCCGTTAAGAGCGGCGACGCCTCCGGCATTCTCTGCCCCTATGCCGATGGCGTTCGCTCGACCCTTGTAGCCCTTGCGGGCAACGAGAGCGTGGAAACCGGCAAGCCGGTGCGCGTTCGCTACGAATGAAATCAACCCGGGTTGAAGGGCGAGCTTCTCCAAAATGCTGGTGTCTCTGTTTCACCAAGCAAAAAATGCGTTGGTGTGGAGCGCTGGATGGTGCGCAACAGTTCCCAATGCATACTTTGAGGGCGAATTTCCGCACGAACACTTCGGTTTCGACCTTGCTGAAGTGGAGATGCTAAAGGTCCCTTCGATCCTCAATGGGCGCTGAATGGCATGATGCCCAGTAGTTAAGAGGCCACGCCTCGTTTAGTGTCCACTAAAAAAGCAGGTCTGTCGTTTGACAGACCTGCTGCCGCTTGAGACGAGAATCTATGTTAAATTTCGACCTTCTCGAACTTTTTGGTCTCGGAGGACTTAAGGCACGCCAGAATAATCGCCAACGCCCGTCGCCCCTCCTCTCCGTTGATCTCCGGGGGCGTATTGGTAAGGATCGACTCCACAAAGGCGCGAATCACCCCTGAATCGGACTGGCCACCCTCTTCATTCGTCTGAAGCGCCCCCACTTCGTAAAACTGCTTCTCTTTGTTTTTGAGGTGGACGATCACGCTAAATCGGGGATCGGTGCCGATGCGAATCTGGCCGAGGGTACCGTAGACATAGGTCGCATTATCTTCACCTGGGTAGTGTGTCCAGGAGGCGGTGAGGGTGCCCATCGCACCGCTCTCCGTTCGTAGTATGCAGACCGCGTTATCGTCTACATCGCCCATCGGCTTCTCTAAGTGGTCCACCATGGCGGCAACTTCCACGATCTCTTCCCCTAGCAGCCAACGCAGCAGGTCGGCTTTATGTACGCCTAGATCGCCCATAGAGCCGACAAAGGCCTTCTTCTTATCAAAGAACCAACCCGTCGGGCCTTCGATAGACCACGATTCGGGGCCGGGGTGACAGAAGGAGGTCTTGAAGGTGATCACTTTTCCGATCACGCCGTCTTTAATGAGCTGCTTGGCCTTTATGTGGAGGGGAGCAAGGCGTTGATTGTGGCCGATCATGAGGAATTTTCCAGCCTTTTCGGCCGCCTTAATCATCTCACGGGCCTCTTTATCGGAGGTGGCCATCGGTTTCTCGCACAAAACATGTTTGCCCGCTTTGAGAGCCTCAATGGTGATGGGAGCGTGGTAGACGTTAGGGGTACAGACGCTAACCGCATCCACGTTTTTTAATTCGAGAACCTCTTCGTGGCTGCGGAAGGCTTTAGCGTCGTACTTCTTCGCCAGTTTTTCCGCCCGTTCGATGACGGGGTCAACGAAGGCGATGATCTCGACATTCGGATGGGCCGCATATTCGGGCGCGTGACGATAGGTAGCGATGCTGCCACTTCCGATAATGGCAACACCTATCTTCTTTTTTGCCATGAGAAATGCACCTCGTGCTTCGGAGTTTTATATTTTGGGGGAGGCACCACATCATGGTGCCCCTTGCATCTGTCTATTTTACCGCTTTCTAGGAGTTATCACAGCGGTTGGCTAGAAGAATTTAGACGTCCGCTCTGTTGGGAGAGCGCCTAGAGTTTAACTAAGTAGGCGGTCTCAAGGCCTCCCACCTCGCGAATGTGCTCCATCAGATCGGGGGGCACTGGGTCGTCAATCATCAGCACCATAATCGCTCGACCCCCAATGGCGGCGCGCCCCACATGCATGCCCGCAATATTGATGCCCGCCTCACCCAGCAGTGTGCCCACTTTTCCGATGATTCCTGGGCGATCGGTATGCTCCGTGATGATCATATATCCGTGCGGCACAATGTCCACATGGTAGCCATCAATATGAACAATGTGCGGTTCGTTGCCGTAGACGGTGCCACAGATAACGCGTTCCCCGGCAGCTGTATGCGCATGAACGGAAAGCAAGCAGGTGTGATCTGGAGTGGCCGCACGACGCTGTTCCAGCACCCGGATGCCGCGCATCTCGGTGAGATAGGGGGCATTCACGAGATTGACCCGCCCGTTATGAACGGGGAGCATAAGCCCGTAGAGCACGGCTCGGGTAATAGGAGGGGTGGGCAGATCGCCGAAATCGCCATGAAAGACCACCTCTACAGCGGCAATGGGACGCTCTTTTTGCTGGGCAAGGGCTAACTGCATCTGAAGGTTGCCGATGGCCGTCGCGAGATGCTGAAATGGCTCTAAACGGGCCTGCTCTTCCTCAGAGAGGCTGGGGAGGTTGACGGGTGAGCGGGCAGGTCGCCCTTGGAGAAATTCAACGATCTGTTCCGACACGTCCACGGCGACCTTGATCTGGGCCTCGACCGTAGAGGCGCCTAAATGGGGGGTTACTACGGATTGTGGGAAATGCAGAAGCGGATTTTCGGGTGATGGTGGCTCGGTGGTAAAAACGTCGAGCGCGTAGCCGGCCACTTTTCCGTTGCGCACCGCCTCCGCCAACGCCTCCTCATCTATAATGCCTCCACGTGCAGCGTTGATAAGGTAGACCCCCTCCTTCATTCGCGCGAACTGCGCGGGGCCGATGAGCCCGCGCGTGCTTTCATTGAGAGGGGTATGTACGGTGATGAAATCGCTGCGCGACACCAGCTCGTCAAGAGTTACCGGCTCAACGCCCATTTGGCGTGTAACCGTCTCTGGGACGAAAGGATTGTAGGCAATAAGCTCCACGCCAAACCCTTTAAGGCGTTGAGCCACAGCGCTGCCAATGCGCCCTAAGCCCACAATGCCGATCGTCTTCCCATGCAGTTCCCTACCGAGAAACTTCTTGCGTTCCCATTTACCGGCACGCAAGCTGGCGTCTGCCTGAGGAATATGGCGCGCAAGAGCGAGAATAAGCCCCACAGTAAGCTCGGCCGCCGCAATGGTGTTGCCGTCGGGCGAGTTCACCACGAGGATGCCACGTTTGGTGGCCGCCTCCACATCTATGTTATCTACCCCCACACCAGCACGACCGATGATGCGCAATCGTTCTGCAAAGGCAAGCAGTTCGGCCGTGACTTTGGTTTCGCTTCGTACGATGAGGGCATCGTACTGACCGATGATCGCTTTTAACTCATCGGGCTTGAGGCCAGGGCGAAGGTCTACTTCGATCCCTGTTGCCTGCCTTAAAGGCGCGATTCCGGCTTCCGCCACCGGATCGCTAACAAGCACTTTCGCCATAGGTTCTCCGTCGTCAAAAGTTCGGGAGCCTTTTTGAAGCTCCCTGAATCAGTTTATCCC
This sequence comes from Chthonomonas calidirosea T49, assembly GCF_000427095.1. NCBI lineage: Bacteria > Bacillati > Armatimonadota > Chthonomonadia > Chthonomonadales > Chthonomonadaceae > Chthonomonas > Chthonomonas calidirosea. The sequence goes on from NC_021487.1 coordinate 2,867,786, forward strand.
ATAGAGGCCTTCTTAGGCGTTAAGAGGGCGTTCCGACTTAAACAATGGACAGCATGCGATCAAGGGCCATGCGAGCCTCTTTCGCGATCTCCGGTGGCACTTGCACCCTATTAACCACCTCGCCACGCACCAGCGATTCCATCGCCCACAGCAGATAGTGGGGATGAATACGGTACATAGTGGAGCAGGGACAGACAATGGGGTCTAAACAGAAGATCGTCTTGTCCGGCATCTCATCGGCAAGCCTTTTCACAAGGTTGATCTCCGTTCCGACCGCCCACACCGTACCTGCGGGCGCTGCGCGAATCGTCTTAATAATGAACTCCGTAGAGCCGTAAGCATCCGCGGCCTGCACCACATCCAGAGTGCATTCAGGATGCACAATGACGTTGACATTGGGGTATTCCTGACGCGCTTGCCGAATCTGCTCCACGGTAAATCGCATGTGCACAGAGCAGTGCCCTTTCCAAAGGTAGACGCGCTTCGCCCGAATATCTTCCGGGCTATTGCCACCGAGGGGCTTGGTGGGGTCCCACAGCAGCATCTCTTTCTCCGGATCAAGCCCTAACGCCACACAGGTATTGCGTCCAAGGTGCTGGTCGGGAAGGAAGAAAAGCTTATCGCCTCTTTCGAGCGCCCACTGCACGACCTTACGCGCGTTAGAAGAGGTGCAGCTCGCCCCACCATGGCGCCCCACAAAGGCCTTGATGGCTGCCGTTGAGTTGACATAGGTGATCGGCACAATGCGGCTCGTATCGGTGATGGTGCCTAGCTGTTCCCAAGCGCGCTCTACCTGTCCAATGTTGGCCATATCGGCCATGGAACAGCCTGCATTCATATTAGGCAAGATGACGATCTGATCGGGCCGGGTAAGGATGTCGGCCGATTCGGCCATAAAATGAACCCCACAGAAAATAAAGTATTTCGCTTCGGGGTGTTTACCGGCGATCTGAGAAAGCAAAAGGCTATCGCCACGAAAGTCGGCCCATTTGATGATCTCATCGCGTTGGTAGTGGTGCCCCAAAATAATGAGCTCCTCTCCCAAACAGCGCCGGGCCGTAGCGATGCGCGCGTCCGTCTCTTCTGGAGAGAGTTGCACGATCTCCTGGGGAAGCGGTTTTTGCAACATAGTCTACTTTTTCCCTTCAACCGAGGGCGAGCAGTTCCACGTAGTGTGGAACGGGGATGTTGACATCGCCCTACTATGAGGTTTTTTAAGTTTTAAGATTTTTGCGGTTTCGACCGCATCTCGCTTTTAACTACTATATACGAATCGCACTGCGAAAGCGCTGCAATGTTTAAGGGGTGACCTCGATGGTGCGCTCGTTCCAGTAGTCAGCGGCACCCGGTGGGGCCCCACGCGGACGGCGAACATACTTGCGTAGAGTGTAATCTACGGGAACGAGCGCGGCATGCTTTTGTTTGCTGTGTTGGGCACAGAGCCGCGCAGCAAACTCAATGACCGAGCGCGGCACACGCTCTGGCTGCCCATGGGTACGAATGATCACATGGGCACTGACTCCGGCACGCACATGCAACCAAATGTCGTTGGGGTGGGCGACACGCGTGGTGAGGTAGTCGTTCGCTGTGGCCGTTTCGCCTACGAGAATCTCATAGCCTTCGGGCGAGAAGTAGCGACGGATTTTGTGTCCCTCAAACTCCGGCTCTTCGGTGCGTCCCCGCTCGCTGCTCTCCTTTGGCAGGAGGCCCTGTAAGGTAAGCTCTTCGCCTAGCTCCCTTATGGCTTCACAGGTGCCGAGTTGAGTCAGTTCCACAAGGGCCGCTTCAAGTCGGCGTAGTGCACTTTCTGCCTGTGCTAAACGCTGTGCTTCCTGTTCCCTGGCTACTTTCGCTTTTCGGTAGCGCTGAAACCAGCTTTCCGCGTTCTCCTGAGGGGTTCGATGCGGATCGAGGGGGATCGTGCGCGGCTTTAGATCGGGATCGTAAAAATCCTCTACGATGACGTGGGACATGTTGGGCTGAATGCGCCAAAGGTTGGCAAGGATCAGTTCCCCATTTTGACGGTAGAAGTCGGCTTTCTCTGCCTCCTCTAGGGCCTTTTTGGCACCTTCATGTCGTTTCTGCCAGGTCGCAATGGCGCGCTCAATGCGGGCTCGTAGGTTTGCCCTTAGTGACTCTCGTTCGCTCTGTTCCACTAGGAAGGTATAGGCTTGGTCGAGAGCAAGTTGAAGGCTCTCCATGGGTTTTTGTTGGTGATCGGGCCACTGCACCGAGGGAAATGGGTAAGCACCTACCGGCGTACCGGCATCGGAAAGAAAAAGTGTAGGCTGGTAGTCCTGTCGTGCGGCCGCGTCGAAAAGAGAGGCCCAAGCGACGCGTAACCCCTCTGCCCTGTCTTCGTAATGTAGAGCACGCATTGCTATCTCTCGTGCTAGGAAGGGCGATATCCCCGCATAGATCTGCATGAGGGCGCTTGCCAAACTTTCCACATCGTTAGAAGGGATGGATTCCAGCTCGCGTAAGATCTTGTCTATGGCGTGTGGCGTAAAAGGGTTAACCCTATCGGGTTGTGGCGGCGGTAGTTGGTAAGGTTGTCCGGGCAGCAGTTGGCGTACGCGGTTAATACGATGGCTTACGCGGTGAACGGCATCCAGAATGGTGCCCTCCGGCGTTACCAGCACAAGATTAGAATGCTTCCCCATGAACTCCCCAATGAGCGTTGCTGACGGGAGGCCGTTGGCAGGGAGGCCGATTTCAAGAAAGACAACCCTATCAAAATCGAGCTGGCGCACCTTCAGAAGGTGCAAACCTTCCACATGTTTGCGCAAAGCCATGCAGAAAGTTGGCGGTGTGGGCGGGTTTGGTGGACGTTTTAACGTGAGATGGGCGCGGGCGAATTGGGGATGTGCTGAAAGAAGCAGTAGATGGTTCGCACCGCGATTCCGGATGCCTAGCAGAATCTCACGCTCGTCGGGTTGGCGTACCTCCTGAATCTGCCCGCCCACCAATGCGCTGTTTAGCTCGTCTATGCAGGCGTGAAGCGTTAGGCTATCGAAGGTTTTCAAATCCCTTCCCCACCAATCTTCCTCTCTTTATGGCAGCAACAGGCGGAGTGTTTTAACCTGCCAAGGCAGAAAGGAGAGCGATAGAGCTCCTTGGGTTACATTGCAAGGCCGCCCTTCCGTTTCCAGCAGCGTGGTTTCCCAGACTTGAGTCCCCTCCGGCAGGCCTTTGAGAAGGGCGATACCAGAGCGCCCAGCGCTCTCGTAAAGGCGGACGATTATTCCATTGCCATCGTGAGCGGTTTTCAAACAGCCGATCTTTACCGTGGTGCCTGGGGCAAGATGGGGACGGCAGATCGCGCAGCGGGCGTTTTTACCGTTCGCCTTTCGTGCGATCAGCGGCTGATTAAAGCCGGCGGCGGCCTCTATGACCCCAGCTTCGGGCCAGAAGGCTGGATGAGGATAGAGGCTATAGCGCACTTGATGCAGGCCAACATCGGAGCAGGTGTCGGGTTCATAAGCGGTGCGAACGAGATTCATGCGTAGCCGGCAACCAAGCACATCGTAACCATATTTGCTATCATTCAGTAGTGCAATACCGTATTCCGGCCCACCAACCCAAGCCCAACGCAGAGCGGGAACCTCTTGCCCGTCCGACGGGCGACGCACGGCGGCATAGGGCGTTTCAAACCAGGCTTGGCATTCGGATAGGCGTGCTGTAAACGCTACTTTGAGGTTTGGAATACCTACCTGCGGATTGCCGACCTCCTGCCAGTCGAGATGGGTTTCAAAGTCAATTCGAGGCAGAGTCTGATAGAAAATGATCTTCTGGAGAATGGTCGTTTTCCGCACCGTGTGACGCGTCTCCAGAACGCAGCGCACTGGCCCCGTCTCTAAGATGCGCGTTGTCGCCCCTCGAATGAGGCTGAACTCCTGGTAGACTTCGTCGTAATGCCACGCTGCCATGCCATGTGGATATTCGTCCACAAGCTGAAGAACGCCGAGGGCGAGATCGGGGCGAGCCGAGTCCAAGTAGTCGCTACCACGTCGCAGGCCATAGCCTACTACCTCTTTACCTACCCGTTTGTCGTAGAGGCTAACGATGATGCCGCAATCTCGGCGGATGTAGGCAATAAAATAGGGCGTTTCGATGCGATAGTAAGGGGCGCTTTCTGCAGCATCGGTGGGAGGAGCTAGCGAGCGCGGGTCAACTGGGGCGTAGGCCGGTTCGGGAGCGAGGACGGGAAAAGCCAATTCATCGTACACGGGCAGATAGCCAGCCGTTTCAAAGGCACCTAAGGTGGGTGTAAAAAGCAGACCCTCCGCTGTTATTTGCAAAGGGTACCGCGTGCCATCTACTCGTTGTAGGGCGGTAGGAGGGGTTTCTGTCCATCCTTCAAGCCGTGCAACATCCGTGCGTTCGAAACCGAGTGGGTTTGTAACGGCGATGACACCCGGAGGTAGAGGACTTTCGAGCACATCAAGGGCCTGCTGTATTACCTGTTGCGCGGTAGCTTTTACGGCTAGGAAATCCTCACGGTTCTGTTCGTAGGCCTCATGAATGGCCGAGCCATCGAGAATATCGTGGAACTGGTTAAAACAGACGGTACGCCAGGCCTGGCTAAGCGCCTCTGTAGCGTTCTGACCGGCCAGAGCGGCTACCGTGTCGGCGGTGCAGAGCAAGTTTTCTCCTGTACGATTGTAGTACTTTGTATCGGCATGGGTTGTATAGCAGCCTTCAAAGATGGTGCTGCTTTCGCCTCTATGCACGGGCAAGACAGGATGATGTTGCAGAAGCTCCCTTGTGTAGTTGTCGAGACGACTGCAGAATGCGGTTGGAAGCAGGGGGGTTTTCTGAAAACGGCGTAAGGCCTCGAGGTTTTGACGTGAGGGCCCTCCGCCGTGATCACCGATTCCATGGAAGTGGAGCGCGCAATGATGCCCGGCGTGGTGCGCTCGAAGGGCTGCTTCGGCCAGATCACGAGCGTATATCTCTCCGTTGTAGGATGGTGTGGAGAAGGCCAAAATGCGGGTTCCATCTTGTCCTTCCCACCAGTAGGCAGGCCAAAGCTGTGCCTGACCTGGGTTCGCTCGGTGGTGATAGTAACGCTCGGCTCCAGCCAAGGTGGCAAGCTGTGGGATGTTGCCAGCATGCCCAAAGGTATCGGGGGCATGATAGGTGGTTGGAGTTACCCCAAGCACCTCCTGTGAGTAACGTACTCCCTCTAACATCTGGCGGACATGGGCTTCACCCGATGACATATTCGAATCGTTCTCGATCCAGGCCACGGTGGTGGCTTCCCATCGCCCCTCTTTAATACGTTCAAGCACCTTTTGAAAGAGATCGGGTGCTTTTTGGCGTACAACCTCGTAGGTTGCCGGTTGACTATGAGAAAAGGTAAGTTCGGGGAACTCCTCCATCAGCTGCAGGACGCTCTTGAAGTCACGCAGGATCACCTGCACGGTATCCGGCCAGGTCCACAACCAGTTCATGTCAATATGGCTGTGGCCGATAAGGTGAACCCGCATGTCCGCAATGGGTTTTTGCAATGGTGTCAAAATGGTGATGATCTGCTGGGAGAGCGCCTCGATCTGATCGAGAGAGGTTTCGTCGGTTATTTCCGGCACAAGTGCGGCGGCCTCTTGCACAAGACGGCGTTCGGTTTCGGTTTGTGCGAACCCATGGGCGAGGGCGAGTTGCGCCCAAAGGATATCGAGTTTCTCGAAGCGGTTGCGAAGGCTCGGCGTGGTCAGACGCAGCTGATACCACCCCGTAACTTGATGGTTAGGGATGCGCATTTCCAAACGCAACTCGCCGTTGTCGCCCTCCTTTAGGGCGGGAACGATGGTAAAAAGCGCGGATCCGGCGGCCACAGAGAGGCTATCGTCCTCGAAGATCGGTTTTCCGTTCCAAGTGATGCGGGTGGGGTAGAGCGTAAAGAGCGTCCCTTGCAGTGGTTCACCGACGATAGGGGCTCCTGCTGCGGTGTTGGGAAGATTTAGCTTTGTGGAGAGGCGAACCTCAGCGTTCGGTTCCACAAAAAGATTTTCAAAAGAACCGGTGCCGTGAAGTACAGGCGTGCCTTCCCCCGGTCCGGAAAGGCGTTGCCAGGCGATAGAGGGGAAGCCGTTAAGGGCACGATCGGCCGCAGCACGAAGTCGCTGAAGCGCTGTGTGGAGGACGTGGGGTGTTGACATAGTTGACATAAGCGCAAAGCCGCTCCTATGGATTCAAGCTAGTTTCCTAGCTTATTCACCATAGGCAGCGGCTTTTCCTACAGCTCTGTTCGTCCACGCTGGCCAGCGAGGTGCGAGCTGCACGCCTCGCTATTCCCCTGGAAACTATTTGTTGACGTTGATCTTAACGGTCTTAGGTTTAACAGCCTCCGCTTTGGGCAGATGAACCTCTAGCACACCGTTGCGATAGTTGGCTTCCACCTTATTGGGGTTGATCTCAACCGGCAAGGTGTAAGAGATTTGGAAGGTGCCCGTGCCGCGAGCCGTCCAGAGGCTTTGGCGATGCTGCACCGCGTTCTCCGCTTGATAGAACGGTTTTCGCTCGCCACGGATGGAGATGGTATCGGTCGTGGCCTCGATATGGAGGTCTTCCGGGTTGATGCCCGGCAGCGGCACGACGAAGACGATCTCTTCGTCGGTCTCGAAGACATCGGGCGACAGCTCCGGATCACCCACGAAGGCGGTGGATCCGAGCATTCGGCTCAGTGGCGTGTAGCCCATCAGCGAGGCGAAGAGATCATCCATGTAGCGATGCATTCGATCAAACTCTGCCCAGGGGTTCCAGCGGACTACGTTCTCGTTCGATCGCACGGTCAAAGCGTTTCCATTGTTGCGGGCCATAGGCATCACCTCCTATGAAGTATTCTCAAGTTTATATTCTTGTTGGCACACCTCTTTAGTGTGTTCCACTAATATGTACGTACAGCATCACATTCAATGTTCCCAAATTGCAGGATGCTCCCACAATTTTTACGCGATTCTCATGGCCCACAGATATGTGCAGCTTCCGTAGGCAACTAGCTTCCTAGCTAGGAAATCGCATAGCTCCCTAAGGCCTGCAGGAAACAGTCGGTGTTGTAGAGAAAAAGACACAAACATCGCTTGGAAAGGGATGGTTTGCAACGATGTACCGCTGTTGCCAGTCGCTAGGGTGGGCAGGCATCTGGCTTCTACTTTTGAAGGCCGCTACCCCGTCGGGTGCTGCGACTTCGCTGAAACTGAGTCTCCGAGCCGATCAGAAGCAGATAGCGGAAGGCACAAGCGTTGTGCTTCATGTCCAAGCTTTTCGTAAACACGGTGTGCCTGCGTCCGGCGTGAAGCTTTGGCCTTTGTGGAATGGACGCCGTTGGGGAGCGGAGATCACCACCGACGCACAGGGACAAGCGGTCTATTCGGTTCCGCTGCCACTTTCTGGCTTAGCTCGTCTTCAAGTGGCGCAAGCCCCCTCCTCTCAACCGCTTATGGCTTGGTGGATATGGGCTTCAAAGCTGCAAGATCATCAAAAGGTTTGGCTCTGGCGTGTCTTTACCCTTCCCTATAAACCGAAAAAGGCTATCCTCTACATCACCTGCGACGATCGGTTTACGGCCTACCTGAACGGCAAGCAAGTTGCAGCCGGTGCGGATTTTCATAAGGTGCACACCCTTAGATCGCTGCAACGCTACCTTCATCCGGGCGGTAACTGTTTGGCCGTGGAGTGCTACAACGGCTCCGGCCCCGCAGGTCTTTTAGCACGTCTCGATATGAGGCTGCCATCCGGCCAACTGGTTTCCATTGGAACCGATTCCGCTTGGCAGGCAAGCCTAACAAAACCCGTCCAGTGGCCTCAACCTCTGACTCCCGCTCTACCGGCAGTGACGGAAGCCAAAGTGGGTGGAGGCGTTTGGGGGCGGGATATAACGGGGTGGCCGGGCCTGCACGCCTTCAACGCTTTTACCACCGATACCCCAGGGCCTGCCAACACACCTCGCTCGAATGCCGTCCTCGTGAAGGTCACTCCATGGCACCCTCATCAGCAACTGCCATGCGACCCATCACACCTTGTAGGTATAGAGTGGGAACCGTGGTTCACTCCGCTAAACGCCACATGGAGCACCGCCGAGGCGATTCCTGTGGAAGGTACCTACAGCTCTTTTGATCCGCTTGTGGCTCGGCAACATCTTCTTTGGATGATCCGCTGCGGCATAGATTTCATTCTCGTGGACTGGTCGAACAATCTCTGGGGCAAGCAGCACTGGAAAGACCATGCTCCGGGCGTGGATGAACTCATACGGGGAACCGACGTGCTGTTTCAGCAAGCGGCAAAGCTGCAGCAAGAGGGGTTCTCTGTTCCCAAAATCACTCTGCTTTTAGGGCTAAATAACGGCCCTTCCACCACCACTACAGCGCTAAGTGAGGAGATCGCGTGGGTTTATCAGCACTATTTAACAAATCCAATCTATCGTAACCTCTGGCAATCGGCCTATGGTAAGCCGCTTATTGTGATCTTCAATGGGCCGGGGCCGGGCGATCTACAGGGGCAACCACCTGTCCTTGCTCCTCAGTTCACCGTGCGCTGGATGGCTAGTCAACTTCAAAGCTGCCACTTCGAGCGCTTCGGCTACTGGTCGTGGATGGACGGCAGCATAACCCCCGTTCCCACCTACTATCAAGGCCAACCGGAAGCGCTTACCATTACCATCGCGTTCTTTGGGGATGGGGGATGGCTCTATCCGCAGGCCATGGGGCATGAGAACGGCTATACCTACCTCAAGGAGTGGCAGACCGCCTTCGCGGTAAGGCCCCGCTTTCTGCTGATCTGCCAATGGAACGAATTTGCTGGGCAACCCGAAGGAGCAGGCTACGGGCCAAAGCATGATATGTATGTGGATAGCTATAGTCCCGAACTGTCCAACGATATTGAACCGACTTCCTTAACGACCCCTGCCTATCGTGGCAAGGGCGGTTGGGGTTATCTCTTCCTTAATCTCACACAGGCGGCGATCTACCTTTATCATCATTCGACCTCACGGGAGGGACTGTTGGCTCTAGCAACGCCTCATCAGGATCAGGGCGCACTGGTCTTTCGTTGGGCCTACCTCGGCGATGCACCCACTAGGTTCACCGTGATAGTGGATGGCAAACCAGTAGCGACCCATCTGGAAGGAGATACCTATCGTCTTTCACGAGATAATCTATCTCCCGGAAAACATCGTATCGAAGTGCAAGCTGAAAATGTGTATACTCTATTTCCGATCGCACGGATGCATGAGGATCGAACGAGTGAGGTTAACCAACATTTTCCTGTTGAGGCCTATGAGGAGTTTGTAAGGTGACTTCCCCAACACGGCCTGTAGAGGCTGAGCGCGTTTCACGCTCCATCACCTTTCGCCGAGGGACGCCGGAGGACGAACCCGATACTTTTGAAGTGATGCGTCGTGCCATGGGCAGCGACATAAGTTGGAGCCAACATGTGAGGGCACGGCGCCATCTTCGTTCTGCGCCTAACTCCAGTTACTGGGTGGCCGAAGACACACCGCGTTTCGGCCGAAGCCGCATCGTTGGATATGCGCATAGCATTGTACGAGACGGGGTATGGCAGCTCACCGAGTTCTTTGTGCTAAGCGCTTACCAACGCCAGGGAATTGGACGCACGCTTCTGCGCTGTTGTCTTCAGGATGGAGAGGAGGCCGGTGCCTCTTCACGGTTTATTCTGGCCTCCTATCACCCTGCTGCCGATTCGCTCTACATTCGCCTCGCCGGCTGTTTTCCGCGCCTGCCCATGCTGCTCTTAGGGGGGCAAGTGGAGTCGCTTCATCCCCACTCATCTCACGGACCCATTCTCGATACGCTTACTCCGCCAAGCAGTTTAAACCCGGATTCCTCGGAAGCACCGCTTTTGGCCGAACCCGTAGAGGCCAAGCCAGCAACTCTGGCCATTCTTGACCATCTCGACCGAACGATTTTAGGGTATACCCGTTTGCCAGAACATCTCCACTGGATCGCCGAAACAGGTGGGCCGGAAGGGGCTGCGCGTCTGTTTCGTAGAGCTGATGGGGGGACGAAGGCCGGTGAGCCAGTCGGCTATGCCTATTATGGCCCGCTCTCTACCGGCCCTTTCCTTGCCCTTAATCCTGCCGACCTACCGCGGATGGTGCTGCATGTGCTGCACGTGGCAAAACTCCATCCTCGTATGAGCGGGCATCTTACGCGCGTTGAACCCTACCTTGCCATACCCGGCTGCAATGAAGTGATGCTGCAGTGGTTGTTGGGATGCGGATGGCGCATCGTGTTTCAGTATCTTTATATGAGCTCCCATCCTGTTCCGAAGCTCGAACATTATGTCTGCCATAACCCACTTCACTTCTTCTAGTAAGCTAAGTAAAGACCCATGAAAAATAACCTTGCACGGCTTTGCACTGGATGCTTTAAAATGTTTGCGCTCGCCCTCCTGCTGTTCTGGATCGGGGCAGAAGGGGCACGTGCCAACACCGTGGAGTTGAGCGTACCTACCTACCCAACGGAGGCGCTGAAGCCAAACGCTTTTAGTGAAAGCCCTCGCTGGATGCCTACGTTGCCTGCAGCAACCCTTGTACACCTACCAGTGGCTGTTACCAACCCAAGCAACCGCACCCTGACGCTCTTTGTACGTAGTGCACCCCTCTATTTTCTAACAAAGAATGCTCCCCATAAGATTGCCGTTGCCACCAAGCCGCTCCTTCTAAAACCGCATGCCCAACGTACTCTCACATTTACGCTAAGACTGCCACCGATGCCCTACAATGCGCTGCTTCAATGGAATGTGCTGGCCCTCCAAGGTCAACAACGGCTTGCCTCTCTGCAGCGGCTCTACGTGATCGTGCCAGAAGGCACAGAGGGCGCACAAGCGGTTTATGAAGGAAGAGATGACACCACACAGGGTAACTGGTTAGGGCACTACGGCAAACAGGGCTTTCTTATCCCTCTTCGAGACGGCACGGCCAGCTTTTTCTTGCCTACCGTCACCGTGCAAAGAGGTACGGGGTTTGAACGCTGGCGCCCCTCCGCTGTCGGAAACGATGTGCTTGAAAGCGAGTTTGTAAACTTCGCCTTCGTAAAACAGCCTACAGTGGAGGATAAGCGTGTTTTATTAGGCGCGAATGGACTTACCGAACGCGCACCGGTGGCTTTTGCTGCCGCCAAGGTGCTTGTGCCCGTGCCCCATCAGCTGAACGTCTATCGTTACAAGATGTTGCCGCTTTTTCTGCGGGTCAACACAACCGATGCGCAGGCACATCGGCTGAGCCTCTATTTTCTCGACTACGCGCGCCTTGGTTGGAGCTATGAAGTGGACATTTACGATATTCAAGGTCATCCACTTGCCTCCCAGGTCGTGGACAACTTCGGAAATGGAGCCTATTTGCGCTTTCGTTTTACCGGTAGCGTCATCGTGCAGATTCGTGCCATTCATTCTAAAGATCCTATCACCGTCTGTGGAGTTTTTATTGACCCTGCAAGTGGCAAAGGACTGTTGTGGCAACCTGCTAGCACAGCCGAACGATAAGGCTAGTCATAGCTCCTGAGCCAGAAAAGAAACGGCGACCTTAACGCTCTTCGCTAGAGAGGAGGACGGAATAAGAGACATCGCCCAAATCTCTTTGGCTTGACTCCGTGTGATGGGCGTGCTATACTACCGTGGCTTGATATAACAAGCAAAAATGTGCTGGGGCGCTCTGTTGGCTTTGTGAGAAACCATGTCGGAATTTGTGCGTAATCTTTAAGGAAAGGTTTTTCAAAGTCTCCACCGTCGTGCCGCCCAGTCCTCCTGTCCACTCGCGAAGGCGGCTTGAGGCTTCGCGCGAACGATGAACATCGTACAGATCGTTTCTAGCAACCAGATTTCCGGCACCACAAGCCAGCTGCTTGTTCTCGCCAACCGCTTACGGCAACGAGGGCATCGTGTTCTAGTGATATGCCCACCGAACGGTTGGCTGCCCGAGCGCGTGCGCGAAGCGGGCATGGAGTGCCGTGAAGTGGTGATGCATGGGCCGCTTTCGCCCTTTGCCGTTCCAAGCATCGTTAAAACCGCACGAGCTTTTCATGCCCATATTCTGCACACGCATCTTACCCGCGCGGCCTACCTCGGTCACATTGCAGGCCGGTTGGCCGGACTTCCTGTTGTCTCCAGTGTGCATGTCATCAATCGAAACCCGGCTTACCGTTTTCTGCCTAATCGCGACCCCTCGGTGGTGGCTGTGTCGGAGTATTTACGGCAATGGCTTATCGAGCATGGCGTCCCCCCGCAGCGCGTCCGTACCGTCTATAACGGCACGGATTTTACAGAGTTTCCAACCCTCGATCCGCTGGAGCAACGCAAGGTGCGGCGAGAACTGGGTGTGCCCGATGATGCCCTTTTGGTAGGGCTGTTCGGCCAGATCAACGCCTTTAAAGGCAGCTACCTTCTGGTGCAGGCGGCTCGGCGCGTACTAGAGTGTTACCCCTCCACCTACTTCGTTTTTGTGGGAGCCGTTCAGCCTCAGGTAGAGGCTGATCTTAAAGCGCTGGCGAAAGGCTATGTGGAGCGACTGCGTTTTACCGGAACGCGCAACGATGTTCGCCGCCTGATGGCCGCCATGGATGTGATCACTCTACCATCCTGCTATGAGGCTTGTAGTATGGCCATCATTGAGGCGATGGCCGTTGGAAAACCGGTGGTTGCTACACGCGCCGGAGGTAACCCTGAACTGGTGCAGGACGGCGAGACGGGGCTGTTGATAGAACGAACTCCAGAGGCCCTGGCTGAGGCCCTCGTGGAGATATTGGCCGACACCTCACGCCGCCGACGCATGGGCGAAGCCGCCCTGCAGGTGGCGAAAGCCCGTTTCGCCTCCTCCGTTACGGCGCATCAGATCGAGGAGCTTTACAGTCGCCTTGTCAACTCCACGGCGGCCCAACTCTCCGGGTGACGGTCTGCAATGATACTGCGTGTACACCAGCTCGGTATCGTGCCCTACCGTCAGGCGTGGGATTTGCAGCGCCACCTTGTAGAGGAGCGTAGAAAGGGGCATATTCCCGACACGCTTTTACTGTTGCAACACCCCCCAACCATCACTTTGGGGCGATTTTCGAGCGCGAAGAACCTGGTGGCGTCTCAAGAGACCCTGAAGCGGTTGCAGGTAGAGGTTGTGCCCTCGGATCGGGGAGGTGATATCACGCTGCATGCGCCTGGGCAACTGGTGGGCTACCCCATTTTCGATCTGCAATCGCCCCCTCACAAGCCGGATGTGCACAACTACCTGCGGCTTGTGGAAGAGGCCCTTATTCGGACATTGGAAACTTATTCTCTCAAAGGATGGCGCTTTCCGGGCTATACTGGTGTTTGGGTAGACGGGCCGGAAGGCCGTCCCGAAAAGATCGCTGCCATTGGTATTCGCATCCATCGTTGGATAACGCATCATGGGTTTGCATTTAATGTCACCACCGATCTCTCTCTCTTTCAGCTCATTGTGCCCTGCGGCATACAGGCCTATGGGGTTACTTCGCTGTTGCGGCAAACAGGCCACAGCTATTCGATAGAAGAGGTTGGAAGGCAAACTGCTGCCGCATTCGCCACCACCTTCGGCCACGATAATTTGGAATTCGTTCCTTGGGCCTCTTAGACAGCTCCATGCGAACATCGGGCTTAGAGGTACAATCTAACAGGTAGCCTTCGAGGGACGTCTGTACGAGGGAGTGGAGCTTTGCAAGTTCAAGAGTATCATGAACGCGAGGCCCTGGAGCGCCTTAAGCCAATTTGGCACATGTTGCAGGAGGCGGCCACCAATATTACGCCTTTCCAGACGTGGGAATGGAATGAGGCCTGGTGGCGCCATGTGGGAACGAATCGGCGTGCTCGCGTGCTCGTGTTCTACCATAATCGCGAGGTGATAGCCCTGGCTCCACTCTGTGTGGGGCGCTACCTTGGAACACCTTTGCGCCGTCTAGAATGGATCGGTACGGGTTCCTCGGATTACCTCGGTTTTTTAGCGCTTCCTGGCTATGAAAAAGCCGTGGCAAAAGCCTTGTTTAACCATCTCCGCACCTCATTAGACGGCTGGAACATTGCCGATCTTCAACAGCTCCCTCCAAGTTCTCCACTGCTCGACCAGACGATATGGCCTTCTGTCGTGGGAGTTCAGTCCACTGAACCCTGCCCTTATCTTCCTTTGCCGCCACGTTGGGAAGCATTAACGGCGCAGTTAGGGAAAAAGATGCGCTTCAACATCGGTTACTACGCTCGACTGCTTCAACGCACCTTCCCCGATATGGCCTTTACGCTCGCCACACAAGAGACTTTAGAGGAGAGCATGGAGGCTCTTTTTTCACTGCACCAACGACGTTGGAACGCAAAATGGCTTCCGGGTGTGTTTGGCAGTCGTAGGGTTCAGGCGTTTCATAAGGAGGTAGCCGGCCGCTTCCTCGATAAGGGATGGCTCCGGTTGCATGTTTTGCAGGCCGATGGAGGCGTTCGGGCTGTGATCTACTGTTTTGCCTTTCGAAATAAGACCTACTACTATCAGGCCGGTTTCGCACCGGAGTACGCCCGCTACAGCCCCGGCACAGTTTTGGTGGCTCAGGCTATTCGGCAAGCTATCGAGGAGGGTCATGTAGAGTTCGATTTTTTGCGTGGTCAGGAATCTTATAAGTATCGGTGGCGGCCTCAGGAGCGGTGGAACCAGCGGTTGTTGCTGTTGCAGGCGCACGGCTCCGTTTGGGAGAGAGCCACCTTGGCAGGGCGCATCGGTTTTGCATTAAATCGCCTTGAGCGGTTTGTGGAAGCCCGTGTCAAGTCGAGCTTGCAGAAAAAAGGAGAAGCCTCTTCTTAAGTGTTAGAAAGTGAGGTCTCAAAGCCATGCGGCGTCGTCATCTTGTGGTGTTGTGCGTTATTTTGTTGTGGCTCCCCATGCTCAGCGGATGCCGCACACGGAGTTTCCTCTCCACAAAACAGGAGATTGAGCTTGGGAAAGAGGGTGCGCGCGAGGTGGAGCAAGAGTTCCGTGTGGATACCACTTCTCCAGATGCCGAAAGGGTACGGAGAATAGGGGAAAGCCTTCTGCCCCATATGGACCGGCGCGACGTGCCTTACTCCTTTAAGGTGCTTATCTCAAATCAGATCAACGCCTTTTCGTTGCCCGGCGGCCCTGTCTACGTCTTTCGAGGCCTTCTCGATCTAGTGGGCAATGACGATAGCGCCCTGGCCTGTGTTATTGGGCATGAGTGCGGGCATATCAATGCGCGCCATGTGGCACGTCATATCTCGACCGATATCATCCACAGCGCTCTTATCTCCATCCTCTTCCCCAATGCCAACGTACAAAATGCTGTAGGCCTTGTCGATCAGATCATCCAGTTAAAATACAGCCGTGACGACGAATATGAGGCTGACTGGCGTGGCCTTTCCTACGCCTACTATGCCGGCTATGATCCCAATGGCCTTATCCGTTTCTTCCACAAATTAGAGCTTGTGGAGAAGTGGGAAGGGGGTAACAACACCCCAGAATGGTTGCAAGACCACCCACTTACCCCCGAACGCATTAAGCGCGCCGAATGGATCATCGCTCATCACGACTATCGCTATGGGCATTAAGGTCCGTAGCTCGTATAGCGCGTTCCCCCGAAGCCGCGAAAGATAATTCGGGTTATGAACCACAGAATCAGCCCAAAAACGGCAAGGCTAATGAACAAGTGGAACCAGTTGAACCCGCCGGGATAGTAGTATCCTCCAGGGCCGAGGTAGGGGGGATAGTAGTAAAAGGCCGGATGGAAAGGCAGATAGTAGTACCAATGGGGAGCGCCCCAGTAGAAGCTATAGTCGCTCCAACCGCCATAGTAGTGAGCGGGATAGGCGCGTCCTTGGTAGATGTAGGAAGAGGAGTGGGTATAGCTTGGTCTTCCTCCAAAGGCCCCCGTACGCCCAAACGAGCCGCCGTAGCTTCGCGTCGAGGAGCTGTAGCTGCGGCTGCTACCAAACGTTCCTCCATAGCTGCCACTTCGGCCAAACGAACCGCCATAGCTTCGAGTGCCAGAGAAGGAGCTGCTGCGACCGCCGAAAAAGCCTCCATAACTTCGAGACCCTCCGAAGGAGCCGGAGCTACGCCCGAAGCTCCCGCCATGGAAACCACCGCCAAAGCTTCCGGGGCGCGCCATCGCCAACGGTAGAGCAAAAAACAGGGCCGTAAAAACCAACAGCAGCGCCAGTGAGGCCGACTTTCTTGTTCTTCCCTTCATGCTAGGAATGTCCTCCTTAAAGTTATCTGCGAATGCCGATGTAAGGTTAAAGCCCCCTCATAAAAAGAGAAAGCTATTGTATAGATCGTAAAACCCTGTCAGAAGGTTTCACGCATTTTTACAATAGCTCTCCCGTAGGATTAGCCGATCTCTTTAAGACTTACTTTACGTCCCTCTTGGGCGCTCTTGATGGCTGCAAACACCATAGCCAGCGATTTCAGGTTATCGGCAGCGCTGCACTCCGGATCGCGGTCTTCGCGTATGGCCGTGAAGAACTCATCGAGAATCGCCTGGTGAGCAGGCGGCACCTCCAAAGGCTCGATCTTTTCTTGCACTGGCTGTTCCACGCGATGCAGATGAGAGTAGGTCATCTGGTGTTTGTCCCAATCTATGCTGCCTTTCGGGCCTTCGATGCGCCAGTCCCCGTTCCATCCGGTTTGCGAGCCAACGGCGCAGCCGCAGGCGACATGGGTGGCAATGAGGCCGTCGGGATAGAAGAAGACAATGGAATGCGCCGCATCTCCCTTATGCCAGCCCCAAGGGTGGTTCCAAGTGATGGCCTGTACGCTCTCCGGTTCGGTGCCAAGTACATAGCGAAGCATGTCAAAGTGGTGCACCATCATGTCGTTGATGAGCATGTAGGGTTGCGTGACATAGTGGGAGCCGGGAATGTCGGCCCATGGTATGTAGAACCGAATATCGCACTGCCCCGGTTTACCGATCTTGCCTTCAGCAAGCAGGCGTCGGGTGGTGCGGGGGAAACTACCGAAACGATAGTTTTGCGTGATCATGTGCTTGCATCCGTGCTTTAAGCCCTGTTCTACCACTCGCTTTGCCGTGGCGTAGTTGTCGCTGAGGGGCTTTTCTTCTAAAACGTGGAGGCCGGCAGCAAACGCTTTTTCGGCAATAACGTGGTGGACGGCTGGAGGCGTAACATCGAGCACGAAATCGGCTTGAACCTTTTCGAGCGCATCGTCGAGGGAGGCGAAAAGGCGCTCCTTGGGAACACCGTGCTGCTCAATCGCGCGCTGTTGGTTCGCGGAGGACGGCTCTACATAGGCAACGATTTCACAGTCGTTGCGCTTGCGCACCTCACGCAGCCAAAAAAGGCCCTGTCCTCCCAACCCTGCGAGGATACAGCGATACATGTCCTTACTCCTTCACGATTTTTTTGCTTGTTCAATGCAGTTTCTTACATAATCTAGGCTTTTCGCCAAGTTTTGTGCCTTCTCCTGTGGAGTACTGCCGGTTATGCCGCATTCGTAGGCCATATAACCAGTAAAGCCGATATCGAGTAGCACCTTGAAAGCGGCCACAAAGTCTATGTCTCCGGTGCCTGGCTCCATACGCGTGTTATCGGCGAGATGGATATGGGCGACATGCTTGCCGGCCTCTCGAAAGGCCTGGGGCGTGTTGGTCTCCTCGATATGCATGTGGAAAAAGTCGCTAAGAAGCGCGATGCCTTCGACGTTTGCCTCCTCAATAACCCGCACCCCATCGCTCTGACGGCGCAGATAGTGCTGCTCATAGCGATTGAGCGGCTCAAGGAGAAAGAGAGTGTTGTGGGCGGCGGCAAAGGGGCCGATCTCTCGACAGATAGCCACCATCAGTTTATCCTCGATCTCCAGAGGGGTCATTACGGGCGAGAGGTCGGGCACACGCGGCCCTCCGAAAATGGGCGGGCATATCTGACCTGCTGCTCCCACCTCTCCGCAAAAAGCTAGAATGGCCTTGCTGCCTTCGATGCTTTTTCGCCGTTTGTTGGGGTCGGGATCGAGAAAATCGAAGCTCGCATGGCCATCGAGATCGGCGTTTCCACAGACGCTGGAGATGGGGACGATGCCGTTGATCTGTTCAGCCTCCCGACGCATCTGGTTCAAGCCACCCCAAGCGCCTAGCTCGATGCCGTCTACTCCATGGTCTTTGGCCCATTTGGCCTTGTCGGCAACCGTTTCTCCGGGCAGAAGTCCAAGTTGCACAGCGATTTTCAAGTTAGCTCTCCTCTCTTTGTTTGATAAACCGTTTTACTTTCATCACGCAGAGCGAAATTAGGGAAGCAGACCATACTGCTCCATCGCGTCACGTATCACAGCGCGCTCCCTATCGTTGGCCTCCACAAGAGGAAGACGCAACCCTCCCACCGGCAGACCAAGCATCGCTAGAGCCGCTTTGAGGGGAGCCGGGCTTGGGGTGGTAGGCTGGAAACAGGCCCGAGCAATGGGCAGCATTTTCGCATGGAGACGTGCGGCCTCTGCATAGCGCCCCTCAAAGAAGGCCTGATGCATCGCTTTAAGATCTCGTCCTACCAAATGCGATGTTACGCTGATCACGCCCCCTGCACCCACCGAAAGCATAGGCAGTGTGATGCCATCCTCGCCGCTATAGAGGGAGAACCCCTGCGGCGCATTCGCGGCGATCTCGGTGCATTGCAGCAGATTACCCGACGCCTCTTTAATGCCTACAATGTTCGGCACATCGTGGGCGAGCCGCAAGGTGGTGGCCGCCTCGATGTTCTGGGCGGTGCGGGTTGGCACATTGTAGAGCAAGCAAGGGAGGCCGGGCACGCTTTCGGCGATGGCGCGAAAATGTTGGTAAAGTCCCTCTTGTGAAGGACGGTTATAGGGCGGAACGACAAGTAGAGCACCATCCACTCCGATCTCTGCGGCCTCACGGGTCAATCGAATAGAGGTGCGGGTGTCGTTGGTACCGGTGCCGGCGATGACCGGCCCACGGCCGCGCGCACAGCGTTTCACCAGACGAAACAGATGCAGCTTCTCCTCATGACTTAGCGTGGGCGACTCGCCCGTTGTACCAGCCACCACGAGGCCATCAGAACCGTTTTCAAAAAGGTAATCTACAAGGCGCTCTACGGCGGCATCATCAATGGCCCCATGGCTATCGAAGGGGGTCACCATGGCGGTAAGCACTTGACCAAATCGCGCACTATGCATGTTGAGAACCCTCCTTAATCCACCATTCCGCTATTTGTAGAGCGTTAAGCGCAGCCCCCTTCAAAATCTGGTCGCCGGAGACAAAGAGGTCTATGGCGTTCTCATTTGATAGGTCGTAACGCAGCCGACCAACAAGTACCTCGTCTCGGCCGCTGGCTTCGATGGGCATAGGGAAGTGGTTTGCCTCACGGTTATCCACGAGGGCTACACCGGGGAAGGCCTCCAACGCTTTTCTTGCTTCCTCAAGTGAAGGGCGCGTTCCTGGAGCAAACTCCACATTGACGCTTTCCGAGTGCGCGCGCACCACGGGCACCCGCACGCAGGTTGCGGTGACTTTAAGGTGAGGGTCGTGGAGAATTTTGCGCGATTCGAAGATCATCTTGCGCTCTTCCTCGTTGTAGCCCGTCTCGTCTATTTTTGTGTTGTGACAAAAGAGGTTGAAGGCAATGGGGTAGGGAAACACACGCGGAACAATGGGTTTTTCCCGAAGCACGTCTCCGGTCTGTTCGATAAGCTCGGCCATGGCTTGGGCACCGGCGCCGCTTGCCGCTTGATAGGTGGATACCACAACGCGACGGATGGGAGCGAGTTTGCGTAGAGGAGCAAGCGCCATCAAGAGGATGATGGTCGAGCAGTTAGGATTGGCGATGATACCTTTGTGTAGGCAGATGTCTTCAGGGTTGATCTCGGGCACAACAAGAGGCACGGCTGGGTCCATTCGAAAGGCAGAGGAGTTGTCAATGACAAGAGCACCGGAGCGAACCGCAAGAGGAGCAAAGTCGCGGCTTCGAGAGGCTCCGGCAGAGAAAAAGGCGATATCTACGTTCTCGAAGGCGTTTGCGTCAAGCCGTTCTACCACAAGCGATTGACCGCGGAATGGGAGCGTCCGACCTGCCGAGCGCTCCGAGGCGAGCAGGCGCAACGAGGCTACCGGAAACTCACGTACCTCTAAAAGCCGCAACAGCTCTGTACCTACAGCTCCCGTGGCGCCCACAATGGCCACATGATAGGTTTTCATTGAAAGTAAGGTCTCACTTTCAAAAACGGAATCTACGTAGGGTAAAGTCTACTCTATCTGCTGGAAGGGCGTCAACTACTTGTTTTGCCCTATCCCTTCTTTCTCCTAGTCTGGGAGAAAGGGCCGTTAGACATGCGGTTCTGCAGACGATTGGCCAGACAAACTTCCCGCGCGCAAAGCGCTAGAGTAAAAGTGCCTCAAACAAACGGCCCACACGGTGTGTTGGATATCTGAAACCTCTCTTGCGGCCTGTGCGTATTCAGAGGAAATATTCCTTCCAAATAACAAGGTGCTGTAAGGAATCTTTTTTGAGCTATAATGCTAAGGAAATCCAAAGGATTTAACGCAAATATCTGTTTCAGCATGAGGTGACCGAACTATGCAGTGGCTAGCGGAAGTCTGCGTGCGGCGACCGGTGTTTGCCACCGTGCTCGTCCTTGTTCTTGTGGTAGTGGGTATCTACGGCTATACCCAACTGCAAGTGGATCTCTTTCCCAAAGTGGACTTCCCCGTGGTCACCGTTACCGTGACAGAGCAGGGTGCCTCTCCTCAGGAGATCGAGACCGATGTGGTGGATAAGATTGAAGAGGCGGTGAATACCATCAGCGGTATAGATAGCCTCAGCTCGGTCTCTTATGATGGGGTAGGGCAGGTTATCGTCACCTTCGTGCTCGAGAAAGATATAGACGTCGCTGTGGAGGAGGTGCGCGCCAAGGTCAACGAGGTTTTGCCCGACCTTCCCTCCGATATAAAGCCGCCGGTTATTGACAAAGTAGACCCCGATGCTGCGCCCATTCTTCAGTTAGCGCTCTCTGCGCCGGATAACATTCGTAACATCAGCGAATATGCCGACAAGGTGCTGCGCCGCCAAATCGAGTCGATAGATGGCGTAGGGCAGGTGACGTTGTTGGGTACGCGCAAGCGCCAGATCAATATCTATTTGAACCCCTATAAACTGCGCTCTTATGGCCTTACCGCCTTGGATGTGGAACGGGCTCTACAAGCTCAGAACCTGCAAACGCCGGGCGGTGATGTAGATGAAGGGGCCGTCAAGCTCACCGTACGCACACTCGGGCGCGTAACAAGCCCGCAGCAGTTTAGCGACATTGTCATCGCCAAAGGGCCTGGAGGCTCCTTTATTCATGTGGGAGACGTCGCCCAGGTGGTGGATGGCACGGAAGAGCCGAGCACAGTGGCCGATTTGGTAGAGCCCGGAGTTTCACATCCCATTCCCACCGTGCTTCTCTCTATTCGCAAGCAGTCAGGGCTGAATACGGTGGCGACCGTGCAAGCGGTAAAGCAGCGATTGGCGGAGATCCGCCCCACATTGCCCCCCGGCTACAACATCCGCATTGTGCGCGATCAGTCCACCTATATTCTTGCCTCTACCAGAGAGGTGATGTCGCATCTGAAACTCGGTAGTCTGCTTGCGGCTCTGGTGGTGTTAGTGTTTTTATGGAACTTTCGCACGACGATCATCTCCGGTTTGGCCATCCCGGCCTCTATCATCAGCACTTTTGTGCTGCTTTATGCGATGGGCTTTACCCTTAACCTGCTCACACTACTTGGGCTTACTTTGGCCGTTGGCATCGTGATTGACGATGCGATTGTGGTTTTGGAAAATATCTATCGGTTTATCGAAGAGAAGGGGATGCGCCCCTTCGAGGCTGCCATCGAGGCTACGCGCGAGATCGGCTTAGCCGTACTTGCGACGACTTTATCTCTGGTGGCTATCTTTCTGCCGATCGCCTTTATGACGGGCATCACTGGGCGCTTCTTAAAATCTTTTGGCCTTACCATGGCCTTCTCTATCCTTGTATCGCTCTTTGTCTCCTTCAGCCTCACCCCCATGTTGGCCTCGCGATGGCTAAAACCGCGAGGCCTGCCTGGTGGCACAGATGCTCCAGAATGGATGCCTGTTGGCGTGCCGGGTGAGGAAGAGCCGACCGAGAAGCGCCTAGTGGCAACCTCAAAACAGCGTGGATTTTTCCATTGGATAGATACCACCTATACGGCTATTCTTAAATGGTGTTTAGGCGGTAAATGGGGATGGCACCGCATCTTTGTGTTGATCGCCTGTCTTCTTTCTCTGATGAGCATGGCGATCGTAGTACCCCTAGTTCCTAAAAACTTTTTGCCAGATAACGATCAATCCCAGTTTCAAATCTCCGTTCGCGCTCCTGAAGGCACAAGCCTCGTGGCCACACAGGCGCTCGCCGACCGAATCGCGCGTGAGACGCTGAAGCTGCCGGATGTCGAGTATGCGGTGGTTACCATCGGTGATAACCCACAGAAAACCCAAAATCTTGCCTCTATTTATGTTCAAATGAAACAGGTGGAGGATCGAACCGACGGTTATACCCAACAGGACGTTCAGCAGATGGTGCGGACTGAGATTCTTCCGAAATATGGCAACATTCGCGCCACCGCAGGCCCCATTCCGGCTTTCTCTTCGGGAGCGCCGCAAGCAGCTATCACCTACTCGCTATCAGGCCCCGATCTTAATCTATTGGCGCAATACTCGCAGCAGATTCTAACTAGGTTGAAGAAAATCCCGGGTGTCGTGGATGCCGATACCTCCCTCGTTCTCGGTGTGCCGGAAATAGACGTTGTCATCGACAGACAACGTGCTGCCGACTTGGGGGTATCCGTGGCCGATTTGGCCAATACACTGCACCTTCTGGTGGGCGATCAGCAGGTAACCGACTACTTTGAGGGCGGTGAGCAGTATGAGGTGCACATGCGAGCCGCTTTGCAATACCGCGATAATCCGGAGATTCTTAAGCAGCTAACGGTTCCTTCCACCACAGTGGGCAGCGTGCCCCTCGATCAGGTGGTGCATCTGGTGCAGACGACGGGGCCGGCGCAGATCAACCGCCTCAATCGCCAGCGAAATGTGCTGATCACCTGTAATATTCTGCCGGGCTATTCGCAGCAGGCGATAGGCGCCCAGATCGTGAAGATGTTCGATCAGATGCATCTTCCGCCTCAATACCGAATCATTCCGTTCGGCACGTCACGCGAGCTGATCCGAGCCTTTAAGGCGTTTGTGGTCGCCTTCCTCTTAGCCATTATCTTTATGTACCTCATTTTGGCCGCACAGTTTGAATCGTGGGTCTATCCGATTGCCATCATGAGCGCGCTGCCGCTTACGGCGCCATTCGCCTTCCTCTCGATCTACCTCTTCCATCGTACCGTGAATATCTTTTCGATTTTGGGCATCCTAGTGCTGTTTGGTGTGGTTAAAAAGAACGGCATTCTCCAAATTGACCACACCAACCAGCTGCGTGCCCGCGGTATGAACCGATTCGATGCCATCATACAGGCCAACCGCGATCGACTACGCCCTATTCTCATGACGACCATCGCGTTTGTGGCAGGGCTTATTCCTTTGGTGCTCTCAAAGGGAGCGGGAGCAGAGACCAATAAAGATATCGGCTACACGGTTATGGGAGGGCAGACGCTTTCCCTGTTGCTCACCCTGCTGGCGACACCGGTTATCTACTCGATTCTCGACGATCTGGCGATACTGTTCTACCGCGTGCGAGGCAGTGCGGCGGATGGGATAACGCAGCTTATTCGTCGCTTACGGCGAAGGTAGGAAAAGCGTAGAAGAAGCAGAGATAAGCTTTTCTAATAGTTTCTATTGAAAAATTTCATTTTCTTACATTTCCATTCTGTGCTATTATAGCGTAGTAAAGAGAGAAGCTGCTGTGGCGGCTTTCTAAAATGCGATTTTCGATGTCGAGGAAAAAGCGATATGGCAACTTACACTACGCCAGAAACAAAAGAAGCACGCACGCCAGTTATCGAGAACCCACGTAAAGACGCCTACTGGTTGGCCCCTACGACAACGATTGTGGTGCTCGTTGTCTTCATAATTTATGCTACCATTCGCGCCTTCATGGGCCGCTATTTTGCCACCTACAACGAGGGAGAAAACTTTCCATGGCTGGCACCAATGCGGCTTCAGCCTCACTATTGGTCGCCTTTCTACTCCCCCTATATCCCCGTTCACCTTCGAATAGGGGCTTGGCCTATCTCCGCAGCGCTCTACGTGATGATCTTGCCTCTGGCTTTCCGCCTCTCCTGCTATTTTTGCCGTCGTGTCTACTATCGCGCCTTCTTTCAAGACCCCGGCGCTTGTGCCGTGCGCGAACTGTTTAAGCACCGTCACTACACTGGCGAGACACGCTGGCCTACTAAGATCTTCAATCTCCATCGCTACACCTTCTACATTGCCGTGATCCTAGTGGGCTTTCATTGGTGGCACCTCTATAACGCTTTCTTTTATACCGAGGCTGGGCAGGTGCACGTAGGAGCCGGCTTAGGCACGCTTATCTTTCTCATAGATACTCTTGCGCTAACCCTCTACACCTTCTCTTGTCACGCCTTTCGCCATCTCATTGGAGGGGCAGTAAACTGGTTTTCTAAAGCCGGCTGGCGCTATAAAACGTGGCGATGGGTGAGCTGGCTCAACGAATACCATGGTCAGTTTTTCTGGATAAGTTTGGTGACCGTTATGTGTGCCGACCTCTATGTCTATCTTGTGGCCAGTGGAGTGTTCCTTGATCCGCGATTCTTTTAATCAAGGAGCGCTCCCGTATTTCTGACCCCTATTGTGTTCGTTGTCAACACCGTAGCCTACGGATAGGTGCCGCTTTAGAAACCAAAAAATCGTTCATCGTGTTGCTCTTTAACCGCTTCGCACATAAGACGTCGGCGGCACTGAGAAGATAGGAAGCCCGATGGGGTATAATAGTGCGTGCAGAGCGGGGTGTAGCTCAGTTGGAAGAGCGCATGCTTTGGGAGCATGAGGTCGCAGGTTCGAGACCTGTCACCCCGATTCTTTGTTGATGTCTTGGGTATAGTTTTGAGAAGAATCGTCTGGAAATCGTGGTAGCCCAATATGCCCACAGCGGCGACAGAAGACGTCTTCCGCCCATGGACGCCGGCTGATCCCAGAGCCTATCGAAAAAGTGGGGAAGGGGATAACGTCTGTATGGCCGCATCGGGCACAAATGGCACCGGGTGCAAGAGGGGGACCTGGAGGAAGTTGCTTAGCCTGATTGTCGTTATCTTGAACCATCGCTTCGTGTTATAAGGGCCTCATCCTGCTTAAGTTAAAGAGGTTGCGCTTCTCTGGTATAATTCCGCCATGTCGTCAACAACACCTTCTCAGAGCGCCGGCATCACCACGGCCTCCTACCACAGCCGTCGACTCACCTCCAATACGCTGATCATGATGGTGGGTCTGCTCGGCAGCCGAATCGCCGGCTTCATCCGAGAGCGCGTCATCGCGCATCAGTTTGGACAACAGTACTATACCGACATCTATAATGGCTCTTTTACAATACCCGATCTCATCTTTTTTCTCATCGCGGGAGGAGCTATTTCAAGCGCTTTTATCCCCGTCTTCAGCGAGTACATCCATACCGGCAGAGAGCGTGAGGCCTGGCGCATCTTCAGTGTTGTGTTGTTTGTGATGACAGTTTTCATTGGGGTACTTATTGTGTTGGGCGAAATTTTCGCGCCAACGCTGGTGCTGCTAACAAATCCTGGTTTTGCGCACATCCCGCATAAAGTAGAGGATACCGTGCGCCTTACCCGGATCCTTCTGCCCGCTCAGCTCTGTTTCTTTCTCGGCGGACTTATGATGGGCACGCTTACCGCGCGCAATATCTTTAGTGGACAGATCCTCGGCCCTATTCTCTACAATGTTGGAATCATCTTTGGAGGGCTCTTTCTCACCAAACGCTATGGGGTAGCAGGGCTTTGCTGGGGGGCGGTGGGAGGAGCCTTCTTCGGGAATTTCGTGCTGCAATGGATTTTTGTGCGGGCTACCGGCGGCTATCTTGTAACCAAAAATCTGCTGCGGTATCTGCGCCATCCCGGCGTCATTCAGGTGTTTAAGCTGATGTTGCCGGTCATTTTAGGGCTGGCATTGCCGCAGGTCTCCACAATTATTGGAAAGATGTTTGCCTCCGACCTCGGTAACGGAGCACAGTCCGCGCTTATGAACGCAAATAAGTTGATGCACGTACCCATTGCCCTTTTTGGTCAGGCAGCTGGTATTGCTATCTTTCCAGTAATGGCAGCACAGGCGGCACGCAAAGAGATGGCCGCCCTGAGGGCAAGTGTCAACTTTGGACTGCGTGCCATTCTCTTTATGAGCGTTCCGGCCTCCATCTTGCTTTATGTGCTGGCGCTGCCCATCATTCAGTTCTTGCTGCAAACAGGCAAGTATAGCTATGAAGATGCCCTTATCGCCGCAGCGGTGCTGCGCTGTTTTGCGATTGGTACTTTTGCTTGGTGCGCCATTAGCGTGGCCGCACGGGGTTTCTATGCCATGCAAGACACCAAAACGCCCGTGATCATAGGGACGCTGGTAACTTTCGTGTTGGTGGGGCTGAATTTGGTCTTCTTCAAGCTATTCGATCGTCACGACCAGACTCACGCCGTAGCCAATATTGCTCTCACCATCTCGATAACCGCCATTCTTGATATGCTCGCATTGGTCTATATGCTGCGGATAAAGTTGCGTGGCATCAACGGAGATAGGCTCATGCAGTCCGTACTGCGAACCGTGTTGGCCTCCGGCGTTGCCGGCATCGTCTGTTGGGTGCTACGCAACGCCTTGCAGGGGTTCTTCGTGCAAAGACAACGGTACGCTTTCTCTATAAACCCCGGCTACCGACCGCATGTAACCTTCGAGGCCTTTGTTATCGTTACGGTCTGTTTAACGCTCTCCACAGTGGTCTATTTGGGAATGGCGCTTTGGCTTCGCATGGAGGAGGTGAACGTCTTAAGGCGTCTCTTTCGCCGAAGAGCGATAGCTTCTACGAACTGATTTCAGCTCGCTTTCTAAAGCGTTCTGCCTACTGCCTCCACCACCGGCCGCAGATTGCGCATAAGGTTGCAAAAACCTTCACAGGTGAGGGATTGGGCTCCATCTTTGAGCGCCTGATCGGGATGAGGATGCACCTCGATAAGCAGTCCATCGGCGCCAGCAGCGATGGCGGCTTTTGACATCGCTTCAACTAGGCTGCGCTTACCGGTTCCCTGACTTGGATCCACGATGATCGGAAGGTGCGAAAGCTCTTTTACTGCGGGCACTGCTGAGAGATCGAGTGTGTTACGCGTATGGGTCTCAAAGGTGCGAATGCCGCGCTCACAAAGAATGACATTTGGGTTGCCGCCCACAAGGATGTATTCTGCGGCCTGCATCCACTCCTCTATACGTGCCCACATGCCCCGCTTTAGTAGCACGGGCGTCCGCACACGGCCTACCTCACGGAGGAGATCGTAGTTTTGCATGTTGCGCGTGCCGATCTGGAGAATATCGGCATAGCGGCACACCAACTCCACATTACGTGGGTCCATCACCTCGGTAACAACACGCATGCCAAGTTTGTCTGCCACATCCCGAAGGATTTTTAACCCCTCCTCTCCGTGCCCTTGAAAAGAGTAGGGCGATGTAGAGGGCTTGTAAGCTCCACCTCTTAAGATGGTGGCACCGGCCGCATGGCAGGCTACGGCCGATTCCCAGGTCTGCTCGTAGGTCTCCACGGTGCAAGGGCCGGCCATAATAACTACCTGTTTCCCTCCTACCGGTATCCCATTCACATCTACCACAGTGCCTTCAGGATGATATTCTCGGCTGGCGAATTTGTACGGACGCAGAATCGCGATAACCTTTTCCACGCAGGGCATCGCCTCCAAGGATTCCATATAGCGCGCTTTATCGGCCTCCGGCACGCCCACCGCTCCAACAACCGTGCGCTCCGCTCCATAGATCGTATGAGCGCTATAGCCCCACTCCCGAATGCGCTCCTCTACGCTGTGAACGTCTTCCTTTGTGGCGCCTTTTTTCATCACTATGATCATCTTCGCTATCCTTATATTCTCAGAAGTTATCGAACAACGTGGGATATATTTTACCTTGTCACAACCCTGCAGAAGTGGCGTAATTCTTAGCGTACATCACCATATCGCCTTTGGAAAGGAGTCGAAACCATGCGGAAGGTCATGGGCACGTTAATGGGAATAGGGCTTGCCTTTGTCCTTGTGGGCTGTGGAGGGTTAGGCACTGGGCCGAACACCACGAGTCGCGTGCGATTGTTAAATGCCCTCATCGGCGGGCCGTCGGGCGGGGTCAACATCGTGCAACGGGGAATGCCTGTAAACACACAGCCTCTGCTTTATGGACAGATATTGCCGTCGGCAAATGGCGGGATTAGCGCCTACTACACCGTTGTGTCTGGAGGCGATGCCATTACGGGCACCGGAGTCAACACCGATGTCTATGCGGCACCCGCCGTCAGCGGTACTCCTTTGGCGCCGGAGGCCTCCTTCTTGCTTAGTCCACATACTCCAGGCCAAAGCGATGGGACCTATACCATTATCGTGGCCGGGATTGTTGGGCAAACAGGAGCCGAAGGACCTACCCTGTTCCGCGCTATTGACAACGTACCTTCTATCTCCTACGGTACAACGAACGCCTATCTGCGCGTGATCAACCTTGCACCCGATACCGCAGGAACCGCGGGAATTACCCTGCTGAACAACGGGTTGCCGATACAAGGACTCACCAACATCAGCTACGGAACGCCCTCTTCCTCGTCCAACTATGTGCCTCTATCGGTGGTTGCCGGTTCTACATTCGATTTCAGCGTGGTAGCGGCCGGCTCTAATACCCCAATTCCAACACAAAGCGACATCAGCCATGTTACTCTTCAAGCAGGACATGCCTATACCATGTTCTTCATTGGCGAAGTCAACCCCATAAATGGGGCCCCGCATTTCGATGTGATTTTAACCGAGGATCAGTAGAAGCCGTATCAGAGGCCGTCCCTAGGAAGATGGAGGGCTTCTTAACCAATCCCATGCTTACCCCTCTTTCGAGTTGGAAAGAGGGGTGCTTTGGCATCTCCTTTCCAACCTGCAACATTCCTTGTTAGTCGGTGTCTCAATAAATAGAAAACAGAAGAACACGGTCTCCCTTCTGCAATTTAAGCGAACAAGCGGAAGGGAAATGACATAGAGGATGTTGCCCTTCGAGGAGCAAAAGATGCCCAAATCAACAGAATTTGAACCCAATGGGAACCAGCAGTTCGAACCGTTCAACGAAGAACGGATATGGAATCTGCTAAGTAGCTATATAGATGGCGAGTTGACACAGGAAGAACAAGAGGTACTTCATGGCCTTCTCGCCAAGTCGCCGCAGTGGAAGAAAGAGCTGGCCAGGCTGGAGGCTACCACACAAATTTTGCGCAAAGAGTCGGAGGTGGAACCGCCAGCCCATCTACGCGATGCCATTCTCGCTGCTACGGTGAAGCGGCGCACATGGCGTCAGCAGATAACGGAGCTATGGATGCGCAAACGCATCGCCGGCTCTGTAGTGCTGTCGGGTGGGGCTTTGGCTATAGCGGTTGCGTTGTGGGTAGCCTTTTTCAGGTTTAGCGCCCTGCCGGCTTCTCATAGTCCCTCTTGGCGATCAGCGCGTGTGGCTGTTTTACCACAGACGCCCACTCTACAGCGGCGCAACCGCAGCCTAGTTCCCTCTTCTCATCATCCGCTGCAGAACAGAACCACGACAGCTACATCGAGCCGATCAGCTGAAACGCTTATTGCCAAGCTTGTCGCGCCGTTGCGCTCTAATCCACTAGCTCCGAACTTCGCGCAACAACAAAGCCACTCTACCGTTGCCTCTCTCCCCTCTGAAAACCATTCTAAGGTGGCCCAGACCACACAACCAGTACGACGACAGACGAGTCTTCAAACTAACAGATCCTCATCTATAGAGGAGCCGACGAAAGCGACTCCCAGCAATGCCTCCGACACAATGGTTCAGATGGCGGCTGTCTTCTCGCCGGTTCCTGGCATGGATCAGATCAATCAACCAGCTTTTAGCCATCGTGTCGGTGATATGGCGGGGATGGATACCGCCTCTCCACGTGCTGGTTCCTCGCCGTCGAGCCAAACCCAAACGACAGGACAAAAGCCGAGCGGGGCCACTACGACGGCAAATAGTAGCGCTACAACTTCTCCAAGTGCCACGACGGTTCAGCCCGTGGCCGATAAGCAGCCGGTGACCAACCAAGGGGATACCCCGTTAGCCTACATGGCCTATCTGCCACCCGATGCCCTTAAGTTTCGCTCAACAGCCTCTATCAAGCGCGAGCTCTCCGAGCGTAATTTAGGGCTTAGTCGCATCGCTATAGAAAATACAGAGCAACGCCAAGCCCGAATCGTGTTAGTAAGTGGCCGTTTCTAGAACTGCCGAAGCGTCTAACATGAGGAGGGAGGAAGGATGAAGGTGTCAAAAGCTGCGAAAAGAGATTGTCGAAACGCTTTGATCACGGCAATCCTTTCGCCCTTTTTGTCTCTTCTTGTACTCCTTCCTGCTGCCACACGGGCGCAGACCGTGCCTGCCATTCCTGTCGCCAACACGCCGTCTACTCCTCCGGCTCTTCAGCCTACCCCGGAAAACCCCGGACATCTCGTGCATGAATGGCTGGCTGGCAGTGGCGGGGGGAACTATGTGCTTTCTCACGGCAACGTTATCCCAAATACGCTTCACCTCTTTCTGGACGGTAGAGAACTAACCCCAGGAAAGGACTATCTGCTAGACCCGGCCACCGGCTCCCTGGTTCTTTCGGTTCCAGTGCCTTCTGGTGATCTCCTTAGCGCTACCTACCGCTATCTTGATCAGCCCAGCGGCCCAAGCGTAGCCCCTATAGCCCCCGGATTGCAGTTCAACTTAGGGGCGAACGCGCAGCTTGGTCTTCTCCTCGGTCTAACGGCAAGTGACGGACATGGTTTTAACACCACCCTGAAAGGCCTTTCTCTGAGCAGCGCGTTTGGAAAGGGAGGTTTGGGCAGCTACAGCGGTTTAGCCTATTTTTCTAACGTACAGCGCAGCCAAAACATTGTCTTTGATCCGCAAGCCCTCTTCAGCACTCCACCGCCAAACAACCTTACAGGAAGAGGGCAACTTATCCTACAAAATTTGGCGCTTCATTCGGGTGGCCTCACATTTACTGCGAACTACCAAGATGTAGGTGCTAAGTTCAACGGGTTTGCGGCCCTTAAGCAGGGATTTCAAGGCAATCAAAGTATGCTGCAACAGCTGAATCAGCTTGAGAGTGAACGCGGAATCAAGCGGCTTGGGTTCGGCTTGGACTGGAATGGGGGTAAAAACGGGTCGGCATCGGTTTTGGCACTGAACTGGAACCGGATAGACGATGGCAGTGGCACTATCGAACAGCGCTCCGCCGAGCTGCATGCAGGGCTTTTGGGGGTGCACTATAACTTCGCGCAGATAGGGCAAAACTTCAAACTGTTCTCCGGTTTGCGCGAGGCCCAAAAAGCCGACTGGATGCACCAAACAGGACTTCGTGAATCGCAGTTTGGACTCAATGTCGCCTTTGCAGGCAACAAGAAAAGTCCTACCGCCGGCGGCCTTGATTTCGAGAATGAGCATATTTCGGCCAAGAGCGGGGCCTTCGATCGCAGTGCCTTCTCATTGCAAACGAAAGGGCTAGATATTGGCTACACCCACAATGCGATCACCAAAGGTTTTGGCCGTTTGGGCGATCTGAGTCTCTCAGATAAAACCGAACTGGCTTTGGATACCTACCATCTCTATGATCCCACGATCGCAACAAATGTCGTCTCGCCGGTGGATTTAGCGCAGGTGGTGGCCAATGACGGCCTCGATAGAAGTGGTTTTCATCTACTGCTCGATCCCTCACCAAAGAGCCGTTTCGCCTTTTCACAGTTGGCATTGCGGCTTACTGGCGCTTTGAGAGCTAAGTCCGATAGCGTACCCAACATCGGGATGCTTCGGCAGAGCCTTGAGGTACAGCTGGGTGGGTTCCATTTTGCTCTCATAAATCGGCGCACCAGTGCTGCGTTCGATCAGCTGTCTGCGCTGCCGGATATTGACAAACGTTATCTCGCTCTAGATATTCTGCATCAATTCGACCCCACGGCCGACCTGAGCAAACTACCGCCGCCTCTCATCGCTCAGGCTGCCCTTCATGAGGCTGGCTTGGCGCGGACTCTGCTCAATGCAAGTTTGCAGCTGGGCAAGGGCAACAAGGCGTCCTCTCTTTCCTTCTCAGCTGTTACCATCAAAGACACCTCAGCGACAGCTAGCAGCACGTCTGCCTCTAAGGCAACGTCCCTTGCTGCCGCGCCAACTCCCGCTATTGCTCGTGAAAGTTTTGCCATCGCTACGCCTCAATTTCAACTGGGCATCACTCAGCAAGCGATCTCCAATAACTTTACGCGCTTGCCGCAGCTTTCCGATGTGGAAAAGGCGCAGTTCGGCAACGAATATGGCCTTCGTAGCCTGCTGCTCGACTTTAATTGGCAAATCAACAAAACAACCCATCTAGCGTTCACATCTCTAGGCTTTTCTCCCACGCCCGACGCTGTCGCCGCAACACTAGCTCAAACAAGGGCGCGGGGTATAGATAAAGCCACCGCGCAGCAGATGGCGAATGCGGGACTGCAACATCAAACTTTGTCGTTCACGACACAGGGGCTTACGCTCAACGCCGACTTTGCCAACGTAGACAAGTACTTCACACGCGCCACAGATTTGGCCTTGCCAGCTGCCGACCGGAACTTACTCAACTCTGAACGCGGCTTTCGTCGGGCAGCTATCAGCCTACATCTTGATAAAATCAAGGGGCTGACGCTAGATACCTACGATTATGGGGCAACCAATCTCTTCGATCTACTAACCCACGCTATCTTCCACCATAATCTCGTTTACACCCCACGCCAGAACTTTAGCCTAACCTACAGTGATGATGGAGATTTGGCTACTACCAAGGGGTTAGCAAACGGCTATCAGCATCGTGTGGTGGCCCTCAATACGTTGGTGAAGAAGGGGATAGGACTTAAGCTCTCAGACGAAGTGCGGGTTAACCTCACCGATAGCCGCGTAGGGGAGACGATCCATCAACAAAACGTTCATATAGATACAACTCAATTAGGACCGGGGGGCGCGGTAGATTATCAGGTTCAGCAAGCGGCGTCGCTCGATGGGAAATTCACTGACTTTACCTCGATGAGCTTGCATACGCAGCCTACTCAGTATCTCACCCTAGACTACACGCGCTCCGATCTAAGGCGTTCACCAGATGCGAACAACCCGGTGGAGAAAGATAAACCGGTCATTGTGGAAAACACAGAGGGGTACGGAGTCAAGTATCAGGCTACAAAGCAGTTAGCGTTAACAGTTAATACCACAACTACTGTCGCCGACGATCAGAACGGGAAGAGTGCCGTCTCATTGGGACTTCAGGGAGAGCCTTGTAAGGATATTACGCTGGCAGCACAGTTCGATGAGCTGCATACCAAGGCTGACCAAAATACGCACGATGTGGCCAACTTCTCTATTCGAAACACGAAACCGATTAGCATTGGGCCTTTACAAAACCTCACTATTCAAGCGGGTTACGCCTCTTTGAACGACCATCGGAAACTGATCAACGAGACCATGACAGGCCACATTGAATGGACCCTGTGGAAGAACACCTTTGCCTTGGACTACAGTGGACAGACGTTGCCAAGCGGCCAAAGCACCACCACGCGACTCTACTCGTTCGCAACCGACCCCAATCCGCATCGTTGGCTTCACGCAAGCTTCTATTATCGCGATTGGACGATGTTGGATGGTAAGGTGATCCTGACACGCAAGTTCATGGCTGACGCCAAATTAACACCTATGACCCACCTTGTTTACAACTATGGAAGCTTGCCGGATGATGGACATGGGCAGTTTATTCCGGAAACGGCGGTGGATTTCAGCCTGCAAAACGACTTCCGTGACAACTTAACCGTAGGGCTGTTCTATCGGTTAAGCCGCAACACGGCTACAAAACTGCTTACGCGCTCGCTCGGCTTTAGCCTTCAACAGAAGCTCGACCCCAAAGAGAGCTTTACCTTCTCCTTTAGCAAGGGCGTAAACGGATCCGCCATCGGTTATGATCGATCGGATCAACTCAATATCGCCTTTGAACGCAAGCTCAGTGGTGACGACTTCTTCTCCATTGGGGCCACCTGGGTAACCCACGATGGGAGGGATGCGGCAGGCCGGTTGCTACGGAACGAATTAAGAGGGGAGCTAAGCTTTAACTTCCTCTTCTAGGAAATAGCGAAGCGAATGCAGAATAATGGTAAGGATAAGGCTCTTTAGGCGCGGACGCCGAAAATAGGTTCTGTGGAGAGAGGGATATGAACAAACAGAAAGCACTACACGCTCTGTGTCTCGGATTGACAGGAGCTTTGGTGGCTTTGTGTGGGTTTGGCCCCAAGGGGGAACATACTGCCCAGACAAAACCCCCAGCGGGAGCTGGACTAACACCAGATAAGATCGCGGCCTACTCGAAAATATTCACGCAGCAGATTTGGCCGCTTTTAAAGCAGGATTGTGCCCCATGCCATATGGGCAGCAATCCCTCTCAGTTGCGCCTGATGCCCGATGGGGCAGCCACTTATCAGCTCTTATTGACGGATGGTCATCTCGATCCAAATAACCCTTCCTCCCTACTAGCGCGCGTTAGCTCTACGTCGGATGCGACGCGAATGCCTCCTCCACCTCGTCACGCCTGGAGTGCTGCCAATATTGCCAAGTTGCGTGATTTCTGCAGCAAGCTCTATGCTAGCGGCCCTAAAGATACGATGGCCGATGATGGGGATGGAAGCCACTTCCCCCCGGCGCTCTTGATGCCCTATCACGGCCCTATTCCTTCCGATAGCGGGGATAATACGTTTCTGACCTACTACCAGCTTCGCAACAAGATACAGACCATTTTTGGCGACGACTGGCGTCGCGATAATCAAGATATGTTCGAGAAGAACATTGCCCAGTTTGGTGGGGCCGATTTCGTGCACAGCTTCAATGAAAGCGCCCATCCTAGCGCGGAATATCTTGCTGCCATGGATGCCCTGTCAGAGGATGTGGCCTCGAATGCCTACCTCAATCATACTGGGCCTTTTGAGGGGATACGCATTCCAACGCGCTCCCCGTTGGCTAGTCCAAAACCCGATCCCCTTTACCAGCATGACATCGCCTTGCTCTATCAGCGCATGTTGTTTCGGCCTCCAACCCCTATGGAGTTACAGCAGTCGTACGATTTCCTAAGAGCCATCTATCGTGCAGCACCTCAAGTGGCCCAAAGCAGCTATGCGCTTCAGTTCCAGCTGACAGCCAAGGACCCTGAAGGACATGTGGCAACGCGCCAGGTGCGTATTGAAGTCTTAAACGACTCCTACGGCCTACAGCAGACACTCGTTAATGAGAACGATACATCCCATGCAAGCCCCGATAAGAAGCTCGCCCGCTGGACATTGGGCGCTCCTGTGCTGCTAAAAGCCGGAGATGATGGCCAGTTTGTGACTATCTCTAACGAGGGGCGCCAGGGTGTTGTTGAGGTAAGCGGTCTTGAGATCACAGGGCCGCTGCCCGGTGGAACAACCCACATGATCTCCATGAAAGATGCTGGTGTCATCGCTCAAGGCGCATGGCATCTTAATGAACGCGACGGAATAGCCTCTTACGAAGAGGATGATAGAGATGGAGGCGAAGGACAGATCACTATCCCATTGAGGGTCTCTCAGACCGGCAAATATACGTTGACATTAGATTGGCGCTATCATCCGGTGCTGACCAAACAGGTAGATGGACGCACCGTTTACGAGGGACGCAACGCCGCCGAGACCCTAGTCGAGATTCACTCTCACAGTCCCTCTACGTCCGCACAACCCCCTCTGCCTCCGTTGCCGCCACGAGGCCAAGTGACATTCTATGTGGATGAGACCGATGATACCCATTCTGCCTTCAGCCCCGACGTCGCTTTTCAATTCGGCAAGGGCGATGGAGTAGAGATCTCCAATGCAGATACGCACGGTCTGGTTGCGGCCGACGCCGTAGATTTTATGCCCGATGTCCCTAAGGGAAGCCAGCCACAGCTGTCCGACTTTTATGTGAAAAGCAACGAAGCGGATGGGCAACAAGGCTGGAGCACCTTGGGAGAGGAGTATGGCCAGTTCTATCAAGCCGTTAGCCCGCATATTCTCAGCGACGGCAATAACGAGGCCCTAAAAGGCAAGTTACGGCTGTACTATCGGCCGGATACGCACCCCAAGGAGTGGCAACCGACGGTCTTCTATCACATTGCTTTCGGCTATCCGGGGCATGAAGGGCATTCAAGTCACGTGCCTCTCACTGTGCACGCCCTAGCTTCTACCCCCATTCTTACCATCGTTGCGCCGCCTCACGTCCATGTAGGAGCCCTGATCACGTTAGATGCAAGCGCCTCCTTCAACTTGCAGCGCTCTCCTCTCGAATATACCTGGCAGCAGATCGGAGGAGCGCACGTAGCGATTAAGGATGTCCATACGGCTGTTCTGCGCTTTCAAGTGCCGCCCATGTCCGCGCAACAGGCGGCTTGGGAAGGGCTCTGCCGGCTGTTAATGAAGCATCCCGACTTCCTGTTTACCCGGCCGCTCTCGTTGGCGGTAACCACAAACCCCAAGATACGGCGAAGGTTGCAGTTGGTGAAAATCGCTCAGGATTTAGTGGCCCGGCCGCCCACGCAGGCCGAAATCGCACGGTTGGATGCAGGTGCCCCGCTCTCTTCTTTTGTAGATAACTACCTGCACTCTAAGGAGTTTGCCGATTTCTACTTCCGCCGTATCCGGTTGTACCTAGAGAGCCACGGTTCCCCTACAGATGATGAGCCGGTGCGATTGTGGACATGGATCGCGCTTCATCATCATCCCTTTAAGGAGATTCTCACGGCGGATTACACGGTGACGCCGGATTGGAAGGTCGAACCACGCCCGGCCTACTATGGCCATAGCGGCGTTTTAACGATGAAAGGATTTATTGAGGGCAAACCTGGGCTACCGCATTTCAACTATTCCGCCCAGGTGCTTGAGAAGTTCCTCGGCTATGTGTTCATTGTACCGGAAGCGATCGTGAAGATGCGCGAGGGCATTACTGCCGTGCAGACCACTACACCAGGGACGGTCTGCTTTACATGCCATCAGGTACTAACGCCTCTCGCCTATCAACGCTCGCGCTTTACGGACGATGGAGTCTATCATGAGCGTGACAGTCAGGGCAATCTGATTGACGATACCGATCATCAGCTGGTGCCTAGCTA
Source organism: Chthonomonas calidirosea T49 (assembly GCF_000427095.1). Taxonomy (NCBI): domain Bacteria; kingdom Bacillati; phylum Armatimonadota; class Chthonomonadia; order Chthonomonadales; family Chthonomonadaceae; genus Chthonomonas; species Chthonomonas calidirosea. The sequence continues at coordinate 2,905,149 of NC_021487.1, forward strand.
TCCGTTTAAAGGGGAGGGCATGCAGGCCTTTGCTGAGAAGGCCGTCAACACAGAGCGCTTCATTCGCACGATCATCCAAACGCATTTCGTGTTCTACTTCGGTCGTGAGATGCGCTGGGATAAAGATGAAAGAGGCCTTTACCACCATCTTTGGGAGACCGAGAAGGCCAATCACTACGATATCGAGGGATTGATTCGGGCGATTGTGCTCAGCCCGCAATATCTTAATGGGAGCGTACGTCCCTCCCCTGCATCTAGCCCAGAAGAGCCGACAAGAGAGCGCACAAGCCCACGTGTTGCACGGCTAGGTTCGTAAGGGGTGGAACCGACGAAAGGAGAATAGAGCAATGCATGATTTCCATTCTGAGCGCATACCGGAGTGTCGCGTGTCGGACGAGATCATCTATCGTCCGGCACCCAGTGAGCATCCGGGAAATGCTGGCTTCTTCAGCCGTAGGGAGTTCCTGCGTCGTGCTGGCATGGGACTTGCCTCCATCTGCGCTTTGGATTTCCTGGCCTACTTCAAGGCCTATGGCGCCCCGGTAACAACACGGCGTACGGCGGAGATGGTGCATGAGATGGCGCAGGAGGGCGATGAGCCGCGGTTCCTTATCTATTGGTACCTAGAGGGCGGTTGGGAAAGCTACGACATGTTCAGCCCCCTAATGACGCCCAACAACGTGATCCACCGCCTCCCACCAGACCGGATCAGCGATGAGTTCTATCGTGTGCTTCACTTTGGCGAGCCACACTACGGCATCTACAAACAGGGCAATATTCGGTATGGTTATCTAGCCGAGGATGGTAAAGAGCATTTTCCTTACATGGCCGTGCTTAGCTCAATGGATACCGGCGAGTTCCATTCGGGAGAACGCTTGAACGTGCATATGGGTTCCTATAACCTTGTGCTCACCGATGAACGTCAGCCGGACGAGCGAGATGTAATGCAGGCCTTTGCCGAGGTTTACGGGCGTCCCTATGTTTTGCCCAACATCGGTTGGTTTTGGTGGCTTGCCGATGGGGAGCTGAACGAGCAGCAGTACACGGGGCGCAGGGGTTTCTATCCGAACCTGGGGCCGGTATGGGCACATACCATCTATGCGGGCACGCCAGCGAATCTAAAGCGATTCCTCATACGAATGCAACAGAACTCCTCCGATGTGGTCAATAGCCAGATCGAGCGCTTTGTAGATAACATGAGCGCCTATCTCACCCGCGATAACCACATGGAGATCGTTCGCAGCTACGATTCGGCGCTTGGCATCTACAACAACTTGGCACGGGCCGGCAAGCGGCTTGATGCGAACCTTATCAACAACCTCTTCAACGACCCCGTTCTGCGCGAGAAGTTCGACATTAAGCCCGAAGATGAGATGATCACCTATACCAGTGTGAATGGCAATAAGGCGCGCACCAAGTTCACTCCAGCGACAAACGTGCAGGCGATGATGGCCTATGAGCTAATGCGGGCAGGGCTTTCAACCTGCTTCTTCATCGAGTCGCGCGATATTCGTCTGTTCGATAGCCACTATGCGCGTCGTAGCCTTTGGGGGCCAGACCGCCGAACCCCGATCGGCATGCCGGATCAGACCAACATGATGCGTGAGAACCTCTGGAAGCCGTTGAACACGTTGGTCGAGTTGTTAAAGAGCACACCCTACAAGAATACCGGCAAGAGCCTGTTCGACCTTACGACGATCGTCATTACCTCCGAGTTCGGACGCACGATTCGCGGCGATGTGCGAGCCATCCAACAGATGAATATCAGCGATGCGGAGAAAGACAAACTCATCTACGACCAGGATATCTCCCAGCATTGGCGCGTCACTGGGGCAGCTTTTTTGGGTGCGGGCGTTCGCGGAAACTCACAGTTTGGTGGCGTAGGCCAAAAAACCGGAATGCCGATACCCCTTCTGCCGGACGGCACCATGGACCCAGCCTACGATCCGATTACCGGGGAGTTGCTGCCGGGAAGGACTCCCTCAAAAGACGCTTGGGTGCCCAATCATGGCGATGTATACGCTACGGCGCTCTATTTGTGTGGGATCAACCCTAAAGGGAGAGGGCGTAACGAGCGTCCAGCCATGCGCTACATAAAGGCCTAGCGCGGCGCCTTTAAAAAGTCTCTGGAATACCAAACCGGTAGTCTGCAAAGACTGCCGGTTATTTCTGTTCTTCTAGCCCAAGTGTTTGGGGCGCGCTGCACTATTATTGATTTTTGAGAGATCTTTTTTCTAGCACTTTGGGAGGGAAAGCTGATCAGCCTAACAGCGGAAACGCGCTTGCTCCTCACAAAAAATTTCCTTCAACCAACTATTGCCAACAATACATCTCGCATATTATACTTCTAACCATAAGTAAGCAGACTCTATACCGCTCTCTTCTCTTAAAAACCCTATAACGCTTTCCCTGTGGCCATTCTGAGGCTCCTGAGGAAGACCTCTCTAACCTTAACCCTCCTCCAAGAGGCCTCCCCCAGCCCTCATCAAGGAGAACTCGCACAATGGCTGACAACAACCGATACTACAACACAAAGCAGCAGAAAGAATGGAGGGCTGTTCCTCAGGTAAGCGGTTGCTCCCCACAACCTTCCCCTCCCTCTCTCGGCATCCCGCGCCGCCAATTCCTGACCTGCGCCCTCGCTAGCCTCACAACACCTCTCGTGCTCTCCTCCTCTTTCGCCAAAACCCCCTCCAAAACCCCTCAGCCCGTTCCTCTTCCTATAGATAACCATATCACCGTCTCCATAATGGTCTCCGGAACGTGGCAGAGCCTGGCCAACCAGCATGCAGCCCCCCGTCACTTTGCTCTGCAGACCGATATGGCCTGCTATCCTCTTGGGATCAGCCCTTCCCTTAACAACTTTGTGACCTACTAGTTTGTGAGTATGCAGGTGCCCCAAGAGGCGGACTGGGGTGGGTTCTATCCTGTGGATGACCAGTACACCTTGACCGTTCTGCTCCACGACTCTCAAGGTCGGTTGGGGCAGATGGTGGTGAAGAGTTTACAGACGGGGATGTTGATAAGGAGGTGGAGTGCGAGCCGGGATGGTCGGCAACTGAAAGGGGCGGTGCAGTTGCCATGGGAGGTGGACTATGTGACGTTGGAGGTCAGCTCACGGGATGGGCAACCGATGTTTGCGTTGGCGGCCACCAACGGTTTGGCGGATAGGCTGGTTCTGTTGGATTGGAATGTGGGCTTTGTTCCGTATCGTCCTGCGGTGATAGAGAGCGCGAAGGGGCATGTGGCGGATGCTAGCAACACGCCGGTGGGGAACCCTTACCAGTGGCGTGGGGTCTTCATCCCAAGTATAAACGGCGGTGGGGCAGGGGCTCCTACGAGCTGGAGTTCCGCCAACGCCGATGCGGTCAATGATGACTCCACAAAGGCACCCCTACTACCACCTCCGCCCTTCCAAAACTACATCAAACGGAATGTGCTCTTGGATACATTGTCCCAGGGTCTAGACATGTTGCCAGTGAGTAATCCTGTTTATCTAGATTGGCTTATCAAGGAGGTAAAGGATCAATCTTCGAGAGATACGACACCGGCGTTATCTTGTTTAGAGCTGCCGCCGTATTCGTTAGGGAGCGGTTATTGGAATGTAGATTTTAGTGGGACGGTGATAGGGGTTCTAGCGGTTCCCTATCGTCGCACGGAGAATGTGGGGACGGATTTAAATATGTTGTTAGAGCAGATACGAAAGTTGTTTAAGTGTTCAGACAAGAGTTTCACGGAGATGTTGTTAGACGCGGCCGAAGCCTATTTGCGTTCGGAGCAGAACCGAAGCGGTTATTTTGCTGGGGATCTGTTGGAGATTGGGAATCTATACCGCGTAGATGTGTTGGAGAGGTATTGTGGGGTTCAGGGCTATCCTCTCACGCAGGAGGTAACGTTTCAGTTAGCGCCGGACATTGCTCCTCCCGCAGGTTGGCCGGCATATGGACAATTGAGCGATCAAGGAGCTTGGACAACACCCCCACCTCCCGGCCTAATAGACGATACTCCTCCACTCGTTTTTGATGCGAGCGGCAAGGCCACTCTACAGCTCAACAAAGGCTGGAGGTATGAGGTGAGTGGGGCTTACGAAGGCTATGAGGCTGGAAAGCACAACTTTGATACCCCTGTATCGGGCGTGATATCCGTTCCCTGCTTATTAAAAGTGCTGCTCATTCTTAAGGTGTACACCACTAGTCCCGATAGTGGGGCAATACCGGCCAACATCACGATTACAGATGTCAAAGGCAATCCGGTAATGACGGGCACCACTCAGTCTGATGGAAAGGGGAACTATGTATTTAGTAATCCAATAGGTCAGACGCTTTCTCCCGGAGAGTACACCATCACGGCGACGAGTATGGGGCCGCCTCGTAATCCAGGGACAACGACTATCACCGTCTCTCGCGGAGTAGAACAGGAGGTGACGGTACAGCTAGGCCCAATCCGTCGTCCACCTCTTAAGAAGAAGGCAAAACAGAGCGGTAGCAGCTCTGCCCTGCCTTAACTGCATCATGGCTTGGGGCGCACGAGGAGCTCCCAACATCGCTTAGAACTTGCTGGATAGAGAGAGAAGGATGCGACGGCCTTGTTGGAAGCGGGTACCGCTGAAGCCCGATTGAAAGTTGATAACGCTGCGGCTATCAAAGACGTTCTCGATATCGAGGTTAAGCGCCCCTAAACCTTTCAGGAAGCGAGAGCCGGTAGAGAGATGCAAGTCTAACTCGCTGTTGGGCGTTCGGAAGGGGCTGGGTGGCACGACGCTGCTGGCGAGGCCGCTGCCATAGGTAAAGACAAAGGAGACGTTGGCCTGATTTTTCCAAGTGTAGCCAAACCCCGCCCCCACGGTGTTACGTTGATCGTGATCGTTAAAGAAGGGCGCAGGGGCACCCGTGTTGTCGAAGCCTGCAGGCGAGGCGATAGAGTAGGTGTAGTTGACAAATCCATCAAGGCCTATACCGTTAGGCGGGGTGAGATCGTAGCTGAATTCAACACCGTGCACTCCTCCTATCTGGAAATTGACGGAGGAGAAAAGCCCGATTTGACTGCCGGGAATAAGCAGACCGGTATCCACCTGGTTGCGAATGTCTTTAATGTAGTAGGCGAGTTTCACCGTTTGACCACGGCCTATCAGCCGTTGAACGCTGATGTCGTACTGGTTTAAGGTCTCCGGCTGAATCGGAGCGCCTACAATGCTGCCTTGAGCCAGCGGCGGTATGTTGAAGAGCCGGTTAAAAGACCACCGAATTGAGGTAAGCCGATCGGGATTGTAGGCAAAGTTGAGACGTGGGCAGAGCGAATTGGTATCCACAATGGGTTGTCCCAAGTTCTGCCCTTGCCGAAACCAGTCGAAGCGAAAGCCATAGTTGAAGGTAAAACGAGAAGAGACCTTCCAAGTATCTTGGATGTAGGCGGCGCGATAAAAGCCGGAACGGTGAACATTCAGCGTTGGCACGGTATTGCTGGTGGGCACATAGACGGGATTGCCATAGACATCGGTAACATAAACCGGCTTTCCACTTGAATCAAACAGTGGATGCCCCTGGGCATCGGTCGCTTGTTTTGGCGCACCCGGAGGCGCGAGCGCCGGGTCTACAACCGCCAGATCGTCTAGGGCAAGTTGGCTGGCTGGAATGAACTGATACGACTCGTTGCCGATCTGCGTGTCGTTGAGAATGCCAAACTTGATCTCGTGGTTTTTTCGCGGGAGCGTAACGGCCACATAGATTTGAGAGTGGTGCACGTTCCGAATGGCCGTTGGGTTGTACTCTATGGAGTTATCTATGGGTAGGTTAAGTACATCTACTGGTGGATTATGGTTGGTGAGATTGGCCCCGGCATGGAGAAAGGTAACGGCAAAGAGCAGCGAATCGGTGCGATTAAGCTGACGCTGCCATGAGAGCGTGGAGTATTCATTGACCTCCCTTTGGTCAATATCCATATGTTCGGCCTGTTGAGAAGGCAGAACGATGGGAGCGGCACCAAGTCCGTTGGGGTTCACGATGTTAATGGGAGGAATAGAGCCATCACGGTTACGAAGGCCGAGGAAGCCGAAGCCCTCACCGGCTTGGGCAAACGAATCGGGGAGGCCGGTGCGGTTATTGATCTGATAGGTATCGGGCGATTGGTTGAGGGTAAGAATGAGAGTGTCTTTAGAGCTTGGCCGAAAACGCAGCTTGGCAAACTCGTTTACGCTGGAGCCGGCGTTATGGGCGGTCTGATCATCGGGTTGTTGAGGGTCTTGGGCGTTCAATGTGCGGGTGGCAGCGAAATCGAACACATAGTCGCCTCTTTTTCCGATGGGCCCTTCGAAATTCAAATCGCCGTTTGTGGTGGAGTAGCTGCCGGCCTGAAGGTCGTACTCCCCAACGGGTTTTCTGGCGCCAGGAAGGGTGGTGATGTTGAGGATGCCAGCCGTCTGCATGCCGAACTCGGGTGGGTAAGAGCCGGTGAGCAGCTGAAGGGTTTGAATGGTAGAGGGGACGACGACCGCACTCTGCTGCCCTGAGAGAATTTCGGGTAGAGGGACGCCATCTACCACGTAGGAAATCTCGGCATGTTCTCCACGAATATGCTCTTGACCAGCGGAGTCGTTAGCGACACCAGCCTGAGCTTTCGTAATGGACTGAATGGTGGCTCCTGCTCCCCCGCCAAACTGTTGAATCTGGTTATGGGTAATGGTGGTAGATTGCTCTACCTGGCGGCGTTGTAGCAAGGAGGCCTTCACGACAACGAAAATATCAGCTGTGGGTGGAGACTGGCTTGACGAAGAGCGCTGAGGGCTAAGCTGAAGGCAGAGACTATGGTTTAAGAGCAGATGAATGATGGCAGCCTGCTGGTGTTTAGGCACGGACGACACCGTGTGCCAGGTGCAAAGATCGAAGACCGGGGTTGCATGGCTGTTTTCCATAAGAGAGGGGGTGAGCACAATAGCATCCTTGCGGTTTTGGCCTCTCTGCAGCGTAACCACGGCGGTAGTTAGCGGCTGCTGCGTGGCTGGATTCACCACAATAAAGCTCACGTAGCGTGGAACGAAAGTTTGGGCATCGGACGGGATAGGCGCATTGATAAATGGCATAACGATCTTCCCCTAATCTACCTCGAAGTGAAAATGCAGTCTAACAGTGCTCTCTACAGGAACACCATTGCGCGTACCGGGTTTGAACTTCCATTGACGTGCGGCCTCAAGGGCAAGCTGATCGAGCGTATCGTGGCCGGAAGATTGCACAATGTGTGCAGAAGCCACGGTGCCGTCCGGCTCTACGGTCACCTCCACAACACACATCGCATCGAGAGGCTGATAGCGTAGGTCATCGGGAATCTGAGGTTGCGGTTCCTCGGCCAATGGAAGCGCCGGCTCGGCCAGAGTAAAGACGGGTTGAGGCGCTGGCTGCGGTTGCGGCTCTGGTTGCGGGGTCGGTTTTGCCACAGCGACCTCGGTGGGTTTTTGGGGGGTAGGAGGCGGTGTCGGTTGCTTGGGTTGCGGTTTGGGCGGTGGTGTAGGCTTTGGTTGAGGCGGTGGGGTAGGGGTCGTAATAGGTTTAGGTACTTGCCCGGCCACGCCAGTGCCCGTATTATCCACAGTAGGACCTCCGCTTCCACCTCCGCCTCCGGCAGAGGTGGCAAGCACTTTAGGCAGGTTAGAGGGATGCTCATGGACGGTTGGTTGAGGGTGAGCCTTCATATGGGTTTTACTTTTGTTCTCTAGATGCTTGGGAGGAGCTTTCTTGGGCGGTTTCTTCTCCACTTTTGGCTGCTGCCGCTCTTGAGCTGGAGGTGGCAGTTGTACCATGGTAACGTGAATTAATTCGCCCTCTACCTTTTTGAAGGCTCCGAACTTCGCTAGGATAGGCAGAAGCACAAGATTGATCAAAATCGAAATAATAAGTGTTTTGGTAAGCAGCGAGTTGCCTCTACGTCGGCGTCGCATTTTAACAACCTCCTCACTTTACCGCCGCAATGGCGAACTGGGTGACGCCGGCCTGACGCGCCTGATCCATCGCCTCCACCACTACTCCATGAAGCACATCCTTATCAGCATTGATGATGACGAGGTCTTTATCGGTAACATGGAGCGCTCTTAAAGCATCCGCAAGGCGATTAAGAGGCGTCGGCGTTGTATTGAGAAAGGTGGCGCCGTCCCTCTGAATCGTAATGGTGATGTTCTGGGAGGAGTGATTTGAGGCCGTTGAGGCCTTAGGAAGGTTCACCGGCAGCCCCGCCTGAATGACCATAGCCAAACTGGCGACCATGTAGAAGAAGAGGAGGAACATCATCACGTCAATCATCGGGATGACGATGATCTCGGCCTCTTCTAAGGGTTTTCTGCGTGGAATCCTTACAAGCTTCCGCATGAGGCACCCTCCTTCAGTCTACGCGACCGGTGAGATAGTTCACCAGTTCGGCGCTATAGAACTCGAGGTCTTCGTTGATCTTGCGCACGAGGTTGCTGAAGTAGTTAAAGGCGATAAAGCCTATGACCGCGAGGGTGATACCGGTTGCCGTGGAGATGAGGGCTTCCGCAATGCCTCCAAGAATTTGGGTTGGGTTGGAGAGGCCGTGTTCCGAAGCTGCACGGAAAGAGCGAATCATGCCGGCAATGGTTCCCAGCAGGCCAAGCAGAGGAGAGATGTTGACGATCGTTTTGATGACGATGAGGTTGGCTTCAAGAGCGGGAATTTCGTTAGCGGCTTCTTGCTCCATCGCCATTTCGATGGCCTCTACATCGCGATGGGCGTTTCTTAGACCGCGTGCAAAGATACGACCTAGAGGAGTACGGGTTCCTTCACACACCGCAATGGCCCGCTTATGGGAGGGGTCTTGCCGATCGGCCTCCTTGATCAGCTCGAGCAGCTCATCTCCGTCTGTGATGGAGCGTCGAAGTGAGATAGCGCGCTCGATGATAACAGCGACAAGCACGATGGAGGCGAAGATGAGCGGATACATCATAAAACCTCCACCGTGAATGAACTTTAGAACCTCATTCATGGTGTTTTCCTCTCAAAGGGTTGTTATAAAAGTTGGGATTTGAAACGAATCGTTTTCGTGTTCGTTCTCGTGGCCCTCTAAGCAAAGGCCTTATGTGAAGGCCACCTACCAAAAAGTAGATGCCACGAATAGAGAGCCTAACGAAACGACGACAGAAGAAAAATGTTTAATGGGGTTAGGCGCGAGGCGGTGAGCGAGAGGATGTAGTTGGCGGATAGATGAGCAAAACGGCGATGGAGTAGGTAGAAGGAGGAAGAGGATAGTTGTTCAGACGTGTCACAGAGCGCTGAACGGAAAGGCTGGGAGAGAGGTTGTTGGCCTGCCAAGTGCACAGAGGGCAAGGATGCGGTTGTACCTGCTCGATCGCCGAAAAATGCGGTTGATGAGAGGACTTTTCCGAAGCGATCTGTTGGACAGCGGCCTGCCATTCCCCTTGGTGCTCGTAGGCATGGGTGACCTCTCCAAGAACCGCAAGCAGCAGATAGGCAAACAGCACAAGCCGAGCTGTTTGCCGAATCCAGCGGAGATAGTTGGAACGCTTATGGAGCGATCGCCTCTGTAGCCTAGACATAAAGAATCTCGTCCCCTCTTAGCCTAGTATACTTGATTTCAAGAAAACTTTGTTCCCTTTCCTTGAAATTCGATAAAGGCATCGTCTGAGCGAGGAAAATGCTTTACGTAGCAGGCCTTCTAGGAGCGTTCAAGGGGTTAGCAAAAATTTTTCTTTGCCTCAGTACGCTTCAGACTGCCGAAGAACCGCAACGATGCGTTCCGCGGCGTGGCCATCGCCGTAAGGGTTTACAGCACGAGCCATCTGGGCATAGGCTTCCGGATCGTTCAGAAGTCGGCTTGCCTCAGCCACGATCGTTTCGACGTCGGTGCCAACGAGACGGTTGGTCCCTGCTGCCACGCCCTCCGGTCGTTCTGTGGTTTCTCGGAGAACAAGTACGGGCACACCTAACGCCGGGGCCTCCTCCTGCACACCACCGCTATCGGTTAAAATCAGCGTTGCGCGTTTCATGAGGTGCACAAAAGGAACATACTCTTGGGGTTCTACAAGGACGACTCCCTCTACGTCTGCCAGGACGGATTGCAGAGTCTGCCGCACAATGGGGTTGCGATGCATGGCGACTACGATCGTGCAGTCGGGGAAGCGTTGCGCGAGCAGGGCTAGGGCGCGCGCGATGCGCTCCATAGGCGCCCCCCAGTTTTCTCTTCGATGGGCCGTCACTAAAATCAGACGCCGGTCGCTCTCTACAATGGCCTTCAGCCGTGCATCGTCGAATGTGGCTGGTTGGGCCGCTACAGAAAGCAGAGCATCTATGCTCGTGTTGCCTGTAACGAAGATAGTATGAGGGGCGATACCCTCTCGTAAGAGATTCTCGCGGGCTTGCTCGGTGGGGGCAAAGTGCCATGTGGCAAGAGGAGCGGTGAGACGCCGGTTCATCTCTTCCGGAAAAGGATCGTAGCGCTGGCCGGTGCGTAGCCCAGCCTCCACATGACCAAAGGGCACTTTATGGTAGAAAGCGGCCAGGGCCGCCACAAAGGTTGTTGTGGTGTCGCCTTGGGCGAGGCAGATATCGGCAGGGTGAGAGGAAAGTTCGGCATCGAGCCCTTCCAGAGCCCGTATGGTGATCTGGGCAAGTGTTTGCCCGTGTTGCATGATGGCGAGATCGCAGTCGGGTGTTATTTGGAAGACGCGTAGGGCCTGTTCCATCTGTTCTCGGTGTTGGCCGGTAACCACTACACGCACGGTGAAGTCTTGTGGGTACCTTTTTAAGGCATGAACCACTGGTGCCATCTTCACCGTATCGGGGCGCGTGCCAAACACGCAGAGCACACGTTTCGGTACGGACGCTTCAGCCATGACATTACAGATTACCCCAATTCTCTGTTTTGGCGAATCGAGTTTGGCTTAGAAAAGCAGAGCCGCCGCCTGCAAGAAGCCCTCCGCACAAGTGGATGATGTTTTGTCGGGATTGTGGGTAACATAGTGCATAATTTTGCTTGAGCACAGTCTCACTGCTCTCTCTCGACGCGCCGCGTGCTAGGCGCCAAAGGTGCAAAATATGTTACGTTTTTGGAAAACCGTCAACCTACTTTGGGCTTTATGTGGCCTCTGCATTGGTGTCTCTCCTGCCGCGTGGTCCTTCCCTGGCGCAGCCCCTCCTTCGGTAAAGACATCGCCCACAGCGCAAAGCCCCGACCCCGAAAAGCTTTTTCTACAAAACCAGTTCGAGGCCGCTGCCAAGGCTTATCGGCAGGCCATCCAACGGGCTCCCCAACAGATCGGACTGAGAATAGGGCTTGTCCGCACGTTGCTTCGTCTCGATCGCTGGGAGGAAGCGATTTCGGAAGCCGAGGCGGCCATTCGCCTGGATCCCCGCAACGCGGACGCCCACGGTATACTGGCCTGCGCCCTTCTAAGAGCCGGCGAGCCAGACCATGCACAAGACGAAGCTAGTCGGTCGCTGCAACTTGATCCCAAAGATTATTGGGGCCTTATCGCCCAAGGACGTCTGTATGAGTGGAACGGCGATGACGCTCGAGCACGCACTCTGCTGCTACAGGCTACCGATATCCATCCGCTGTGGCCCGAGGCTTGGTACTACGTGGTAGATGAAGCAAGCAATAAGGACACCCTTGGACTCAGCGACTTTGTAGACCTCGCTTCCTACCTCAGTCTCTGCCCAAAAGGGCATCCCAACACGCTGACCATGGAGGCGCTGCCATCGCATCTGCCCCTGCTACGCCGTCTTATCAATCGTACCCCCTTCGAGCCGATCGCTCCTATCTCTCAAAGCCAGATGAAGGCGGTGGAAACCGGCGGCGGAGTTCAGTCCTTTTCCGTCCCCGTGGAGCTGGCCGGCAACTATGTGGTTGTGCCGGTGCAGATCGGCGATGTTCAGGCTCGTTTGATGTTTGATACGGGGGGCGGTGCCGACATTACCCTCAGTAGCGCGTTGGCCGATAAGCTACAGCTACCGCTTATCTCCCGTTCTCTTATCTATGGGGTGAACGGCAAAGAGCCTACCCGCATCTATCTGGCGCCGAGCATGCAGATGGGTACAGAAACTTTCGCTACCATACCGATAGAGACTTCCTCCAGCCTGCCCGGCAACTTCGACGGCATTTTGGGGGTCAGCGCCTTTACCGACTACGTGATCACCATTGACTACACGAAAAAGACCCTCCTCTTTGCCCGTGGAAAGGATGCAAAGGCGCCTCCGCCTGAGCCCGATGACTATAGCGTCACCATTCCGTTTCATCTTCAAGAGGGCGATATTGTGGTACGTACCCTGTTCAACGCACAACCCACCTGGTCTTTGGTAGATACAGGCGCCGATGCCGAGGGGCTTGTTTCGCTTCGCCTGGCGCGCCTGTTGCAGCAGAAGATGGGAGCGAATAGCGCTAGAGAGCTGCAGATTCAGGGGCAGTTTGGTATCGGCACCAGCGACACGCATCAGAAAGTGATCGTGTTTCGTGAGCCGTTAACCCTTCAAATAGAATCGCAAGAGGGCACGCCGCTTAAATGGCAGATCAATCCGGCTTTTGGGGCCGATCTGCTCGATTCGCAGATAAACCCCGCAGAGGATTTTGAATTTGGCGGCCTTTTAGGCACCGGGTTTGTGGCGAGCGCCAAACGTGCCACCATCGACTACCCGCATCGGCTGTTGGTCTTAGAATATGCAAAGGGCGATTAGGCTATTTAGGCGGTGAGACAAGCTCAATGACATAGCCATCGGGGTCGAGGATGAACAGCTGAATGGCTCCATCGGGGCGAGGGCCATGGCTCACGAAATGGTTCCAGCCCTTCGCTTCTAGCTCCTCCCGGACCGCGTAGGTGTCTTCAACCTGAAGTGCAAAATGGTGGTGTCGGCGTGTGCACGGTGTGAGATTCTTATCTTCAATGAGGTGCAACTCTTGGTTCCCAAGAGCAAACCAGGCCCCTGGGAAGTTAAAATTAGGGCGCGGAATACGGGGTAACCCCATCACCCGCTCATAAAAGTCCACAGAGGTGTCGAGGTCTTTTACGTGAATGGCTACGTGGTTTAGCTCGCGAACGGTAAAGCCCATCCCCTATCTCCCTTCTAGGTGGTTCACTTTTAAAGACCTATTCGGTGTGCTAGGCGTCTATTCCTGCCTGACCTCATGCAGGCCGATCTGCTAACTCAACAACCGTTTCGACCTATCTGGAAGACTTGGCAACCGACACAAAACCAAAAATGGGCGGTAGTGGATTTGAACCACTGACCTCTTCCGTGTCAAGGAAGCGCTCTACCCCTGAGCCAACCGCCCAAAACAGAGCCTATTTTACACTCCTCTCTCTTCCGATGTCAAGCCATAGAAGTTTGCATGAAAAGGAACGCTCTCCTCATTCTATCCAAAAGACGTACAACGCTTTGCAAAGGGAATAGCGCATAATAACATCGAAACGGAGAGGAGGGATCGCGCCGTCATGGGGGTTTTGAGCATCGTTGTTGGCACCGCCCTAGCCTTATTAACTGCATGGGATGCGTTCGAGTGGGTGGTTATGCCCCGCTCGGTGATAAGCTTCTTTCGCTTTACCCGCTATTTCCACAAGCTTTTCTGGCAGCTCTGGGTCGCTCTCTCCCGACTCTGCGGTAACAGAGAAAGGGAGCTTCTGCTTGGCATGTATGGTCCGCTTGCGACGCTGCTGCTGATCCCTCTTTGGGCGCTAGGACTTGTGCTCGGCATCGCCTTGGTGCAGTGGGGGTTCGATACGCTTGCTTTCACCAAAGGAACGCCCAGTTTTCCGATGGAGGTGCTGAATACCGCCTCCTGTTTTGTAACCCTTGGGCTACAGCGCCAAGGCGCCTCCTTGGGAACCCGCACGTTGGCCGTTGTCACGGCTGGAATAGGCCTCGGATTTCTCGCCCTGGTCATCGGCTATGTGCCGACCCTCTACCAGGCGTTTTCGCGCAGGGAGAGCGGCATTCTGCTGCTCGACTCGCGGGCGGGCTCGCACCTTGTGGGGCCGAGCTTATTCGGCGCCATGCAGAGATAGATCGACTGGCGGAGGGGGACGCTGTGCACAGCACCGTCGGCCTTGAAGCTCTTTGTGTGTTCTTGCAGGAGGTTGAACGCTGGTGTGCCGAACTGCTGGAGAGCCATCTGTCGTATCCCACCCTGACGGCCTATCGCTCCCAGCACGATAGGGTGTCTTGGCTTTCCACCATCACGGCGCTTCTCGATGCCACTGCACTGCTGAAGGTGGGGCTGAATAAGACCACGCACGCTCAACGCCAACTGGCCTGGCGCGCCCACTGCTGCTATGCGATGGCACGTCATGCGGTGGTAGATATCAGCTACATCACAGTGGCTTCCCTTCCTCTAAATCGCGCGCTGAATAGGTTACCGGATTCGCAGCAGGGGGCGCTTGCGCAGTTCTTACAGGGCAGTGGGCTTGACATAGGGAAGCCGGAGCGATGGGCTGCCCTTCGCAGGTTACGCCGCGAGTACGAGCCTTATGTGGAGGGCCTTGCGGAAGCGTTGCTCCTTGAACTGCCGCCCTGGTTGCCACCGGCCGATGCACACGATAACTGGGAGTCGGGTTTGCAAGACCAAGCCGAACACTTCTACCGTGCCTAACCGTTTTCGCGGAGAGGGGAACCGCCTAGCCCGCAGGGCTAGAACGCCCTGGGCTCCGTTTACCTTTTCTGAGGGGAGATAGTGTGGTAGAATACTGAGCGGTGTTCGGAAAAGCAACAGAACAAAGGAGCTGACAATGGCAAAAATACCTATTGGTCTTCAACTCTATTCGGTGCGCGAAGAGTGCGCCAAAGACCTTCCCGGCGTGCTGAAAGCGGTAGCGCAGATGGGCTATGAGGGGGTGGAGTTCGCCGGCTACCACGGCTACGGAGCCGCAGAGCTTCGAAAGATGCTCGATGACTTTGGCCTCAAATGCTGCGGAGCGCATGTGGGAATCGAAACGCTTCTCGGCGATGAGCTGGCCAAAAGTATCGAGTTTCATAAGACCATAGGCAACAAGTTCCTCATTGTGCCAGGCCTGCCGCGGCAATACACCGAGTCCAAAGAAGCCTGGCTTCGAACGGCTGCACTTATGAACGAGATCGCAGATAAGCTGGAACCAGAGGGAATGTTCACCGGCTATCATAACCACCATACGGAGTTTCAACCTCTTGAGACGGGGGAGCTGCCGTGGGACGTCTTTTTCAGCAACACCTCGCCCAAAGTGGTTATGCAGTTCGATGTGGGCAATGCGCGACATGGCGGCGCCGACGCGGCGGTGTTCCTGCGTCGCTACCCCGGACGGGCGCTTACCGTGCACATTAAGGAGTACTCGGCTACCAACGATAAAGCGCTAATTGGGGAAGGCGATATTAACTGGCAGGAGATCTTCCATCTCTGCGAAACCATTGGGGGAACGCAGTGGTACATCGTGGAGCAGGAGAGCTATGCCTATCCACCCTTGGAGTGCGTAGACCGCTGCCTCAAGAACCTGCGCGCCATGGGTAAATAGCAACAACCATCCCGCAAACTCCCAAGTCATCACAGAGCAGGCTCGCTGTGGCACGCAGCGGGCCTGCAAACCCAACCCTATGCGGTATCAACCTCCTTGCGACAAAAGACAACGGTGGCTGTGGGTTTTCGTCGCCTGTCTGCTGCTTGGCTGCTCTTTGAAAAAAGGGTTTTCGTTGCCTCGCGGCTCAGCACCGGCAAACCCACTCTCCTCCCTCTACGGGCGCGCCATCGAAATAGACCCTAGCTTTCCTTACTTTCAGAACCGTTCGCCCGACTCGATCGCCCAAGAGCTGAAAGTTCACGGCTATCGTGTGGTCTACTACGTTCTCACCGCCGATTCGGACGTTCAACCCGCCCTCATCCGTGCGTTCCATCGCCATGGGATGCGCGTATGGTACGCCACGTTCCTCAACGGGGTCTACAGCCGTAAAGATCTCCCTGCCGGCTGGTCTGCGTGGCGAATGGTAACGCGAGGCGACCTCGAAGGCCATCCGGTGCAGGATGGGTTTACGCGCCTTTGCCTCAACAATCCGCAGTACCGTGTGTGGAAGAAGCAGCAGATCGTGAAGATGCTGAAGACCTATCCCTTCGATGGCGTGGCGCTCATGGAGCCCTATTGGCCGGAGTATCCCGGCCCGCAAAGCCCAGAGTACGGCTGTTTCTGCGCCTCTTGCCAAGCGAGCTTCCAAAAGATGTTTCCCGGCTCGCCGCTACCGGATATCCTGCACCCCGAATCGCCCAACGCGCCCAATCGGAATCCGGCGCTTTGGCAGAACTGGCTCACCTTTCGACGCGCCAGCGTCATCGCCTTTCTCAACGATCTCATCAACGGCCCCGGCGGCATTCGTGCAGAAACCCCCTCCAAACCGGTGTGTGTTTGGACGTTAGCCCTAGATGTGCCAAATGCAGCTCAACAGCTTGCCGATATCTACGGCCTCGATGCGGCCGCGATCGCTGCCCAGGTGCGCCCCGACGCGATCTGCTTTGAAACCGATTGGCCGGACTGGTCGCGCCCCGATCTGCCGCCCGACTACGTGAAACGCTATGCGAGCCTTTTCAATGCCGTTAGGCAAGTGGCCCCGCAGATGCCGCTGATCATGCAGGCCGACATCGGCTCTGAACCGCAAGATCGGCGCAGCATCGAGTGGATACGGGCCTTTGAAAAAGCCTGCGCCGATCTTGGGCTGCAGGGCACCCTGCTCTACGCCTACTCGCTGGGAGATGCCACCTATCACGAGCCCCCGAAAGTGGTGAAGGTGCGGGTTCTACCCCATCGGATTCAGCTCGTGTTCACGAGCTGTGTGGGGGCCTCATCCGCGGGAGATACGCTGCACTACACCTTCTCTGGGGGCGCGCTTGAAAAGGCCATTGTGGACGGGAATAGGGTTACCCTTCTGCTTAAAGCGCCTCCGCCGAAAGGGGCACGCTGCACGCTCACGCTACGCTTTATCGCGAACGATCCTGCCCGCCTCCTCTTTCACGACGCACCGCCAGCTATTCTTCAGGAGCAGACCCTCTCGTTCGTGTGGCAAGAGGGACTGAACGTTAGCTTGGCCCAGAGCACTCCCTAAACAACTACTTCGTTTTGGGATTGGCTTTTAGAAAATCGTTGCAAAATTTATCGGTGAGCTGTTTAACACCCTCTAGAACGCTGGCAGAGATACGGGCTTCGCTAGCCAGTGTCGTACTACCGCTGTGCCATATATCAACTCCTTTTATTATCAGCGGCCTGCTAATGGATGTGCCTTTGCTATCTATTCTTAGCCCTGTCCAAACATCCTCCTCACGGGATACTTCAATATGGGCGGCATAGAGTCATCGAACGGCGCATCGCCACGCACGGAATTCACATTGGTGTACAACATCGGAACGTTTTTGTCATCTATCTCCTGTTTCTGCTTTGGATCATCCCAATCGTAGACGTGAATGCCTACGCGACGCAGCTCCTGCTCCAAGGCGGTCTGAATAGATTCCTTCGTAAGCCCTGTGCCCTTTACATCATCGTTTAGCTCTCCCACCAAAACGTAAACCCCCGGCAAGCCACGCAGCACCTGCCAGGTATCTGCGAACGCAATATTTTCAGAAAAGTCGGCGCTCTGCTTGGTGGGTGGGTTTTGATCGGGGGCTTGTGTGTCCTGTGCCCATGTTACAAGGTAAAAAGCGGAAAGTTTTATGCTATGTATTTCAAGCGCTCAAAAGAAAAAGAGATGAAGGGGGAAAGACCCCTTCATCTCCGCACAGGATGAATGCAGATGAAGGCTCTATTGGGGCGCGTCTTGAGGCGGCCAGCCGGTTGCGGGGGTGGTGCGCCACTTCTGGCCGAAAGGAATCAGTTTGGCGTGCCCATCGAAGAAGAGCGCATTATAGCCCCGCGGATGGTTGTCGTGGGTGTTGACGCACTGATGGTCGCATCCATCTGCCCCGTCCCAACCGAAGACGCCGCGCTCCGTCATCAGAATGCGCTCGGAAACGTAGTCCGACAGCTCGTTGGGCATCATGCCGGAAAGGTTGCGCGTGGTTCCATCTGGATACTTCACGCAGGGGAACGGCCCCGTGCCGTTGGGGCACCAAGTGTTATAGATCCAGTTTGGGAACCAATGATACGATTGGAGACCTTGACCGATATCTGTGGGGTTCGGCTGGTAGTATTTATCGGATGGGCAGTACCAAATCTGTTTGTTCTTGATGTAGGGGCCGAGCTGCACGTTCATCAGGGTGCGATAGAATTCGGTTCCATAGGCGCACCCAACGTAGTTCGGGCCGCCATCCCCGGGGTTGAAACCTTTCCAGGCCATGGGCCCTTGTCCCTGACTGTTGATGTAGCAGTCCAGCTTAGGCCCTCCGGCATAGGGATCTACATCCGGATTCACCTCCCAGTTACGAGGCCCGTCGTAGGTTCCCATTGGGAACTGCTCATCGTAGTCTTGCGCATACATGTGGATGGCAAGACCCATCTGTTTGAGGTTTGAGAGGCATGAGATCGTCCGCGCTTGCTCCCGAGCTTGAGCGAACACGGGGAAGAGAATGGCTGCCAGTATCGCGATAATCGCGATAACAACAAGCAGCTCGATCAACGTGAAAGCTGTTTTTCTTTGCATTGCGATTCATCTCCTGACGTTCTAGATTTTTGATCGTCTAACGATTGGTTCTAAAGGTACTCTAGAAAGTACTATTTAGTGGGGTGCTGTGGGAGGTGCGATATACCCTCCATTCGGTATCCCACCGTTGTTCGTTTGAGGGATGTTGCCGTTTTGTGGCGTTACCCCTCCCATTCGCCGTTGAAATTCAGCCGCGACGCTGGGTGGTATCCCCGGTGGTTTCTCGCCGTAGTGCGTCTCGGGCTTTAGCGAACGCCATAGGGCAAAGCCGGCGATGGCCAACACGACGATGATGATAATGGCCGCGGCAACCGGATT
This sequence comes from Chthonomonas calidirosea T49, assembly GCF_000427095.1. Taxonomy (NCBI): domain Bacteria; kingdom Bacillati; phylum Armatimonadota; class Chthonomonadia; order Chthonomonadales; family Chthonomonadaceae; genus Chthonomonas; species Chthonomonas calidirosea. The sequence goes on from NC_021487.1 coordinate 2,924,057, forward strand.
TACCTCGGTTTTCATGGTTTCACCTCCTTATTCTGCTTTGGTGTTTCGAGAAGTCTTACGCATCTGCTGAACCTACCCCCTCGCGTGAGAAGTGACGCCGCTTTAGGGAAAGACGGCGATTGCACAGCGGGACCGGCAGCATATAGGTGATCGCGCCCAGGGTTTCTCCCTTCATCAGCGAATAGGCCAACCAGGTCGCCAGTTCGCCTGCCTTGCGGAAGTCGGGAAAGGTTGTTGGAAAAGCCGGATGAAAGTTACGGGCGGGTAAAAGGTTATCGAAGCCGGTTACGGTGATCTCTTCGGGCACTTGCACCCCACGTTCCAGTAATAGCTCGGTAACGCTCATGGCGGCGATGTCCTCAAGCGCGATGAGAGCTGTCGGGGGATGAGGGAGCGCGAGCAGCCTCTCAAGGTGATCCGCATCGAGGTCGGAATGGAAGGCGCTACTTTGAAGCGTCCAAACGTACTCTTCGCGCAAGGGAATGTGCGCCTGGCGCAGGGCATCGCAGTAGCCACGAAACCGCTCCTCCACGGCATAGTGCCGGCAGGCGAAAGGCGCTTCAGGGTCGGGATTCAGGCGCATGATGGCGATTCGCGTATGGCCGGCCCGCAACAGCGTGGTGGTGACGTCGTAGCCGGCATGGTAGTTATCGAACACTACGCGCGGTCGCTTATGTTGAGGGTAAGCGAGATCCACCAGCACGATGGGAAAATCGAGAAACTCGTGATTAAGGTAGTCTTCTGCAAGCTGTTGAGGGGTACGGGTAGTGGGGGACAGCACAATGGCTCCGCATCCCGCTTCGATCATGCGGGCCACTTGTTTGCGTTCGAGGTTGTAGTCATGACAGACGCTGGCCACGAGCACATGGAGGTCGTATCGCCGCGCTGCCTCTTCAACCCCCTCGTAGATGCGCAGCATCAGCTCCGAATCGGTGCTTGGGGAGATATAGCCCAGGAAATGAGGAGGTCGCATCGAGGATGCTCTAGGGGCATCTTCAGCCACGAAACAACCTAGCCCATGTCGGCGTACGATCGCACCTTGCTGTTCGAGAATCCCTAAGGCCGCGAGAATCGTAGAGCGCGAGGCGCGGTACTGCTGTTCCAGCTCCCGAACGGAGGGCAATCGATCGCCTGAGTTCAGGACACCGCTCTCCAGGTAGTCCTTTAGAACAGCCGTTGCGATCTGTTGTGGCAACGAGCGGCGCATAATCGTCGCTATTTCTCCTTCTTATCTTACTGTTCAGAACAGCTCGCTGTTCCGAACAGTCTGACTCTATTATAACATAGGGCATTTGGGGTGTCAACTGATTGCTAAATTTGGGTTGCTGGAACCCCGACAAAAAAGCAGAGAAACAAAAATTTGAGCGATCTAGCGCTTTTAGAAAGCTATGATAGGGACTATAATGTTTTTTTGAATTGTACGCTTATTGGCAATAGTCTGAAGAGAACTAGCATACCATGGTATGGTCTCAAAAATGCATACTGACCTCGTACGCTCTGGTAAGCTCTTTCTCCTAACAACCGGGGCTCTTTCCCTAAACGTATGGTCACGGCAAAACGCGACCTACGGATGGCCGATAAAGCGCTCGTTCGGCGCCTCTATGTCACTGTGCACGGCCAGAGCGTGAGCACTGTGCTGGCGAAGATCGGACTTATGCCAACAGAGGGTTACTGAAAGACACTTCTTCTTGTTCAACATGGAGCGTGCGCCCACAGAAATCGCTCTTGAGGCAGCAAAGGCACGTCGTATTCCTGTGAATCTCACAGGAAGTACCATTGCCGAATCGGTGACGGAACTCGCCTTTGGCTTTATGCTGGCTTTGGCGCGACAACTCCCGCAAGGAGATACTTCGGTAAAAGCCGGGCAGTGGCGACGCTTTGTGGGGGTGGAACTGAAAGGAAAGACGCTAGGGATTGTGGGACTTGGACAGATCGGCAAAACGCTCTGCAGGCGCGCTAAAGCGTTTGAAATGAACGTGATCGCCACAGAAGCTCAACCCGATCTAACCTTTGTAACCTCTTGGGGTGTGGAGCTGCTACCCCTTGAAGCGCTGCTAGAACAAGCCGATTTTGTCTCCTTGCACGTCCCAGTAACCCCACAAACGCAGCGGCTTATCGGCGAGCCGCAACTGCATCGCATGAAGCCGACGGCCTATCTTATCAACACCTCACGAGGTGAGCTTGTAGATGAAGAGGCTCTCTATCAGGCCTTAAAAGAGGGATGGATCGCTGGGGCTGCCTCAGACGTGTTCTCGAAAGAGCCGCCTGGAGAACATCCTCTCCTTTCTCTGCCTAACTTCATTGCGATGCCTCACTGCGGTGGCCAGACCCAAGAGGGATTGCGGCGCATGGGAGAGAGCGTTGCGGAAAACGTGCTCCGCGTGCTGCAGGGACAGGAGCCGCTAAACCGTATCGTCTAAAATCTGCAGAAAGGTGAAATGGATTCATCATGAAATTAAAAGTTAGTGACAACCGCCGATTCCTTATCTATGAAGATGGAACGCCCTTTTTCTATTTAGGCGATACCGCCTGGGAGCTGTTTCATCGCCTTACCTTTGAGGAGGCCAAGCACTATCTGCACGATCGAGCTGTAAAGGGATTTACCGTGATCCAAGCCGTCGTACTCGCGGAGTTCGACGGCCTCAACGAGCCGAATCGCTACGGACATACCCCCCTCCACGGGAACGACCCCACCCAACCGAACGAGGCCTACTTTGCCCATGTTGACCGGGTGGTGCAGTATGCCGAATCGCTGGGCCTTACCATCGGAATGCTGCCCACCTGGGGCGATAAATGGAACAAGAAGTGGGGCGTTGGACCTGAGATCTTTACCCCAGAGAACGCGCGGGTCTATGGGGAGTTTCTTGGCAAACGGTACCAAAATGCACCTATCATCTGGATATTGGGGGGCGATAGGCCGGTGGAAACCGAAGCCCACCGCGCTATTCTGCGCGCTATGGCCGAAGGCCTGTCGAGAGGGGATGCCGGTGCCCATCTACGCACGTTTCACCCCCCTGGCACGCACTCCTCCACCGAGTATTTCCCAGATGAACCCTGGCTGGACTTCCATATGTATCAAACCGGCCATAGCCGCGATAGGGCCACATGGCAACTGATAGCCCAGGACTATGCGCACCAACCCACCAAACCCTGTATGGACGGCGAGCCGGGCTATGAAGACCACCCCATAGACTTCAATCCGCAAAAAGGCTATCTCGATTCAAACGACGTGCGCCGCTTCGCCTACTGGGACCTGTTTTCCGGCGCTTTCGGGCACACCTACGGCTGCCACGCTATTTGGCAGTTTTACGACCCGACACAGCACCCACCTATCAGCTGGGCACGGACAACTTGGCAAGAGGCCATGCATCTGCCCGGAGCTGGCCAGATGCGCCATCTCCGCAAACTCATCGAATCGCGCCCCTTCCTGAGCCGAGTCCCCGATCAAAACCTCCTGGCTGCCGACTCGGACGATCCGCTTCGTCACATCGCCGTCACCCGCGATCGAGAAAATCGCTATGCGCTCTTCTACCTGCCTTACGGTGGACGCCTCGTTGCAAACCTAAGGCCTTTGCCGGAAGAGCGCTTTCTTGCCCAGTGGTTCGATCCGCGCACCGGAATCTATTACCCGCTGGGAGAGCACATCGCGCGCGGCGAGATAGAGTTCGTTGCTCCCTCGGTAGGCAGAGGGGAAGATTGGGTGCTTGTGCTCGATAAGGTTTAACAAGAGTGGGCTCTGCTGACGCCCAAGCCGACATCCTCCTCATCATGCGCTTGCATTCCTTGGTGTAGCGTGCGATGCTAGGGATGCGAGCGCATCAACATAAATATCTTCGCCCGCACTTGTAAAGGTTGCTGAAAAGTGATATAATCCTTTTCAGTCTCCCAGCGTTGTATCAGGGTGACACCGGCATGGCTTTGTTGTATCTGTTGTTTCCGCTGTTCGGGGCTGACGAGGACGGAACTTATCGAAATGAACTTCGATCCACCACAGATGGGGCATGGCTCAACTACTCACGAGGAGTTTCTCGATTCCTCCTCTACCTCCATCGCAAAAACATCTTCCGCTTCGCCCCCAAAAACTGGGCGACGTATGCGCCTTTACGACCTTGTTTTTGGTACAGCCCTTTTGGCGCTTCTCGCCTACGCTCTGCACAAGCCGTTCCATCCCCATGAGTTTGGTGTTTTTGGCATTGCAACCTTACTGCTGCTGTTGGTGAGCTCTCTTCCCCTTGTCGACTCAAACTATCGCCCGTTCACCTTCACCGGTCCAACAGCCTTTGGCCTGGCCATATGGATATCCCCTGGAGTGGCCGCGGCAAGCGCCCTCGCGGCCCATTTCCTGAGGGCGCGGTTTTGGGTAAAAGGGGGAGCCTATCGAGGCTATGCGCGTTTTCAGGGGGGACAACTTGCCTTGGCCTCGCTGGCCATAGCGATTTTTTGGAACCAACTGCCGGTGCACTTCACCCCAAACGACCTCTCGCACGTGCTCTCTTTAGGGTTGCTCGCCGCTTTCATCTTCGTTGGGCTTGAGCTTGCCATGTCGTTTCTCGCTCCGCCACCGCGTGTTAAAAGGGTGGAGATGCGCCGCAATCTGGCAATGAATACCCTTGTGTACAGCGTGGGGCTGCTTCCCATTCTCTTGCTCATTCCTCTCCGGCTTGCCTACGGCCCCATCCTCTGCTTACCTGTTGGCCTGCTCCTGCTGCTAGCTGCCACAACCCTACGCCTTAGTCATGAGGTGAACGGGTTGCATCGTCAGCTTCAGATCGCCGAGGCCTTAGGCCGCGCCGGGCTAAAAGCGGCCGGCTCCGAACGACCAGAACAGCTCCTTGAACGATTTCTTAAGCTCGCTCAAGAGCTTCTCCAGTGCGAGCGTTCCCTCGTTTGGCTGCCGGAAGCGGGAACGGGCGATTTCTATCCGGCCGTTGCCCTTCCCGACAAAGGCCCCTTTGCTGGCCGCAAGTACCACTTCGGAAACGGCCTGGTGGGCCACGCAGCCGCCCGGGTGCGCCCGCGTTTGATTCTCGATGCCGCCACCGACGTCCATCGCGCCCATCATGAGATGGCCTCCGGCTCCTGGATACTCTATCCCATTGTGGTGCGCGAGCAGATACTGGGCGTTGCCCACTGGGTGCGCCCGGCAAGCAATCCCTTTCTCCTTGAGGATTTAGAGCGTCTTGAAGCGCTTATGCCTCTAGCCACCATCGCTCTCGAAAACTTTTTCGTCCACGAGCAGATACGCGTTCAAGCCATCACCGATGGCCTTACAGGCCTCTGGAATCAGCGCCATACCATGGAGCTGCTTCGAGAAGAGCTGCAGCGTGCCGCACGTTACCATCGCACCTTTTCCATTCTTATGCTCGATGTGGATAGTTTCAAGAGCTTTAACGATACCTATGGGCATCTTCAAGGCGATCAGCTCCTACGCAGCATTGCTACGGTGCTGCGCACGAGCGTGCGCTCTGTAGATCATGTGGGGCGCTATGGAGGAGAGGAGTTTCTGGTGATTCTGCCGGAAACCGGCAAGCACGAAGCCTGCTTGCTGGCCGAGCGGCTCCGTGCAGCTGTGGAAGAGTACGGGGTTATTCTTACCGATAGAGGCCCTGTGCGACGTACCATCAGTATTGGAGTGGCCGCCTATCCGGAAGATGCGCTCAACCCCGCCGAGCTGGTTGAACGAGCCGATGAGGCGCTCTACCGCGCAAAACGCGCCGGCAAAAACTGCGTGATCGGGGCATAAGGGAAGATGCCACAGCCTACAAACAAAAATCGAGCCTTCAGCGCAACCCGTCGTGAATTTTTGGCGGCCTCACTCGGCTTGCTAGCCCCACCAAATCGTTCGGAGGAAAGGATAATGTCCTCACAGCCCGCATCGGCTCCGAAGGAGGAGAACAATCAGGAGGATGATATCGCGCTTTTGATTAGACGGCACAACCTCTCGCTAACCGAGGTGCAACGCAGTCTGCTGCCAAAGCAGCTGCAGGAGTTAGAAGATACCATCACAGCGCTCCGCAAATTTCCTCTGCAGGATGGAGCCAGTGAGCCTGCCACGCTTCTCTTGCTTCTTCCTTTGGGCCATCGCCGATCCTGAAAGGCGTTCGCATGGCAGAGATTCCCCTCCACTATCTTAGCGCCGTAGAGTTAGGGAGGCGCCTTCGGGAAAAGAGGCTCTCTTCGGTCGAGCTAACACGTCTTTATCTCGAACGGCTGGAGACGATCGGTCGTTCCTTGAACGCCGTGGCCGAGCTAACGCCAGAACTTGCCCTCTCACAAGCGCGTCAGGCGGATAAGGAGCTTGCCGAAGGCCGCATTCGCAGTCCCTTACATGGCGTTCCCTACGGTGCCAAAGACCTTTTAGCCACTAAAAATATTCCCACTCGGTGGGGATCGCCTGCCCATAAAGACCAGGTTTTCGACTACGATGCCACCGTCATTCGCAAACTGCAGGAGGCCGGCGCGGTGTTGGTTGCCAAACTGAGCCTCATCGAGCTGGCGGGAGGCGGAGGCTACGACATGCCGGCAGCGTCGTTGGATGGGCCTTGTCGCTGTCCGTGGAACCCTAATCGTTGGGCTGGTGGTTCCTCTTCGGGCTCCGGAGCCGCCGTGGGAGCGGGTTTGGTGGGGTTTGCCCTAGGCACAGAGACCTGGGGCAGTATTACGGTTCCTGCCGCTTTCTGTGGCATTAGCGGTTTACGCCCCACCTATGGAAGAGTAAGCCGCCATGGCGCTATGGCGCTCTGTTGGACTCTCGACAAGATCGGCCCTATGGCGCGCTCTGCCGAAGATTGTGGCTTTATTTTGCAGGCGATCGCCGGCCCAGACCCGCTCGATGCCACCTGCGCTCCTATCGGTTTTCGATTCCGGGCTCGTCCGCTTGTGAGCCGTAAATCACACCCGCTTCGACTCGGTGTGCTGCCGCACGATACCTCTAAGGTGCCTGAGGTTCAAAAAGCTTTTGAGGAGGCTTTAGCGGTGTTTCGCAAGCGGAACTTCCATGTGGCAGAGGCCTCCTATCCTCCGGATATCCCCTACAACGCAGCCACGGGGCTTATCGTGGCGGCCGAAGGCTCGGCTGCCTTCGAAGAGCTTATTCGCAGCGAGCGCCTTCAACTCCTGGCCGACCCTCAACAGCAGGCCGGCCTCATTGCCGGACTTTCCGTCTCCGCTGCAGACTATTTGCGCGCCCAACGCGTTCGAAAAAAGGCTATCGAAGCCCTCAACTCGCTCTGGGAGCGCTTCGATCTCCTCATCGCGCCCACACTCCTCACCGTGGCCCCTGAGATCTCCAAACCGCTCAGCGCAAGCACCGAGCCTTGGGGTGGTAACGGAGGGCCAGGCAACTTGGCCGGTTGGCCGTCGCTCTCCATCCCTATGGGTTTCGGCAAGGAGAACCTGCCGCTTGGGCTCGAGATCATCGGCCCGCCCGGCGGCGAACAGACCCTGCTCGCGCTGGGGATGACCTTTCAACAAGAGACCGATTGGCATAGAAAGCATCCGCCGTTATGAAACCCATTGTCTTTTCGTCTCTCTGCCTACTGTTCATCGGTTGGCAAGCGCCTGCCATTGCGCCCTCCTCCGGTGGTAAAACACCGCCGGTCGCCTCGCCAAAGACCACTAAAAAACGCAGCTCCAACATCGTTCAGGGTTCCATCCTCCAGCTGACGGCCGAGATGCTTACCCTCCATGTCGGCGGTGGCACGGAGACGGTGCGTCTCTCCGACCAAACCCACTACTGGCGCAACCGGCAGGCGGTAACTCGTGACGCCTTTAAAGAGGGACAAACGGTTATCGCCCACTTGCGCCGCTTTCATGGCGAGAGCCAACGCCTTGTTGTAGACCTTGCCGATCTCCAAAGTTGGCGCTGGCTCCAGCACCTACGTCGCGACATTGTGGAGGCCACCTTCGAATCCGCTACGGAAGACCAGCTTCAGGTAAGACCAAACGGCACCGGCGCGGATATCACCTATGGACTAAGTAGCGACACTTTGTGGGGCATTAAAGGCTCTCAAGTGCCTGCCAATCCTTTTCACACAGGTGACCAGGTCTGGATCGTTCCCCGCACCCGTTCCGATGGCAGCATGCTGGCGCGCGCCGTGGCCGACACACACCATCAGGCCTTGTTGCTCAAGGAGCAGCTAGCCACCACTCTACGTGGAAAGATCGTAGCTGTGGACAGTCAGGCACACACCTTTGTGCTTCAAACAGAGTTAGGAGAGCGGCGCACACTCAATACGCCGACTCCATCCGATGCTACCCACGAGCGAGCCTCCCGGCTAAAAACGCTAGAGGCGAACGAATTGAAACCGGGGCTTTTGGTGACGGTGCATCTGCAGCACAAACGTGACGGCACCGTGCTGGTACGCAGCGTTACCCTTCAGACCTCTAAGCGCCGCCAAAAGTAGCATGGTGCTTTATCAGAAGCAAACGGTAGAACGGTTGCCATGCAACAGCTACGCCTCGGCGCTGGCCAAAAGCTCTACGATCACCGTATCGGTAATCGGGAGAGCTCTGTCGCTAACGCGCAGTATGTCGCCATGCTGCTCAAGCAAGCCCTGCTGCACAAGCTTTTCTATTCCGCGTTTGTAGCGCTCTAGAGGGTCGAGGCCAAATCGGTCGCGCAGCGCATGAAGCGAGACGCCGGCGCGAAGGCGCAGACCTAGCAGAAGGGTTTCGTCTAGCGCCTCAGGGGGAGCTAGGCACTCCTCTTCCACACAGAGGTTTTCGCCGTTCTTCACCTTTTGCACATAGCGTTTAGGGAGGCGCTCGCGCTTCCAACGCCACCCTCCTAGATAAGAGACGGCTCCTGGGCCTACACCCAAATACTCCTCGTTGTGCCAGTATACAAGGTTATGGCGACATGCAAATCCTGGTAGAGAAAAGTTGCTGATCTCGTAATGGATGTATCCGGCCTGGGTTAGACGTTGCTGGGCATACTCATACATAGTTACAACCGTCTCATCGTCGGGTAAGACCAAACGCCCTCCAACATGGAGCCGTTCGAAGCGAGTCCCTGGCTCAATGGTGAGGGCATAGAGGGAGAGGTGCTCTGGAGCAAGCTGTATGGCCTGTTCAAGGGAGGCTTTCCAAAGAGGCAGAGTCTGGTTCGGAAGTCCAAACATCAGATCGAGGTTCACGTTGGTAAAGCCGGCGGCTCGCGCCGCTTGGTAGGCGTGTACAGCCTCTGTAGTGGTATGGAAGCGATCGAGCGCGGTGAGTAACCCATTGTCGAAGGCCTGTACACCGATGCTAAGGCGGTTGAACCCGAGGGCACGCATGGCAGCGAATTTGGCAACATCGGCCGAGGTAGGGTTGGCTTCGCTGGAGATTTCGGCGTCGGGTAACAGGTGGAAATGGGAGCGGATCGCCGCCATAATCTCCGTAAGCTGTTCAATGCTTAAGAAGGTGGGGGTACCGCCTCCAAAGTAGACGGTGGCAAGCGGGCGTTCGGAAAGCACCTGACCCGCTACACGCTCCTGACTTGCCTTGGCGATGTCGAGGCCGATCGCCTCAACCGTCTCCTTAACCAGAACGCTCTGGGCCGGTTCCACATAGGTATTGAAGTCGCAGTAGGCACAGTGGTGAACGCAGAAAGGGATGTGCACATACAGCGAAAGCGGTTTTATCATTGTCTAGAAAGAACCTCAATACAAAGGATGTACCCTAAGTGAATCCAAACCCGACTTTATTTTGCGATTCTACCTTACGACCATCCTGTTTCGCTGTGGTGTCGCAGAAGGAGCCGCTATGGGTGTTAGGAGGGTGCAAATCGCCTCGGTTCCCACGTATCAATAAGAGAGCGCCTCTCGACATTTGGATAGATAATGCTGCAAGGCGATGTTGACGAAGGCCTAGATCCTGTGATATAATATAGTTTCGTGCGCGGAGCCAGGTTGTCTGCAACCAGTCCTCTGTTTTTCGTCTCCGGCACATTTGTAGGGAGGCTCTTCATGCGAGAGATTCAAGGTCGTGCGAAGCGAACGCGTCATGTCATTGATGTCCCCAACCTCGTCGAGATTCAACTCAACTCCTACCGCTGGTTCCTAGAGGAAGGCCTAAAAGAGCTTTTCGATAGCTTCTCACCCATCTACGATTTTTCAGGAAAGAATTCGCTCTCTCTTGTAGATTTTGTGTTGGGCGAGCCGAAGTACTCGATGGAAGAGTGTCGTGAACGCGATCTCACCTTCGAGTCGCCCATTAAAGCGAAAGTACTGCTTCGTATCTATAGGGATGAGACGAGCGGCCCTGAGGAGATCGAGAGCGAGGTCTATTTGGGCGATCTGCCGCTCATGACGGATAAGGGTACCTTTATTATCAACGGTGCCGAGCGCGTGGTGGTGAGCCAGCTGTCGCGCTCTCCTGGCGTCTATTTTGAAGACTGGCTCGATCTCTCCGGCCAGGTGCTCTTTCGGGCTCGCCTCATTCCTCAAGAGGGGAACTGGCTCGAGGTCGAAACCGATCCGCAACATCAAATTATGGCCCATATTGTTGGGTCGGCCCGCAAAGTTATCCCCCTAACCATGCTGCTGCGCGCGCTGCAGGTGTTTCCCGAGGCCCACGAGCCCATGCACCTTTCGCTCGGCCAAGCAATGGAAAACCTTTGGGTCTATAAGCAGGTAGAGGGCGCCGATGGCAAGGAAGCAGAGAGAGACTATTTCTTCGTCACCCGCTTTGCCGCACCAGTAGTAGCCCCGAACGACATCGTGGCTCAAGTGGACAAAACAACCGGTGAAATTGTCGGCTACACCTCTCAGCAGAGCTCGATAGATTCAAAGCGCTACAAAACCCAAGTGGTCCATGTCGCCGGAGAGATTTTGGCAGAGGAGAACGCCCCGGCGACCTATGAGGTGCTACAGTCTCTTGCGGAGAAGCTCGGCCCCGATTTCGTTGTCGCCCTGTACTCGCCTGTTGGCTCTACAGAGGAGATTCTTCGCGCCTTCTCTACGGTCACCCTCATCGAGAACCCCACGCCTGAACAGCTTGTTGGCCGTCGTCCCGCTACCGATATTTTAGATAAAAAAGGCAAAGTGTTGGTGAGGGCGACGCAGCGCATCCCCGATAAAAACGTAGCCAAAGCTATCGCCGATCTTAAACTCGCCTCTATTGAGGTCTTGGAGGTCAATCCCTACGTGGAGGCCACGCTAGAGCAAGATACCTCCAATACGCCGGAAGAGGCCTTGCTAGAGATCTATCGCAAGCTGAAGCCTGGCGACCCCGTGTCGCTCGAATCGGCCAAAAGCTTGCTGCAGGCGCAGTTTTATGATGTGCGCCGCTACGACCTCGCTCGTGTGGGGCGCTATAAGGTCAACAAAAAGCTTGGCATTCAGCTTGACCTGAAGTGCCGTGTTGTAACGAAGGAAGACCTTGTAGGTATCCTACGTTACATTATCAATCTGAGCGCTGGTGTCGGCTCGACCGACGACATTGACCACCTTGAGAACAAGCGTATCCGCAGCGTAGGCGAGCAGCTGTCTGCGCAGTTGCGCCTCGGCTTTCAACGGATGGAAAAGGTGGTAAAGGAGCGTATGACCGCCTCCGAAAACATTAATCTTCAGTTCGTTATGGCTACTAAGCCGATTAGCGCCAGCATTAAGAGCTTTTTTGGGTCGTCGCAGCTCTCACAGTTTATGGATCAGACCAACCCCTTGGCAGAGCTGGTCTCCAAACGGCGCCTTTCGGCTTTAGGACAGGGTGGGCTGTCGCGCCAAAATGCGAAACTGGAGGTTCGCGACGTCCACCATAGCCACTATGGACGCATCTGCCCCATCGAGACGCCTGAAGGGCCAAACATCGGCCTCATCGGCTCCATGGCGGTGTACGCCCGCGTAGACCAGTTCGGCTTTTTGGAGACGCCCTATCGCAAAGTGATAGATGGGGTGGTTACCGACGAAATCGTGTGGATGACGGCGGATCAGGACCACCGCTACTATATCGCACCCGCCAATATTCCCCTCGATGAAAACGGGCGGATTAAGGATGAGTATGTTCAGGTGCGCTATGAGGATGGCTATCCCACAGTCCATCGCTCTCAAGTGCAGTACATGGATGTAGCCCCTGTTCAGCTGGTCTCCATCGCCACCGCGCTCATCCCGTTTATTGAGAACAACGAGGCCACACGCGCCCTGATGGGAGCTAACATGCAGCGCCAGGCCGTGCCGACGCTTCGCCCTCAGGCCCCGTTGGTAAAAACGGGAATGGAGCGACGGGCAGCTCTCGATTCAGGGGCGGTGGTGCGCGCGCGCCGCAGCGGAGTGGTAACACGCGTGACCTCGGAACAGATTGATGTGACAACCCCCGATGGGCGTGTGGACAGCTACTCTCTGCTTAATATGCTGCGTTCGAACAACTCCACTTGCATCACGCAGCGCCCCATTGTGCGCAAGGGACAGCATGTGCGCCAAGGCCAGGTGCTGACCGATGGCCCTTGCATAGAAAATGGCGAGCTGGCTCTCGGGCAAAACGTGTTGGTAGCTTTTATGCCCTGGGGCGGGTTCAACTTTGAAGATGCCATTCTCATTTCGGAGCGCTTGGTGAAGGACGACGTCTATACCTCGATTCACATCGAGGAGTTCGACACCGAGGCGCGCGACACCAAGCTAGGTCCGGAGGAGATCACGCCCGATATCCCCAACGTGGGCGAAGATGCCCTGCGCGACCTGGATGAGAACGGTATCATTCGCGTGGGGGCCGAAGTTCGGCCGGACGATATCCTGGTAGGCAAGGTGGCGCCAAAAGGGCAGGGAGAGCTGACGGCCGAAGAGCGCCTGATCATCGCGATCTTTGGAAAGAAGGCCGAAGAGACCCGCGATGTCAGCCTGCGCGTTCCCCATGGCAACGGCGGACGCGTGATAGATGTAAAGGTGTTTAGCCGCTATAAGTATCAAGGGGCGCGTGACGGGCGTATCTACAACTTCTGCAAAAGGCCAGAACCCGGCATGCGCGACTCGCAAGATGGCGAGCTGCTTCGCCTTCCGCAAGACGAGCTGCCCGTGGGCGTAAATATGCTGGTGCGAGTCTACGTCGCCCAGAAACGTAAAATCATGGAAGGCGACAAGATGGCAGGGCGCCACGGTAACAAGGGGGTCATCTCCAAGATACTACCCGTGGAGGATATGCCGTTCCTACCGGATGGCACGCCCGTAGACATTGTGCTCAATCCACTTGGCGTGCCCTCGCGTATGAATATCGGCCAGATTCTAGAAACCCATCTGGGCTATGTGGCCCACCATCTGAACTGTAGCTTCGTCAACCCTTCTTTCGAAGGCATGACGGAGAGCGAGATCATCGAGCAGATGGAGATCCTGGGCGCTAAGTTCTGGCGCGAACGGCTGCAGAAATATCTGAACAGCGAGTTACGCCTGTCTGTATCGCTGGATACGGTAGAGCCTTTCAACGAATTTGCAAAAGTCTACCGTGAGGAACACCCGCTGCCCAGCGACGCCACCCAGAACGGTCAAGCCACTCCAGAACAGGCCGAGCAGTCTCGTGCCATCTACGAAGCCTATATTCGTCGCCTGCTAGAGCCAGTGCGCGAGGCGCTGATGGAGAGGTCGGTAGACGACTTAAAACGGCTTTCGCTGCTTTTGGCAGCCGCTGTCACGAACACCGCCTCCCGAGAGGATATGGTAGAGGCCATCGTGCAAAAGATCGAGGAGAACTGTCGAGCGCGTGTGGGATTTGACCCGCATACCGGCAAGTCTTGGGTTCGTGATGGGCTTACCGGTGAAACGTTCGATATGCCGGTGACGGTAGGCGTGATCTACATGCTGAAACTCGCTCACCTGGTGGACGACAAAATCCACGCGCGATCCACAGGGCCTTACTCCCTTGTCACCCAGCAACCGCTTGGAGGCAAGGCGATGTTTGGAGGACAGCGCTTCGGCGAAATGGAGGTGTGGGCGCTCGAAGCCTACGGCGCCGCCTATACCCTGCAAGAGATTCTCACTATCAAGTCCGACGACATTCAGGGGCGCGTAAAAACCTACGAAGCCATCGTAAAAGGCGATACCATTCTGGAGCCTGGCGTGCCCGAGTCGTTTAAAATACTGGTGAATGAGCTCCAAAGCCTTTGCCTGAAAGTCACCGTTTTGAACGATAAGGACGAACCTATTGACCTCAATGCGGGGGATGATGATATCGAGCCAGGTGAAGATCCTGCCAAAGCTGCCGCACGGCGTCAGCAGAGAGCTCTACGCGAACATCCGCGTGATGATTTCTAATAAGTCGCTACAAGCGCACGCAAGAGAGTTCTGGCCCTACCCTGGTCTGTACCGCTAGGGTAGGCCGGAACTCTTTGTCGTCAACGTTTTTGATCGTTACGGTCTGGAGGAAACGTTTCCTATGGCAGATGCCAGCACGTTTGCAAAAATAAAGATCGGGATAGCTTCTCCCGAAGAGATCCGAGCGTGGTCGTATGGCGAGGTGAAGAAGCCGGAGACAATTAACTACCGAACCTTTAAACCGGAGAGGGACGGCCTGTTTTGTGAACGGATCTTCGGCCCCGTTAAGGATTGGGAGTGCCACTGCGGCCGCTATAAAAAGATGAAGTTCAAGGGGGTTATTTGTGAACGCTGCGGCGTGGAGGTAACCCGCAGCAAAGTGCGGCGCGAGCGCATGGGGCATATCGAGCTGGCCGCGCCCGTATGCCATGTGTGGTACCTCAAAGCCGTACCCAGCCCCCTAGGGCTTATTCTCGATATGAGCCCGCGCCATCTGGAGCGTGTGCTCTATTTCCAAGCCTATATTGTGATTGATGTGGACGAGGTGCGCATCGCCGAGAACCTCAGCGAGATACGCGCCGTGGTGGCCGCTGAAGAGGAGAAGATCCGCCAAGAAGGAGCCGAAACCAGAGAGCGGCGCATTCAAGAGTTTAATCGCGAGGTACAGCGCCGGCGCAGCGCAGCCGCCTCGGACGACCCAGAGGTGGCCGCTGAGGGGTGGTCTGAAGAGATCATCGCGCGCAAACGAGCCGATCTCGAGGTGCGGCTGCGTCATGATGAGGAGGATGTGGAGTTTCGTATTCAAGACCTCCGCAACGCCCTGGCCGTCCTTGAAAAGGTGAAACCCCACGACTTGATTACCGAAGATCAGTATCGCGCCCTCGAAAACCTCCAGCAGGTGTTGGCGTATCACTTCGGTGATAACTCATGGTACGAGGTGGTACGGGCAGGTCAGGGAGGGGCGGCCATCAAAGAGCTACTACAACGGATTGACCTCGAACAGCTGAAGCGCGAGCTGCGCCAGGAGGTGGAGAACACCCAAGGCCCTAAACGCGTGCGTGCCACAAAGCGTCTTGAGCTGGTGGAAGCCTTTCTTGCCTCTCGTACTCGACCCGAATGGATGATCCTGGAGGCGGTGCCCGTTATCTCTCCGGAGCTGCGCCCCATGGTCATGCTGGAGGGTGGGCGTTTTGCTGCATCGGACCTGAACGATCTCTATCGTCGTATCATCAACCGCAACAACCGGTTGAAGCGCATTATAGAGATCAGGGCTCCCGAAAGCATCGTAAACCATGAGAAACGCCTGCTTCAAGAGGCCGTTGATGCCCTCATTGATAACAGCCGCCGCCAACGCCCCGTGCTCGGCAGCAACGGTCGGCCCCTGAAGTCCCTTTCCGACATGTTGAAAGGAAAAGAGGGACGCTTTCGCAAGAACCTGTTGGGTAAGCGCGTAGACTACTCGGGGCGTTCGGTTATCGTGGTGGGGCCCCACCTAAAACTGCATCAATGCGGTCTGCCAAAAGAGATGGCGCTTGAGCTGTTTAAGCCGTTCGTTATGAAAACGCTTGTGGAGCACGGCTACACCACCAACATCAAGACGGCCAAGCGCATGATCGAGAAGGCGAAACCCGAAGTTTGGGACGCTCTTGAAGAGGTGATCCGAGAGCATCCGGTGCTTTTGAATAGGGCACCTACCCTGCACCGCTTGGGTATTCAGGCCTTTGAGCCCATTCTCATCGAGGGAAAGGCCATCCAGATTCATCCGCTGGTCTGCTATGCCTTCAATGCCGACTTCGACGGTGACCAGATGGCGGTGCATGTTCCGCTTTCGGCCTATGCCCAAGCGGAGGCGCGCATCCTGATGCTCTCCTCGCACAACCTCTTTAGCCCGGCTCATGGTGGGCCCATTGTGGCTCCCACACAAGATATCGTCTTGGGCTGCTACTACCTCACCATGATGCGCATGCTGAAGGAGGGCGAGGAGCCTAGAAACTATGTTTTCTCATCGCCAGATGAGGCGCTGCTGGCCTATAGCAGCGGCGAGTTGGGGCTGCACGACCCGATTACCCTCAAGATGCCGCGCCCCTTCTACAACGACGGCGACGATACGCCCCAATGGCGACAAGAGGTTGTAGGGCTTGTGAAAGGAAGCGATGGCCAGTGGCGCTACCGAACGGCCGAGGGCTGGCAGGAGGTTCCTCCTGGCAAGCTTCAAGAGGCCATTACCCGTCACTGCACGACGGTAGGTAGGCTGATCTTTAACCAGATTCTGCCCGAGAAGCTAAGATATGCCGATGCCTACCTCTTCAACACCATGAACAAGAGCGCTCTTGCGGAGCTTGTCTCCACGGTCTACGACAAGCATGGCAAAGAGCGATGTGTCCAGTTCTTGGATGAGATGAAGTCGCTCGGCTTCAAGTACGCCATGAAGGGCGGCATCACCATCGCCATGACGGATATGGATAGTCCCAGTGAGCGGGACGAGATCATCCGACGGGCGGAAGAGCGGGTTCGCGAGATCAACCAATCCTACGATATGGGGATGTTGTCTGCCGCCGAAAGAAAACGTCGTGTCCTGGAGGAGTGGCTGCAAGCCTCCGATGATGTGGCCAAAGCCATCATGAAGGATTTCGACGAGCATAACCAGTTTAACCCCATCTACATCATTACCAATAGCGGCGCCCGTGGCTCAACGAAGCAGGTGGCTCAGCTCTCCGGTATGCGCGGCTTGATGACCGACCCCTTTGGAAACCTCATTGAAGACCTGCCCATTAAATCCAACTTCCATGAGGGGCTCAAGGTACTGGAGTTCTTCGTCTCCACACACGGCGCCAGAAAAGGAATGGCCGACACCGCCTTGCGCACCGCCGACGCAGGCTATCTTACCCGCCGCCTGGTGGATGTGTCGCAGGACGTGATCGTGCGCGATAAGGACTGCGGCACCACCGAGGGCATCGAGGTAGAGGAGATCCTCGACGGAACCGAGGTGCTCGAATCGCTGAGCGAGCGTATCCGAGGCCGCTACACACTCTCGGAGATCGAAGACCCCCTGACAGGCGAAATACTCGTTGGCGCCAATGAGGAGATATCCGATGCGGTCGCCAGCCGATTGGAGCAGATTCGAGTGGCGCGTGATACCATCCTCGATGCGGAAACCAAAGAGGTGCTTGCACATGAAGGCGATCTGATGACGGTCGAACAGGCGCAAGAACTGGTGGATCGGGGGGTGACACGCGCACGTGCAAAGCGCGGCGAGCTGGCATCCAACATCTACGAGATCACCCGCTCCCTTAGGGTGTCGGTGCGCTCCGTATTGAACTGTGAGCTGCGTCAGGGTGTTTGCGCTCACTGCTACGGGCGGGATCTGGCCACCGGTCGGCTCGTTGAGATCGGGGTGGCTGTGGGGATTATCGCAGCGCAGTCAATCGGTGAGCCGGGTACGCAGCTCACCATGCGCACGTTCCACACGGGCGGAGTCGCCGGTAAGTACCTTACCGGCGTGGCCAACGTCAAACAGCGCCGTCAATCTACCCTTCGCGAGCTCCATGACGACATCCAGAAGGGCATTGTAAACCTCGAAGAAACGGGTGGCTCCGAGCGAGAGCGGCGCGCCTCCATCCAAGCAATGCTGAAAGTGCTGGAAGATCAGGTGCGCGGGCTTCTGCGTGTCAGTGAGCTTTTCGAGGCGCGTAGTCCTAAAGGACGTGCCATCGTTACCGAGTATGCTGGCGACGTGGTCGCCATACGCAGTGAAGGCGCACGTAAGGTCTACATCCGCTCTGAGGTAGAGCTGCACGAAGATCAGCCGCACTATGGTCTTGGGACAGACCCCATCGCTGGTGAAGACATCTTCGACCCCGAAACAGGCGAGCCAATCGCTAAAATGTGGGAGCCGCTTGCCGATAAGCAGTTACGCAAGATATTTGAGGCGGGCTTGAAGCGGATTAAGGTGCTTCACTCCTACCTCGTGCCCTATCGTGGCGATTTGGCCGTGGAGGAGGGGCAGCATGTGGAGCGTGGTGATCGCCTCACCGATGGTCCGCTAGACCCCCACAAAGTGTTGGAGCTACAAGGCCCGCGCGGCGTGCAGGACTACCTTGTGCGCGAAATACAAGCCGTCTACAAGGCGCAGGGAGTGGACATTAACGACAAGCATATCGAGGTGATCGTGCGGCAGATGCTGCGCAAGCGCAAGGTACGCCATCCAGGCGACACGCGTTTCCTTATCGGTCAGATCGTGGATAAGTTCGTGTTCCAGGATGAAAACGCGCGAGTAAGGAAGTTAGGCCTTCGAGAGGCCACAGCGGATTGGGTGTTGCTGAGCATCACCGATGCCGCGCTTGCGACCGAAAGCTTCCTCTCCGCTGCCTCCTTCCAGAAGACCACGCGCGTGCTGACCGATGCTGCCGTGCGAGGTAAGAAGGACGAGCTGGTGGGCTTGAAAGAGAACGTCATTATCGGACGTCTCATTCCCGCTGGCACGGGCCTCCCGCACTACCGGAGCCTCGAGGTGGCCGCTTCGGATGGCACACCGATCATCATCGAGCCGCCAAAGCGAGAGGCGGAGCGGTTGGCAAAAGCCCTTCCCGAAGAGAGCGCCGAACTTCCCAAAGAGGAACCGGAGCGCTATACCCCCGAGGAGGCTGTTGCTGCTTTGAAGACGGTTGGTGCCCAAGACTCCGAAGACCTTCACGGGGATACAGAACCTGCTGAAGAGTTGCAAGAGGAGCCGAAAGAAGAAGAAAACTAGCTTCGAGCGCATGCAAGAGGAGTAGGGCGACAACAGGTCGCCCTACTCTTTTTAGGGCGCTAGGAAGTCTGTTTTACCGGTAAGGAAGGGGTGGTCAGTGACCTGAGTGGCTCTTTTAAGGAAGTTGGCCACCTCATAAAAGCGGTTATCCATCGCAAGCTGCAGCGGTGTCTGCCCCTCGGCGTTCAAGGAGCTGGGGTTTAAGCCTGCCTGAAGCAGCCACTTTACCATAGCTAAGTGCCCCCGCTGGGCCGCCAAATGCAGCAACGTCTGCCCTTGTAGGTTGGTGTCGGTTAGGTGGGCTCCAAAGCGCACTAGGAGCTTGGCGAGAGCAACATCGCCCAAGGATACCGCAAGCATCAACGGAGTATCACCTTTAACGTCTTGTGCCTCCACAGAGGCCCCCGCCTGAAGCAGCACCTTTCCGGCCGCCACGTTATCGCTCTCAATGGCAACCAGTAAAGGGGTCTGGCCGCGACGATTGCGCGCTTCGATGTCGGCGTGGGCTTTTAGCAATAGACGAACGATTTTGGCATCGTCTACGGCAGCTGCGATATGGAGAGGTGTATCGCCATGGTCGTCCGGGCTGTCGGGGGAAGCCCCTGCCATCAAGAGCGCTTTTGCGATGGCAAACTGTCGGTGCAGGGCAGCCAGATGAAGCGGAGTTTGATGCCTATAGTCCGCCATATTGGGCGAGGCTTTAGCGCTTAGCAACAGCCGCACCAGCTTCAAGTTACCTTTGTCCACGGCCCAGTAGAGAGGGGTTACCCCTTTCGAGTCGGGCCGGTTTGGGTTCGCATGATAGTGCAATAAAAGGTGGACGAGGCGGATGTTGCCCCACTGGGCGGCCAACTCAAGTGGCGTTTCCCCATCGGCATCGGGCGCGTTGGGGTTGGCCCTGTAGCGCGTCAGGAGCAGAGCAACGATATGGTAACGGTTACAGAGGGTAGCTTCTAACAAAAGAGGAGTCCCTTCTGCTGTGGTTAGGTTTACGGCCTTAGGGTTCTGAGAGAGCAACGTTTGCAGCGTTCGCAGATCATTGGTCTCGATGGCCATCACAAGTTGTCTCGTCGTCGAAGCAAGGCGATGCCGATGCCATATCCAAAGCCCGACTCCAAGGATAGTGCCAACTAAAGTAAGTCCAAGCACAAACCGCTTCATAGAAAATAGAGCAGGAAACCGCTGGCTTTCACCATACGGAGCAATGTCACACCCTTTCACTTGATGACTTTAGCCTATGAGTGCCCAACACTATCGCCCTATTCAAGACAGCGCCTCCACCCTGATCACGTTGATGCCGACACCTCCACGCTAGCCCCAGGGCAAAAAGCCGTTGCTTATTAGCCGTGTGGTCGCTTACTTTCTCTGTGCCTATTGTACCCTATTGGCCGATCCCCCTGCTGTGGAGGGGTACGAGACTTGCTAAAGCTTAATAATAGAAACGCAAACTAACATTCTCCGCACCAGTTCCACAAAATGAGGAAAGTTAGTTGGTTGTTGAGTCGGAGTAAGCGAAATAAAAATCTTAGACTTGCTAACGTTTGGTCACTAGACAGAAGTATCTCTTTTCTCTGTATTTAAGTAATAGTTCTCCTGATCACTTCAGCATTTGACTGTAGTTCAGATAAAAAATGGTATAATGAGCATGTCTCCAGATATCTCGGCGACGTTTATTTGTTTTAGTGAGGTGAACAAATTCATGAAAACTCGCCTGTTCACGATAGCCTTTCTGGGGCTTAGCTTAGTTCTTCTAGCCGGCAAAACATCGGCCCAGCAGATGCCGAGCGTTACCGTGGATGCCGTGAATCTCATCCGTTCAGGATGGATGGCCGGGGGCTATGGTAACTATCGTATTACCATTAAGAATAACGCAGACCACCCTGTTACCCTCGTTAAATGGACGGCTCATTGGGAGATCAACGGTACCGCACTGCCCGGCGAATGGGGCGGCGATCTCCATAAAACCCTTGCAGCCGATGCTACCGAAACCGTTGAGCAGATCGGCTATCTGCCCAAGGACGTAGTGGCGAAGGCGGGAGCAGCCACGCCTTATATGGCCGGTACTGTGGAGGTCCTTGACAACGGACAGACGCTTCAGTTGCCGTTTCGGTTTGCTGTGCCCGCTGCCACGCTGCCCGAACCGCTGGTGCTCGCCACAAGCCGATATGTGGGATGCCGTTTAATGAAGTCACGCTACAAAGACTTTACCTCTCTGCACAGGGCACTTAGCTGGATGGACGACTGTTATGTGGCCATGCGCGACCTAACGGGCAACACTCCCTATAAGGGACGCCGAATCATCTACACCGAGTCGCCCGCGAACCCCTACTGGGCCTACGCGGGGGAAAGCATTACCCTGAACACGAACTACGTCGGCAGCACCATTCAAGATTTTAACAAGGGGCTTATCTCCTTCGGATGGGTTCATGAGATGGGGCACGATTTTGACGATGGCATCGGACAGTGGTATATCTGGAACGGCCCTTCAGCGGAGTTTTGGGCGAACTTCAAGCTAGCTTACGCTCTCACCCACATCCCGTCCTACATTCGCATTAAATGGGACTATGCTCGTGGCTACCCCACCCCTGGAGGTCGTGTCGTGATGACCGGCGAAGACCTGCTTCTGAAGTTCTTCGGGCTATGGGGAGATGAGTATCTGGCCGATCCCTCGCGTAAATGGCAATCCATGAGCTCCGACGATATTCACACGTTCTTTCAGCGCCTTCAGATCGTTTACGGTTGGGATGTTTTTAAGCAGTTCTTTCGCACCTATCAGCGGCTGAAGGCGGAGAACATGAAACCTCCCTCCACGCCTGAGGAGAAGCTATCGCTCATCGCTGCCATTTTAAACGCTTTGACGAAGGGCGACCTGGTACCTTTGTTCCAGCGATGGCGCTTTCCAGTAACCGAGGACAGTGTAAAGGCGATGGCGACTCAGTACCATATATCGGCTTGAAAGAGAAAGGGAGCCATTTTGCGCTTGGTAGCTCCCTTTCTTTTTCTCAAAAGGTTTCTTTTGTTTTTTCGCTATTTCTTCATACCATTTTTGGGTTCGACGGTAAGGAAGATAGGGGCTGCGTACCAAACCTTCATCACAAAATTGATGCTGACGTTGGCCATAACTGCAAGAGGCCAGTTGGAGATGGGAGGAGCGTTGGCATCAGCTTTAATGGTGATCACCCCTTTATTTTGATCCGCCGGAATGGTCACCGCATCGCTCTCGATATGCACTCCGGGTGGAAGCGGATCGGTGTAGATGGCACCGAGATGGTTGACACGTAAATCGAGCGTCACTGGCTGCTTATAGTCGGGGCGCCGTTGGATGGTGACCTCAATTTTGGCCGTGCCACCAGGCTGCAGCGTGATATTGGGGTTGGCAACGGTAACCGTGAGATCGTTGGGATCGGTGATAGCGACCCCGGCCGTATCCACTGGGTAGAGGCCGCGCCCACCACCGGGAATGTAGATTTCGGTTTGATCTTGAGCTTGCCGAGTCACAGTCTCCATTTGGCCGCTGGGGCCTGTGGGAATTTGGGCGGTGCCCACGACATTAAGCAGTGCCGCATCCTGTTTGGCGTTCGAATCGGCAGAGAGCAGAATAACACCTTGCCCTATTCCGGGCGGAATGGTGAGGGGAGAGGCGCTTACACCAGGAGGCAGACCTTGAACGGAGATGGTGACGGGGCCGTTGAAACCGTTCTTCCGGTCGAGCAGTACAAACCATGCCGTTCGGTTGCCGGGAGCGATCATCGCCCGATCGGGGTCAAGCCGCAAGGAAAAATCGGGCTTGTTCGGAACGATTGTGAGAGCATAGTAGCAGTTGGCGCCATATTGTCCCGTCCTGTCACTCACCTGAATCGTATAATCCCCATCAGCAGGAGCGGTCCAATCTATATGGGAATCGGTGCCGAGGCCTGGCGCATCGTCGTTCTCGGCGATCTTGTTCCCTTTGGCATCAAAGAGACGCAGCAGAGTGTCCATTCGGGAATCGAGCCGCTCCGCCGCGGTCTCAAAGCTCCAGTTCTCTCCTTTCGTGGCGTGGAAGGTAAACGGTTGCAGCTGATTCGCCGAAGCAATCCAAGAGCAAACACAACAGGGAACGGTTATCGGTTTAGCACCGGCCAGCGGGGAATCGGAGTTGTTTTGGAAGGCAGAGGCATCTACCGCAGTGACCGGCAAGTGGGTGACAAGCAGCTTTACCGGGTTCGACTCTCCATTTGGGAAGGAGAGCGGTGTATTCCAGATACCGTCCGGTAGGTTGGAAGGGACGGATAAAGTAACCGTTTTCGTATCGCCTAGATTGTATCCCTCTACGTGCAGAGTAACCGTTTGCCCTGCCGTTACCGCGCAGGGTGTGACGGCGATCACATAGGGTGCTGTTGTGATGATGAGATGGAATACCCAGTGGGGATTGCCCCCGTAGTTCACATCACGAACTTTTAGAAGATAGTCGCCGGATTTTTCAAAACGATAGGCTAACAGGGAGTCGGGGCCATAATAGTCGTCGTTTTCGGCTATTTCTACACCGTCTGGAGTACACAAGGTGAGAATAGGATCCGCATGATCCTGCAGGCCATGAATCTTGTTTTCTGCTCGAGCGCAGAGGATGGTAAAAACGACCTGTTGCCCGGCGTTAACATGAAAGCGATAGAACTGAAAAGCGGTGGGGCTATTGATAACTCCGTCTACATCACAAGGGATCTCGATGCGTTGGGCATGCTCGATATCGTAGTTTGGCACCTGCTGCACCACAATAGGGTGACGAGCGACATAGAGTTGACCTACCGTGGAGATGCCGAAATGAGGAGTAGCAATGCGAAACTCATGCAAGCCGAGTGGGGCATCGGCAGCGACGGTAACACGCATTGTTACGCTTTTTACCTGAGGAATCTTCTCCGGATTTTTAGGATCTATGGGCGGCCAGCCCTTCTCTGGTGGCACGATCTGGGCCGACAGATGGGGGTCGTCGAACATAACTTTATAGGCGCCATAGAGATTGCCCCCTTCCGCATCGCTGTTAACGGTGACATCCGATGTCTTTCCTCGCTCCACAGCAAGTGGGAAGGTGGAGAAGATCATGGGAAAAGAGGTCTGAGCTCGTGCTTGGGTGAAAGGTGGCAAGAAAAGTAGGACGATAAGACCATAGAGAACGATTCGCTTCATACCCGCATTCCTCTTAGCATTCTTTGCTGAATTTGCATGGAAAACCGTTCTAGCGCTCTGCGGTTGTGATGGAAGCCACCGGCAGATCGGTACCTTGACAGATTTTTTGGACCTGATCGGGCTGATCTAAATTTCGCATCTGAATGGTTAGCTCCTGCTGATGGAGCCTTTGTTCATGCAGGGCGGGTTCAATGATCCCTTCCCAATCCGGTGAGGCCGCGTAGTAGCCTTGGGGTGTGACGATGCACCACTGCACCTGGTGCTGTTCTGGCCAGAGCACAATGCTGGCAAGCAGTCGGCCTGAATTTACATCCCAAAGGTAGCAGACACCGCTCGCTCCGGCAGCGGCTGCCAGTTTGCCGTCTCGCGTAAGTGCGGCCGCATAGAGCCAATCTCTGCCTCCCTCCAAACCGCGCTGGAAGTCGCCGTTGCCGTTCCAAACGCGGGCAATGCCGTCGGAGGAGGTGGTGAGGACACGCTGTCCGTCGGCGCTGACAGCGATATCATAGGCAGGGCCGTTGACTCCGTAGACGAAACGATCGGTATTGCCGTTGTCGGCGTTCCACCAACGAAGACGTTGGGAGGAGCTGGAGGAGATAAAACGATGTCCATCTGGCAAAACGGCGAGGCCTACAACCCCATCCTCAGGTCCACCATACAGATGGTCTAACTTACCGGAGTTCAGATCGTAGCGGCGGATATTGTGGTCCATGCTCGCCGCATAGAGATAGCGCCCGTCCGGTGAAAAGCGCACTTTGGTCACAGGGTCACCTGCATCGGAAAAGGCTTTAAGCCGAATACCAGATGTCCAGTCGTAAACACGCACATCGTGCCGTTGGGTTCCTATGGCCAAACGGTTGCCATCGGGACTAAAGGCGATACTTGTAATTTGATCGGGCTCTTGTGGAAAACGGTTTTGGGTAGGCTGTTCGGTTTCTAGATCGAAGATACGCACTTCACCGATCATACCGGAGATGCCATCGGCCACGGCAAGAAACTTGCCAGAAGGATGGAAAGCCAAAGAGAGCACCTGTCCGGAAAGCCCTCGCAAGCAACCCAAGGGTTTTGCGTTGTGGACATCCCAAAGCACAACGGCACGGTAGGTTCCGATGGCCAAAGTGTTGCCGTCGTTGCTAAAGGCGAGCGCCCCAATGGGAGGAAGTGGCCCTACATGCAGGGCGTACTCCAAAGTTTCGTTTTTATCTTGTGTCTGCAGAGCAAGCGGCGGCTTTATGTGGGTGGGCAGATAAATGAAGAGGCGCATAGGAGCTGGAGGCAGGGGGCGTAGGGCAAAAGCCGCTTTGGCATCTTGCAAAGAGGCTGTGGCTTTAACCGTCGTCCCTAAGGGAGCTCCGGCATTGATCCATCGGACAAGAAGGGCGATCTGGTTGGGAGGCAGCGGAGGGCCACCTTTCGGCATGAGAAGGGTGGGGCTTGTGGCTTTGACGCGCTGAACAATGGGGCTCTGTGCGGCTTTAAACGGAATAAGGATGGCATGGGGTTTTCCCACAACTACGCCTTTACGAATGGCCTCGTAGCTATCAAGCGCTAGCCCACCAGAGATAGAGACGTCTTTGATGTTTTGCTGGCTATGACAAACGATACAGTGTTCTTTAAGAATAGGTGCAATGTCGGTATAAGTAGGAGAAGCAGCGGGAGAGAGGCTCTGTCCATGTCCTGCAAACAGGCACAACAGAAGCCACCCTCCCACCAGTTGCGCTCCAAAAGAACGCAGCACGCTACAGCAGCTCTTGGATCGGCGTCCCATCATAGTTGATCTTAATCGGACGACCTTGGGGCGACATGTAAGATTTCGTGTAGTCAATGCCGAAAGCCGTATAGATGGTGGCCGCAACGTCTTCCACGCGAACCGGCCGATCTACAGGGGCCTCTCCTCGCTCGTTGGTTTTGCCGACGACGATTCCTGTTTTTATGCCACCACCGCCCATACATACGCTGATGGCGTTAGGCCAGTGGTCTCTTCCTGCGGCGGAGTTGATGCGCGGTGTTCGGCCGAACTCGCCCATCCACAGAACCAGGGTTGTATCGAGCATTCCGCGATTGTGCAGGTCTTCTAACAGAGCAGAGTAGCCGGCATCTAAGGGAGGAAGCATATTATTCTTCAGCCACTCGAAGTTGTTTTGATGGGTATCCCATCCTCCGAAGTTAACCTGCACGAAACGCACGCCAGCCTCTACCAATCGCCTTGCGAGTAAGCAGGACTGTCCAAAGTAGTTGCGCCCATAGGCATCGCGCAGCTTATCCGGCTCTTCATGAAGGTTGAAAGCCTTTTTAGCGGCAGGCGAGGTCACCAGTGCGTACGCCCTCTGATAAAACTCATCCATCGTGAGCGCTGCCGGGGCTGCCGTCTCTGTGTTGCGCTGCCAGTCGTCAAGTGCGGTGCGCAGCAGTTGGCGTCGCTCCATGCGAGTCTGATCGATCCCATTCGGTGGTGTGATATCGTTGACGGTGAAGCCTGGGTTGTTCGGATCGCCATTGATGATGAAGGGGTTGTACTGATCGCCCATGTAGCCCCCTCCACCATGGTTAAATTGAAGGCCTCCAAACGATACAAAGGGCGGCATGGCGTTTTGGTAGCCCTTTTCACGGGCGACAACGGCTCCGTAGCCCGGATATTCGATGGCTCTTGAGAAAGGATAGCCGGTAAGTAGATAGCTTGTGGCCGTTTCGTGGGTTCCATCGGGCGAGGTAACGGAGCGAACAATGGAGAACTTGTCCGCGTGTTTGGCCAATTTTGGCAGATGCTCCCCGATCTGAATACCCGACACATTCGTAGCGACGGCACCAAACGGGCCGCGAATATCCTGCGGAGCATCCGGCTTGGGGTCGAAGGTGTCTATATGGCTTGGCCCACCTCCCATCCATAACAGGATGCAAGAGATGTCTTTAATGTTGGTTTTGCCCGTTAACACCTTCTCGGCATAGGCCGCGCGGAACAGGTCGGGCATGGTCAGACCCAACACCGATAAGGCTCCGATGCGAAGCACGTCTCGACGCGTAATGCCGTCACAATCACGATGTTTACCTAGTTCGATCTCTATCATAAGTTTTAACCTCCTCTGCACTGCGCAGGATTATGGCCAAAAGGCCTTCATATTAGTGGTTGAAGATAAACTCCTTTGTGCCTAGTAGTGTGGCAAGTACATCTTGAAAGACATGCTCTCTATGCTCGCTGAAGATAAGGGCGCCCAAGATGATGTCTCTTTCGCGTTGGGTAGGTAAGCGCCCCAACGTGGCGAGATAGAGATCGTTGATGATCGCATTATCGGATGCTCCCGATTTGATGAGTTTGGCAATGCGCCCATCCGGCGAGGTGACACGATTGTTGATGTCGTTGCCGTTCATCAGCTCGAGGGCTTGAGAGAGATTGGGAGTTTCGTTCCGCTCGCACTCGCAGGAGGTCAAGCGTTGTGGTCGCCCAAAGATATTGAGGAAATCGGAGCCGACATTTGGGTCGGGAAGGTCTATAGCACGGATGCCTGCGGGCAGTCCGCCGAAATGTGGGGTGGTACCGCAAGCCTTATCTATGGCGTCGGAGAGCACCTCGGCCGGAAGTCGCCTTGGCACATAGTGTGTGAAGAAGAGAGTATCTTTGGCGTTATCTACCGTAGCTCTACTGCTGCGTTGATAGGTTCGAGTAAGACAAAGCACGCGCAGGTAGTGCTTTGCATCGAAGTGAAACTGAACCAGGGTATGCGTTAACAGGTTGAGCAGAGGTGGATTGGTCGGCGGGTTGGTAACGCGCAGATCGTCAATAGGGTTCACAAGGCCGGCTCCCATCATATAAGCCCAATAGCGGTTAGCCCAGTTCGTG
Organism: Chthonomonas calidirosea T49; assembly: GCF_000427095.1. Lineage (NCBI taxonomy): Bacteria > Bacillati > Armatimonadota > Chthonomonadia > Chthonomonadales > Chthonomonadaceae > Chthonomonas > Chthonomonas calidirosea. The sequence goes on from NC_021487.1 coordinate 2,952,024, forward strand.
GCAAACCATGGGTTTTGAGGACTAGTGATCCAGTTTGCCAAAATAAGGCGTCGATCTCCGGTGGCATCTGGGTTGTATTTCCCATCTTTCTCCAGGGCCGCCAGATGAACGCCGAGCGGAACGGGAGGGGCCACCTTGCCAGTGGCGGGGTTTACTACCTCTCCATTGTCACGCACATAGACAACCGTATCGTTGCCGAAAATGCCGAAGTCTTGACTGCCCTTTTGACCGATGCGGGCGAAGAAGGCCGCAAAACGGTAGTAGTCCTCCTGACTCCATTTCTCAAAGGGATGGTGATGGCATTTTGCGCACTGCAACCGTACGCCTAGAAACACCTGGCTGGTGGTCTCGGCCATTTCGGAGGGGTCGTGGGAGACACGGTAGAAGTTGGCTGGCCCGTTGGTGTAGGTGCTGCCCTCAGCAAGAATGAGGGTGCGCACCATCTGGTCAATAGGAACATTTTGCTGAATTTCATTGTGAAGCCAGTTGTCGAAGCTCCACATGCCCTTCACTTGGAGGTCATTTCGGTTCACGCGGAGCAGGTCTGCCCATTTAAGAGCCCAATAGTCGGCATATTCTGGTCGATTCAGCAAGGTGTCAATAAGGTGCGCGCGCTTGTTGGGATCTTTACTGGCGACGAACTCCTCGATTTCGCGCGGGCTTGGTGCCGTTCCGATGAGGTCGAAGAACACGCGACGGATGAAGGTGCGATCGCTACAGATTGGGGATGGGGAAAGGTGCAGCGCTTTCTGCTTCTGCTCGACAAGCGCATCAATCTCGTCGACGATTTTCTGATCGGGGTCGGCAGGGTTGGCGTGGTAGCCGGCGGTTTGGGGGGTGTAAGGGGCATGGCTCGGATAAGGAACCATGACAATACACACCGTGGCGAGCCCGCCAAAGCGTGCCATGATCGGTGTTTGTCCGCTGCCCACCGCACGCACGACTCCATCCGGCGTACAGGACGCGACCCCATCGTCAATGGTATTGATATTTGCAAGAGAGGTAACATTACGGACGGAGCCATCGCTGTAGGTTGCTTTTACGATGATATGAAAAGGCGAACTCCCCTTGTAGGCCACTTTCTCGGAAGGCGTTACCGAGAGGGAAACCAGCTTCGGCTCGTTGGGATTTGGGCCGGGGGCGCCCTCTTGTATCCAATGAAGAAGGGTGTAATAGTAGCTTGAACCGGGGATGAGACGCCGGCCACCTCCATGAGGAACCGTCATGGTGGGCTTAAGCAGAATAAGGCTGTGGATTGGGTCGGCCACGTTCACACGCCGCCCCTTGGCCTGACGGGTTAGCGCGATGTAATCGAGATCGCTGTCGGTACCAAAGAGAGAGAGCTTAAACCCCCCTTTGCCATATTGAGAGCCATGGCAGGCGCCCTGATTGCAGCCAAGCCGCGTGAGGGTGGGCTCTACGTCATTGACAAAACTGACGTAGCCAACCGGGAGATGAGGCTGCACGTGCAGCTGACTGGTAGGCGAGAGGTTGCGTGGCGCCGCTTGCGCGGGCGACAAAAACCCGCCTAGCACAAAGAGCAGACCTCCAAGCGCTGAGGCTCGGCAGAGAGAGGATGTTATCAGCAAATGTTGTCTCATCATTGCGCTTCTCCTTTGGCAGGAGCGATCTTTATGAAACGCCTTCATTAAGAATAGCACATTATAGGCCGCTCGGCCTGCTTTTATGACATAAATTTTAGACACCCCCTCCGCCCCGTTGTTGCAAAATTTTTGATAAACCGGTATTCCTCGGAGCATTTGGTAGGCGAAAAATTGTATTGTCTCTATTTTCGGCAAGCAGCTCTGAGAAATACACGGAAATGCATAGCCAGCACCACGTACATTGCGGTGTTTGACTTCTCTCAGCAAATAGGCTGGATCGTCGGTAAGATACAGGCTTATCCACGACGTTGGTGCATGCTCTGGCACATCGTTAGCAAATTTATGGTTGTTCCATTCCTGCTGCAGGCGAAATCGGAATAGCTTTTTAAGATCATCTTTTCTACGGTCGTCTGGAAATCTCCTTCTTCTGCTCTGCCGAGCAGAAAGCCCTCCTGCACAGCTAGCGTGGACAGGAGGAGATGGTTTGACGGAGGGAATAGACCCGAATGGAATGTCAGGCGCTTCTTATCGAGGGGAAATCGTTTCACCTTCTCTCGTAAAGTGAGCATCCTCACGAAGGCCTATGGGCTGGAGTAGGTGGGGCAAGCTGTTCTTCCTTGGAAAGCAGACGGTGGAGAAGAGGCGCCATAGTAAGCCCCTGCAACAGGATGGAGACCGCGACGGTGCCGAACGTCATCGCGATAAGTTGCGGGCGAAAGGGAAATCGAGGCGCGAGGCTCAGCACCAGCGCCATGGAGAGCGCCCCGCGAAGCCCACCCCACCACAGAATAGGCTGCCAGCGCAACGGAACGGAAGCGTTGAGACGGTTTGCCAAAAAAGAGAGAGGATAGACGCTCAGACGCCCCACGATAACTAAAGCGGCCGCCACTAGGGCCGCTTTCCACAAAGAGAACCAGGGCAACGAGGCCAGCTCCGCGCCTATCAGCAGAAATACTAACGAATTCACCACAAACTCGGCATACTCCCAAAAGGCATAGACCGCCTCTTTTGTGGTGGCCGACATCGCCTCGCAGCCGATATGCCCCACAATCAAGCCGGTCGTAACCACCGACACCACCCCTGAGGCATGAAGACGATCGGCAACCAGGTACGAGCCAAACGCGGTAACGGTGGTGAGCATCAGCTCCAAGAGGTGGTCGTCTACATGGCGATGGAACAGCGAGGCCAGCAGACCGATAAGGCCCCCAATGCCGACGCCCCCTAAAAGCAGGATGGCGAAGTGCTGCCCAATACCTACCGGGGTAGGGTGTCGCCCTAGCGCCGTTTGGGTGGCAAGGGTGAAGAGGACGGCGGCGATGCCGTCGTTGAAGAGACTTTCCGACTCGATAAGAAGCGTGAGCCTGGCCGGGGCACCCAGTTTTTGAAACAGCGCGATGACGGCAATGGGGTCGGTGGCCGAGATGAGCGCACCAAAGACAAACGCCACTTTCAGGGGGATGGCTAGCGCCCAGGCCACCCCAATGGTGACCACCAGTGCCGAAAAGAGGCAGGCACCGAGCGTGTAGATGACGATGGGCAGAGCGTTCTTTTTTAGGTCTTGATAGTTTAAAAGCAAGGCTGTTTTAAACAGCAGCGGTGGAAGAAAGAGGGTCAGCAGCACATGAGCATCGAGCCGCGCCCGCGGCAGCAGATGACTAAAGCCGACGACCAGCCCCGCCCCCACGAGCGCCACCGCGTAAGGAATCTGCAGTTTTCGCGCAATGAGGGCGACGAAAACGGCGATTAAAAACAGCGGCAGGAATAGATTTGGGTCGAATGGGCCAGACACGCAAGGCCTCGCTCTCTCAGCGCGCAAAGAGAAAAATACAGACACTATCATACCCGACGGCGTAGTCTGACCAGACGGTTTACTAAAGACGCTTCTCCTCACATCACCCCCAAGGGAACTCCTGATGTCGTTAAAGACGTAATCTAGAAATACCCCATGGGGGTATATTTCTCATTAAGAGGCTTCTATGGCCCTATCATCGAGCTCTGATAAGCGCCAAAAACTACATAATCGTGTGCGCCGCATCGAAGGCCAGATCCGCGGCATTGGCCGCATGATCGAGGAGGGACGATACTGTGTGGATATCCTCCATCAAATAGCAGCGGCCCGCTCGGCATTGGATGCCTTGGGCATCGAGCTGCTGGTGCAACATCTCCAAACCTGTGTGATCGGCCATAACGTCGAGAGCGCACACCCTGATGCCCAGCGGCTTACCCAAGAGGAGATGCTGCAGGAGGTACAGAAGGTTTTGACCCATTTTCTCAAAAGTTAGAGAGGAGAGTTAGGATGACCAGAACGATCACGTTGCGCATTGAGGGGATGAGCTGCGAGGCCTGTGTAAGGCACGTTACCGAGGCGCTCAAGCGCTTAGAGGGTGTGGAGAGAGCGGAGGTAAGCTTGCAAAACAAGAGCGCCCAAGTGGTTTACGCCCCCGATCGCGTGCATCTGCAGCAGCTTTTGAAGGCCGTGGAAGAGGAGGGGTATGAGGCGTTTGCCGATGACCCCTCGCTGGGTGGCAAAGAGGAACACACCAATGGCTCGCAATGAAGGGGCGACAGAGGCCACGCTGCCTCCGTCATCTCAAGGCCAAGAGGCCGTTTGCACGCTTCATATCGAGGGGATGCATTGCGCCTCCTGCGTGAGACGCATTGAACGATCTTTGCAAAAGGTGGAGGGCGTGCGCGAGGCCCGAGTCAATCTGGCGACCAATCGGGCGATCGTGGTCTACGACCCTGAACAGACGAAGGCCGAAGCGCTGATTCACGCGGTGGAGAGAGCGGGCTATGGGGCTCAGCCGGTGTCTGAAAGGAGTGCTTTTTCTCATCAGGCGCCCTTAATGCCCGAAAAAGAGGCCGCTGCCATCCCAACGCACGCGTCGGCCTCCGATGCAGGTCGCTTGAGGGAGCTTATCGCTGCCGCCGTGCTCACGGCTCCCGTTTTGGGGCTTTCCATGGGGATGTCTCACCGCTCGTTCGCCCTCAACAGCTTGCTGGCCGTCTTCAGCGCTGTGGTGGTGTTCGGGTTTGGACGAGAGCTGTTTGTGGGCGCCTGGCGCGCCTTTCGCTACAGCCACAGCGCCACAATGGACACCCTTATCGTGGTGGGCGCCACGGCGGCCTACACCTACAGCCTCTTCCAACTGGCCACTTCCAACCATCCTCAGCTCTACTTTGAAACGGCAGCGACCATCGTGACCTTTATCCTGCTCGGACGCTATTTGGAGGAGAGAGCGAAGCGCAAAGCCGCCGGTGCCATCCAGGCCATGGCGGAGCTTTCTCCAAGAACCGCCACGGTGGTTACCGAGCGTGGAGAACAGGAGATTCCGTTGGAGCAGGTAAAGCCAGGCGATGTTCTGCGGGTGCGCCCTGGAGAGAAGATCGCGGTGGATGGAGTGGTTACGGAGGGCGTTTCGGCCGTAGATGAATCGCTACTTACCGGAGAGAGCCTCCCTGTGGAGAAGCGTCCGGGGGATAGGGTGGTCGGCGGGACGTTGAACCAGAGCGGCACTCTGCTCTATCGGGCAACGGCCACCGGCTCCGACACCGTGCTGGCCCATATGATGCAGATGGTGGAAGAGGCGCAGGCGAGCAAAGCCCCGGTGCAGCGGTTGGCCGACGCGGTGGCAGCCGTTTTTGTACCGATCGTCTTTGCCGTGGCGCTGCTTACCTTTGGCATCCGTTTTTGGGCCCTGCATGAGGGCGCCACTGCGGCGCTTACGGCGGCCGTAGCCGTGCTGGTCATCGCCTGTCCCTGCGCGCTCGGTTTGGCCACGCCCACCGCCATCCTCGTGGGTACTGGGCGAGGGGCGTTGATGGGCATTCTCTTCCGCAACGGAGAGGCGTTGGAGCGTGCGCAGGCGGTGCGTAGGGTCGTTTTCGACAAAACGGGCACCCTCACCGAAGGACGCCCGTCCGTAACCGATATCTTCACGGTAAAGGGGATAGACGAGGCGGACACACGCCAGCGGGAGCGCGAACTGCTCTATTTGGCCGCCAACGCCGAACGCGGCTCGGAGCACCCGCTAGCAAAGAGCCTCGTCACCAAGGCCGGCCCCGCGCTGCTGACGGCTCAGGTAACCGGTTTTTCGGCCGAAGCCGGCGCGGGTGCGGTTGCGTTTGTGGATGGACGGCTCGTGTGCGTGGGCAACCGCCGGCTGATGGAGCAGCGGGGAATCGCGCTTGACCCCACGCTCCTCACCCACGCCGAGGCGTTGGAAGCACAGGGAAAAACGGTGGTGTTTATCGGGGTAGATGGATGCCTGCTAGGCCTTGTTGGCATCGCCGATACGCCCCGACCGGAGGCAAAAGCGGCCATTGCGGACCTCCAAGCGATGGGGCTAGAGGTCGCCATGTTAACCGGCGATTCGGAGAAAGTGGCGCGCGTGGTGGCGGAGGAGCTTGGCATTGCCGAAGTGTACGCTGCACTACAGCCTCACCAAAAGGTGGCGATCATAAAACGGTGGCAAGCAGAGGGGCGCGGGCCGATCGCCATGGTGGGCGACGGCATTAACGATGCCGCCGCTTTGGTGCAGGCCGATATCGGCATCGCGATGGGAAAGGGCACAGATGTGGCCAAGGAGGCAGCCGACATCACCTTGTTGGGGACGAATTTGCGGAACGTGGCACGGGCGCTTCGTCTCTCTCGCGCGGTGATGCGAGTCATTCAGCAAAACCTCTTCTGGGCGTTTCTCTTCAACACGATTGGCATTCCTCTAGCGGCCTTTGGCGGCCTCAACCCCATGATCGCCGCTTTGGCCATGGCCTTTAGCAGCGTTGCCGTTGTCTCGAATTCGCTACGTCTGCGCACTGTGCGCTTATAGCACTGCGCCACCAACCCAACTGGCCGCTGCCAGACAGCGCGTATACGCCGATATAAAGCTTGCCGAACGCTGCCATGTTGATTCAACCCCCCACCTTCTTTTTATGCTTTTTTATGCTGCCCCGATGGCCGCGTCTATAGGCTGGGCTATCGTCCAACACAGGTCACAAGCCTGATGTCTCGCTAGCGTGCCTGCGACGTGTGTGGGGCTCGGATCTCCTTGGCGTTTGGCACCCTCAACGGCCGCGTGCACGCGCTTACGTTGAGGTCATGAGGGTGCCAGGGGTTGCGTAGAGGACTGCGAAGGAGATCAAGCTACAGGTGCCTCAATGTACTCCACCTTGGAGAGAACATGCTTCTTTGTCCACAACTAGTGGCTCGCTTTTTTGTTTCAAACTAAGAAAAGATCGCTTGCTTTAAGTAGAGGTTATCGAATTTTTAAAAATAAAAATTACTTGCTGTAGTGATAAATGTATGATATAATGTTTCTAGGTTGAGCTGTAAGAGGAGCACTACAGCTCAGGGTTTCTACGAACCAACAACATGGAAAGCTCTTGACAAGCCAAACATCAAAGGAGGTCAAATTAAAAACGATGAAACAGCAACTGTTCGTAACGTGCTCGCGATGGGGCCGCAATCACCATGTACCCCCCCGCAGTTGGCACCTAAATTTTAAACAGTGAGTTAAACCGCGCGCTGCTCTGCACAGGCTGCAGAGCCTGTTGCTCCGCCCTATGCTTCTTCTGTTCTCGCTTTGCTTCGGCCCTCTCTCGCTCTCGCTGGGCACTACACCGTGACCTATGCCGGAGGAAACTGCAACGGGCAGCCCTATACCTTATCTAGCAACGGCACCTACGGGGGAAGCGGTTCTCCCGACATGCAGAATCTCACCATCACGTGCAGCGGCCAGATCACGGCAACGTTTACTTGGGTGCCCGACTTTCCCAACGAGCCCCCTCCTCCAGCCGTCGTGGTGATGCAAGACTGTACAGCTCAGTGGCAGTGCGAGTCCAAGAATCGGCACTTGGGTACCGGCAACGCGGATAACGGTTTGGGGTTTGCCCCGATAAATCTCGGCGATGGAACGTACGAGGTAGGGCAAAGCTCCTCAGGGCAGCAATACCTCATCAAAACAGATAGTACGAACAATTTTACAGAGAACTGTACGCCTTCGGCCAGCATCACCGTTCCAGCCGCATTTGGATTTGGCGTTGGGCGTGCAACAGCGAGTGTAACGTACAAGGCATCAGCCACCCCGTTGATGATTGTGTTGGGGGGCAGCGGCATCAACCTGAACGTCCAACCTGAGTACCTCATCGGGCAGCAGGTCACGTGTAGCCTTATCCCCGGCGGCCTCACGCCCAGCAACTACCAGTGGACACCTCCCGCCGCCTGCCAACCTTTCAAGTATTGGCAAAGATTTAACTACTACCAAGGCGATAGTAGCCGACCTCAAGCTGCCCAGCTTCTTCTTCTTGGCAATCAAGACCTTACCCAAAAATACTTTGACCTTCTACCCCAAAACCCCTGCCAACGGCGTCGTCTCTTGCAAGGTAGATTTAGCTGTCCCGCCTGGAGCTCATCCGGTCGGGGGGTTCCCAGGAACAGTCGTAACCAGCCTTAAAATTAAATTTAGGGATCCGATATTTAGGTTTAGTGTTCAGATTGAGCCCCAAAATAATCCTAATGTTGATCAGCAGGGTGTCTATGTAGACCTTAATAGAGGCACAGTGGGGCTAGACTGGATCAACTTTAGTCATATCACCAATCCGAATGACCCGAAAAGCGGTAGTACGGTACAAACTCCACCGGAGTTCTACCTTTCCGAAGATAAGGGTACGTGGGGTACCTGCCAACTTATTACTCCCAACATCGGCGGTCTCGGTCCTCTACCACCTCCGAATGAAAACCAACAAACAGGACTAGATAATTGGTTCCCCGAAGGCCGCTATTACGTCCCAGCAGATGGATACCCGCCTGTAATCTCCTTTGTAGACACGCCTGACATCGGACCTCCCAACAATGTGCTGAACTTCAGTGTAGATGAGCAATTTCAAACGACCATGATGTACCTACCCCCACCGCAGTCCACGAGTTGCTGGGTTCCTCTAAAGGAAGAGAGCTGGTTTTGGAATGTTACCATGACGTTCCAGAACGGAACATGGGTTGCTCTGCAGAGAGGCGCCAACATAAATGACGGTCCGATATACCCTGCCTTCCCGACGTGGAACCATTTTTTTATTAATTTTGGAGCTTTCTTCTGGACAACTTTTCCGAATGGAGGGCTACATTAGCGATGAACCACCAACATCTTTGCTTTAAACGCCTCTTGGGGCTGTGTGGATTAGGCATTTTAGGGCTCTTGCAGCCCATGCCATCCTCACAGGCTCAAATCGCAGCGCCCCAACCGGACGTTCGTCTCATCTATCTGGCTGTAGTCCCCTTTATTGACCATGTCAACGCCCTGCTGTTCACAGCCTGTCAATGGGAGCAGAAAGGGCAGTATGCTCGGGCGTTTTCGCTTGCAAAGCAAGCGCTGGCCTACGTGGAAGACAAGCACACCCAACAGCAAGCTCAGGAGGCCGTGAAGGCCGCCATAAAGACGGTAGAGCAGATGCAAAAGGGGTCTTCGGCTTCAGTGAAGGAGGGTTTGATCGGCAGCTCATCGGAGGATTATTATGAGCAGGAAATGCTAGCACGTCTATTAAGTAAAAAAGTTCAGACCCATATCTATTTAGGCCATTTGCTGACGTGTGAGGGGGAGTATCGCAAAGCGGTTCAGGAGTTTGATGCGGGGCGCGGGGAGGAGGTGATAGCGCAGTATCCATCTGCGGATGGTCGTTCTTTGCTGCAGAAGACGAAGTCGGTATTAGACCTTATGACACCCCCATTACCGATGTGCAATCCCTATTTTGACGAAGCTTACTGCGAGTATCATTTAGGGGAGTATGCCAAAGCGATGGAGACGTTTTGTGCGGGTTTGGAAGAGTACGGTATGATGACCCTGTATCCTCTGTACTATGCGCGTTTCAAGAAGACGCCGCAGCTGGTAGGTCCGAAGGAGTTAGGGGCGGTGTTGGCCTTGATGGAGAGCGGGAATGTGACTATGGATGATGGAGCAAGTTCTTTGCCATTTAGAATACCTCCCGACCCTCGTTACTCGTACAACTGGGACAAGGCGTTAAAGTATGCAGAGGAGGGCTACAAACTGATGCCAAATAACCTGGATTTGGCTCAGCAGTATTATGTGCTACTGTGTACATTCAAACGCTATCAAGAGGCGATAGAGGTGTGGCGGCACATGTATGCCTTAGCGCAGAAAGGGCCTTCGGCTTATGAGACAGTGGATCCTTGCCTAATGCAGGATCTATGGGGTTGCCTTGTACTCGTGCCTGATACGGAGTGGGAGGCGTGGAAGCGTGCTCATGGCGGTCGAGATGCCTATCCGATCCCTGTCATTAATAGCCTTCCTTCGAAGCACTAGGGTAGGAGTGAGCAAGGAGACAAGGGAGGGAAGACAGGTGTCTTCCCTCACCCTTACTCCTCTCCTGCGGGAGAGGGGAATAAGGAATAATGGATTCACCCATCTATGGCGACTCCCTATGGTCGCCCTAATTTTGGTGGACACGTTGTCAAAACGGACAGGCACGTGTGTGAAACGGGCAGGCACAGGGGGTGAAACGGGCAGGCACAGGGGCACACGGGCAGGCACAGGGGCCTGCCCCTACCCAACATTCACACCTTCCCTCTAGGGAGAGGGGTATTGGATTGTAGGGGCGACCCCCTGTGGTCGCCCTAATAGGAAACCCCCATGGTCGCCCTGATTTTTGTGGACACGTTATCACAACGGACAGGCACAGGGGCGAAACGGGCAGACACGGGGGGTGAAACGGGCAGGCACGGGGGCCTGCCCCTACAATCGGTGGATGTTTTATGTGGGTGGGTTTTGTACGGGTGGCCAGATTGGTAGATAGACACACAAAACTGTGGGGGGCGACCCCCTGTGGTCGCCCAATAACCCCCATGACCACCCGATTTCGGGGAAAACCATGGTCACATGGGCACACGGGGTGAAACGAACAGGCACATGGGCACACACGGGCAGGCACGGGATAAAATGGACAGGCACAGGGGGTGAAACGGGCAGGCACGGGGGCCTGCCCCTACAATCGGTGGATGTTTTATGTGGGTGGGTTTTGTACGGGTGGCGAGATTGGTAGATAGACACACAAAATTGTAGGGGCGACCCCTGTGGTCGCCCTAATAGGAAACCCCCGTGGTCGCCCTAATTTTGGTGGACACGTTGTCAAAACGGACAGGCACGTGTGTAAAACGGGCAGGCACGTGTGTAAAACGGGCAGGCACAGGGGCCTGCCCCTACTTGACAAATCTCTGATTTTTCGATATACCAAAACTCGCATTTCTTGGAGCTACGTCCCGCCAGGGAAAACGGAATAAAAACCAAAACCACCCTTAGCTTATCAGTTAAAACGATGGAACTACCCACCCCACATGCCACGGCTTTGCGCGCAACCTGCGTGCTTGAAACTCCCGACCCTCTCATTAACTATGCCTTTCAGTATGCCAAAGACAACATCGCCCGATGCATGCGCTACTACACGCTGGGCTGGGGAATGAGCAACTGCCCCCATGCTACCACCATTGTGGTGGGGCGCGACACCGGCTGGATGTGTCTGGGCACCGACTATGTGGCGCCTTGGTTTGCCCCCGAAGCGCTTCGTGTTTTTAGACGCCGGCAAAAACCGAATGGGCAGATCATCGAGTATGTAGACCTGGAGAGCGGCGCTCAGTCCGACTATAACCTCAACGTCAGCGACAATACGCCCCTCTACCTCTGGGCGTTGGCGCATCATTGGCAGATGCATCCCGATGAGGCGTTTCGAGAGGAGTTTGCGGCCTCTGCCCAAATGGCCTGCGAGCATCTGCTGGCTGAGCGCGGTCCGTCCGGCCTGCTGGTGGGCGTCCCGGCGGGTACAGGCTCCTTTGGCACATGCGGTTGGCGCAACATCATCGAGGGCTATGTGCAGGCCGGGGAGGTCACCGAGATCAACGCGCTTGCGGCAATGGCGCTTCGGCAGATGGCCGATTTTCTTCATGAGCCGCGCTACCTGCAGGAGGCCCAGTGCCTTCAGGAGGCTATCAACACGCATCTTTGGACGGGCAGTTTGTATCTGCTAAACCGGTTTGAAGGAAAGCCGAACCCGCAAGTAACGGGCGACATGGTGTTTCCAGTGCTTTGTGGAGTGGCTTCGGACGAGCAGGCTCGCGCCGTGTTGACTCGGCTGTCCCAGCCAGATTTTTGGAGCGTGCGAGGCATGCGCACTCTACCGAACACCGATCCCCAGTATCATCCGGAGCGAGCTTATGGGCTTTTAGGGGGAAGCTGGCCGAACCTCACGCTGTGGTATGCGGCGGCAGTGGCTCCCCACGATCCGGACACCGCCCTAAATGCCCTTCGACTTGTGGCGCAGCCGGTTGTGGAGGCGATGCCGCCGGAGGTGAACGTGCATCGTGGTGAGTTTGCTGAGTTTTTTCATGGCGAGACCGGCGTAAATTTGGGGATGCACCTCTCGCCTTGGGTGGCCCCTACCTTTATTTGGGCGGTACTTGAAGGGCTGTTGGGACTGAAATGGCAGGGTGGTGAGGCCACTTTTGCGCCCCATTGGCCTTACGAGTGGCGCGAGGTAACCCTGCGCAACGTTCCTACAACAAAAGGCCCTAAAGACTACGTGCTGAAGCGTGAATAAACCGAATTCCATATTGCGATCGGGACGTCTCCAGGCTTGAGGCAGAAAACTTCCTAGGTCCCCACTCAACTTCACACGAAGAAATCCTTTGCGGCAGGGACGTTGCCCTGCCGCTTTTTATGCGTGCGATCGCTTGTTGCAAGGGAAAACCCTCAGGGTGTATAATGACATCGTTGCTAAAGCAGATTGTTGCGAGAGTGAGGAGCAGCGAGATTGTCATCGGCACAGGTTGATCGTGAATTAGAGATACTGATCCGGGCCCGGTACCCCATCATTTACATCGTGTCTTGGGAGGAGCAGAGGGTCGAAGACGCCCTGCGACGCATTGCCCAAGAGCGCGGAAAAAAGCTGTTTGTGTGGACGGTGACTCAGGGGATGGTGACAAACCCCAACCACCGAGATAACGCCACCCGTGACCCTCTGGCCGCCCTCGATGCCGTCAACGATTCGCGCGATCAGGCCATCTTCCTTCTGAAAGACTTCCATGCCTTCATCAACGACGTGACGGTGACACGAAGACTGCGCGACCTCGCTCTTGTCCTCAAAACATCGCATAAATCGCTGATCATCCTTGCCCCGTTTCTAAAACTGCCTCCTGAACTTGAGAAAGATATCGCCGTTGTGGACTATGCCTTGCCGGACTACGAAGACCTCGACCTCATCCTGGAGCGCGTGATCCAGGCGGTGAAGGATAACCCCAAAGTCAACTGTAACCTCAGCGAGCTGGAGCGTGACCAGGTTTTAAAGGCCGCGCAGGGGCTAACGGCCATGGAGGCGGAGAACGTGTTCGCCCGATCGCTCATCGAGCGCAACCGCTTCGACGTGGATGTGATCCTCGGTGAGAAGGAGCAGATCATCCGAAAATCCGGCATTCTTGAGTACTACCCCTTCAATGAGGGCATTCAGGACGTCGGTGGCCTCGACCTACTAAAAGATTGGATGCAAAAACGCACCGTAGCCTTCTCCGAGAAGGCGAAGGCATTTGGGCTGCCCGACCCGCGGGGCGTGCTGCTGCTTGGGGTGCAGGGGTGCGGTAAAAGCCTCTCTGCAAAAGTCATCGGCTCGCTGTGGCGTTTGCCCATTCTGCGCCTCGATGTGGGCCGCATCTTTGCCGGCCTTGTGGGAGCCTCCGAAGAGAACATGCGGAAAGCGATCCGAGTGGCCGAATCGGTGGCCCCCTGCGTCCTTTGGCTCGATGAACTCGAAAAGGGGTTCTCCGGAACACAAAGCTCCAGCTACTCCGATGGAGGCACCACAAGCCGTGTCTTTGGCACCTTCCTCACCTGGATGCAAGATAAAAAGGCGCCCGCTTTCGTTGTGGCCACCTCAAACGATGTCACCGCCCTTCCACCGGAACTTTTACGGAAAGGCCGCTTCGACGAGATCTTCTTTATAGACCTGCCTGCCCACAAGGAGCGCAAAGAGATCTTCCGTATCCACTTGCAGAAAAGGCACCGCAACCCCGAAAACTTTGACCTCGACCTGCTTGCCTCCGTGACCCCCGGCTTCTCCGGAGCGGAGATCGAGGCCTTGGTGGTGGAGGCCCTCTACGATGCTTTTGATAAAAACGGCGATCTTACCACCGACGCCATCGTCCAAGCCGCCACCCACACCGTGCCTCTATCCATGACGATGCGTGAGCGCATCGAGGAGCTGAGGGACTGGGCTCGCACCCGAGCGCGCGCGGCCTCGAGCGCTCATACCGAAACGATGGAGGAGATCACCGAGCAGCTGATGTTGGCGAAGTCGGGTAAGTTTGACCTGCTTGTGGAAGAAAAACAGCAGGCGACGGGCACAAACTAGAGATAAAACGGTGGAATTCGATCGCTTCCGCTTTTTGGAGTTTGAAGATCAACCGACCTCAACGCCCATCCCCGATGAGGGTGCCAGTTTGGAGGAGACCGCTGCGAACCCCTCCGGCGCTTCCCCCAGAGAAACGGTGGAGTTGCAGGTTGTGGAAGTTATCGGCGCACCGGGCATGGAGGTGGGGGAGTTTCGCTGCCCAAAAGGCTTAGCCATAGATGCCGATGGCGCCCTTTATGTGGCCGATAGCCTCAATAAGCGGGTACAGCGTATCGCCCTTAATGGTGATGTGGTGCGCTTCGAGCCTTTCTTAGAGCCGCAGGCAGTGGCTGTGCATCCACAGGGACAGGGGCTCTTTGTGGCCGACCTCGGCGACCATTGCGTTTATGGCTTGGATAGAACGGGGCGTCGTTTCCGTAGACTCTCCGGCTTTGTTAATCCTCTCGATATCGTGTTCGACGTGGAAGGGTTTTTGTGGGTCGCCGATACCGGCAACGGCCGAATAGTGCGACTGCATCCCTACACCGGCGACTGCATAGTGAGCATAGGACGCGAGAGAGGGCTTGTGCATCCCGTTGCCCTCGCTTTCGATAGCACTGGAGCCCTCTATGTTGCCGACGACTACCTTGGTACCATCGTGCGCTTTACGGCCAACACCCCGCCCGTCTCCGTTCTCACGGGAGTCCACCGCATCCGAGAAAAAGGCCAGTTTGCCCTCGACCTGCAAGGCCGAATCTATCTTGCCGATCCGGCGAACGATAGAGTCGTTGTGTTCAGTTCCCAAGGGGAAGCCCTGGCCACGCTGCGGCTACTTCCGGGGCGGCTAGGCACTCTCCATGCGCCTACCGGACTGGTGTTAGAGCCAAATTATCAAGGGTTTTACGTTAGCGATACCCAAAACCACCGTCTCCTACGAGTTGTACTACAGCCATCGCGCCCATGAGAACCGTGCGTACCCTCCAACTTGAATGGCAGCAGCGCCTCCGCGGAGCCTATCCGTTACGGGGCTACCCGCTGGACGATCAAGGTTCCCTCACGCTTGCGCGGCCACATTCCATTGAACCGCGCACTTATGAGGTCATTCGCATAACCGATCCGCAGAACCAGACAGCGGTGGCACGTTTTTCTGCCGAAATCCTCCAGAAGCTGCTACTTAGCGCCGTCACGGAATCGTTCTTAGGTATGCGACCGGACGAGGTCTACCTGTTTGCCGAGGGCACAAAACGCCGACTCACCATGGAAAAGCGCGTTATCTACCTCGATGCAAGCATGGATGTAGGGGGCTCGCGCGTGGCTGCCGTCTACTCCGACATCTCCGGCCAAAACTTTGCCCTTGTGTATGGAACCTTTGTCGGCACAGGGCTTTGGAATATGGAGCTAGAAGCGGCGGCCAACAGTGTCGTCCTACTGCAAGAGGGGCGGCGCATGGCAACCGCCTATGAGAATGGGCTGATCCTGCTATTCGATGCGAACATGCGGGAGTGGTGGCGATTCGATACGGAAGAGCCGGTTACGCTGCTCGCGTGCGCCACAGAGGGTGAGGAGCTGGCCTATGGGACGCAGACGGGATGGATCGGCATGCTTGATGCAGAGGGTGCGCGCCGTTGGCAGACGAAAGTAGCAGGGCCTGTACACGCTCTCGCCATGGCCAAAGAGGGGCAGCTTACGGTAGCCCTTTGCGGTTCCGAAGAGAACCCACGCGCGCCCACAACGCTGATCTGTCTCGACCAGGCCGGTCAGCCCGTTTGGGAGTATGAGGGCGATGTTCCTTTTACCGGTCTTGCCTGTTCGCCCGGTGGCGAGTACATCGCTACCTCGGCTCAGGGGAGTCGCTTCAGCTTGTATCGAGTGGTCAGCACAACGGTGGAGGCTCTCTCGGTAAGCCGGAAGGATTGGAGAGCCTATTTACCGCTTGTGCCGGAAAAGGGCGCCATGAAGACGGCGCTTCAGAGCCTCTATGCCTATCTAGAAGAGTGCCCAGATGATGTGGAGTGCTGGCAGCAGTTTGAAGAGCTGAAGGCCCAGTGGATGGCCGACGTTCAGTGGGAGCTGGCGCATCTTCAGGCCGACGGAGAGTGGGAGGCGGCCCTCACGCTCCTGCAAGAGGCGCTCGCCTTAGCGCCCTATGACGTGGCGCTGTTTCAACAATATGTCGAGCTAAGACAACGCTTCGCCGAAGCGCTGCTACAGCAAGCGAAGAGCTTGCTTCAGGAGGGCCAAGCGGACACCGTGGAGCCGCTGTTGCGCAAGGCGATCCATCTCATGCCCGATCTCTTCGAGGCGCGTCAACGGCTGCAAGAGTTTCGTGCCGGCAGAGCGCAAGAGGCCGATAAAGAGGCGAAGGAGCGACTCGAACGTGGCGAACTGCAGGAGGCGCTGGCTTGCTACGAGCGCGCTCAGGCGTTCGCTCCCACCGCTGAGCGAGCACAGACCATGGCGGCTCTTCAGGTTCAGATAGACTTTGAGCTTGGCAAGCAGGCCTACGATCGCTCGCGCTATGCCGAGGCCATCTTTCAATTTCGGAAAGTCCTGCAGCGCGAGCCAAACCATGCCGAAGCTAAGCGTTATTTGGAGTTCGCCCAACGCTTCGAGCAAGATACGCTTTCCGATGTGGTAAGCGATCGGTTTCGGAACCTTGAAGAGTAAAAATACCTCCACTAACTTCCTTAAAAGTTCCTCGCAATAGGCCACAACCACTATCCCCGCGCGCTCACGGCCCGGAAGAGGATTGGCGTCTATAGGAAACGCCCGATCCTGGCAATAATCTGTATGCCTTGCCCGTCCAAGGCCATCTACGTTGATAACTCTATAATTTTTGATTCTGAGGGAAAGGCGGAATAAGAGCGAATCGCGCATTGATGGGCTAACGACGAAACGCTCTCTTGTGGTAAGGATGACGCAGCAAAAGAACGAACAAACGAACAAAACGTACCTATGGAGAGATAACCCCATGCGACGCTACTCGGAGGAGGAGATACTTGAGCTGCTTGCAGCCTATCGGCAGCAACAAGACCTTCGTCTGCGCGATCGCATTGTATTAAACTACACCAACTTAGTGGAGAGCATTGCCCGACGCTTTTCCGGGGCTTCGGAGCCAATGGAAGACCTGGCACAGGAGGGCTATATTGGTCTCATCACGGCTATCGAGCTCTACGATCCCAAGAAGAATGT
The DNA here is from genome assembly GCF_000427095.1 of Chthonomonas calidirosea T49. Lineage (NCBI taxonomy): Bacteria > Bacillati > Armatimonadota > Chthonomonadia > Chthonomonadales > Chthonomonadaceae > Chthonomonas > Chthonomonas calidirosea. The sequence continues at coordinate 2,969,198 of NC_021487.1, forward strand.
GAAATTCTCTACCTACGCGACCCACTTCATCATCGGCCAGATCAAACACTATCTGCGTGACCGTGGCAAGATCATCAAGGAGCCTGCCTGGCTTCAGGAACTAAACCTGCGCCTGAACCGCATCAGTGATGCGCTAACGCAACAGCTCGGCCGAACCCCTACCTATGGTGAGATAGCCGAAAAGATGGGGATGCGTGAGGAGGAGGTAGCCGAACTCATGACCACGCGTGAGGTGTTTCGGGTAACCTCGATAGATGGCTTCCGCGAAAATGAGGATGGCTCTGCTCATAGCTATGGCGAGCGACACGATATTGCCGATCAAGCGGTGGCTTTTCAGCTTCCCATCGAAGACCGCATTATGCTGGAAACCGCTATGAAAAAGCTGAAAGCTTTAGAGCAACAGGTGCTTGTAGAGTTCTACTTTAAGGACTTAAACCAGACGGAGATCGCCCAAAAGCTGGGCATCTCCTGCAACTACGTTTCTCATCTTATTCGCAACTCCACCCGCAAGCTGCGCAAAATCCTGACCACCGAGGATCTGCGCACGACCCAGGTTCAGCTCGCCCAGCTGCGCCAGGAGTTTGACATGGCGCTTTGCGAAGACCCCTCCGTCATCGTAGATCCACTTACCAAGCTCTATAATCGCCACTATTTTGATATGCGGCTTCAGGAAGAGCTAAATCGCGCCCGCCGCATTAACTCGGAAGTGGCCGTGATCCTGTTGCGAATGGAAGGGCTGCAGGCCTTCACTCACTACCATGGTACGCTTTGGGGAGATGAGGCGGTGCAGCTAAGCGCTCAGCTCCTACGTCAAACCGTGCGTCGCTCCGACATCGTAACCCGCTATGCGACCGACACTTTCGCCGTGATCCTTCCCTACACAGGGAGCACTGCCAGCGCGGTGTTGCAACGTATCAGGGCTACGTTTGAGGACTTGCTGAAGGAAAAGGGATGGAATAGGGGCCACTCACCGCTCTGTTTTGCCTATAGCGTCGCTTGGTTTCCAATGGAAGCGAACCATCCGGCCACGTTATTACGCCTCTTAGAGGAGCGTCTCCAGCCGCCCTCTTCCTCCTTACAAAAGGCGGCTTAGCCGGCAGAGGCCCTGAAAACCTTCCAAGATTGAGCTGTACGGTTCACAAATCCACCACACGTGACTGTCGGCCCTACATGAAAGGCGGTAACGTGCTACACTAAGTCATCATAGGGTGTTTCAAAGAGGAAGGGCATTGGAGTGGAGAGCCCGCAGGTTGGTGAAACGAATCGCATTCATCTTAATTTTCTTGACGGGATGAGAGGGCTTGCCGCCCTCTACGTCATGCTTTACCATTGCTATCAGTTTTATCATGAAATAGCCATCCACTACCGGCCGAATGCCCTCCAAAAAGGGCTTTCCTATCTGCTGTTTTTGTGCCCCTTCGGCTATTTCGCGGTCACCGTATTTCTCGTGCTTTCTGGCTACTCGCTCATGATCCCCGTTGCACGCAATCCAAAGGGGGAAATGGCGGTGGGTAGCTATTTTTGGCGTCGTGCCTGGCGCATTTTGCCTCCCTACTACGGTGCCCTCGCGCTATGGACTCTCTTTCTTGCGCCTCTCTTTCATCCGGGAATCGCGTTGCCTGCGGCGTCGTTTTGGGCACGGTTACGGCCAACGGTGAACGGTTCCACCCTGTTTTCCCATCTGCTTTTAATACATAACTTTAGTCCCCATTGGTCTCATCAGATTGACGCCCCCATGTGGAGCATCGCTACTGAGTGGCAGATCTACTTCTTTCTTCCTTTCTTTATTTTGCCCCTTTGGCATCGCTATGGGATTCCCAAGATGGTATTTGCGGCCATGGTGTTGGGGTTTTTGCCCTGCCTGTGGTTTCATAGGGATATTCCGGAAGGTTTCTGGATGTTGGGGATTTTTGCGCTTGGTGTGGCCGGTGCCATCGTGAACTGGTCTCCTACGGATAGGTGGGCGGCGCGATGTCGCACCTGGCGCTGGCCGGCTGTCGTTGGGGCACTCGGTATCGCAATGGTCGTACTGTTTGCCCTTTGGCCTCCCACCCAGGCCGGCATCCAGGTTTTTCACGCGCCATTACGGTTGCCCGATGTTTTGGTGGCCCTTTTCGCAACCAGCTTCATTGTAAGCTGTGTGCAGAATCCGCGGGCGATGCGATGGCCCCTGCGTTGCCTACAGTCGCCTCCGGTACGGCTGCTCGGCGATTTCTCCTACAGTCTCTACCTCATTCACTATCCTGTCCTCAACGAACTGGCCCATGCGCTTCGCGTGCATCGTGTAGGGCCTGCTGTCTCTTGTCTCGTTCTCTTTGGGATCGGAGCGCCGATAGCGGTGTTGGCGGCCTATCTCTTCTATCTAGCAGTGGAACGCCCTACGCTGCGTTATCGGCGGCGGTTGGGGACAAAACAGAGTACCCCCTCCTCCATAACGACCTAAAGCCGCCCTGCCATGCGCTATAATAATAGCTCTAAGAGCGCCTCACCGTCTCTGCAGCGTCGGTGAGGAGAGATAGAGAATTGGACGAGGATAAATGGAGGATTGTAAGTGATTATCGTTTTGCAGCCGGATGCAACGGAGGAACAGCAAGAGGCACTGTTGGCCGATCTCAAAGCCCGTGGTTATGGCGTTCACTGTTCGCGCGGCGTAGAGCGCACCATTGTTGGGGTTATCGGGACGCCGGAACGGGATAAAGACGGATTGATCGAGCATTTCGAATCGCTGCCCTATGTGGAGCGCGTCATCCCTATCCTCAAGCCCTATAAGCTGGTTGGCAAAGCTTTCCGCCCAGAAGGAACCGTTTTGAACGTACGGGGTGTGCAGATTGGCGGCGGCACCCTCTGCGTTATGGCGGGTCCGTGCACGGTGGAGTCGGCGGAGATGTTGTTGGAGACAGCCCGCTTTGTGAAGAAAATGGGCGCGCACATCCTGCGTGGCGGGGCGTTTAAGCCCTCCACATCGCCCTACTCCTTCCACGGACTCGGGGAGGAGGGGTTGAAAATCCTTCAGGAGGCGAGTTTAGAGACCGGTTTGCCCATCATCACCGAGGTCATGGATACGCGCGATGTGGAGCTAGTGGGGCGCTACACCGACATCTTTCAGATCGGCACGCGCAATATGACCAACTTCAGCCTTCTGCGGGAGGTGGGGAATACGCGCAAACCCGTGATGCTGAAACGCGGTTGGGCCAGCACCATCGAGGAGTGGCTCCAGGCCGCAGAGTACATCGCAAGTCAAGGGAACTACGAGATCATTCTCTGTGAACGCGGCATCCGCACCTTTGAAACCTATACGCGCAATACCTTTGACCTGAACGCCATTCCTGCGATAAAGGAGCTATCGCATCTGCCCATCTTTGCCGATCCCTCTCATGCCACAGGCAAACGCAGTTTGGTGCCGGCAATAACCTTAGGGGCCGTGGCCGCGGGGGTAGATGGGCTTATTATTGAGGTGCATCCCAACCCCGAAAAGGCCGTGAAAGACGGGCCGCAGTCGCTTTCGTTTGAGCAGTTTGGGCAGCTGATGCAGGCGGTGAGGCCTGTGGCGGAGGCTGTTGGTAAGCGCTTATGAGGGCATCTGAAGAGCGGGTTTGCCCTGTTCTCTTCAGTCAGGTGGCCATCCTCGGCATGGGCCTCATGGGCACCTCCTTGGGGATGGCCCTACGTCAGCAAGGGCTTGCGCAAACGGTGGTCGGCTATGATGTTCAGCCAAGCCATCTGCATATGGCCTCTAAGCAAGGTGCCTTAGATAAGGTTGTAGGGACACCTGTGGAGGCGCTTGCAGATGCCGATCTCGTGGTGTTTGCCGTGCCCCCTTATGCCATCATCGAGCAGCTGACGTGCTTGGCCCCTTACATTCCCGCGCGAGCTCTTGTGACCGACCTCGGCAGCGTGAAGGGGGCGATTGTGCAACGCGGTGAGGAGCTTTTGGGGGCGCGATTTGTGGGGGGGCATCCCATGGCGGGAGGAACGCAATCGGGGCCACAGGCCGCACAACCCGATCTTTTTCGTGAGGCCGCATGGGCCATCGTCCGCTCAAAGCCCTTCACGTTGAAAAATGACCCTTGGGCGCTACGGCTAGCAGCATTTGTCGAAGCGTTAGGGGCGCATCCTCTGCCGATGGAGGCGGCGCAACATGACCATCTAGCGGCTCTCGTCAGCCACCTGCCCCATCTGCTTTCCTTTGCTTTCATGAAAACGGTGGAGGCCGAGCCGGAACGAGAGCTTGCAAAGCAGTTGGCAGGGGGCAGCTTTCGTGACCTCACACGCATCGCGGCTGCTGACAACGCCCTTTGGAGAGAGATTTTTCTGCAGAATCGAGAGGAACTGCTGCAGGCGCTTGCCGCTTTTGAAAGTCAACTAGCGCTTTTACGCAAAGAGATAGAGCAGAATTAGAGGGATGCAGATGGCGATCTCGCCTGTATCGCCTCGTTGAGCTGTTGCGATAAGGCTCCGTAGTCTCAGCCTCCATTTTTCTCTTGGAAACGCCGATTATAACACCGTGCTAACTGCGCTTTAAGGAGTTTCTGAAAGGTGGTAGAGCCTGCCGTTTACGAGACAGAGGAGGCCGAGAAGAGGATCGCGCCGCCCGACCCACGCCAACGAGGTCGCAAACAGGTTTTTGCTGCAGCCCTCGTGGCGCTGATCGCCTTCGGGTTTGCGGTTTTCGTGCCCCATCGTCCTAATTCGGCAGCAACCGGCCTGACGGAGGCGAAGCTTCAAGGAAGCTGGGTTTTGCAAAGCATCGGTAAAACCGCCACCGGCCCGCAAAGTGGCTGCCCTATTTTGGATCAGCAGGTGACTTTCGCGCATGGGGTGGTCACTGGAACAACCCGGCTTTTAGCCAATACCCCCGATGGCACCACCCAAATGCCCTTCCCAGATAAAAGCGTGCAGCAGGTAAGTTCAGACGATGATGGACAAACCCTCCTTATTCGCTGGCAGGGCACCTACGAGCTAAAGGGACCCCATCGGTTATGGCTGAAGATCGGCAAGGCCAGCTACCCAATAGATGCTCAAATAGACCCTAAAACGCACGCCCTTATCTGCAGCCACGATCTCATTCTAACCTATCCAAACGCAACGCGTTATGTCCCTGTAAAACCCTAAGATCACCTCTTAGGCTATTGCCAGAACTGATAGGTTGGTAGGCCTCTTGCGATGCCGTAGATATTCCATAGACTCCCTACCACGAACTGCCCCAACATCAAGCCGATAAAAAAGGGTAGCGCTTTTTGAAAAGTGCCTCGCCCTCCGTAGCGAAGGATAAGGCCTTTGAATATCCATGCGAGGAAAAGCGGCCCCCATACCAAATTGATCTCCCAAGAGGAGGTGACGGCAAAAGCCAAAGGATGGAAAGGCCACCATGGGAACCGAACCCGCATCCACTGGAGAAAGAAGGCGATGCCGCATCCCACAAAAATAGACATCAGTTCGCCGAACTTGCCACGGGTGGGCGTGTTGAGCCAGGCGGTTAGGTTGTTGTAAGGTTCCGGCCCAAAGGTCAGGACGCTTTTGGCTTCGGCGCCGTAGTGGTACATCAACCCCAGCATGTTCCAAAACGCTACAAACACCCCAAAAATACCGAGGAAAAGCATCGCAAAGTACCAGCTTCGATAGCGAGAACGAGTCTGTTCAGCGAGTTTGAATCCCTCTAACTGATGGGGCATAGGGTGACTACGGTAAGCGCGGTTGAACCAGAAATAGAGGGAGAACACGGTGAGTGTGTTGGCCGAGAAGCTATCTGTGCCGGCCACGCGTGTCATGATCATCTCTGGGCCGGTAAAGTGGAGGTCATGAACCGGCGTGCCCAGTTCTGCACGCATGCGGGTAATGGCGATGGCAAGCATAAAGTACATAAAGAAAAACAGAATGCCTATCCACCAGACCATTCCTAGCCAAGCTGAGAAAGCAACGAGCGAGCCTACACCCACAATAACGCCCAATACGGCCCAGCGATAGCGAATGGGCTCGGTGCTATCGTCAAGTTCAGAGGGACGTCCTAACGCACAGCGCAGCACCTGCTTAATGTAGTTGCGGCTAAGCCAAGCCGCATAGAAGAAGAAAGAGAGATAGGCACCAAACGACTGATTTTCGATGTAAGGGAAGCGCGGGTCACGGTCGTAGCCAAGCCACACGACGGCGACGCGTTCTAACTTCCAGAACCAGTAGAAAAACCACATAGAGAACAGAAAGTCGAGCGGCATAAACATGCCTAATCCGATCATAAAAGGGTAGAAGGAAACCGGAGTCCACCCCAAGGCATTCCACGGTTTTGAGGTGAAATATTGGCCTATATCTAAAAAACTTTGGCCGAAACCGGGGGTCAGCACCGTGGGAATATTGGGATAGTAGTAGTTAAGACTGTTGATCATATCAATGGAGCCGGCGATGGCGAAGCCGAGCCAGAAGAGCCGGTTTCGGAAAAGCCCATTCGGTGCAAAAGCCTGCTCTGAAGTGATCTGTAGAGGCAGTTGAATGATGGGGTAGGTTAGGCGTTCGTGTTCGGTCCACTGTTTGCGCAAAATCACATTAATGCAAAGCATAACAAATAGCAACATGGAGACGAAAGCCGTCCAGATGCACACGACAGGCAGCCAGGCCCGAATGTAGACCCATCGAAAGATGGTATCGTTGCCCACATAGTAACCCTTATAGATTTTAGGGTCGCTGATGAAAAGCCCCGGTTTTAGGTGGGGGATAATGAGATGCGCCCAGTTGTTGGAGGAGTTGGCGTGCTTAAAAGGCCAAGTAAGCATGGGGACGAAGACCTCCAACATGTCGTGTCCGCTGACGGCGGCGGCGATGCAGAGAACGGAGTAGGTGAGAAGCAGCTCTCCGCGCTCCAGGGCAAGTCGAGGGGCGATGCGTTTAAGGCCTTGATTGGCCACTGTGAGGCAGAGCAGAACAAACACGGTATCGAAAAAAAGGGAGATAGTGGTGGGATGCGCGGAGTAGCGCACGACCTCCATTTCCACTTGCCAAAAATCGGTTAGGGGAATAAGAATGAGACAAAGGAGGACGACACGCCAGGTGAGAGAGCGCCCGTAAGGCCGAGGTTGGCTCTCGGATAGAGCCGATGCAAGCTGAGGAAACGGCTTTTTTTGTAGAGGCATATCCGCCATCGTCCATTCAACTCCTTTCAAGTGCAGAGGAAATTTCGCCATTCGCCTGCCGTTTCCTGCTAGAACACTGAGATCAGGGGGTGAGCGGACTTCGAAGAGTTGGCTAAGGAAAGTGAACCATCTAAAACCTCAGTAATTATCCACAGCTACTCAGCCTACAAGTTGACACTTTTTTGCACAGCCTTCTTGATTCCTGACAGGTTCTATGTTATAATGGAGTGCAGCATATCTCAGAGAGACATAGCTCCTTAAAAATCATCTCACTCATTCATTCGCTTCTCGGAGGAAGGATCATGAAAAAACAGCAAGCGTTCACACTCATTGAGTTACTTGTCGTTATCGCCATTATCGCGATTCTTGCGGCGATCCTCTTTCCGGTGTTCGCTCAGGCACGCGAGAAAGCACGGGCCATTAGCTGCCTCTCAAATATGAAGCAGCTGGCCACGGCTGAGCAGATGTATACGCAAGACTACGATGAGATGCTTGAACGAATACGGGTTGCCTGTAACCCAAGTGTCTGTACCGGAGACAAGTGGGCGATAGGTGCCCAAGACGAACTGAACCCCTACATTAAAAACAAAGCGATTTGGCACTGTCCCGACGATCCCTATCAACGCGTCAACTGCATCTCCCGTGCAAACGGCGACCCCGGTGGCCCGATCAGCTACTCCTTTACTCACTATCAAGATGGCTACGATGAAGGCCAAATAGGCGGTTATACTGCGACGTTTGGCATTCATGCCTACTATGTGGGGCAGGACTCGAAAAGGTTGGCCGGCATCGGCGCTCCCGCCTCGACGATCTCCATTTTCGAGCTTTGGACTACGGTCAGCATGTGGAATGGCTACGCCTATTGGCGGTGGGACCAACGTAACCTTGCCGATCCAAATTGGCCGACAGCGCCCGATAACTTCAGCGTGAGTTGGTGCGGAGGACAGGGCTATTTCTCGATGGGCGCCCATAACGGCATGTCAAACTATGCGTTCGTAGACGGCCACGTGAAGACGCTGAAGCGAACCTCTATTATGTCGTGGCCATGGACGCCACAAGCTATTGCTCAGCGGGCCGCCGCAGGACAGAAGAACTTTAACCTTGTAAGCTGGGACGACCAGTATAAATAAATTCGGAGTGACACGATGGACTCGCAACGGAAGACCGTTCTGGTTATTATCGTAGTGGTCATTGCTGTGGCGCTTGCCATCTGGTCGGCCGTGCGGACTTTTGGACCCCATGGTCGCACGATAGGCTCGCTTGGCAGCCTCAACGAGTCGAAAACAGCCCCTGGGTTTGGTGGAAACTCTACCAATAGCGCTTTACCGAAATCGAATGCTCTTCAAGAAAAAGAGGGTGGCTCTTCCACGCTCTCCGGTGCCCCAGCGGGTATGGGCGGTCCTTAGCGCGTGAATCGACGATTTAGGTGACGATTTAGGAGTGCGCAGCGGAACAGGTTTCCGCTGCCATTTTTTATGGGCTGGGAACAATCCGCGAAATGTTGTAACAGATGGAGCCACTGGTACGTCCAAACAGGTATAGTAAAACAAATGGAACGATGATATTATCCCTTTCTTGGCTCTCTTCTAGTTTGTGGCAGCGTTTTTTGGGCATCTCACCCCAAACGGCTAGTCACATTCGCTATGCCCACCTGGTGTTTGCAACACCTTGGGTTCTCCCGGTCGCCTTAACGATCCTGATCGTCGCTGCACTTTGGTTCGCTTGGTGCTACTATCGCGATGGAACACGCCCTTCCTGGCTGGTAAAAACCCCCTTGCTCGTCCTCCGATTGCTGGCTTTTCTCTCCCTTATGATCATGCTGGCACAGCCCACCCTTCGCCTACGCGAAGAACAGCACTTGCGCCCCTCCGTAGCGATCCTGGTAGATACCTCGCAGAGTATGGGGCTTACCGACCCCCGCATGCCCCCGCAGTACGTCGCCAATGAGGCGCAGGCTACCGGCCTATCGCCAGAAGATATCCGCCGCCTTTCTCGTATCGCACGCGTACAGCGCCTACTTGAGCATGACCGACTGTTAAAATCGCTCGCTCAACGCTACAATGTTCAGCTCTACAGCTTCGCCTCACAGGCGCATGCGATGGAGTTACCCCACGATAAAAATGGAGTTCCTACGGCCTTTCCACTCGCTCTCGATAGAGCCGGTGGAGATAGCACCCAGATCGGCACCGCGTTACACCAGGTCGCCCAAGATTTGGCAGGGCGTCCCGTAGCCGGCCTGCTCGTTATTAGCGACGGTGAGAATAACCAAGGGGAAGACCCGCTCACGGCAGCCATGGATGTGCGTGCGCTTCATACCACCGTGAGCACGCTCGGAGTGGGCGACCCAACCAAAACCAAAGATGTGGCCGTGCTAAGCGTGCTGACCGACGACAACGTGCGGGTTCACAACGTCGTAAACCTCTATGCCGATCTGGAACAGCGCGGCTACGCTGGCAAAACGGTGACGGTTTCTTTGCTGCGAAACGGTCAGCCATTTCAACAACAGACCGTTCGTCTCGCTCCAGACGATCAAAAACAGGAGATCGTCTTTACCTATGTGCCCGACCAGCCCGGCCGGTTTGTATACACTGTTCGTGTGCCGCCGCTGCCCGGCGAGATCACGGCCTCCAACAACGCCCGTTCCGCCGTGCAGAACGTCATTCAAAAGCCCTTAAAGGTGCTGATGGTGGAGGAGCGGCCTCGCTGGGAGTTCCGCTATCTCAAGAACGCGATCCTCCGGGATACAAGCATCCAGTTCGCCTGCCTTTTGCTAAGTGGTGACGATGTCAACAGCGGAGGAGAAGGCAACATAAAGGTCTATGGTTTTCCTTCCAGCGAACAAACGCTTTTCGACTACGATATTCTCATTCTTGGCGATGTGCCGCGTTCCTACTTTTCGGACGCGCAACTGCAGCTGATACGCCGATTTGTGGAAGACCGCGGGGGAAGCCTTCTACTCATTGCAGGTGAGAATCACATGCCTCAGGAGTATGTGGGAACCGTGCTCGACCCCCTGATGCCCGCGGTGTTCAGCTCCTCTCCAAACCCAATTACCACCGACGATCCCTTCCAATGGCAGCTAACCCCACAAGGGCAGGAGAGCCCCATTATGCGCCTTGATGACGATCCCACCCGTAACTTGCAGATCTGGCAGAGCTTGCCGGGGATGTTTTGGTGTGAAGGGGCCGAGAGGGTTCGACCCGGTGCCGTTGTGTTGGCCGTGAACTCGGCGCGAAGCAATGCGTATGGCCCCTATCCGTTGGCGCTCTACCAGAACTTTGGCGCGGGCAAGTGCTACATGGATTTGGCCGATAGCACCTGGCGTTGGCGCTGGCGTGTGGGCGACCGCTACTTCTATCGCTATTGGGGACAGGTGATTCGGTTCCTTACTCCGCGAGATCTGCCGGGGAACCAACGCTTCGTTCAGGTTGCCACCGATAGGCCCGGCAGCAGTTATCGGCTTGGACAACAGGTAAGCATTACCGTGCGACTGCTCGACCCCTACTATCACCCGGTGAAGGTCTCTTCACTTGCGGCCACTATCGTCGGCAATAATGGGGTGCGGCAAACCATCGCGCTTCAGCCCTCCCCGAATGCCCCCGGTCTTTATACGGCACGCTACTTGCCAAATCTTACCGGCAAATATACCATCTCGGTGACTTCGCCGCAAAACCCGAACGCGAAGGGAACGGCCACCTTTGTGGTGGAAAGCCTAGCGTTGGAGCTGCAAAAGCCTGAGCTGGATGAGAGGATGTTAAAACGTATTGCGGCTGCCGGTGGAGGCCACTACTATCGTCCTAACCAACTAGATGACTGGCTGCGCTCCCTTAAAAACCGTCCTTTGGTGGTCACCAGCACACGGGAGACGGAGCTTTGGGACTCGCCGTTTTTCCTTGCCCTGTTCATTGTGCCTTTGGCGATCGAATGGCTTGTGCGCAAGCGCAGCGGTCTGTTGTAAACAAAAACCACTGGCTATCAACGGGGTTTTCTCTTGTTTGCAGGTGCCAACTTGAGGTAATCTTGACACAGCGCTTTTGCCGGGCAAACCGAAAGCGCTAAATAACATCTATGCGTATCGCTCTTTTTTCCGAATGCTATACTCCCGTTTTGAACGGGGTAGTCATCGCCATTCAAACCCTCCGAGAGACCCTGCGCTCTATGGGGCATGAGGTCTTTATTTTTGCGGCCGGAGATCCCCAGCCAGACGATGAGCAGGTCTATCGTCTCCCAGCCTTACCGTTTCCGAAACATCCTTATCGTTTTGCTCGTCCGTTTCCCACGCTACCGCTTGACTTTAGCCAGTTGCAGATTGATATCGTGCATTGTCAACACCCTTTTCCTGTGGGGCGTCTCGGTGCCCGTTTAGCCCGCAAAAACGGCATTCCCTTGGTCTACACGGTGCATTCGCTTTACGATACCATGCTTTTGCTGGCGAAACCCGCCCTTGTGAGGCGACTCGGGCCGCCGACCATGCGTAACGTCATGCGACGGTTTTGTAATCAGGCTGATGTCGTTATCGCCCCGTCGCACTATGTCGCCCAAGCGCTTGCCCGCTGCGGGATCGCGGTGCCCATTCAGGTGGTGCCTAGCGGAGTGATACCCCCGCATGTTACACCGGGAGATCGCGAATCCGTGCGATGCCAAATAGGGATTTCGGAAGAGGTGCCAGTGCTTCTTTACGTGGGACGGCTGGCACCAGAGAAGCGAGTCGATCTTCTGTTGGAGGCGGTGGCGCTGCTGGAGCAGAGGTCTTTGAAGGGACCGCAAGGCGCTTTTCGTTTGTTGCTGGTTGGCGACGGCCCCTGTCGTGCTCAGCTCGAATGGCAGGTGCAACGATTAGGAATTCAAGGCCGCGTCGTTTTTGTTGGGGCTCAGCCACATGCAAAGATAGGCGCATGGTATGCGGCTTCCGACATTTTCCTGATGCCTTCGCCCATGGAGACCCAGGGATTGGTGGTTATCGAGGCCATGAACTGCGGTCTGCCCTGCATCGCCGTGAGCGAGGGAGGGGCAGGGGAGGCGGTGATACCGGAGCAGACGGGGATTTTATGCCCTTTTAGTGCGTCGGCGTTTGCAACCGCTATTGAAATGCTCCTAACCAACCCATACCGTCGAAAGCAGATGGGGCAGAACGCCTATCGGCATGCGGAAATCTATGCTCCTGCACGCACAGCTCAGAACATTTTGGCCGCCTACACGCAGGCACAAGCGAAACATAAAAGAGAGCCTATTTAGCTTTTTTATGCGGATGATATCTCTGCACGAAGAGGCTCCAGCGGGGGCGCCAATTCAATGCCTGTTGGGTAACGGAGCGCAGACCGGCTTCCCATAGTTTGGGTTGAATGGCGCTCCACGGTGCTCCCTCTTTTTGGCGAACAAGCCAGTAGGCAATTTGGAACTGAACAAAATAGTTGGGGACGCGGCGGTCGGCCAACAGACCGTGCAAATGCAGCACCTGCTGCTTCGACTGCCAGTAGGATGGAGCCTTTTGTCTTTGAGTTGCGAAGAGCCAGTCCACTTTTGGAAGCGGCCTAAAGAACCCGACTCGGGCGGCCAGATCGGCCATCTCCTCTTGGATATCGGCTAATGTGCGTCGGCCTGGGGCGGCTAAAAATTCCTGCCATAGCACCTCATTTGCCTTCTGTTTTACGTGGGCTGCGCGTAGCAGATCGGCACAGCGGCTCTGATAAAACGCCTCCCATTCACTCTCTATCCAGGCTTTTGCGCGGTCCGCAAGGGGCGCCAGCCCCCTTTGTTCCAGCTCTTTATCAACCACGCCCCCGCGATGTGGGGCTGCGTAGCGCTGTTTTGAACCGGAACCAAACCCATGGGCATAGTGTGCCAATTCATGGGCGATAACCGCCTCCACCACATAAAGAGGAACCGCTGGGTCTGCCAAGAGGCCATTGAGACGAAGGATAGAGGTATGATTTCGTGCCCCAATCGAGCCAAAACGCCGATGCGCTCTGCGCCCGAAGTGGGCAACAATGGGGTAGGTTTGAACGACATCGGCAAAATAGGTGGTGCGTATTTGGTTGACTAAGGCGTTGAGCCAGGTATCGTCTCGTGAAGTAACATCGAGCCTATCGGAGATGACCACAGCCTCAGAGATGAGGACTTCTTCAAGAGGTTCTAAGGGGATGACATCTTTAGATGCTGCCTTTTTCTGGTTAGTTCTACGGCTCTCATCTTCCATTCACTACTACCAACCTCCTCCTTGTGAAGACACGCATGTACGACATGTCTAGTATAACCCTGTATCGTAAAATTATCGTGAAATTTTAGCGACAACAGAGCGAGGGACATAGAGCGTGAAGACAAAAAAGGGGTAACGAGGCCAAGCTTTCGGCCTAAAATCCCCGCTCCGGTCAGAAGGCACTATCACCAATATCTGCTTTAACCTTTTGGAACGTAGCTTGTAAAGACAAAGTCGCGGTTTTTTACAATAGCGTGGCAGTTAAAGCACTCTTGGGCGAAGCTGGCATTTTGGCCGTAAGGCGTGTATGTTTTCGTTGCGGGGTGGTAAACGAAGCGAGCGAAGCCCCAGCCACCAGTGCTCTTGAACTTTGGGTCGCGCACCATAAACTCCACACGCTGCAACACGTTCGGCTCGATGGCGCTAGGAAAAGAGCGGATCGGCTTCAGAGAGTATCCTATCTTCACAAGGATCGCGCCCGTAGGAAAGTTGTGACCGTTTTGTGGGATCCCCTGCCGGTAAGCCTGAACGGCCAGGGGGTTGCCAAGAATATAGCGCATCTCCTTCATGTCAGGGCGATAGTGCATGGCCACTACTTCCCAGTGCTCGTAACCCTTAATGAGCCCGAAATGGATGCCGTTGGGGGCGCGCAAGCTCCATTTGGCATTTTCTTTGGCGGTTGTTTGTCCCCAGCCTGTTAAGGTAACCGCTAGGACGCCGGCGGCAACGCCACAGAGTGGAAGAATGCTCCTCTTACCTTTAAGCCACATATCTATGCTCCTTGCATCAGATATGTGGGGCGTGTAGAAAGACACGTCCCACATAGTTTGTAGAACTACTGTTATTGTTATTGTGACAGCTTCTCGACAGTGTTTTGGTTGTCATTAGTGAAATAGACTACTAGATTACCGTTGCTATCCGTGGTAGCAACCACCCCAAAAAGGGCGGAACCTGCTCCCGTAATTGGATTTACGGGGGTTAAATCAACGGGTTTAACCGCGACAACCTGACCAGATGGAGTAAGCTCTACCAAGTTATTGTCTTTTTGGTTGGCGACGATGAGGTCTCCATTTAGGGGGTTCAATGTCATCCCCGCTGGCTGGTTTAAGGGGCTGCCTTGGTAAACCACCCGACCAGTAGTCATACCTGTAGTAGTGCTGTTAGGAATGGCGATAATGGAATTTGTGGCACCATCGGCCACATAGAGGGTATCGTCGGCCGTATGCACCATTCCCTGGGGTCCAACGATATTAGAGGCGTTATTACCGCTATGCCCCAGGTCTGGGGTGATCTGATCAAAGCTAAATGACGGTTTCCCATTGACGATGCTAATGTTGATGCGCACAACCGTGCCTGCATTGACGTTCACCGTAAAGAAAGCTAGTTTGCCACCATAGCCTCCATTGAAAGCTTGTCCCCAGCCGGCTACCACTCGCGGATCGGTGAAAGTTTGGTTAACGATGCCTTTGGGGGTTACGATCTGTACATTTCCATCATTGCCTGTACCGCTAAGGCCATAGTTCGCTATCCACATATTACCGTTTGGCGCAAAGGCAATAGCCACCGGGCCGGCCGTGCTCACGGTGCCGCCAGAAGCTGTGGGTGCGTTCATCTCATTATAAACGGTTACCGGTTTCCCATTACGAATCGCTTCCACGGTGGTGCCAGCTCCATTGACTCCAGAGGCATTGCTGAAGTTAGAAACAATAAGGTCTCCGGGCTGCACATGGGCTGGATTCCCATCTCCCGTAAAACTGGTAGGCGCAAAAGCAATAGCATAGGGATTCTGATCGCCATTCGTTGGGTCTACCGTACTGGAGACAGTGGTGATATGCTGGAGGCTGGCTATCGTGTTTCGTGTGGGGGGATTCGATACAGGACTGCTTGAACTGCCACCGCAACCTACAAGAGCAAACGTAGGAAGAACGAAGAGAAGATAGCGAAGTGCAAACTTCATGAAATTCCCTCCTTAAGTCATATTGTTTTTACGGTACCCAAACCCGCCACAGAAAGAAGAGATGAGTACCGTTCAACTATTTTACGAGGATGGATTCTTCTCTTTGCACAGATTTGCTCGAACTGCCGTTTTTATTGACTGAATGGACGAAGACGGCAGGCGATGATTTTTTAGGTGGGAGGCCAGCAAAACGGCTCCAGAGCGTGAGGCCTCGATGATGGTGTGATTTTGGTCGCACAGATGAACCTGATAGAGCCTATCCCCATAGTGTATGATCTTCTCAATGGCTTCTAAATTAATGATCGCACTGCGTGAGATGCGCAAAAAAGGCATACCTTTCAACCAGTGCTCCAAGTTCAAAAGGGAGTAATAGGTTGGATACTGCTCTTGTTGCGTATAGATAAAGGTCTTTCTATCGCGGTGTACTGCCGCAAAAATATCCATTTTTGAGAGAAGTTTAATCGTATCGGTAGCGATGTTTTTTACGACAAGTCTCTCCTCATCAGGACGAAGGTTGGCTATGGTAAAGGTCTCCGGTAGATGGTAATTGCGCAAGCGCTCTTCGAGACGGAGCACAGTTTGGCGTACTCTGTCGGAATGAAGGGGCTTCAGCAGATAATCCACTGCCGCTAATTCGAAGGCGGCAACGGCCTTATCGGAGTATCCTGTTACAAAGACAATGGCAAGTTGAGGCGAGAATCTCCTAAGTTGCTGTGCTAGTGCAAATCCATCTGATCCGGCTAAGCGGAGGTCAATAAAGACCACATCGGGGTGTAGTTGAGCAAAGAGGGCGAGGCCTTCATCTGCACTTATTGCAGAAGCCACAACCTCTATCTTTTCTGTTTCATGAAGCAGCCGTCGGAGATACTCCTGAGCGAGCGGTTCGTCTTCTATAAGTAAGGCACGTATCATGGTGACAGCTCCGATTCGTCGGTAGCAATGGGAATGCAAATCTTTACATAAGTACCATTGTTGGGCGTACTCCTAACATCTATTTGCCCCTTTTTACCGTACAATACCTCCAAACGACGTTGTAGAGTGCTAAGTGCGTGAGGCGGATGAATATCTGATGAGAAGAGCTGTTTAAGACGAATGGGTGGTATCCCGATCCCTGTATCCTCCACCTGAATAGTAAGTTTCTGATGCTCTCGGAATACCTTTATGGAAACAAGGCCTCCCGCATCTTTTTTGTTTTGGAGGCCATGTTGTACGGCATTTTCTACGATCGGCTGAAGGAGAAAAGGAGGCACAAGAACGGTTTTCGGATCAACTGTTACTTCCCAGGAGATCTTAAGGCGTTCTCCAAAACGCAGTTTTTCGATATCGAGATAGGCCTCTACCACCTGTATCTCGTCATATAAGGAGACCAAATCCTTTTCCCAAAAGGCGCATGAACGCAAGAAAAAAGCCAACCTCTCGATCGCCTGAGGTACCTTTTCAGGGGCAATTTTGGAAAGAGCTGATATGGTATTAAGAGCGTTATAGAGGAAGTGTGGATTCATGCGCGCAAGCAGCGCCCTGACTTCCAAGTTAGCTGCCGATTGGGCCTGCAGCTTCTGATACTGTATGGTGGCGATCACAAAAAGAAGTAGAGCCACTCCAAAGCCGTTGATGAGGGCAGTACAAGTTTCGACTACTATGGAAAGCGGCGGTGCAGGCATGGAAGACACAAGCTGATGTAGCCCCCATGCGATAGGGTAACGTGCCCAGGAGGCTAGGGTGCCAATGACGAAACCGGTTAAAGGACGTTTTGCCCAAAGGGGTTGATATCGTTGAATTGCGCCCCCAAGCAGACCTCCAAGCAGCATATTGATCCCAAGACCGGCCAGGGAACCTGCCTGAAAGAGCTTCGCTAAGAGAACCGCGCAACATCCAATACCAAAGCCAAAACCAGGCCCTTCAAGCAGACCTGCTACACAGCTCGTTACAACACGTGTGTTCATGGGGGTGTGTTGAAGTGCTACGAGCTCTTCAATAAAAACCATTGCGATATATACAAAAAATCTTTTCCAGCGCTCAGGCCACGACTCTTTGCCTGCATTTTGAGAGCCGTAGAGAGGTTGATATCCAATAAACAGTAGTAAAACAGAAAAAGTTGTTATAATTGAAGCCTGTGCAATAGCATAGAACAAGATTGTGAAGTGTATTGGCTTTAAAAATGAAGCTAGCGAGGGTGGCATGGTAGTATTCACAATATCTGAAAAAGCGTTTCTTAACCCTGTTTACGTGCGAAGGAAACGGAACTGCACAGAACCACCGCATGTAAGATGGAGCTGTCCGTAGGCCCTTGAGGTGAGAAAGGACGCTTGACAGTAGAGCGCGAAACAATGTATATTTCTATCAGCGCGCGCCTGTAGCTCAGCGGATAGAGCGTCTGCCTCCGGAGCAGAAGGTCGCAGGTTCGAGTCCTACCAGGCGCGCCTTCTTTATGGGTGCTCAGGTATACTATAGAGCGCATGTGCCGTTGGGAGGTCGTCCAATGGCAGGACAGCGGTCTTTGGAGCCGCGAATCGTGGTTCGAATCCACGCCTCCCAGTTCTGTAGTGATAGGGTAAGGTTCTAGAAGGGTATTCGGGGCATCCTCGACGTTCGCTGTCATGCCTACTCGCACAAGTTTGGCTTTTCAGGAAGCCCCTTAAAGAAGTATGCGAAGGCCCTACAACTGCGTTATTGGCACATTCCTGTGCTGGGCGTGGAACCAGCCCCGCGCAGACATCTTCAGGAGAGGCCCGACTACGACCGACTCTTCATCATCTACGAACGGGGCCTCCAAGAAAAGCAGGTATTTGTCGAACGTGCATTGAACCTTTTAACGCAACAGCCTGTGGTTCTGCTCTGTTTCGAGGCCGACCCAGCTCTCTGCCATCGGAGCCGCTTAGCGGCCTGGCTTGCAAAGCAGTGCCCACTTCCTATTCAACATCTGTGAGAACATGCCACGCTAGGAAATGATTTCGTTCGAGAACGTATTCTCATTACCGTGAAGACGTACCCGCATCCTTCTAAACGCTATGGTGAACTCGTTTGTACGCCTCTTTAAGAATTGGCCTGGTGGGAACTAGCTAAGAGACTGTTCTCTCGCTCATGATGCCATTTCTATCCCTGGCTTTTAGGCGGAGCTTGGGGGGCGGTCTGTTGCCACCAAGAGAGAAGCTTCTGCTTGGCCGCTTCGCGATCGTCCGGCGCTAACCGCCCCTCGATCACCTCGTTGATCAGAAACTCCTTGGCCTGCCCAACCACCGGCCCCGGCTTTACGTTGAGGAGCTGCATAATCGTTTTGCCATCCAGTGGGCTTTGTAGCGAGCGAACGCTGTCGGCATTGAGCTGGGCGATACGAGCGCGCAACCCCGCAATGTCTGCCCGCGCCTGCTCGGGTACCACGGTTGCTGCAACGTCGCACTCAGCAAGGGTAAGCAGGTCTTCAAGGTAGGGCCCACACTCTCGGATCAGGCGTTTCACGGCCGCATCGCTCCAATCAGGCCGGTATTCGCCAGGTCGCATATGCAGCTTAACCAGTGTGGTTACGCCCTCTATCTCCTCATTGGAAAACTTGAGGCGACGCATCATTTCACGCACCATCTCAGCCCCAACCGTTGCATGGTGGTAGAAACGTATCTGTCCCTGGACTTCGGTGCGAGTTCGTGGTTTGCCGATATCGTGCCAAAGCAGGCCTAGCCTCAGCGTCAGGCTGGCGTTTGGGGGTAAGCACTCTAAGGCCACCAAGGTGTGATCCCACACATCGTAACGGTGCCAACCTCCTTGCTGACAACCCACCATCTCCACCATCTCCGGCAGGAACTGATGGAGAAGTTTAAGTTCGAGCAGCATCTGAAGTCCGCGATGGGCTTTGGGGCCATCCAAAAGGACGATCTTCACGAACTCATCACGAATGCGCTCATACGATATGGTAGGGGGACTTAAGCGATAGGCTTCTTTCATGATTCCCTCTTTGGTTTTGGGTTCTATTTCAAAATCGAAGCGCGCGGCAAAGCGCACGGCACGCAGCATGCGCAGGGGGTCGTCGTAAAAGGTGACGGCCGGGTCGAGGGGCGTGCGAATAATTTTTGCGCGCAGATCGGCCAAGGCCAGGCCGGTAAGGTCGAGGAGTTCGCCGGTATGAAGGTTTTCTAAGAGCGTGTTGATCGTAAAATCCCTTCGATACACATCCTCACGGAGGCCGGCGAACTGCACTTCAGGCTTGCGCGACTCGGGGCGGTAGCTCTCCGCCCGTGCCGAAACCAGCTCGACGGTACAGGCAACTCCCTGAGCCGTAGCCACCGTGATGCGCGCGGTGCCAAAACGAGGGTAGACCACAGGAGCATGCGTTGAAAGCCCTTTTTTATGGAGAAAATAGGCGAGCTCAACGGCATCCCCTTCGAGAACGATGTCCAGGTCGGGCGAGGAAGGGATGCCCAGCTCCCGATCGCGTAAGAGCCCTCCCACAAGATAGAGCCTGCCTTCATAAGGGGTGCCACGGGTGGCCTCACGCAGGCGATGGATTGCATCCTCAATGGCTTCCGATAAGTTCTGAGATGTCAAGAGCGTTTACCGTTGCAGGAAAACTGAAACAGACTGCACAGATAGTCTACCTTGCTCTGCAAAAGACGCCTATCTACATCGTCTCTTCATGCGCTTGAAGCGTCTGTAGGCAGTCGGAGGCAGCCGACTGAACCGCTGGAGCAAGGTTGGGAAGCAACAAGAGCTGTTGGAGTAGAGGGATGGCGCGCTTATCGCCACATCGTTTGAGATCGTCGAGCACGGCCAGCACCAGCGCTTGTTCCGTCTCCTTCTCCATGGCAGCGCGTAATAGAACAAGAGCCTCCTGTTCAGGGTCAGTTCGGGCGGGGCGCAAAAGTTCGAGGGTAGAAGAGGAAGAGTGGGAGGCAACGCGCAACAGGGTCTCTGCCTCCTTCTGCTTGGCAAGACGCTCTTCAATGTGGCGTTGCACGGAGGCCGCCTTCTGCTGAACCGATGGAAACTTTCCTAGCTTATCTTTCCCATTGGCAAGCTGTCGAATGATGGGTAGCACGCTTTGATCTCCCACCTTTTCAAGAGCCTCCAGCAAGAGGAGGGCCTTAGCCTCCTCTTCTTCCTCGGAGAGGAGCCATGCCAGACAGGAGAGGGTGCGCGGTGCAACGGTGCCATAGTGTGCGGAGGTCAGCGCGGGCAGAAGGCTAAACAGAGTGGTAATCTCTATTTTCACCAAAGCACGCATCGAAAGGATGACTCTTGGGGCAAGAGCATCCAGAGCTTCGAGGGCCTTTAGTTGCACCACAGCGTGGGAGGCCTCTTCTCGTACCGCATCGGCGTAGGGCACAGGGCCGTTGCACGTAAGTAGAAATGTCGCCAAGGAACTTAACGAAAAGTCAAGAACTAGCACCATGTCGTGGTACAAACTGAAAACTACTGCTATAAATAGGATCGCGATTGAGCCAATTAGTAGAGCCCGTAGGGCTTTGTTATGCTGGCCTATGAGCACATGTATGAGGAGCGACACGACCTCTTCGCGGTTCTCCGGCGTAAGAGCCGTATGCACCAGACCCCAGACGGCAAGTTGCTGTTCCGCCCGTCGCCATGGCAAGTATTTGGGTGACTTCAGCGCATCTTTAAACGGCTCTATGGGCAACGGCGCATGAGAGGGATCGGCTAAGAAACGCTCTATGGCTTGACGTATGGGGCTGGAAGCGCGCACTTTCTGAAGAAGCGATTCCACCCGCGATCGCTCGACAGGGTCGAGTTGAGAGGCAGCGTGAGGATAATGTAACGTATCATTTCGCGATTCAAAAGAAGGCTCTTGGATCTCATTGTGCGACATGAGTGCGCTCCGAAGTTATTTACCTTCTCTAACGGAGCAGGTCGGCCTACGGTTTCAATTTTTACAACAAAACGGTACCTTACTTACAATAAAAAAGTGGGCGAACAGGGACTTGAACCCCGGACCTCTTCGGTGTAAGCGAAGCGCTCTACCGACTGAGCTATTCGCCCATAGTGGTCTTATTATACCGCAAAGCAGCCCCTGTTGGAAAGATATTTTGCCGTCTTTCCGGAGGTTAGGGGGCGCTCGAAGCAGGTATAATCCATTTTGATATCCGCTTAGCTCTCCTGTTGAGAAAGTCAAATTGCGTATTCTGCTAACAAATGATGACGGCGTGCAAGCCGCGGGTCTCCATGCGGCCCGTCGTGCGCTCGGCCGTATCGGGGAGGTCTTTGTTGTTGCGCCCGAACGCCCTCGAAGTGCCGTTGGGCACTCGATAACGCTTCACAAGCCCCTTCGGCTTACCGCTATCACCTTTCCAGATGGTGCAGAAGGCTTTGCCTGCAACGGTACCCCCGCCGATTGTGTCGCCCTCGGCTACGAGGTTGTTATGAGCGGTCGCTGCGATCTCGTGGTCTCTGGAATCAACGCGGGCGCCAATTTAGGTTGGGATGTGGTCTACAGCGGTACGGTAGCTGGCGCTCGTGAGGGGGCCGTGCTCGGCATTCCCTCGCTTGCCGTTTCCCTCTGTCTGCCCGAAAACGTGGCCGCCAACACTATCTCTTTCGAGCCTATCGCGACCTTCATTGGGCAGGTGGCCGAGCGTATTCAACGCTATGGCCTTCCTCCCCATGTGCTGCTCAACATCAATATTCCCTACAAACCCGATGCATCGGAGCTTCCCATCGCGATCACGCGGCAGGGGCGGAGGGAGTATGTCAACCGCATCGCGGTGCGTGAAGACCCCTATGGACGACCCTACTACTGGCTTGGGGGCAGTGTGCGACCGGAAGAGCCTGAACCTGGCTCGGACGTCTATGCGGTTCAGCACGGAGCCATCTCCATTACCCCCATCCATCTCGATATGACGGCCTATTCGCTGATGGAGGCCCTGCAGGGTTGGGGCTGGGAGACCTTTCCTATAGAGGAGCGAGACCATGAAGCGACGTGAGCTGCTCGGCCTTTCGGGGGCCTTTTTCCTCACGGGAGGAGGCCAAACCGAAGCGGTAGCAAAGGATCTAGGGTTGGATGTCCGCCGTTTTGGCGCGGTGGGAGATGGGAAGACAAAGAACACCGCTGCCCTTCAGCGCGCAATAGACACGGCTTCGGCGGCCGGTGGCGGAACGGTGTACGTGCCCGCCGGCATCTACCTCACAGGTGGCCTTGTGTTGAAGAGCAACACATGTCTCTATCTTGATGCCGGTGCTACCCTGTTGGGCAGCACCGACCCCGCAGATTATGAAGACCATCCTGGTCCGGCAGCCGGTGGCGATGCCAACACGCGCCATCTCCTCTTTGCCGAGAACGCCGAAAACATCGCCATCTGCGGTTTAGGAACGGTGGATGGGCAAGGCCCGACCTTTTGGCAGCCTACCCATCGTCCGCCTCCTCGCCCAGAAGACCTTTGGCGCGATGTGATCGCCTACGACTATCGGCCCATTCGCCAAGGTGGGAAGCAGATACGTCCCTCCCCAATGTTGGAGTTTGTTCGCTGCCGAAACGTCCATATAGAAGGCGTGCTGCTTGCTAACTCGCCAGGATGGACGCTACGCCCCATTCTCTGCGAATCGGTTACCATTCGGGGCATCCGCGTGCGTAACCCCGTCTACGGCCCCAACACCGATGGAATGGACATCACCTGTTGCCACAACGTCTTTATTTCCGACTGCGACATCGCCACCGGCGACGATGCCATCTGCCTTAAAAGCGAGAACCCTTACGGTGGTCCGGTGCAAGCCAACGAAAACATCACGATCACCAACTGTGTGCTTACCACCTGCTGTAACGGTTTTAAGATGGGCACAGCGACCCATGGCGCCTTTCGAGACATCACGTTCACCAACTCGGTGATCTACAATGCGGATGCCGACCCCATCAATGCACGGGTGATTGCCGGTATCGCCATCGAGATGGTGGATGGGGGATCGGTGGAGGGCATCGTTATCTCGAATATTGCGATGCGCAACGTGCGTACCCCTCTTTTTGTACGCCTCGGCACACGAACAGAGAGCCCGACCACGCCCACCTCGCTTCGAGGCGTCCGAATCAGCCAAATTTATGCCACCGGTTCTCTGCTAACCTCTTCCGTTACAGGGCTACCGAGCCATCGAGTACAAGAGGTGCAGCTAGAGAATATCTTCATCGAGACCGTGGAGGGAGGCAAGGCCGATTGGGTTGAGCGCACGGTGCCAGAGCAGCCAAAAGCCTACCCTGAGGCGCGCATGTTTGGAAGGTTGCCCGCCTACGGCTTATACTGTCGCCATGTGGACGATTTGCGGCTCTCACAAATAGAGGTTGTAACCAAGGTTCGGGATGAGCGACCCGCCCTGGTTTGTGACGACGTGAAGCACCTCACGCTGAACGGTTTGCAGGCTTCGGCACCCTCCACCGAAATACCATTGGTGCTGCTAAACGATGCGCAAGGCGTCTTCATCCATGGATGCACGGTACCGCAAGGCGTACAAACCTTTCTAGCGCTATCGGGGCCTCAGACCGCGCGCGTGCGGCTTGTTGGAAACGATCTCTCAGGAGCCAAACAGGCGTTTACGCTGCGGCCCGATGTGCCAAAGAGGGCCGTGCGAGCTACTGGAAATTTGCAATGGGGCTGAAAAGGGGGTAAAGTATCTGATAACTTAGAAACCATAAGGAAGCAAAGAAACGCTCCGAAAGCAAATTTGGCATGACATTGCGAAAAACAAAAATTGTTTGCACCATCGGGCCAAGTAGCTGTCATCGTAAAACGCTAGAGCGTATGTTGCAAGCTGGCATGGATGTTGCCCGTCTTAACTTTTCCCACGGTGACCATGCCTGGCACGCGCAGGTGATCGCCGACCTGCGCGAAATCTCGCAAAAAGTGGGCAAACCTCTCGCCCTTCTGCAAGACCTCTGCGGGCCAAAACTTCGGCTAGGTGACCTTGGAGCCGACGGTGTGTCGCTGAAAAGAGGTCAGGTGGTGGGCTTCATTGCGCATGATGTCCTGGAACCTCCTGCAAGCCCCTCCGACAAGCTTCTCCTGCCGCTGCCGGTGCCGGAGCTGCTGGCGGCGCTTCAGCCGGGACGCAAGCTGCTGCTCGATGATGGAAAAATCCTTCTGCGGGTTCTGCGCACCGAGCCCACAAGGGAGGCGCCAGCCCCCATTGTTTGGGCGCAATGCCTCTCCGGAGGAAAGCTGCTTTCGCGTAAAGGGGTCGCGGCGCCGGGCACTCCGTTCTCTATTCCCGCTCTCACTGCGCGCGATCTCGATGACCTGCGTTTTGGCCTAAGTCAGGGGGTGGATTGGGTGGCTGTCTCTTTTGTGCGCCATGCAGAAGACCTTCAACCCATCTTCTCCACCATGCAGCAGCTGGGAGTGCGGGTGCCCGTGATGGCCAAAATAGAGAAGGTCGAGGCGGTTCACCATTTTGAGGCCATCTTAAAGGTTGTGGATGGGGTGATGGTAGCGCGAGGCGACCTCGGGGTGGAGATGCGCTTTGACGAGGTGCCCATCGTGCAAAAACAGCTCATTCGCGCCTGTAACCGAGCGGCAAAACCGGTGGTCACGGCCACCCAGATGCTCGAATCGATGATACAGTGTCCGCGCCCAACGCGTGCTGAAGCCGCCGACGTGGCCAATGCGATCCTCGACGGCACCGACGCCGTTATGCTTTCGGCCGAGACGGCCTCTGGAGCCTATCCTGTGGAGGCCGTGCGCACCATGGCACGTATTGCGCTGACAACCGAAAAGGCCTTTTTCCGCAATCGCAGCTATGCGGAGCGCTTGGCGCCTCCGCACCAACTCACCGAGGCCGTCGGCCATGCGGCCGCCCAGATCGCCTGTGAAATTGGCGCCAAAGCCATCCTCTGTGCTACCTCCACCGGCCGAACCGCTCGCCTGGTGGCCTCGCATCGGCCTCCCGTCCGTATTCTTGGGGCCACTCCGAGCCGCGCAACCTATCACGCTCTTGCCATGGTATGGGGGGTGCAACCCTGCCTTGTCGAGGCGGTAAAAGACACCGACTCCATGATGCGTGAAACGCTGGATGTGGCTCAGCGATTGCAGCTGGTGCGTCCTGGCGATACGGTGGTGTTGACGGCCGGTGTGCCCGTAAATCGCCCCGGCACTACCAACCTTATCCGTGTCCACACCGTGGGGACAACACTAGAAGCTAACCCGCTAGCCCATTCCTAAATAGGCTAGCGGGCATGTGGATGGCCGTCTATCTCCGCGGCGAATCCTCGCGTTCTAAGCGGTTTCGAGCAGCTGCCTCAGCACATATTGGAGGATGCCGCCATGTCGGTAGTATTGCACCTCCTGAGGCGTGTCTATGCGGGCAATCACCCGAAACTCTTTATGGCCTCCATCCTCTGCGGTAGCCCGTACAGTGAGCTCTCGGCCATGGGCGAAGCCGGTAGCAATGGCTTCACGCAAACCCAAAATATCGTAGTGCTCTCGACCCGTGAGCCCTAAGCTCGCTGCGCTCTCGTCTTGGCGATACTGGATGGGAAGAATACCCATGCCCACGAGGTTGGAGCGATGGATGCGCTCGAAGCTCTCGGCCAACACGGCGCGAACGCCTTGAAGATAGGGGCCTTTGGCGGCCCAGTCGCGGCTCGACCCAGAGCCATACTCTTTACCGGCAAGCACAATGAGTGGCGTGCCATCCTGCTTATAGCGCATAGCCGCGTCGTAGATGGTCATCACCTCACCGGTGGGGAAGTAGATGGTAACGCCTCCCTCGGTGCCAGGCACCAAGAGATTTTTGATGCGTACGTTCGCAAAAGTTCCCCGCACCATGACCTCATCATGACCGCGGCGCGCCCCATAAGAGTTGAAATCGGCCGGGTCTACCCCGCGTTCAATCAAATAGCGCCCCGCGGGAGAGGTGGGTTTAATGGAGCCAGCTGGGGAGATGTGATCGGTTGTGATGCTATCCCCAAACATCGCCAGAACTCTCGCACCGCGGATATCCTCCACCGTTTCCGGTGCCTCGCGCGGCATGTTGTCGAAGTAGGGTGGGTTCTTGATGTAGGTGGAGTTCGGATCCCAAGAGAAGAGGGCGCCGCGTGGCGAATCGATTCGGTTCCAGTTCTCATCCCCTTTGAAAACATCGGCGTAGTTTTCTCGGAACATCTCGGCTCGCACCGCCTTCTCTATCGTTTCAGCCACCTCCTGCTGTGTCGGCCAGATATGGCGCAAGAAGACTGGATTGCCCTCCTTATCCTCGCCTAGTGGGTCGTTGTATGGATCGAAATCCATATGTCCAGCCAGCGCGTAGGCCACAACCAGTGGAGGCGACATCAGGTAGTTCGCACGCACTTCAGGCTGAATACGTCCCTCAAAGTTGCGATTTCCCGAAAGCACCGAACAGACCACCAGTTTGCCTTCCTCAATAGCACGACTTACCTCGGGCAGCAGCGGCCCGGAGTTGCCAATGCAGGTGGTGCAACCGTAACCTACCGTAGCGAAACGAAGCTGCTCGAGATAGGGCAGCAGGCCTGCCTGCTCTAGATAACGGGTGACCACACGGCTGCCCGGCGCCAAAGAGGTTTTGACCCAAGGCTTAGACTCTAGGCCCAGCTCCACGGCCTTTTTTGCCAAAAGGCCAGCGGCGATCATCACGGAGGGGTTGGAGGTGTTGGTGCAGCTTGTGATGGCAGCAATAACTACGGAGCCATGGCTCAGCTCGTAGGTGGCCTTGTCCGTCTCCACCTTCACACGGGTGGCCAGCGCCGTCGCTCCGTTGGAGGCGGTGCCAGGCCCTAATAGCGAGGGGAGAGCCTGCTCCCAGGCCTTTTTTGCATTGGAAAGGGGGATGCGATCTTGCGGACGGCGTGGGCCGGCAATGGAAGGTTCCACCGTGTTGAGATCGAGCTCTAAGGTCTCGGAGTAGAGGGCTTCGGGCGCGTCGAAGCTGTGGAAAAGTCCCTGCTCCTTCATGTAGGCCTCTACCAGAGCGATCTGCTCTTCGGAACGCCCTGACATGCGAAGGTAGCGAAGCGATTCCTTGTCTATAGGGAAGATGCCGCAGGTGGCCCCGTATTCCGGCGCCATGTTGCCAACCGTTGCGCGGTCTGCAAGGGGAAGCGAGGCCAGGCCCGGGCCGTAAAACTCCACAAATTTGCCCACCACTCCCTTTTTGCGTAGCATCTCCGTAACGGTCAACACGAGATCGGTGGCGGTAGCGCCTTCCGGCAGGGCGTTAACCAGGCGGAAACCCACCACCTGCGGAATCAGCATGGAGACCGGTTGCCCTAACATCGCTGCCTCCGCCTCGATTCCGCCCACGCCCCAGCCCAGCACCCCGAGCCCGTTGATCATGGTGGTATGCGAGTCGGTGCCGACCAGCGTGTCGGGGTAGGCCATCACGGTGCCGTCCGGACGGGCATCGGCAAAAACCACGCGCGCCAAATACTCCAAATTAACCTGGTGCACGATGCCGGTGCTTGGAGGAACGACCTTGAAGTTTTGAAAGGCCGATTGACCCCACTTCAGGAACGCATAGCGCTCTCGGTTGCGCTCGAACTCCTTGGCGACGTTCAAGGGCAGCGCGTCTTTTCTGCCAAAATAGTCCACCTGCACCGAGTGGTCAATAACCAACTCCACAGGCAGCAGTGGGTTAACCTTTGAGGGATCCCCTCCAAAACGGGCCATGGCCTCTCGCATCGAGGCCAAGTCTACCAGGCAGGGTACCCCTGTGAAATCCTGCAATAGGACTCGGGCGGGGCGAAAGGCGATCTCCCTTTCGGGCACCGCATCGGGGCGCCAGCGTGCCAGGGCAAGGATGTCTTCCGCAGTTACCGTAATGCCATCCTCATGGCGTAGCAAGTTCTCTAAAAGGATTTTCAGAGAGTAGGGGAGTTTGGTAAGGTCAATACCGTGCTGTGCAAGGGTTTCAAGACGGTAGTAGGTGTAGGTTCTGTCGCCCACACGCAGTGTGGTGCGGGCGTTAAAGCTATTTTTCATGAAGGCCTCCTCAGAACTCTTTGATCAGCAGGCGCCTTAAAGGAAAATTCAATGCGACACTGTTGAATCTACGTAGGAATTCTACCACTCTCTGATGAAAGAATACAAACACAGGGCTTCTTGAGGGGAAGCCCTTGAACCGAGAAAAGAAGGAGAGGCGGTCTATGTCTACAACTCCCTTTGATAGAATGGAGATTGTAGAAGGCGATATTACCCGTTTGCAGGTGGATGCCATCGTGAATGCGGCCAACACTACGCTGCTGGGAGGTGGTGGCGTGGATGGCGCCATTCACCGTGCCGCTGGCCCGGAGCTTCTCGAGGAGTGCCGAACTCTGGGGGGATGCCCCACAGGGGAGGCTCGCATTACGAAAGGGTATCGCTTGCCGGCGCGCTATGTGATCCATGCGGTGGGGCCGGTATGGTACGGCGGCGATCGGGGGGAGGATGCCCTGCTGGCGAGCTGCTATCGTCATAGCCTCCGCCTCGCGAAAGAGCACGGCGTACGCACCATCGCCTTTCCGGCGATCAGCACAGGCGCCTATCGCTTTCCCTTGGAGCGCGCCACACGCATTGCCCTAAAAGAGGTGGCCGACTTTCTGCAACACAAGCCGCTACCGGAAAAGGTGATCTTCTGCTGCTTTGGCGCAGAGGCCTTTAACACCTATAAAGAGGTGCTCCAAGAGCTGCGAGCGACATCGGAGCAACAAGAATCATAGATGATTATGAAAAGACACCTACGACGTATATTCCTATGGCTCGGCGTCGGCGGGATGCTAGCAGGAGGAAGTTTCGGCTTGCTTTCAACGGAGGCACAGGTCTACCTCTACGGTGCCCGCCGACAGGCCTCTATTTTGACGGTGCACCTGCCGCCCAACGCGCCGGAGGCGCTGCAGCAGGCAATAGAGAGTGCCTATAAGGAGGGCTATCGCGGGGTGCGCATCGTGCCAGGAACTTATCCCATCGAAGGCCCGAACAACGATTTTGCGCTGCGCTTGGTGAACATGAGGGACTTCGAGGTGGATGGTCGTGGGGTGACCCTAGTGCGGCTGAATCCGCGCCAAGGCGGAATCCACCTCGATCACTGCACTCACGTGACCTTGCGCGGTTTTACCGTTCGCTTGGCGACCACCGTGCGCACTCAGGGCGCCATTGTGGCCATAGACCCTCACAGAGAGTGGTTTGACATTGTCGTAGATAAGGGCTATCCCACGGACCTCGACAACCCGGCAGATTTTGACCCTCATCCTACCGCCTATTTCTTCGACCCAAAAACTCTCCAGTGGAAGCCGGGCGCTTACGATGTTTCCATTAGCCGGGTGGAGCGGCTAGGGCCTAACAAATTCCGGTTCCACGGCAGCTTTGGTGCTGACCACACCATGGCCGTCGGCGATCTCGTAACCTACCGAAACTACCTCTCCACCGATCTGGAAGTAAGCGATTGTGCCGGCATAAGGGTTGTAGGCCTCACCTTTGTAGGCCCGACTGGATGGGTCGTGCATGAGGGGGGCGGAGAGGGAGGTAACTTCTATAACTACTCCATTCTCTATCCACCGCCCCCGCCTGGGGCCACGCGCAGGCCGTTGATGGCGGCCGGGGCGGATGCCTTTCACTCCAGCGGTATTCGGCACGGCCCAACGGTTGAGGGATGCCTTCTGCAGGGGATGCCCGATGACGGAATCGCGATACATGGCCGCTACGCTATGGTGCAAGAATCCAATGGCAACCATCTCATCGTGCGGGTTCCTTGGGGCAACTTCTTTCAAGTAGGCGATCGCGTGCGGGTCTATACCAAAGATCTCGTGCCTTTAGGTGAGGCCAAGCTAAATGGAGTTGAAGTTCTCTCTAACTATCAGCCGCAACGCCAAACCGATCAAAAGGCCTTTAAAGAGGGGTATGTTTTTGTGTCCCTCACCCTCAATCACGATCTGTCCGCGCCTTTTGAGGGCCTCGTGAGCGATCCCGATGAGGATGGAAGCGGGTATGTGCTACGTAATAATATCATTCGCAATAACCGCGCACGCGGCCTGTTGCTAAAGGCCGATGATGGGCTGGTTGAGAACAACACGATTGATGGCAGCACCATTGCGGGCATCGTGATCGCGCCGGAGCTGTGGTGGAACGAGGCCGACTATAGCCATCATGTGGTCGTGCGCAACAACCACATTCGTCATGTGGGCTACGTCACTTGGCAGGGAACCGACCAAGCGGGCGCCATTTCGGTAATGGCATCGAACGACCACGGCTTCGTGCCCGGCTATGGGCACCAGGACATTCAGATTGATGGCAATACCATAGAGAGTTGTGATGGGGTGAACCTCTTGGTGACCTCTGCGGAGAATGTGGATATCCGTAACAACGTTTTTCGCGATGCGCAGCAGCATCCCTCAAACCGTGGGGCTAACTGGCTTGATCCTAAAGCGCTCATCTACCTGACGGAATGTAAGGGGGTGCACCTGCAAGGAAACCGAGTGGAGAGGCTAGGGCATGAAAACACTCGTCTGGTAGAGGCCACCAAAACGGCTCTGGAGGTTACTGGTGTGAGCCAGGGTGTGCGTTTAGCGGCACGATGAGAGACGTTGGTGGATGAGGGCGAAAGGCAAGCCCGCTGGCCATGGGCAGAGGGGGGAGGTGGAAGGCATCTGAGGCTTGAGGGGAGGTGCCTGAGGGTTTCGGCAGCTTCTCGGGCGGATCTGGTAGAATATAAATAGCTTTGTCATTGAAATTAGGTATCCATTATGCCCGAACAGGGGGTTGAGACTCTTGAAGAGGCGCTTGCAAGAGGAATCCGCTATGCACGCATGGCGGAGTGGGGGCGCGCTGTAGAGGCCTTCCGAAAGGCCGTGGCGCTCGATCCAGAGAACACGGAGGCGCGGTTTCGTCTTGGATGGGCTTTATGGAATTTGGCCGATACCGATAGGCCGACTTTAGCCGACATGGCTCTGCTCTACGGGGCGCAGCTCCTTGGGTTCGATCAGACGGTTCGCGATGGCCGTAGGCGCTATCGGGCTTGGCGACAGACTCTGGAGGATGCAGCCTACTATTTGGAATCGGTGGTGGAGCGCGATCCGAAGCATGCCCGAGCCTACCACTATTTAGCTCGTGTGTTTCATGCGCTCGATCGTCGTGATGAGGCCGAGCAGGCCGCCCGTGCGGCGGTTCAGTTGGATCCCTCCAATGCGAACTATCGTAACTTTGCCGCCTCGCTGAACGCTCTCTCCAACCGCCGCTACACGACTACCGAATCCGATCTTCCCCAGCAGAGCGCGCTTACATGGGACGATCTGGTGTTGAACCCGCGCACCAAACGTGAGCTGCGCCAGATGCAGCTCATGCTGGAGCAGCCGGAGCTTGCACGGGAGCTAGGGGTGCAACCACCCACGGGCATCCTTCTCAAAGGCCCGCCTGGCACCGGAAAAACCACCATCGCGCGCGTGTTGGCCAACGAGGCCAAATGCCACTTCTACGCCATTACGCCGGCCGACATCAACCAGATGTATGTGGGAGAGAGCGAGAAAAGGGTTCAGGAGCTGTTTGCTCGCGCACGCGCGAACCCGCCCGCCATCATCTTTATTGACGAGATAGATGCGCTGCTGCCCATACGCCAGGGCGGGGTGGCCATCCATTCCGACAAAGTGGTGAACCAGTTTCTGCAGGAGATGGATGGGCTAACGCCCAACAGCCGTGTCTTCATTATTGGCGCTACCAACCGCCCCGATATGCTCGACCCGGCCGTGCGGCGAGGAGGCCGCCTTTCGCGGGAGATCGAGATTCCTTTGCCGGACTTTGAGGCGCGTCGGCAGCTGTTCGCGCTGTGTACCCGCAACGCCAATTTAGCGCCCGATGTAGATATTGATGAGCTCGCCCGTAGAACCGACGGCTATAGCGGGGCCGACATTCGCGCTCTTGTGAACGAGGCGGGGCTGCTGGCCCTAATACGTATTGCTGATCAAGGGCAAGATACCCCCCGTGCGCTCACCATGGCCGATTTCGAGGGCGCTCTTGCCAATCTGGGCTAGATCTACCGAGGCGAAGAACCCGTGCGATTGGGGGAGCGTCCACGAAAAAGCTTGACTCGGCACTAAAGGATGTTGTATTCTACCCTCGCTAAGTTGACACTATAAGAGACCTATAAGGAAGCACCATTTGTTATGCAGGTAAAAGTCGAACAAGCGACACCACGTACGGCTACGGTTGAGATCACCGTGGATGAGGAGCAGGTAAGCCGCACCTTCGAGAACGTTTATAAGGAGTTCAATCGGTACGTCAACGTGCCAGGGTTTCGACCAGGTAAGGCGCCTCTCGCCCTTTTAGAGCGTTACGTAGACCCCGAAAGGGTACGACGACGGGTTTTGGAAAAGCTTATCGCCGAAACCGGCTCCAAAGCGCTTGAGCAAGAGTCTCTGGAGGTGATGAGCGGCTACAACCCCGAAATTGATGCCCCCGACATCGAAAACAAAAAGCCGTATACCTATAAGTTGATCGTGCCGCTGGAGCCGGAGGTCACTCTGGGAGCTTATACAGGCCTGACCGTGGAGAAGCCCAAGCGGGTGGTAACCGACGAGCTGGTGGAGCAGGAGATAGAGCGGCGCCGCAAGCCTTACGAGCGCCTCGAACGAGTGACCGACAGAGGGGTAGAGCCGGGCGACGTGTTGAGCGTAGAGATGCGCGTTCAAGAAGAGGGTGAAGAGGAGGACAAGGGGCCGGCACGACGTCGGCTTATCTTTCTCGGAAACAACATCCCCGGCTTTGATGAGGCCTTGTTGGGCATGCAGATCGGTGAGGAGCGTACCTTCACTCTGCCTTACCCCGACGACTACCCCGAGGAGGCCAAGCGCGGAAAACAGGCCACCTACACCGTGAAGTTGATCGGAATCAACGTGCGCAAACTGCCGGAGGTCAACGACGCCTTCGCCAAAGAGCTGGGCTATGAAAACGTTGAAACGATGCGTCAGCGGATACGCGAGGAGCTGCAAGATTACTTTGAACGACTGGGTAATGAGCTTGCCGAGCAACGGCTCATCGCCGAGATCGTGAAAAACTCCACCGTGAACTTCTCGGAGATCCTCGTGAAGGAAGAGATGGAATCGCGCCTCGAATCGCTGGCGCGTGAACTGCAACGGCGCAACCTCTCGTATGAGCAGTATCTGGCCGCTATCGGCAAAACCGCCGAGGAACATCAGAGAGCACTGGCGGAACAGTCCGCCTATCGTATCGCAGCCTTCCTCGTGTTGCGCGCCATCGCTACTCAGGAGGGCCTGCAGGTTGATCAGGAGGAGATTGATGCGGCTTTCGATGATATGTTAGAAAAAGGTCAAATTACGGAAGAACAGTATGGGGAGTTTCGGCAAAATCCGCGGAAACGCTTGGAGCTGGCCGATGCGCTGGTGCGACAGCGTCTCCATGACTTTCTGTTTGCAAACAACACCGTGCAAGAGGTAGAGGTGTCCGATCTGCCCGAAGAGGAGTCGTCGGAGGAGGAGATCGCTACCGTAGAGGGGGGTGAATAATGGAACGGAAAATTGAGACACCGCAAAACGTGATTCCCATGGTGGTCGAGCAGAGCGCCCGAGGAGAACGCGCCTACGATCTCTACTCGCGCCTGCTTCGCGACCGCATCGTGTTTGTGGGAGAGCCGATAACCGACCACCTCGCCAACCTCGTTATCGCCGAGCTGCTTTTCCTGGAGCGTGAAGACCCCGATGCCGACATCGAGCTGTATATCAACAGCCCTGGCGGAAGCGTCTCGGCTGGACTGGCCATGTACGACATCATGCAGATGCTGAAATGCGATGTCGCCACGATCTGCGTGGGGATGGCGGCCTCCATGGCGGCCGTTTTGTTGGCCGGTGGTACCGCCGGAAAGCGCTATGCGCTCCCCAACTCTCGAATTATGATTCACTCGGTGGCCGGCGGATATGAGGGGCCCGTGCAGGACGCCGAGATTCGCCTGCGCGAGATGGTACGTATGCAAGATGTGCTGACCGAAATACTCGCTCGGCATACCCATCAGCCGACCGATAAGGTACGGCGCGACATGGACCGCGACTATTTTATGTCGCCTCAAGAGGCCCTTGAGTATGGCTTAATAGATAAGATCGTGGATAAGAACGAACGTTAGAAAAACGGAGCGCTTCCGTTTCAAGGAGAGAGCTTTGTCAAGAGTTTTTGAGAGGTCCGAGAACCGCTGCGTGCTGTGCGGTAAAACACGGGAGCAGGTGGGCAAACTGATAGCGGGGGTGTATGGTGCCGTCTGCTTCCAGTGTGTCGAACGTTGTAATGAGATCATCGCTCGTGAGGGCCAAGAGGTCGCTCCGGGTGTGGGGCCGGCTTGGGGGTCTATTCCCAAACCGAAAGAGATCTACCGCATCCTCAGTCAGTATGTGGTGGGGCAGGAGCGCGCCAAACGCGTGCTCTCGGTGGCGGTCTATAACCACTATAAGCGCATTAACGCGCCGAGCAACGATGTGGAGCTGCAAAAGTCCAACATTCTCCTCATCGGGCCAACCGGCTCTGGCAAAACGCTGCTAGCCCAAACGCTTGCCCGCATCCTCAACGTTCCTTTTGCCATCGCCGATGCCACCACCCTTACCGAGGCGGGCTATGTGGGCGAGGACGTAGAAAATATTCTGTTGAAGTTGCTGCAGGCCGCCGAAAACATGAACCCTAGTGGCGGCCTTGAGCAGACCATCCGCAACGCACAGCGCGGCATTATCTACATTGATGAAATAGACAAGATCAGCCGTAAAAGCGAAAATCCCTCCATTACCCGCGACGTGAGCGGAGAGGGGGTGCAGCAGGCCCTGCTGAAAATTCTGGAGGGCACCATCGCCAACGTTCCCCCTCAGGGAGGTCGCAAGCACCCTCAGCAAGAGTATGTACAGGTAGATACCACCAATATTCTTTTTATCTGCGGAGGCGCTTTTGAGGGGCTTACCGACATCATCTCACGCCGTATTAACAACCGTACCATGGGTATTCGCGCCAACATCGGCGATAAGCAGGATCGAGCCTCGCAAAAAGGAAACCTCTACCAGCACGTGATGCCCGACGACCTGCTAAAATACGGTCTCATTCCCGAATTTGTGGGGCGCCTGCCCATTGTGGCCACTCTCGACCCGTTGGATGAAGAGGCTCTCATGCGCATTCTCGTAGAGCCTAAGAACGCCTTGGTCAAACAGTACGCGCGTTTCTTGGAGTATGAGGGAGTGGAGCTGGTGTTTACCGAAGCCGCCCTGCGCGCCATCGCCCGCGAGGCCATCCAACGCAGTACCGGCGCCCGCGCCCTACGCACCATTATCGAAGAGGTTATGCTTAACGTAATGTATGAGCTGCCCTCTCAATCCAACGTGAAAAAGTGCGTGGTGGATGAGGAGACGGTGCTAAAACGAATTGACCCTACGCTCATCACCGACAACGCCGAAGATGCCATGCGTCAGGCCTCCTAACGCTAGCGAGATGGCTTTGCGAAATCGGCCGCCGTCACGGGGTTGTAAATAATGCCAAAACCCTTCTGGTGCTCTATGCGCACCCCCTTTCCTAGCCCGAAACGGTCGCTGACATACTCCCGCACTTTATCCGGTAAAACGGCCACCGTCCCTGCCGGCAGTTGGAACACGGAGACGGGGAAGCTCTTTACAAAGCGTGGTGATAACACGATCGCCATCCCGCGCTACAAGCGTGGAGAACCGGCTGGGTTTTGGTATCATGGGATCATCACTGATAAAAGACCAGGAATAGCTTGATGCTGCCTGTTTTTTCTCTTGGGGCGATTTGTTGGGGTCGAGCCAGAAGTCGGGGCAGTGGAGCACACGATGGTCTTTCACGTAGGCATTGTCAAAAGTGAATATTCCATCTTGTTCAGTTGGCAGTCCGAGCTGGGAGACGGTCATGGGGACGCCTTGCAGGGCCTCCTGTCCATCGTAGTCTGAACGGTAGAGCGACAAGGCCACTCCTATCTGGTGGAGGTTGGAGATACACACGTTCTGGCGTGCCTTCTCGTGTGCAGGGGCGAACACCATCCACAGAATGCCTGCCAGCAACGCGATAATCCCCAGCACCACCAACAGCTCTACTAACGTGAAACCTCGATACCGCATCTACTTTGCCCTCATTGCTTTAAAACGGCTTGGAGTGTGGTGTCTCCAAAGGGGTCGTACTGCGGCCCAGGAGAACGATCGATCCACGCCACATGCCAGCTCCGATCAAAAAACAGCGTCCTGGCCATAACGCCTTAAGCTGCTTGACCAGATCTCCTTTTATGTCGCACACGATGGGCACTTTTAAACCCTGCTGCTTAACAAACGTCTGCGCGATGAAAGAGGGCGCCGTGGTAAACAACACGAAACCGACTCCTCGCGCCTTTGCCTCTTCCTGCCAGCTCTTCAAGTTCACATTGAGGCACGACGCACAGTTGCCCACATAACCCAGCAGCGTATAACGCACGTGCTTTGGGGCCACTTGCCGTACTATCTTGCCAATGCCTGTCGGCAGGAACGGCGTGCCGATCTTGGGAGCGTTCTTCATCGCCTCCAAGTAGGGGTCTTGAGACGCGCTAGAGGCCGAAGAGGAGCGAAGCGGCAACAGGCTGCGATGACGATGGAGTGTCACCTTATCGTGCGGAAGTAGCCACATCAAAATAAGCGCTTCGGTGCCAAAAAGCATCAGCAACAGAGAACGATAAAGGATACGCGAAGTCCTGGCCGTTTGAGTTTGAACCGCTTCCTCCCTCACCTCAAAAGAAGGATTTGAAGGTTCTTCATTCACCGATGCTGTTGCCGAAGGCGACTGGTTTTGATCCATCGTTTGATAGCCCTCCAAGCCGGTCTCAGTGAGCGCCACAGTCCTTGCAGAGAGCAGCTTTTTTCGCTTCTATATATCGGCAGCGCCCCGTTTGATGGCTTCCTTTATGCCCTGCCACAAAGGCTTCTAATCATCTTCCAATCTTCGCTGATGGACCGCCATATACTCCTTGAAATCCTCTTCAGTTAGCCCATTGGCTCCAGTACGGAGCGCAGATGGGTGATGGCGCGGTGTTAGGCCATACGCACAGCGCCATCACTGCGCCCCGTCTGGTTGGCGATTTCAACAAAGCTTTGCTGCTCGATGACATGCGCTTAGATCAGGGCACGTTCCTTTTCGGAAAGAGTGCCTAAAGAGACCTCGATCAGGTTGTGAAACTCTTGCCGAAGCAGCAGGTCATCGGGGTCAATTGTCTTAGGGGGTTTGCTGGGCCTCTTGCTTCAGCTGCTCCAGGCACTTTTGCCTGGCGCGGTAATGACGCAGGTAGTCCACCGCAAAGTTGTGGGCGTAGCGGTTGGGGCGCGCACGGATGGCGGCCAGCTCTTCAGGCGATCGTTTGAGCAGGTACTCTATGAGCTGTTGGCCGCAATCTTTTACGTTCTCTGCCGGGGGTTGGAAACGGCGGGCTTACATCCGGGCAAGCTTGGCAAGCTTCTGAAGCTCTTCATCACAGAACGCTTCCATGGGGAAACTCGCTTTCTTAGAAAAGCAAAGCGAACGGCATCGCGGAGCGAGGCGATGCGTGTGAAACGACATCAGCTATAAAAAAGACTGGGTGTGGAAGACAGAGGTTTCAAAAAAATTTTTGTCGCTCACACTTTTTGGGGAAAAATTCGGGAAACAGAGGCAAACGGAAAAGGTCCCCCTGGCAAGCATTTCCGCTCGGCGCGAAATGCCGAAACGGTAAAGCCCAGTGATCTGCCTGCCTCCTACCGGCGGATGGAGGAAGGGGACGTTTGGTGATGTGCTGTTCTCACCGCCTCGATCTCCTCAAAAGTGCACAGCAAAAGGTCGCCCGGAAGGGTATGTTTGAGAGCGGCCATGGCCATGCCCATCTCTAGGCCAAGCGATATATTTTGTTGAAGATAGCCGTAGATAACCCCGGCGTCGAAGGCATCGCCGGCGCCCACTCTATCCACCACGTAGGCAATGGGGTAGGGGGCGGCGAAGTGCTCCCCGGAGGGGCTAAAGGCATAAGCGCCATCGCCTCCACAGGTCACCACTACGGTCTCGATGCCGTAGCGGTCGTGAAGAGCGCGCGCCATTCGCTCCTTCTCCTCCGTCAGCGCAAACAGCAGTCGTGCCTCTTCATGCGGCGCAATCAGCAGGTCTACGTAGGGGAGCAGCGGCTCGAGGGTGGTGCGTGCAGCTTCCGGAGACCAGAGGCGCGCACGATAGTTGGTGTCGAAGCAGACCCGCGTGCCCGCCCTTTTGGCGGCCTCGATGGCGTAGCGGACGGCGGCGGCGCATCGGGCGCTGAGGGCGGGGGTGATGCCGGTAACATGCAGCAGACGCGCCTCGGCGATGCGTTGGGCATCTACATCTTCCGGCCCAATGGCGCTCGCAGCGGAGGCGGCTCGGTCGTAGTAGACCTCGGTCGCGCGTGGCGCGACGCCAAAATCCAGAAAGTAGAGACCTGTGCGTGCTTTAGGGTCTGAATCCCAAATAACGGCCGAAGTATCTACGCCCCAACGCCGCAGCTCGTTTTCAATGCGGCGCCCTAGGGGGGTATTGGGAAGGCGTGACCACCAACAGGCCCGCAGGCCGAGGCGGCAGAGGGCTACGGCCA
This sequence comes from Chthonomonas calidirosea T49, assembly GCF_000427095.1. Taxonomy (NCBI): domain Bacteria; kingdom Bacillati; phylum Armatimonadota; class Chthonomonadia; order Chthonomonadales; family Chthonomonadaceae; genus Chthonomonas; species Chthonomonas calidirosea. The sequence goes on from NC_021487.1 coordinate 3,007,971, forward strand.
CATTCGATTCGGCTCCGCCGATTCGCACCTCCAATGAGGTGGCCTCTTCCAGCCGCATGTAGTGCGGCGGGCTAAGGCGCAGCATGGTCTCTCCAAACGTAATGACATCCCACCTTGTTTCGGAACGCATCGTGAAACCCTTCCTCTTTTGAAATTAGGTGCACATTTAGCATACCTGGAACAAAAGGAGAACTACTTGCAATTTAAGGGGGAGATAGGGTACAATAGAAAATCAATAGGGTGAGGGGAAGCAAGAGGCGTGTTTTTTCTTCGTGTAACTTAACCGGTTCAGTTTCCACTAACCGCTGCTCCTCTATTGGCCTATGGAGAAAACAAAGCGTTCAGCTCGTTGAGACATCAGCTCAATGCGCACCAAGCGAAAGGTTTATCTACGCTCCTGTTGCTAGCTGTTTTTCGAGGTATTTGGAATGACCATCTCTGTATGTGAAGACAAAGAGCAGTTGGCGCAAAAGGCCGCCAATCTCTTTCTTCAAATAGCCCAGCGCGCCATCGAGGAGCGCGGGCGCTTTGTTGCCGCCCTCTCCGGCGGCTCGACCCCCGAACGAACCTACACGCTGCTTGCCCAGCCGGAGCGTGCCACACAGCTGGATTGGAATAAAGTCTACCTCTTTTTTGGAGACGAACGCTTTGTGCCTCATGATGACCCGCGCAGCAACTATCACATGGTGAAGCAGGCCATGCTCGATGCGCTGCCGCTGCCTGCCGGGCACGTTTTGGCGGTGCGCACCGATCTGCCCACCCCAGAGGCCGCGGCCGAGCACTACGAACAGATGCTGCTGGCCTTCTTTGCCCTGCCCGACCGTCAGACGCTGCCCCGGTTTGACCTCGTGTTTCTAGGCCTCGGCGACGATTGCCATACCGCCTCTCTCTTTCCCAGCGCTGCCGCCCTCACCGAAAGAAAGCGCCTGGTGGTCGCTACACCGCCTGGCACGCTGCCACCCCCTGTAGACCGCATTACTTTTACCTTCCCGCTCATTAATGCGGCTCGGCAGGTGGTGTTTTTGGTGGCGGGTAGCAATAAGGCGAAAACGTTGTACCGTGCGCTAGTAGAACGCCCGCCGATCTGGCTTTGCCCCGCTGTGGGCATCCGCCCTGCCGATGGCGAACTGCTATGGCTGGTGGATAAGGAGGCCGCTAGCCTCTTGCCGCCTGAACAGCTTAACCCACAGCGGTGAAAAACACCTAGATCTCGTTCGTGGCTTTTCCTCCTCTCAGGCAGAGTGCCTTACTTGCGGTAAAATAATCTTTAGCGTCCGGATGTCGCCTTAAGCCTCTTTTGGATGGTGGGCGGGAGAGCCTAACGCAAAGAACAGACAGACCGCTTGGAGCGGTGTCTGTCGTCGTTGAGAGGAGAGCGCATGAAAGCCCAAATACTCGGAATGCGTCCTGGAGAACCGTGTGTGTTGGATGAGGAAGGCAGACGGGTTGGATTGATCTTACGCATCGTGCCGGAGACCCCAGAAGAAGTTGCCGAGCTGAAGCGGTTTTGCCGTCTTACCGAGGCGTTCACGTTTGTGATTGACGAGGAGTATCGCCTCAATCAAAGCCAATGCACGCCGGTATACGGCGAGCGCAGCTTCGCACTGGTCTCCACGCACGGGTTGGAAGAGCTTGTTTAACCCCCTATCGTCCTCTCTGGGATACGGGGTAGAGCGACAATAAATAAATAGAATGAAGAGAACGAAGGAGTAAGAATGCGCAGAGGAGTGATCGCTGGCAACTGGAAGATGCACTGCACTTTGGAGGAGACGCGCCGCCTGTTAGAGGAGTTGCTGCATCGTCTGGAAAGCCAGCCAGCTTGCGAGGTGGTTGTCTGCCCGCCGTTTACGGCTTTAAGCACCGCGGCCGCATTGTTGCACAACACCCCTGTGAAACTTGGCGCTCAAGACCTTTTTTGGAAGGAAAAGGGAGCCTATACCGGCCAGATCGCCCCGGGGATGCTGGTGGATGTGGGGTGCGAATATGTGATTATCGGGCATTCGGAGCGCCGCGGGCGCTTCGGCGTGCCCGAGCCGGATTTCGATGCAACGATTCTGGCCTATTTTGGGGAGAGCGATGCCACAGTGAACCGAAAGCTGCGGGCGGCTCTCGCCGCTGGCCTCACGCCCATCTGCTGTGTGGGCGAGACGTTGACAGAACGGCAAGCCGGCCAGACCGATGCGGTCATCAGAAGGCAAACGCGCGCGGCTTTGGAGGGCATCAGCGAGGGGGATGCGCGGAAAATCGTTTTCGCCTATGAGCCGGTTTGGGCGATCGGCACGGGCGAGGTGTGCGCTGCTGGGGAAGCCAACCGTGTATGTGGGCTTATTCGCACTGCCGTGGGCGAGGTGGCCGGATCCGATGCCGCGGCTGCCGTGCGCGTGCAGTATGGCGGCAGCGTGAAACCGGAGAACGCCGCCGATCTCCTCGTGCAGCCGGAAATAGATGGTGCTCTTGTTGGTGGGGCCAGCTTAAAGGCGGCCGATTTCCTTGCGATTCTTCACGCCTACCCTGCATCCTAGCTTCCTTGCTGATACGCGAAGTGGGCACTGTTGGGCTGATCGGCGATCCCGCTTCTATCTAGGTGCGTCTCCGGATAGTTTGTGGCTAACGTTTGGTGGCAGGAGAAAGAGGCTCTTTTATTAAATATAAAAGACCAAAAAACTTTGAGTGCAGGAGCCTGATGATGAAGGTTCAGAAAGCTCTCGTCCTGCTACCCCTTGCGGTAGCCCTTTCCCTTCCGAGTCCCGCGTTCGCCACGCACAGAGCGCGGGCCGAATCGCCTTTTGGGGAACGACAGAAAATCCTCTTCGACGCCAATTGGCGTTTCTTCCGCGAGCCCACACCGCATTTGGAGAAAACCGTTCCGATTACGGATTGGGTCTACCTTCCCATAGAGGAAGGGGCCGGCGACGCAAGGGTGCTGGCGGATCCCAATCTAGATACCTCGGCAGGTGGCTGGAAGCCCGTCAAAACCGGCACCGATGTGTTCGAGGGGAGGGTGGGCTTTGCCTGGTTTCGCACCACGCTGCCCCCTATCGCGCCGCCACCGAAAGGCTACTCTCTCTATCTTCTCTTTGAGAACGTAGATGATAACGGCACGGTGTACCTAAACGGCAAGAAGCTCTACTACCATGAGGGCTATGGAGAGCCTTTTGTCGTTCCGCTGGCCGAAGCGTGGCGCTCAAACGGCCCGAATCTGCTGGCTGTACAGGTGGATAACGCTGGGGGCGGCCCGGGCGGAATTTTGGGCGATGTGTTTTTAGGCTATGCCAAAGGCGCTGACATAGGGAGCGGTGCCGCGCAACCCGATTTTAACGATAGCTCCTGGCGCATTGTGCATTTGCCTCACGATTATGTCATCGAGGGACGTTTTGACCCCAAGGCGAGCGTCTCTCACGGTTTTCTTCCCACGCCACCAGCTTGGTATCGCAAAACCTTCTATCTGCCAGCGTCCGATCGAGGCAAAAGCCTTTGGCTCTACTTCGAGGGCGTCTTCCGAGATAGCGACGTCTGGCTCAACGGCAAATTTCTCGGAAACCATCCGAGCGGCTACACAAGCTTTTTCTACAACATCGCGAAGGCCGCTCACTTTGGCGGCAAAAACGTGTTGGCCGTGCATGTAGACCCCGGCAACTACGAGGGATGGTGGTATGAAGGGGGCGGAATCTATCGACATGTGTGGCTCATCGTTACGAACCCCGTGCATATCGCGCAGTGGACGACCTTTGTGAACCCGCAGGTGGTTGGGGACGATGTGGAACACCCCGCTATGGCGCAGGTGAATGTGCACACCACTGTGGAGAACGACACCGATGCCGAGGCTGCGTGTCGCCTGCAGTTTCGTGTGCTTGATGCGGAGAACCACCTCGTTGCCCAGACGGACAGCACGGTGAGTATTCCGCCCAACGGCACACGCAAAGTGGCCGTTCTCCTGCCGCTTCATGCGCCTCATCTTTGGTCTTTAGAGAGCCCCTATCTTTATAAGTTGCAGATAAGCGTTTTGCGAGATGGACGCATCGTAGATGGCAACGAAACCAACTTCGGAGTGCGTACCATTCGGTTTGACCCCAACCAAGGCTTTTTCTTGAACGGCAAGCATGTGGAGCTACAGGGCACCTGCAACCATCAAGATTTTGCGGGTGTGGGGATCGGCATGCCCGACTCGTTGCTGGAGTGGCGCATTCGTAAACTGAAAGAGATGGGCAGCAACGCCTATCGCTGTTCGCACAACCCTCCTGCTCCAGAACTGCTCGACGCTTGTGATAGAATAGGCATGTTGGTAATGGACGAAAACCGGCACCTCGGCGACGTCTACACGCCAAAGACGCCCCCGAATGCTCCCTACTCCGATCTCTCCGACCTCGCCTCCATGGTACGTCGCGATCGCAACCACCCCTGCATCATTCTCTGGTCGCTCTGCAATGAAGAGGGCATTCAGGGCACGCCGGCAGGGGAGCGTATGGGCGCGGCCATGAAGAAAGTCGTGGAATCGCTCGACCCTACTCGCCCCGTCACTGCGGCGATGAACGGAGGATGGGGCTATGGCCTGTCGCATGTGCTGGATGTGCAGGGCATCAACTACTCCTATGGGGTGTACGACTCCTTTCACCAGTCACATCCCGATTTTCCCATCGTCGGCAGTGAGATCGGCAGCGATGTGAGCGATCGGGGTATTTATGCCAACGACCCCGCGAAGGGCTATGTCAGCGCCTACAACAACGCCGAGAACACCTGGAAAAGCGTGGCCACCCATCCCTTTGTGGCCGGTGGGTTCGTGTGGACGGGATTCGACTACAAAGGGGAACCCTCGCCCTATGGCTGGCCCTGTGTCAACTCCCATTTTGGCCTGATGGACCTGTGTGGCTTCCCAAAAGACGACTACTATTACTATAAGGCCTGGTGGGACCAAGAGCATCCCCTCGTCCATCTGTTTCCACATTGGAACTGGCAGGGTAAAGAGGGACAGCCTATAGACGTGTGGTGTTACAGCAACTGCGATGCGGTGGAGCTGTTCTTAAATGGGAAGAGCTTGGGCAAAAAAGAGATGCCAAAATATTGGCATGTGGAATGGCACGTGCCCTATTCACCGGGCGTTCTAGAGGCAAGAGGCTATCGAAATGGCCAGGTCGTTGCGACGGATCGTGTAGAGACCACAGGGCCGCCTGCGGCCATTCGGCTTACGACGTCTACACCCACGATAAAGGCGGATGGTGAAGAGGTCGGCATCGTGGAGGTCGCGATTGTGGATGCGCAGGGGCGGGTTGTTCCTACGGCCGATAACCTGGTTCATTTTCGGGTGCGCGGGGCCGGCAGCATCGCCGGAGTGGGAAACGGTGACCCAAGCGACCACGAGCCGGATCAGGCCAACTATCGTCATGCGTTCAACGGCCTGTGCTTGTTGGTGGTGCGTGCCGGCAACCGACCTGGGAGCATTGAGGTAGAGGCGACCTCCGAAGGGCTGCGTTCAGCGCATCTCCGCCTGGAGGCGGTGCGCTAAGCTAATAAGAGGAAAGGCTCATCATGGAGCCTTTCCTCTTGGGTAGGCACTCGAAAAAAGTGGAAGGGTCGAGGCTAGCTTTCTTGTAAGCTTACCGTGATCTCGATCTCGCCGAAATCGGTGCAGAGAGGCACCACAAGGGCGGGGATATCGAGAGTGGTCATCTTCACATTGGTGCCTCGCACAATGGTTGGGGGGGTGATGTTGCACGGAAAACCGGCTTCCGCGAGGAGGGTAGCTGCGTTGCCGGTAACCATGTTGCCTAGCTCGGCGATGGCGCTTGCTGCGAGTTGATCAAACGTCCTTACAGGCTGGCCTAGCATGTGCGAGGCGATCTTGTCCGCCGTGATAAGGCTCATACCGTAGATCACCTGTCCCTCTACCTTTCCGGTCACCCCGGTGATGATGTTGCACTGTTGGCTTGTGAAGATGGAGGGACGCATAGAAAGCGTGCCTTTCGCGGGTTTGCTGCCCAGCACCATCTCCAGCACTTGGAAGGCCGCCGATATAAAGGGGTTGATATATTGAACTTTCATGGTCTGTTTTTTCTCCGTTCGGTTAGTTGAGTTCTTAGGGTTTAGACACCAATGATCTTTTGTACGGCCTCCAGTACCTTATCGGGTTGGAACGGCTTGACAATAAAGTCTTTCGCGCCAGCCGCAACCGCTTCGAGCACCATCTGCTTCTGGCCCATGGCCGTACACATGATGATATTGGCCTGAGGATCGATCTTCTTGAGTTCGCGAACGGCGGTTATTCCATCCATCTCTGGCATGGTGATATCCATGGTCACGAGGTCGGGCTTTGTTTTCTGGTAAAGGTCCAACGATTCCAGCCCGTTGGAGGCCTCGGCAACGACCTGGTAGCCGTTTTTTTCTAAGATGTTTTTAAGGGTAACGCGCATAAAGAGCGCATCGTCGGCAATCAATATCTTCTTAGCCATCGTATTCCTATCTCCTTAACTTGCTGTAGGTTCGTTCTAGGGGTTTCTGGTGGGGCGTTTCCCCAGTTTTTCGATAAAAGAAAGGCAGAGGGGAATCGAAACCGATCTCGCGATAGCGAAAAATTCGTTCCGATCCGCCTACAAAAAGGTATCCGCCGGGCTTCAAGGCCTCGTAGAAGCGTTGATAAAGCGCCTCTTTGGCCTCTTCGGTGAAGTAGATCACCACGTTGCGACAGCAGATAAGGTCAAAATCCTTTTCGAAAGGGTCACAGAGGAGGTTATGCGCGCGAAATGTGACCCGTTCTCGAATGCGAGGACATAGGGTATAGCAGGCGTCTGTATCGGCTGGGAGGCTGGTGTTTGGCGTGCCCTGGAAATAGCGCTGCAGAATAGAGGGATCCACGTGGCGCACATCGGCGCGTGTAAACCGCCCTTGCTGCGCCTTCTTTAAAATGGAGCGGTCTAAGTCGGTCGCGAGTATTTTATGCGGCCTCTCTGGGGCAAGTTGATCGAGCAGAATGGCCAACGAATACGGCTCGGCACCGTAGGAGCAGCCAGCGCTCCATACGCGGAGAGGGCCTCCCTTCGCCAAAAGCTCGGGCAATATATGGGTTCGGAGCTCCTCCCATTTCTCCGGGTTTCTAAAGAGCTCCGACACGTTGATCGTCAGTCGGTCGAGAAACAGGGCGTACTCTTGCGGATCGTGTTCGAGCAGGGCGTAATACTCCATAAAGCTCTTCTTGCCAGCGCGTTCCACCAGGCCCCAAAGCCTGCGGTGCATCTGCTGCTGTCGGTAGAGGTTCAGGTCAATGCCGGTTTTCCGAAGGATGTGCGCTTTAAACTGGCTATAGTCTGCGGTTTCCAGGTAACGCGCATCCGTCTCTTCATTTTCTTGCAGGTAAGTCTTTGCAATCGCCATTTCACAGCCTCCTTTTTACGCTGCCTTTGCCAGTGAGGACGGGTTTATAGATTTCCATCGTGGCGCTTTCTCCGCAGCTCCGAGGGCAGCAAGCAACCGCTCCGCTTGTCCTGGAATCCGCACATAGACGCGCCCATCGCCATAAAAGAGAAGCGTCCTGCCCACATTTCCTCCTAGGTCTGCCGCCACAATGGGCAGTCCAAAGCGGGCTAGCTCCTGCTGCACGGCCTCCACATTGCGCGGCCCGATGTCAAGTTTGCTGATGGTGCCAAACCCTTTAAAGATCTGCCCACCGCCGGCCAGAGCCACTCGCATTCGGGAGCGGAGGGCCCCTTCTTTCTGTAGCTTTTCAATGAGTTGAGGAACCGCGATGTCGGCGTAACGCGGGTCGTCGTCCTCCGGATTTGTGCGGTTGGGTAAAACCACATGGGCCATGCCGGCCAGAGACAAGACCGGATCGTAGATGCAGACGCCGACACAGCTGCCTAAGCCCAAAGCGATCAAGAGCGAGTTTTCTGAGCGGCATATTTTGACCTCAGCCATTCCAACCGTTATCTTTTCACTCAATGGGGCGCTCTCCATAGAGGGCGTTTAAAAAGATAGACAAACTATTCGATTCCGGAATGTACAAAAAGAAACCTTCTAAGTCGGTCTCGCGCTGTTCCATGTTGGTAACAATGGTCAGTGCGTCTGTTTGTAGGGTGCCAGTAGCTGCCAGCATCGAGGCAAGGCTTGAGAGAATGCTGGCGGTGACGTCGCAGGCGAAAGCCGGTGGGGTGGTGAACAGGGTTAGGCCGGTAAGTTCGCTGATGGCCATAAGGAACGAGGAGACGATGATGTTCCCCAGCTCCATGAGGGCGGAGCACTCTAATTCTCCTAACACCTTTGTGGTGCCAAGCGGCTGTCCTAAAAGCCTGTCGGCCGTTTTGAGAGCCCCTTCTTGAGAAAGAAGAAAGGCAACGTGTCCCGGAGCATCGCCCTCCACCGCTAAGTAGATGCCGATGGCCTCGTCCTCCGGTCTGCACAGGATCTCAAGGAAATGAGAAAGCGGCACGATATCCACACACGGCACATGCATGCCGATGCGCCAATCGGTGAGCGTCGCCAGTGCCGTTACCGCGTGCCCTGTTCCGATATTGGCGATCTCGCGGATGGCATCGAGCTGTTCTGATGTTAGTTTTAGGCAAGTTGTGTTCATGGCGCTGACTCCGGCGAAATTTTCGGCCCAAGCTGTCCTCTCATTGAGGGTGTTTGGACGAGGAAACCGGATTTTTGGCCAAAATCCGGTAGCTTTGCGAGGAATAGTGAAGAGGATGTTAGAAAAAAGCTCTTTGCTATAGGGTCGGAAGGAAAGTCGGCGCAATGGAAAGAACAAAAAGAACAAAACCATTACGAACCTCTTGCAGCGAAAAACGTCTCTATAGGCAGGAGAAGACATTTTTTCAAAAGGAATGTAAGAATGTTTCTTCAGTATCCTCGGCAAAAACCCCGTCGAACTGTGCGCGTGGGAGCGACAGTGGCTTTGATAGGGTGGCTGGCATATCCTGTATGGGCCCGACAGGCTCCTCCGGTTACCCTTTCTGAAACGCCGCGGGCATTTGTCCTCTCTAACGGTATCCTTACAGTGCAGATCGATAAGTACAGCGGCAACATCACCTCCTGGAAGTATAAAGGCCTGGAGCTGATGAGCCGTGAGCAGGGCTACTGGTCGCAGGTGGGAAGCACCCGCCATTTTGGAGCTAAACGGATGGCATTGGTGCGCGTCAGCCCTGCTGCCTCGCACGGCGCCGAAGTTGAAGTGGCCGTGCGCGCCCTATATGACGCGCACAACCCCTCCGATCAGTTGCCAGTGGATGTGGAGTGGCGCTACACCCTGTTTCGAGAAGCTTCCTGGCTTTACGCAAGCGCCCTGTGGCATCATCCGCCAAGCTACCCTTCTTTCTCGGTGGGTGAGGCGAGGATGTGTCTTAAGCTCAACCCCGCCGTTTTCGACTATTTGGTGGTGGATGCCCAGCGCCAGCAAAAGATGGCTACTGGTTACGATTGGGATCATGGTATACAGTTGAACCTGAAAGAGGCACGGCGCCTAACGACCGGTGTGCGAGCTGGTGAGGTGGAACATAAGTACGACTATGCCGCCGTGCTCTACCAGACGCCGGCTTACGGCTGGACAAGCACACACGATGGAGTGGGCTTTTGGATGATCAATCCGAGCTTTGAATACCTTAGTGGGGGGCCGACACGACCGGAGCTGACAGGGCACGTAGACACGGTGTTGTTGAATATGTGGCTTAGTAGCCACTACGGAGGAAGCTGGCTCGCCATAGACAAAGGGGAGGATTGGACGAAGTTTGTAGGGCCTTTTGTGCTGTATGTGAATAGTGGTTCGACCCCACAGGCGATGTGGCACGATGCACTCCATCGGGCGGCCTTGGAGAAGGCGAAGTGGCCCTATCCATGGGTAGACGATCCGAACTATCCTTCCGCCTCTCACCGCGGCACCGCTGACGGCCAGATCCTTGTGCACGATCCCTACCATCCCCATTTAGAAGTTCGAGATATGTGGGTCGGGCTCACCGCTCCGGACTATCCCGCGCATCAGCCGGTCGGTTTCCCACCCATGGTGGATTGGCAGCGCGATGCAGCCCACTATCAGTTCTGGGTTCAGGCAAACCGCGACGGCTCCTTTCGTATACCAAACATTCGGCCTGGCCACTATACCCTCCACGCGTTTGCAACCGGAGTGCTCGGAGAGTTTGAGAAAACGGACATCTCCATTAACGCGGGAGAGACGCTCCATCTGGGCCGGTTGATCTGGATTCCAAAGTATTATGGGAAGCCTTTGTGGGAGATAGGCGTGCCTGACCGAACGGCGAGAGAGTTTCGGCATGGAGATCACTACTGGCAGTGGGGCCTGTACTATCTCTACCCTAAGGAGTTTCCTCATGGAGTTCAGTTTGTTATAGGGAAAAGCGACTGGCACCGCGATTGGAACTACTGTCAACCGCCCATCATCTATGGTGACCCAGAGTGGGGCACGGTATGGCAGGTGGCCGACAGCATATGGTCTATCTACTTTACGCTGCCGAAAGCGCTTGCAGGAAAGGCCTACCTACGGTTGGCTTTTTGCGGTAGCCGCCAGGGAACGCATATTACCGTGCTCGTCAATGGAAGGGTTGTAGGAGACACTGGCCCGCTTCCTGATTCGGGAGTGATGCATCGAGATGGGATACAGGGCTACTGGTGCGAGCGCGACGTTGCATTCGACGCCTCTCTCCTGAAGGCTGGCCAGAACGTTATTCAACTGAAACTGGAAGCCCACGATTGGCCGCAAGGCGTGCTTTACGACTATCTGCGGTTGGAGGTCTCTCCAACCACTTCAATCCTCACCGGCGCAAGAGAGTAATGCCATTCACACCACTATTTCACACGATAGTCTTGCCTTTACGGTCTCAACCCTTACCGAGCCTTCTTGGCCCTCTGTCTGCCTATCTCCTTAACTTACTTTGAGTTCCTTTAGAGGTTGGGGGGAGTCGGGTTTGGATCGGGAGTGGGCTTGCCGCCGTTGGAGAGCGGTAACGTCGTTGTTGGCGGGTTTGGGGTGGTATCGGAGGGTACTGTGGCCGTAATGGATTGCGGCGTGATGTTGGCGGCAGCGCCCGCCACGGTGAAGGTTCCATCTGCGTTGACCGTAGCGACCCCTCCATCTAAAATAAGCGTAGGAAAGATGGCGAGGAGGTTGCCTTGGGCATCGTAGACCTGGGCTTTGTAGAGGGGTGCGTTTCCAGATGGATTCGACACTTGGGTAATGGCGATTTTGGCCACGTTGGCCGCATTAAAGTTGGCCGGTAGGAGGGCGATAACGACCTGGGTGGGGCGATTGTTGGCCAGTAAGAAGGAGAAGTGTTGGCTTTGCAGCGACGTGTCGTTGGGCTGTACCTGGATGGTGACTGGGCTTTCGACGCTGCCGGTCGGAATGCCGTTGATGGCGAACTGCCCGTTGGAATCGGTATAGACGCGATAAGAGAGAAACTGTCCGTTTGGCGTTGAGGTAGTGATGGTGACCGTGGCGTCGGGCACAGGCGCTGTGGGGTTGGCCGCCTGAATCACCTGGCCAAGCACGGCACTGCGCCCTGGTGGAATGCCTCCGCCGGTGAACGAGCTAATGCCTCCGCCACAGCCATCGAGCAGAAAGGCGATCACGCTCCATATCAGTGCCAATAGCACCTTGCTGCTTTTCCATATCCTGTTTTGTTGGACACCGGCGGGGGTCATCGTCCAAATCCTTCTAACGCTCTACACGATCCAACAGGGGAGGCCAGCTCGTCTGTTCCAGAAAGGCTTCTCGTTCCTGACGACGATTTTGACTTAGTAGCAGATTGGCGTAGCCAGCGTACACGGCCAGGCAGTCCTCATTTTCGAGAAGGGTATCGGGCAGTTGAGCCTCCTGAAGGGCGCTGCGCAACTGGTTAAGCAGGCGGATGGCCTGATTCCAGTGATTTTCGACCTCTTGGAGGTTAGGGGCGGCACGATCGAGGCCAAGAAGTCCGAGGAGATGATGGGCCCGCCACGCCGCCTCTAGAAAGCCGGTCTCTTGGGCGAGGGCGAGGGCGCGCTCGCCCTGTTCTTGCGCTTGAGTCAGCGTCTGAGGATCTTTACTTTGCAGGCGTAGCGCCTCTGCCAAGCGAACACGCGCTAAGGCTTCGAGATGGCGCGCACCGAGTTTGGAGGCGTCGTTCAAAGCTTGTTGGGCGGCTTCTCTTGCAGCGCTCGCTTGTCCCTCAGCGAGGTAGAGCCGTGTGGAGCGGAGCTGGCATTCGATGCTTGAACCGGCATAGCGTACCGAGGCAGCGACGGCATGGGCCTGCGCAGCATGATAGCGTGCCTCCGGAAGCCGTCCAGAAAGCCCTAGGTAGGCGTCGGTGAGGGCTAGCTGTGCGTAGAGCTCTGCTTGCCGGTCTCCTCGGGAGAGCGCTTGCGCCAACGCGTCCTTGCCGTGTTGAATCGCCGTATTAAAGTCGCCGGCTGCTGCAAAGAAGAGGCCGAGCCAGGCTCGACTCAGGGTCTCCCTCCGCTGGTCGCCGAGAAAGCGGGCAAGTTGCAGGGTGGCCGTCCAGCCGGTATGGGCTTCCTTCCATCGGCCGGTGGCAAAGTCTATCCACGCGAGGTCGAAACGCGCTTCCAGGTGTTGATCGGCGTTCCCCAGTTGTTCTGCTTCGTAGAGACAGGCTTCGGCGAGGGCGCGGGCGTTGGCGAAGTCGCCACAGGCCATATAGACGTTGCGTTGGTTTGTGTTCACATAGAGGCGGCCTATGCGCGCCTCAGAGCCATCGTCCTGTTCCAGAGCGTCGAGAACGCTGTTTGCCTCCTCAAAAAGACGCATGGCCTCGGCAAACTCTCCAAACTGTTCGTGCAGGCTGCCTAGGGCCAAAAGTCCGCGCCAACGTGCGGAAGGGAGGGTGCTGTTGGCAACGATAGAAAACTGCGCGCGAGCCTCCTCAATGCGCCCCAAGCCCCAAAGCGCTTTTCCTAAGCTCTGACGAGCGGCCAGCTCGGTTTGGATATCGCCAAGCTCAGAGGCTAGTGCAACGGCCCGGGTGAGGGCATCGGCGGCGCGAAGGTTCTCACCGCAGGCAAGAAGCGCGTTGCCAAGTTGCTCTTGAGCGCGCACTTGGGCTGCTCTGTCGCCAAGCTGGTCAGTGAGGGAGACAATGCGTTCACAGGTGAGGACAAGAGCACGTTGATCGGGAGGGCCCGCCTGTGCTGTCGCTAGCTCTTGTAGAGCGCGAAGGCTTTCTGCAAGCCGTGTGGCGATAGGCTCCTGAGCCGATTCGGGCTTCTCTTCTGGGGCCTCTACCGTATCGGCGTAAAAGTAGGTAAGGGGCACGTTGCAGATGGCCGCAATCTGCTGAAGCCGATCGGGTTGAGCTAAGGTGCTACCGGATACATATTGGTAGATGAGCGCGCGCGAACAACCCAAACGGTTGGCCAACTCCTCCACCGTTAGCCCCGCACGTTCTACGGCCTGCTGTAGGCGTTTGCCCTGTTCGCGTCTACCCTCGCGTGTTCTTAAGTCCATACCAAGCCTTCGATTCACAAGGCCAGGGGGCAAGGGGGGCTAGTTGGCTATCGAAAAAATCGGCAACTCGTGCTACACTTAGGGAGAAATCACTAACGTACGTATTATAACACGAACAGGCCCTCGCCGTCAACGGAGCGTAAAATAAAAAGGCCGCCTCCGCACAACGTTCCAGGGCTACGGAGGCGACTTGCCAAACGGCTAACACTTCAGAAAGGAGATCACGCACTTTCTTTGACTACGTTTCCGTTGATTGTGTTCCAAGCCCGTTTTGCAGAGACTGTTCTAGGGAGCTGCGAAGACGATTCTGGATGAAGGTGAGCGTAAGATCGGCTCGACTTCGTTCAAGTACGGCGCGAAGGTTATCTACGGCGCGACGTAAACCCTCGGTCAGCGCGTCGGGGAAGTCGAAGGTGATGAGCAAGTCATAGATGGCCTCCATCGAGTCGAGCACGCGGCTGGCAATGTCGAGCTGGTCTCGGCGAAGGCTATCGAGCAGATACCGCCGACTCTCACTGGCGGCCTCCGCGAGGCCGTGAAGATAGGCTGCCGATTCTACACCAAGCTCTTCAGGAGTGGGAAGTGGGGCTTCCATCACAATGGCGAGCATGGCCTCGGCCTCAACGTACTCCTTTTGCGCATCGTGAATATAGCCGGAATAGAAGAGGTCGGGATAGGGCTTGAGAAGGGCATGCGCGGCGAAAAGCTTCTCGCGCGCCTCCTGAATAAGCTGTTTGGTGACGTCGAACTCCTTCCGATGGACGGCTCGGGTTGCGCGCGACGTGTATTGGATGATCTCTCGACATAAGCGCAACGTCTCTTCACGAGCCTGATTCTTTGCCTCGAAGTCGGCGCGCAGTCGTTGACCTACCGTTTCTAGCAAGGCCGAATAGTCCATTTTCTTCTGTCCTTTTCTAAAAAAGTATTTTACCTGGCTGTTTTGAAGGGCGATGCCGCCGATCTCAAGGCCCACGTCAGGAGCCTTCAAGAAAAAGCAGGATATCGTAAACCAAACGCGAAATCTACAACACAAAACCATGGGGGGTGCCGAGATGAGCTACTTCCGTGTGGATGCAGACCAGGTAGCACGATTTGCAAGAGACGGCTACTTAATCGTTCACCAGCTGCTCGACGCCGAGGAGACGGAGCTGCTGCGTAAAATCGCCAAAGCGGATAGGGAGATTTTGGAGAAGCGTAGCGGAAGGCAAGATGCAGAAGGAAAAAAGGCCTTAATTATCTTGCATACCGATCTCCGAGACGATATCTACGGTGCCATTGTGCGTTCGCGGCGTATCGTAGACACAATGGAGCAGCTTTTGGGCGGCGAGGTCTACCATTGGCACCATAAGATGACCATGAAAGAGCCGTTTGAAGGTGGGGCCTGGGAGTGGCATCAGGACTACGGGTATTGGTACAACGACAACTGCCTTTTTCCCTACATGGCCAGCGTGCAGATCGCCGTGGACGCCTGCACCAAAGAGAACGGTTGCCTGCAGGTTATTCGAGGCTCCCATCTATTAGGGCGGCTCGATCACGGTCGGGTTGGTGACCAGACAGGGGCGGATAGAGAGCGGGTTGAGGCCGCATTGCAGCGCCTTGAGCTTGTCTACTGCGAGCTGGAGCCAGGGGATGGGGTGTTCTTCCATTGTAACCTCCTCCATCGTTCCGATGCCAATAGAAGCCCACATCCTCGGTGGACTTTTCTCTGCTGCTACAACGCGGCCCGTAACGATCCGTTCAAACCAGGGTGGTATCCCAACTATTCCCCCCTTGAAAAGTGGGACGATTCGCGCGTTAAGGAGGTGGGGCGTCGCCAGTGGGAGACCATGGTGGCGGCAACCACGGCTTAATGTCGTTGTGCGTTTCCGAACACACGCTTGCCTTTAATAGAGGAAAGAAGCAAGAGGCGTTTCGTTGTGGCGTAGAACGCCTGAGGCATGGTTTGTAGAATGGGAATGGAGGCGAACGGTTGAGGCTAAGAAAGGAGAGACCACCCTCTTTGTTTCGACTCGATAACAAAGTAGCCGTGATCACGGGGGCTGGATCGGGCATTGGAGAGCAGATAGCCGTCCTCTTTGCGCAGCAGGGCGCACACGTTGTGGTGGCCGATCGGGATGAGACGAACGGCCGTCGAGTTGTGGAACGCATAGGAGCCCAGGCGCTTTTCCTGCCGATGGACGTAACGGTCTCTCGAAGCGTGAAAACGGGTTTGGAGCAGATATTCGAGCGCTTCGGCCAACTCGATATACTGGTTAACAACGCTGGTGTCGGGTTTGTGGGCAGCGTAGAGGAGACGCCTGAGGAGGAGTTTGCACACCTGATGGGGGTGAATGTGGCAGGCGTCTTCCACGGTTGCAAGCATGCAGCTCCTTTAATGCTGCGGCAGGGCAAAGGAAACATCATTAACATCGCCTCGGTGGCAGGCCTGGTGGGCATCCCTCGACGCTTCGCCTACTGCGCTACCAAAGGTGCCGTGATCGCCATGACACGCCAAATGGCCGTGGACTACGCCAAGAAGGGCCTTCGGGTGAATGCGATTGCGCCCGGCACTGTGGAAACCCCCTTTGTGGAGAGCTACCTGCAGCGTTTCCATGCCGGGGAGATCGAGCAGACACGTGCCCAACTTCATGCGCGCCAACCCATTGGACGTATGGGACGCCCAGAGGAGATCGCCTTAATGGCGCTCTATCTAGCTGCCGACGAATCGGAGTTCGTAACCGGTTCGGTGCTCGTTATTGATGGAGGCTGGACGGCGGCATAGCTGCCCTAAAAACGAAACCACCCGGCAAAGTTCCTCGTCAACCACTGCAGAAGGAGATGAAAAAGACTCTCAAGAATTAACTACCTGAGAGAAACGTTATCGAGAGGGAACGGGTATGGGGGCAGCATCCTTGTTACAGTGGCAAACACTGATTTTCCTTTTGCCCTTTTCGATTTCCGCTCTGCTGCTATTGCTGGCTTCTCTGAGGTTAGGGCATCATGGAGGGCATCATGCCGGTGGTCATGCAACATTAGGGCATGCTCATGATGTTGGCACTGCGATGGGGCATCAGGCGGTAGGGCCTGATGCTGGTGGGCACACGGTCAGTCATCAAGCGGAAAAGACGGCCCATGCGCCCTAAAGACGGTCCGTCCCCTTAGGTTGCCGATCGGTTCGTCTATCTGATAGGCTTTCTCAAGAAACGAGGGTGGGTTAGAATTGCCTTCAAAGCGTTGAAAAACTCCTCCAAATGGGAGTTGCAATTTTCTGTAGATTGTGATACAATAGAAAAGCACGTACGGAGAGATGGCTGAGTGGTCGAAAGCGGCTGACTGCTAATCAGTTGTAGGGGCGTATTGCCCCTACCCCGGGTTCGAATCCCGGTCTCTCCGCTTTAGAACGGTTTCCGCGGCACAGTTTATCCGCTGTGCCGTTTCCCTTTTAAGGAAGCCTGCCCGGAACAACGGACGATGCCACCAAGAAAAACGTTTCTCCTTGTGCTTCTATGGGTCGGCTGGAGCGGCCTTTTGAGCCTTCAAAGCGCCCAAGCCAGCGATGGAGCCCACTACCTGCTTTTGCGTGCTCGTGCCCACTACAATCCCTCGCTAAGCCCAAAACAGGTCGAAGCCGATCCTGCCCGCTATGAGGGCAGTGCACTGGAGGTGCAGGGCAAAGTAATGGGGTGGGCTGGCGGTGGCGATAACGTTACAGTGCTGCTTTTGCCAACAAACGATTTGAACGACCCCCTCTCGCTGAGTGTGCCTGCCACCGAGAGGAGTTTTTTTAACGCGCTACAAGATATGGGCGGTGCAGCCACCATTCGCGTGCTTTTGCGAGTGGAGGCTCTCGATGCCGATTCCAATATCCCCAAATATAAGGTGCTCGCCGCCGCTTTGGAAGACGATATCGAGGCCGCCTTAGCCGATGCGAAAACGCGGGCCGAGGCGCAAAAACTGCAGAAGATGTGGGATAAAGTCCAATGGCTGCAGGCCTTCCGGCGTTCCCTGCCGCCCGATCTGCGAGGAAGTATGCCCGCTCGAGGAGGCGAAATAAGGGCCCCTCTGGCCGTGGAGGGAGATGCTAGCGTGCAAACTGCCGTCTACACGGCTGCGATGCCGCCCGAACTTCGAACGATGTTCCTTCCCTATTTTCAGTATATCGCTTCTCGAAACCCCTCTTTGTCGGATCGGGAGGTTGGCCTGATTACCTACTGCTTGCTAACCGACTCGTATCAGTTGCAGGTGGACCCGCGGCTAACCGTCTCCATGATCATCGCCGAGTCGGATTTCGATCCGAAGTGCACCTCCAACAAAGGCGCCATGGGGCTCTGTCAGCTGATGCCTGACGAGGTACAGCGCTACGGTCTCACCGATGGCTACGACATCGCCCAGAATATTTGGGGAGGCGTGATGGAGCTGCGAGAGTGTCTTGACCGCTATCAGGCCTATGCCTCTCCGGATGGATCCCTCAGCGACGAGCAGATTCGACTGGCGATGGCGGCCTATAACGCCGGCCCGGGCGCTGTGAAGAAATATGGGGGGGTTCCGCCGTATAAAGAGACGCAGGAGTATGTTCGCAAGGTGTTGCGCTATTTCCACCAACTCTGCGGCACCAGTTCAACCCCATAACCTCCTTAGGAAGGAACCATGTTGCATAAAGTGATCATTCTTGGCTCGGGGCCGGCAGGTTACACGGCGGCCATCTATGCCGGTCGAGCCAATCTCCGTCCTTTGCTGATTGATGGCGGCGTAGGGCGTGGACAAGAGCTGCCCGGCGCCGGCGGCCAGCTGATGATCACCACCGAAGTCGAAAACTACCCGGGCTTTGCTGAAGGCATTCAAGGGCCGGAGTTGATGATGAATATGCGCAAACAGGCGCTGCGTTTTAATATTGAGCTGGTAGAGGATTTGGCCACCAAAGTAGACCTCTCACAACGTCCCTTCAAAGTTTGGGTTGGCAACACGGTTTATGAAGGGAAAACGCTGATCATTGCTACGGGCGCTGTGGCAAAATGGCTTGGCTTGCCAGAGGAAAAACCCGTTTGGGAGGGCGGCCTCGGCGGAGCCGGCATCTCGGCGTGTGCCACCTGCGACGGCTTTTTCTTTCGAGGCAAGGAGGTGGCCGTGGTAGGAGGCGGTGACACGGCGATGGAAGAGGCCATCTATCTCACAAACCATGCCACGAAGGTTACCGTTATCCATCGGCGAGACACGCTGCGTGCCTCCAAAATCATGCAGCAACGCGCCTTCAGCAACCCTAAAATCGAGTTCATCTGGGATTCCGTGGTGGAGCATGTGCACGACCCCGCTCTAAAGAGAGTAACCGGCCTCACCCTTCGAAATGTGAAGACGGGGGAGCGGCGTGAGCTGCCCGTATCGGGGCTGTTTGTTGCCATCGGGCACAAACCGAATACCGACCTCTTCGTGGGGCAACTTGAGCTTGATGAAAACGGCTACATACGAACGCATCACGACGTTCGTACGAGCGTCTATGGGGTTTTTGCTGCGGGCGATGTGCAGGACCACGAATATCGACAGGCGGTTACCGCTGCCGGGTCTGGCTGCATGGCGGCCATTCAAGCCGAGCGCCTTCTCGAACAAGAGGGCGACGCCATGCCTCAAACCAGCCCTGACTGGTGATCAGGAGGGCGCTTCCTCACTCGTGCTGGCTTAAACGTTTCTGCGCCTCGCCCTGAAGCATGGCGTGGGCCTCGCGCAGTATCTGTGGGATGCGATCGGCGAAGGGGCTCTGTGCCAGAGCCGAACGTAGCCGAGCTTCATCGAAAGAGGCGGCGTTGTTTCCCGGAAACCAGTGCCCCCCATTGCCCAAAAGGTTATAACGCATCCGCGCCCATTCCACCAGATCGAAGGCGCGTGCATAGGTCCAAAGGCGCAGTATCTCCATAACGTTGATCTCACCAGGAACCTCATGATACTCCGGAATCCCCTGCCACCATCCGTTTGCCCAGTCACGTCCCACTGCGCGCTCTAATTCCTCGCGAAGGCGCGCTTCGACTGGGGCGATAGCCTGCGGCAGCTGGTCGTAAAAATTGAGGGCGGCCACGTGTTCGTCAAAGTCGGAGGGGCAAGCGGCTCCTACGCTGAGCGTGTGCACTTGGGGGCGAGCTAAGCAGAAGAGATCGTTGAACTGCATTGGGGTAAAGGGGGCACACAGAGCGATGAGTTTTGCTGGAGGCCGATAGAGCATTCCGCCTTTATCTGAGGGCGAGATGATAAACACGCCCATATCGTGGCGCGTAGCGGCCTCAATGGCCGGCCAGTTCTGCTTGTTAACAAAGTACCAATGGAGGTTCACATAGTCGAACTCACCGGTCTCGATGGCGCGTAGGATGACGCGACAGGAGGCATGGGTGGAGAATCCGATAAAACGCACGCGCCCTTCGCGTTGCAACTGTCGCGCCGCCTCTAAACAGCCGCCCTTTCGGAGAACCTGATCAAGCAGCTCATCGTTGTTGACACCGTGGAACGCCAACAGGTCTACATATTCGAGACGAAGATAGCTTAGGGAGCGCGCGAAGGTTTGGAGAAAGTCCGCTGGGTTTTCCGCAGGGGCCACTTTGGTCTGCACAATAAGCTTTTCACGAGGCAGCTTTGGAAGCACCCATCCGAGTTGCATCTCACTGGTGCCGTAGCCGCGTGCCGTCTCGATATGGTTGATGCCGAGTTCTAGGGCGCGATGGATGGTGGCCTCGAGGTTGGCCTGCCCTTCGCTTGGAATCTCTTCGGGTGGCACATCCTGCCATTTGTGTTGATAGCGCATGCCACCGCAGGAGAAGACGGACATCGAAAGCTCCGTACGGCCAAAACGTCGGTAACGCATAGTCTCTGTCAACGCTTATCTCTCCCTCGGTCGAAATTCGGTCTATTTTGGAGCAGTGGGCGAACCCAAGTAAAAGCGAATGAGCGTGCTGGCGGCCGCATCGCAGGCTTCGGCAGCGCGATCGCCGCCGATATTGGTGGCGATGAGCACGGCGAAATCACGTTTTGGGGCAACCCACGCCACACAGAAGTTCATTGTGTTGCTGCCAGCATGGGTATAGACGCGTCCGCCACCCCAAGGACGGTCGGTAATAAGCCATCCGCCCGCATAGTTGCTGCCGGGGGAAGGGGCCAGTAGCCGCTGTAGGGTTGTGGCCTGCAAAAGTCCGTTGCGACCTTCCATCCCTCGCAAAACGCACTGAATGAACTTGGCCCAATCTTCCACGGAGCAGTGGACTTTTCCTGCGGGGGCAATGACGTCGGGGTTATCGCTGAGGGGGCCTGGCGGAATGGGATCCGGTTTCCCATCGGAGCCGAACACATGTTGCCATGGGGCATCTATTTTCCCCACAGTGCCCATAGCGCCAAAGCCGGCGGTCGTCATATGGAGGGGATGAAATAGCTTATCGGTAATAAGCTTTTCCCAAGGTGTGTGGGTTAACTGTTCAAGGATAACGCCTAACAGCGCATAGTTGCGATTGGAGTAGAGAAAGGTTGTGTCAGGAGGATTCACGGGCGGATCGGCCAGGATCATGCGGGCGTAGGCAAGCCGTTGCTTCATAGGCGTGCCGGGGAGGTGATGTAGGCTTTGAAATGTTTGGCCGGGGGGCCAGCTTTCCGCAGAAAACCCGCTCCGATGTTCCAAGAGCATGCGGATGGTAACACGACGATAGTCCGGTTGCATTTGGGCGGCGAGTTGAGGAAGCGCTTTCGAAAGCGGGGTATCCCACTGCAGCTTTCCTTGTTCAACCAGGAGGGCAACGAGGAAGGCGGTCATCGCCTTCGTGTCGGAGCCGAGATGGAAGGGGTCGTTTAGGGTAACGGGCACGTCACTGCCAAATTTGCGCATGCCCACAGCTCCTACAGCGATAAGGCCTTTCGAAGTGACGATACAGCCGGCCAGGGCCGGGAGGTTGTATTGTGTCTGAATGGGGGTTAGGAGGCTGTTGAGAGAGGATGGAGGTGAGACGGCCATGATAGTTTGATTCAAGAGGAGCGTTCCTATGAACACAAAACAAGGGCAGAGTGATTTCATGTTATTTGATTTGCGAGTAAGGAGTGCTGAGTTTCGATTTCATTATACTTGATCCTTGTGTTATGCGCGGCATATGGGAGGAAAGTTCTAAGGGAGGCGAGACAGCGGAAGTGCGCTAGAGATGGGAGAAGGTTCTAAGAGTCAGGTTTCTCATTCGCTCTTGCAAGGAGCTGCTCCAAATTATGAATGCAGGAGCAGTCTGTTGCGTAGGAAATGGGCTTGACAACGCGGAAAAAATACTCTATAATGATTATAGAACAGAATATAATAGGCTCACATCCTGTTTTAATAGGATTTTCAGTTCAGATAGCGAATCTTCATGTCAATGGAAGGAGGTGATCTAGCGCTCTTAAAAGAACAGAAAAGATCAGTAAGTTCATCCTTGATCGAATGACCTAACACGTTGTGAATCCGTGTAAAAAACGTCGTGAGGAGGAACACGAAAATGTTTAAGAAAAAGGGTTTTACCCTAATCGAATTGCTCGTGGTTATCGCTATAATAGCGATACTTGCTGCGATCCTGTTCCCCGTTTTCGCTCAGGCTCGTGAGCGGGCACGGTCCGCTGTATGTATCAGCAACATGAAGCAGATCGGGTTGGCATTGGCCATGTACGTTCAGGACTATGATGAGCTTATGCCCACCGCCTTTGCCAACATACCGCCGATCAACGGAGGAGGAGGCTGGAGCCCCTTCCCCATCCCCTTCGAAATGCAGCTGATGCCCTACGTTAAAAACGATTATCTATGGCACTGCCCTAGCGATGATGCCCCGCGTGACAACAACTGGATCGGTTCTTTCTGGGACGGGAGTTATGCCGCTCGACAGATTCCGCGATCCTACGGTTATGTGGGGAATCTGAATACTTATCAGCACGATGCCATTGACCCAAATAGCCCTGACCCGAACACCGGCATGAGCGCATGGGGACAAGGCTACTCTTTAGCCGGAATCGATAGGCCGGCGGAGACGATAGCCATTGTAGAATCGTGGGGACTTTTCTCCAACGGAGCTGACGATGCTATGGTGGGAAGTCCATGGGGAGATCTGTTTACCAACTGCGATACCTCTAAGTTGGCAGGAAGACAGTTTCCTCCTGTAGCACCGGTCGACTCCTATGTGAACGAGCCCTGTAAGGACTGGTATACTAGCGTACGGCCATGCAGAGGCCACTTCAACCAAGGCAACTACATCTTCGCCGATGGCCACGCTAAGGTAACCCGTTGGCCAGATGTACGCCACGATGACTTCTGGCTGTTCAAACGGAGTAAGCCAACTCAAACCTTCAGCCCATAGAAGTTCTTGCATCAGCATGAGAGAGGCGGTGTGAGGGATCACACCGCCTCTTAAATAACTTAAATAAAAAAAATAATATCGGCTAATTCATTCAAGGAGGTTCATTCAAATATGGGAAATAGAAGTGGCTTCGTGCTAGGGCTCTTTATTCTATTCAACGCACTTATGGGTTGCGGAGGGCCTCCAAAGGCGAAGGTCAATATGGACAAGTCTCACATCCCACCGAGCGCGATGCGCTATCTAAATATGGCTCCTCCTGCCTATCGCGCTCAAGTAGAGCAGCAGTTGCAACAAAAAGGGCAGGCGCCTCCGCCGAGCACAACGGCGCCTAGCTCAAAGCCTACGACCACGAAGCCCTAAATACCTCCGCTCTGCACCAAAGAATGAGTCATTCGAAGACGGCGGTGAAAGAAGGAAGTACAAGTTCCTGTAGAGTAACCGTGCAAAGCAGTATAGGGTCTCGATGTAACGTTCGTCGTCTTGTTGGGCTCCTCTCTTTAGCGGTGCTCATCGGCTTCGGCGCTCTCTGCCTACGCGCTTGGCACCAAACCTGGCTTTCCGAAGCTTACTTGCCCGCTCTTCAACAAGCAGCACGCGAAAGACCTTACGACGCATCCCTGATGGCTTTACTAGGTGCCCGACTTGCCCAAGCACGACGTTATAACGAGGCAGCGCGTAGTTTAGAACGCGCCGTCGCCCTCGGCGAGGACAATCCCGAGCTGTGGCTTACCTGGGCGGCTACGGAGGCAGTGCGCGATGAACGCAATTTTGCGTGGGCTATCCTTATGGCGGGGATGCAACATCCTCAAGACGCACCACTGCTGCAGGCTGCTCTACAAAGATGCCATGCGCTGCCTCCAAATACCACCCCACTTGCCCTAGCCACAGCCATCTCTCCCTTAGGTCCGCAAAGCCTTGTGGCGCACTATGCAAGGGGAAGTTTTCTGAACTTTCTAGCGGACTGGTATGGGCATCTGTTTCCGGAACGCAGCGGCTATGCGACGCGAAAAGCATGGGCGTTGAAACGGCCTGGCGATCCGACAGTCCAGCGTCTATGGGGAGAGGCCTTGTTAAGAGATGGGCGTTATGCGGAGGCGGTATTGGTGCTTCAGAGAGCCTATCGGTTGGCCCCAAAATCGTTGCGTATCCACCGCGACCTCGCCGATGCTCTGTATCATGAGGGCGATGTCGGAAAAGCCGGCCTAGAATATGAGGCCTGTTTAAAGGAACACCCAAACGATCTAGCTTCACTATTGGGGTTAGGCCGGGTGGCCTTAGATAAGCACATTCTGCAAATGGCCATAGATGTTTTTCGAAGAGCCACTACCCTGGCCCCTCATAATCCGGATGCCTGGATCGGGCTTGGGAGAGCCTATTTCAATCAGCAGCTCGATTTAGGCCGTTCCCTTCAAGCGTACCAACAAGCGGTAAGGCTCGCTCCTGATCGTACTGACTTCTACCCTTACTATGCCGACACGCTTCGGGCAACCTACCACTATCGTGAGGCCGAGCAGGTGTTACGACGTCGCCTGCAAGAAGCACCCTATGAGGCACGCACCTACTTTCTGTTGGCGGTAACCCTTCAGGAGGTTAATGTGACCCCGGCACGCCTTCAAGAGGCCGAGGGCGATCTGAGGGTCGCTGTGGAGCTGGAGCCGCAGAATGCGGCCATGCTTTCAGCTTTAGGACGCTTGCTTCAGGAGGAAGGGAAGGCCGAGCAGGCTATCCCGTTTTTAGAAACGGCCTTGAAGCTCGACGTGCACGATGTCGCTGCCACCATCGCGCTAGCTCGTGCGTGTAGGACTGCAGGGCGTATGCGGGAGGCACAAGCGGCTGAGAAAAGCGCTGCCGATCTGACCCGCTATCTCGCACAAGTAAAATCGCTGCAAGATGCCATCCAACAACACCCTGAAGAGAGTATTCTTTATCGCAGGCTGGCTGATCTCTATCTGAGTGGGGGTGAGCCTGATAAAGCTCAGAACTACTTGCAGGCAGCCGAACTGCTCGAACACAATCAAGCAAGAGCATTGCAAGGATTACGTGCCTTACAGAACGCCACATTTAACACCCAAACACTGAATAGACGCTAGAGCGTACTTAATTTTGAACAACATCGAGGCAATTGAGCTATCCTGATGCGACAATTCAAACTTTCGCGCCGCGAGCTTTTTCTGTGGCTGGGAAGTGCATTCGGGTTAGGGGGCTGCTCCCCGTCATCCCGCCACATGGTTTCTGTTAACCCTGTTGATCCTGAGAAGATGGCCTCTCCTTTTCAGTATGAGGAGGTAACTCAAAGCGCAGGTATCCGATATCGTTGGACTGTGCCCGGCCCGCGTCCACTCAACATTTTACAGACCATAGGCAACGGCTGCGCCTTTCTGGATTTTGATAACGACGGCAATCTCGATATTCTCCTAGTTGGGCCTCAGTTAGCCCTCTATAGAGGGGATGGAAAAGGGGGGTTCTCGGAGGTTACTCGAGATGTCGGCCTGCATAAGCTACAGGGAGATTTTCGAGGGTGTGCCGTAGGAGATTTCGACAACGATGGCTATCCCGATCTCTACCTATCGGCCTACCGGGGAGGCGTGCTCCTACATAATGAGAGCGGCAAAAGCTTCCGCGATGTCAGCGCGGATATGGGGGTTTCGCCTCAGCCCTGGGGAAGCTCTGCTGCATTTGTGCAGTTGACAAACGACGGCCGCCTCGACCTGGTAGTTGGGAACTATGTGCGGTTCGGTCCGCATGTCAACCCACAACTGTGCAACTTCAACGGTGTTATGGGAGCTTGCGGCCCCCGCTACTATCGCCCCGAATATCCTGTCTTCTTCAAAAATGAAGGGAACCGCTTTCGTAATATCACCCCGCCGGTGGGTGTTACTTCTGGGAAGGCGCTCGGTATTGCATGTGCGGACTACGATAGATCGGGACATCAAAGCATTGCGATCGCTAACGATGAAATGCCTGGAGATCTGCTGAGCTTTTCGGGGGGAGTTTTCCACAACGTGGCCTCGATTGCAGGGGTGGCTCTCGATTCCGAAGGTCATGTTCACGCTGGAATGGGTCTTGATTGGGGCGATTATGACAATGATGGGCTTCTTGATCTCGTCGTAGCCACCTTCGAGCGTGAGGTAAAGAATATCTATCATAACGAGGGCAACGGCCTGTTCGTGGATAAGTCGGCGATTCTTGGAGTTGCTCCAAACACTATGCGATATGTTGCCTTCGCTGCGAAGTGGCTCGATGCGGATAACGATGGATGGCTCGATCTTATCTTCACGAATGGCCATGTGCAAGACACGATTGCGCAAGTAGATAGAACTGCTTCCTACCGGCAACCATGCGCGGTATTTCACAACGAGCAAGGACAGCACTTCACGGAGATCACCGGCTTGGCCTGTCCCGCTTTTGAGCGCCCCATCGTGGGAAGGGGGCTTGCAGTAGGCGACTATGATAACGATGGAAAGGTAGATATCCTTATTGTAGATAGTGAAGGTTTTCCCATGCTTATGCACAATATAACCACCAATGCGAACCATTGGCTTGGGGTTATTTTGGAGGGAACACGGAGCAATCGGGATGGTTTGGGAGCCTTGCTCACGATAGAAACGCCGAAAGGAAAGCTATTGCGCCATTGCCATACGGATGGGTCCTATCAATCGGCTTCAGATAAACGGGTACATGTTGGTTTAGGAGATACAGGTACACCGGTAAACCTGACCGTAAAATGGCCGAGTGGCCACCAGGACACTTTCACTCAAATTCCTGTAGACAGATAGGTGACTTTGCAAGAGGGCGGAAGGCGAATAGCCTAATCTCCAGAGAGAAACTATTTGCCTCCGTGTTGAGCTAGAAAGGACACAACAGTCGTATTGCCCTGTTGGCGTGCCATCGCCAGTGGCGTTTGATTAAGGTTGTTTAAAGTGTTGATGTTGGCACCGTGTGCTAAAAGCCAGCGAACCATTGGAAGATGACCTTCATAAGCGGCGCGATGGAGTGGCGTATCCCCTTCGCCATCCCTGACATGTAAGGAGGCTCCGTGGCTTAGCAGTAGCTCTGCCATTGCAACATCGCCTACAGAGGCAGCATGGAGTATAGGAGTGGCCATTGCGTTATCCTGCACATTGACGTTCGCACCTTTCTCGATAAGGAGTTGGGCAACCTCACGGTGATCGCTCTGTACGGCAACGGTGAGGGGGGTAAAGCCCTGTTTGTCTTTTGCCTCGATGTTGGCGCCGTGTGCGATCAAGAGTGCCGCCATCGTTGTGTGTCCGTGTGCAGCGGCGCGATGAAGTGGGGTGGTAGCATAGTTATCCGCCGCATTGACGTTAGCCCCATGTTCCAAAAGCGTTGCGGCGATGGCGGTATAGCCCATATCGGCGGCGAGATGAAGCGGAGTCTCACCGATGTGGTCGGCCGCGTTGGGGTTAGCTCCGGCCTTTAATAGCGCTTCAACGGCCTGTAGACCAGCAAGCGCTGCCATGTGAAGAGGTGTTCTCCCTGTTTTATCAGGCGCGTCTACCACGGCACCAGAGGAAATAAGGAGGGGGATGAGATCGGCTGCATCGGTGGAAGCGGCCGCATGAAGCGGCGTTCTGCCTTCATAATCGGCGGCTTGCACGTTCGCACCGGCAGCAAGCAACTTTTCGGCAATAGTATTGCGTCCATCAAGGATCGCTTGCAAAAGCGGGGTACGTAGGCGAAAGTCGGGCGCGTTTAAGAGCAAGGGATTCGCGTGTATGGCACGGATAACGCCGTTGACGTTGTTAATATAGATAAGCTCCACGATGTTGGCAGGAGCTTTTCGCGGATAGAGCGTGTAGAGCAGCGCGATGACAACGAAGAGCAGAGCGGCGATCCCGAAATTCCTTGCTACCTTTTGGCGCGGCGTGAGGTTCATGTGTTCGTTTTCCGTTCTTGTTCTATCCTATACTACCAGAAATATTTTGGCGGTGAAAAGAGGAGATGGCCTGCCGATAGGTCGGCGATGTTTTGTAGGGCTTTTGACGAGCGGAGCGTATTTCCGAAGGAAAGATGGCACCAGGGGATGGAGGAGCATGCTTGTGCCGTTTTTTCTGAGTGAGGAAATAATAATCTTTCCTCGGAGGTAGGGTAATTCTGGAGTTGACAATGGACAAGATATATGTTACAATGAGAGATGAAAACGTTTTCGGAAAGAAATTTCAAGCAAAGAGATGCTTCACGGAGTGCTATAGTTGCCTGTATCTATTCGCGAAGTGGCCGCAGCTGCTGGGGTCTCTATAAGTACCGTCTCTAAAGTGTTGAATGGGGGCGGCTATACCGATATTGCTCCCGCTACACAAGAGCGTGTGCGTCAGGTTGCTCAGGAACTGGGCTACCATCCTCGGGCTGTGGCGAGAGGACTGGTAGGCAAACGCATGAACTCGATCGGCATTGTCATTTGCCATAATCTTCCCTCCGTTACCTCCGACCCGTATGTCGGCCCCGTGCTAGACGGCATCCTCGATAGGAATAAGCACTATCATCAAAAAACCGTGATCTTTGCCGAGGATACTTGGAACGACGCCTTCTCCAAAATTCCCCTCTACTGCGATGGATCGTGCGATGGCCTCATCGTGTTTATTCCCCTCGTTGAAAGCCCCTTTCTTGAAAGACTCCAAAAGCAGGAGATCCCGTTCTTGCTGGTGGGAGATAGTCGAGAACAGGAGCACATCTCTACAGTGGATATAGACAATATTGCTGTCGCTCGTTTGGCGGTAGCACACCTTTTGCAGCTAGGGCATCGTCGTATCGCCATGTTCTGCGGCAATTCGGCCTTTCTCAGCAGTGCCCAACGTGCCGAAGGCTATCGGCAAGAGTTAGCAGCTTGGGGCGTTCCCTATGACCCCTCACTTGTATGGAAAGGTCAATATTGGGAGTGGGCTGGTGCCGAAAATGCGGAGAAGCTGCTGCAAATGCCTCCCTCCTGTCGGCCAACCGCCATCTTCTGTCAAGACGACCGCCTTGCCGCCGGCGCTTACGACCGTCTTCGTGCGGCCGGGCTGCAGATCCCACGCGATATCTCCATCATCGGTCTAAGCGACTATGCGGAGGCCCAGGAACGTGGGATCACCACCGTGCGGTTCCCGTTGCGGCAAATCGGCGCTGAAGCCGTAAACCTTCTCCTTGCACTTATCCAACAGCAGCTGCCTCGTGGCACTGCAAAACGACTCTCTGGCGAACTGGTGGTACGCAACTCAACCGCACCGCCTTTGCATAAAAACAACGAATAAACGTTTGGGAGAACAGCTATGAAAAAGCAAGCATTTACACTCATTGAATTGCTCGTAGTAATCGCAATAATTGCGATACTTGCGGCTATTCTGTTCCCTGTCTTTGCCCAAGCGCGCGCTAAGGCACGACAGATCGCCTGCATCTCCAATGAGAAGCAGATCGGGCTGGCCATGATGATGTACTTCCAAGACTACGATGAGCGCGCTCCGCTCGTTCGTGTTGTGGATAACAACCACCCGATCTTCACGCCCAAAGAACTGATCTGGAAAGACCTCATCTACCCTTACATCAAAAATGGTGGTCGTAACTATAACAATGGCCAAACCTACAACACCTCCGGCGATGGCGGCGCTTTCCAATGCCCAGATAACACCACCGCCTGGGCCTCCTCAAAAGCTTGGGGCTTAGGCCCTGGCCAACCGGGTGACGAAACCACGCGCTATCCGCGCTCCTATGCCGTTAACGACGATGCAGGCGTTAACGAAACCGGCCCGAACGTGCAGTTCTGGCCCGCAAGCTACAACAGCGCGTCTGGCGCTATCGCGCTGTTACAGCAGCCCGCAAGTACCATCATGATCGGAGAGACACGCATTATCTTTCCGGATATTCATGCGGAATATACGGCCTATGAGGTGCGCTCCGATGGGACGCCTTGGGGTGGTCAACCTTGGTCGGTTATTAAAGGCCACATGGGTGGAATGGTGGACTTCATCTTCTTCGACGGCCATGTCAAGGCCGTTCAGGCCCTTCAAGCGCTGCGTAACGACTATTGGGACTGCTACGGGCCAAACGGCTACGGCACAGGGACGAAGTGGCCTGGGCAAGCCGCGGTGCTGCAGGCTGCTAGCCAAGTGCCAGAATGGAGCGGTCACTAGAGCGATGGCAGCGTTAGGAAAACGAAGGGAGCGTAGTGTTTTGCTCGTGGTGCTAGCTGGGCTAGCTCTTACCGGATGCCATTCGACCCCGCCGCAGCAACCACCAGGCTCACCCACAGCTATCAATTCAAACGGTATCCCTAATGCCGCTCAGGGCAGTGGAAAGATGCCTGCAGTGCTGCAAAGAGACCTGCAAGGAGGCCAGCGCGCGCCCTCTAGCCCCTAAATGAGCGCCGACTTACCTGCGCTACTGGCAGGTCGGCACATCTTAATAACATGGGTTCAGGGAGCCTCGGTAGAGGCTCCTTTTCTTATCTGGCCTAGAAAGCCGTTCCTTAGGGTAGAATGAAAGTCTGACTTTCAATGCGAGAGAGAAGGATGCTGTTAGGAACTCAGCGCATCAATGCGCAAGGACATTTAGAGATCGGTGGATGTGACACCGTACAACTGGCAAAGGAGTTCGGGACGCCACTTTATGTGATAGATGAGACGGCGTTGCGAGCAAACTGTCGCGCCTATCGGGCGGCTTTCGAGAGCCGCTACCCTAAAAATGAGATCTATTTTGCTAGCAAAGCCTTACTAACCCTGGCCATCGCCGCCCTCATAGACCAGGAGGGCCTTGGAATGGATGTGGCCTCTTTCGGGGAGCTTTATACCGCGCTGCAGGCCGGCTTTCCCGCCGAGCGCATCTCTCTCCATGGTAACAACAAGTCAAAAGAGGAGCTGGAAACCGCCTTGGAAGCCAAGGTAGGGCTCATCATTTTGGATAACTTCTATGAGCTTGAACTTCTCTCCCAACTCCTTGAAATGCATAAGACCGAAGCTGCCGTGCTGGTGCGGGCCACTCCAGGAGTCGATCCAAAAACACATCGCCTTATTCGCACCGGCCAGGCAGATACGAAGTTCGGCTTTAACATCTCCGATGGCTCTGCTCTCGAAGCCGTGCGACGGGTGCTACGCACGCCTAAATTACGCTTCCGAGGCCTTCATTGCCATGTCGGCTCGCAACTGCTCGATGTCGAAACCCATGTAGAGGCCGTACAGATCATGGTGCAAACCATGCAGAGCGTGGTTCGCGAGACCGGTGCGGAGGTGGAAATCCTCAACATCGGTGGAGGACTTGGGGTCCGTTATCTAGAAGAACAGCGCCCACCAACCTATGATGAGTTCGCCGAGGCCGTTGTCTCTACGCTAAAATCCGCTCTTGATGCCGCCGATCTGCCGTACCCCATTCTTCAACAAGAGCCAGGGCGTTCTCTCGTTGGCGAGGCCGGCATCACGCTCTATACCGTAGGCGCTATGAAAACCGTACCGATTTCAGAACCTCCAGGCACACGCACCTATGTGTCTGTTGATGGTGGACTTTCAGACAATCCGCGCCCGCAAATGTACGACGCGCTCTATGAGTGTCTGTTGGCCAACCGAGCCGATGAGCCGGCGGAGGCGGTTGTTACCATTGCCGGCAAGCACTGCGAGACCGATACGCTGATTCCCTCCACCAAACTGCCGCAGCCGCGCCCAGGAGATATCCTTGCGGTGCAGACCACCGGCGCCTATAATTTCGTAATGGCAAGTAACTATAACCGTTTCCTGCGCCCGGCGATGGTGTTGGTGCATGAAGGTAACGCAGAGCTGATCGTGGAGCGCCAGCGCCTCGAAGACCTCCTTCGGCATGAGCGGATACCAGAGCGATTGTGCCGACATCGGCCGGTATTTGCGCAAAAGTTAGCGGAGTGAAGTTAGGACAAAACGATGCTGGCCGAGTGGCTTCTTTTTCAAAACCCCAAACAGTTCTTCATCGAGCTAGTGGTGATTCTTCTCAGCATCACGCTGCATGAGTTCGGGCATGCGCTGGCCGCAGACCGTTTGGGAGATGATACACCACGACGCCAAGGCCGTCTCTCGCTACGCCCCGATAAACATTTCGACCCTCTCGGCCTGCTGATGATCTTTATTGTGCTGAATGCGGGCATTGGGTTAGGATGGGGAAAACCGGTTCAAGTGGATTCGAGAAACTTTCGTAACCCACGGCGAGATATGCTGATTGTGGCGATCTGCGGGCCGTTGATGAACCTGCTCTTAGGTGTGGTTGGAGGCCTCGGTCTGCGCTTTGCCCTTGCTTCACGAGCTGAAGATTGGCTTACAACCGGCGGTGGGCGTTTTCTATTGACCCTTGTGCTGGTCAACTTTAGCCTCCTGTTTTTCAACCTCATTCCGCTGCCGCCGTTGGATGGGTCCAAAATCTTGGGGGCGCTTCTGCCACCTCAACTTGCTTGGCGCTATACCTCAGCCATGAGCCGCTACGGTATGATGATTCTGCTGCTCATCGCTTTTATGGCGCCGCAGGTTATCTTTTGGATCGTTGGCCCGCCAACACAGTGGCTGGTGAAAGTCGTGGTCGGCCTGAGCTAGGCGCACCTCAAGCAGGGGTGCAAGCGTAAAAATTGTAATGAAAGGTTTATTCCAACATCGTTAAGAAGGAGATCGGTTCGCGTGGAAATAGAGCACTCCGGCGTGTCCGCACAGCCGACGACAAAAACAGAAGCAAGAAAACGCATTCTTAGCGGGATGCAGCCTACCGGCACCGGAGCCCTTCATCTGGGTAACCTCGAAGGGGCGTTGCGAACGTGGGTGCGTCTGCAGGATGAATACGATATGTTCTGTTTTGTCGCCGACTGGCATGCCCTCACCACCCGCTATCACGAACCGGAGCAGATTCGCAAAGCATGCCTACAGGTGGCAGCGGACTATATTGCCGCAGGGATAGACCCAAAGAAGACGACGATCTTCCTGCAGAGCCAGGTCAAACAGCATGCCGAACTGCATCTGCTGCTTTCGATGATTACCCCTTTAGGTTGGCTCGAGCGCGTACCTAGCTTTAAAGAGAAGCGAGAGCTTATGCAGGAAAAGGGAGAAGGGGATGAGTCGATCTCCTATGGGCTATTGGGCTACCCGGTGTTGATGACAGCAGATATTCTGCTATATCGTGCCCACGCGGTGCCCGTTGGAAAGGATCAAGCAGCCCATTTGGAGATATGCCGAGAGATAGCGCGAAGGTTTAATCGGCTTTATGGTGAGGTGTTTCCGGAGCCGCAAGCCCTCATTGGAGAGGAGACAGGGGTGGTGCCAGGCCTCGATGGGCGTAAAATGAGCAAGTCGTACGATAACTGCATCTATATTGCTGACGACGCCGACACAGTGGCTCGAAAGATTATGAACGCCTTTACAACGCCTACGAAAATTCGAAAAACCGACCCCGGCGTGCCAGAGCAGTGCGCGGTGTGTCAGTTGCGAAAACTTTACGATCCGGAGGGCTATCGCGTCTCTTGGGAGGAGGATCGGGCCGGCAGAAGGGGATGTGTGCAGAACAAACGGGAGCTTATTGACATCCTCAACGCCTACCTGGAGCCGATGCGCGCTCGTAGACAGGAGCTGTTGGCCGACCCCGGCGCGCTCGAACGCATTTTGGCGGACGGCGCAGAGCGCGCGCGAGATTTCGCCGAGCAGACGATGCGGCTTGTGCGTGCTGCCCTCCATTTTTCGTAGTGAGGTAGAGAGGGCAAATGGAAGTGTGTCCGACGTCCAAAACGCTCAAAACCAACCAGAGTAAAACGCTCTGGTTGGTGGCTCTGTTCCTTGGCCTCATTCTCGGACTCGTCGGCCTCTTCTTTTTTGCCTTTCAACAGGAACAACAGGCCATACAGTCGCAAGAAGACCCTGGGTTCGTTCATGCGTGGATAGAGGGGGTACGCTACGGCCCCAATTTAACCCTGAGTACCGGTGACCCTCTAACGAAGTGGCTTGCACGTTACCATCTGCCTTGGTTTCAAAAACCACATCTTTTTGTGAGTCGCTATCAGGCCAACCCAGGAAGCCTTGAACTTTGGTTAGGTTATCAAAGCGAACTACCTAATCATCCCGACCTCGTATGCCATCGGGTGGGAAGAACGGCTTTTATAGATAATTTTGGCCAAGCCTATCATGGTTTTCTGGATGTGTTACCCCATGCGATCGGCATCTACCTACCTGGCTACGATCATTCGGCTAGCGAGTTGATATGCACCTTGCATTGGATGCCTAGTCCGCCCGATCCGCCGTTTCCTGTTTCCGAGCCGATGCGTTTTTTTATCTCTTTGCCGCACTATGTCCGTAAGCTTCCACCGGCTAAGGAGATACCTAATGGCCCCGTTGTCCAAACGCGTCGGGGCGTCACGGTAACGCTCAGCCATGTCTATCTCAGCGATCCTCAGTTCTCCGATCCGGATACAGCCCGCAATGAGATCACTTTTCACTTGAAAATCGAGGGCGGCACGCTGGCCGCTTCCAACGTGCTGACCACGGCCATTGCTGACCCGTTCTCCCTACACCGAAGTCCTTCTGCGTGGCCTCCAGCGCGTCAACCGCTCTCTATTTCAGACCCTTATGGCTTTCCACTGATCTCCCCCGATCGCAGCATTACTCCCATGTACTCGCTCGGCTCTTTCGGAGGGCCTCTGCAAGAGCCGGATGGGGCTGTTTGGGTGGCTCCGGTAGACGGCGCGGGTCGCTCTACGGATGTGGTGCGCTTCCGCTTCGATGTGCGCCCTAGGGGTGGAGGGGCTCTGATCCCCTTCGATATGGTGGTTCGAGTTCATCACGACGCTTCCGTGTAGAAGCCTCTACGGTAAGTGGCTCCTCGCATGTCATCCACTCGACGCTTTTTTGACTTTCCCCTCTAAATAAAAAGCCGAATCCTGGCAATATTTCTGTGGGCATCTATGGGCGCATTCCAAATCGTTCATCGGGAAGGGAATCGGCGTTGAAAGGATTCGCATGGGCGGCGAGAGTTTTCTGGTCGGTCTGCCTCTGCTGTTGTCTCTGTGCGCAATGCATGGCTACGGACTACGAAGACAGTCCCGAACCCATCCCTATTTTACTGATTCGAAGTAGCAATAACGCCTTCTACGACCCAACTCAAAAAGGGTTTTTGCAAAGTTTGAAACGGCAGGAACAGATGTTGAATATAAGTGCGAAGGTCAACATCATCTCCCTGTCCGGCTCGCAGGATACCGACCAAAAGATGATCGAACAGGCGCTAAACCAGCATCCACAACTTATCGTTACATTAGGCACAGATGCAACAATTGAAACATCTGCAGTGCATCCAGACGTTCCGGTGCTGTTTACTTTGGTGCTGAATCCTGTAGCGCTCGGAGTGGTTAAATCGCTTGATGCACCGGGCACGAACTTTAGCGGAACAACCCTGTTAGTGAGCCCTGGCAAGCAACTAGAGGCCCTTTTGCAGGTAGATCCTCAGGTGAGTCGCGTTGGGGCGATCTATACTCAGGGCGATCCGGTTTCACAAGCGTTTCTTGAGGCGGCTCAGTCGGATGCACAACAGCTTCATATCACTTTGGTAACGATCGCTGTAAAGAGCGGTGATCCGCCTAGTACCGCCCTGCAGTCGCTTGACGGCAAGGTGGACGCTTTGTGGACAATTGCCGACCCAGCTTCGAGCGGACCTCAAGCGTTGCAAGCCACCTTAGCCTATGCACATGCTCACAATTTACCGGTACTTGGGCTTTCCGGCGCAACAGTGCACGAGGGGGCCCTATTAGCTCTTTTTCCTGACCTGGAAGACGAGGGGGCGCTAACCGCAGAAATGGCCGGCTATCTGTTGAGCGGGTCTCAGAAAATCGAACAACTCCGAGTGCGTGGGCCACGAAAGGTGCTGCTTTGTATCAATTTAGACGTGGCCCGCGCGTTGAAAATAAAAGTGCCTAACGACGTACTTCACCTCGCCGATGAGGTGGTGGATTCGGAAAGATAGGAGGAAGAGTATGCACAGTAAAATGGCGCGAAGGCTGATGCGACAATACATCACGCTTACCGCGCTACCTTTGATCATAACGGTGCTAACGCTTCAACATCTTGGCCATGAGCAGATTCTCTGGACAGGCGATACCATGCGCCGTATCAACCAGGAGATGCTAAACCAAGCCGGAGAGCAGTTTGAGGAGCTCGGCAGCCGGGCGGTACAAGAGGCTAGCAATAGGGCACAGGCAACTTCTACAGCGACCATCGAGGCTATCAGTCAGCAGCTTCTGAAGCTGCAGAGCGACACTATGCAACAGGCCGCGAAGGAGTATGCAAACGCGAGTTCCAGGGCGCTATTGACGGCACTTGACCAGTCGGTGAAGAGGCAAAGAGCCGTGTTATTGAATGTGGGGGACAAAACGAAGGCGTTAATCCATCAGTCCGCCATAGAATCTCAAAAGCGTGCTGGCGGCAACGTGGAGAGCGCTATGATGGCGCTCAATCGCGAGATCATCCAAGCGCGCGCCTTGGACATTATCAATCAGATACAAGACGTGCTGCATGCGGCTCCGCAGTTTCTGCGTCTCACATCGCAAATGATCGATATGTCACCGGAAAGCGACCGAGATAGAGAAGTCAAACTCGATGCGCTTACCCGTCGGATACCAGGATTTCTGCGCGTTAGCGTGATTAATCCCCAGGGTCAAGAGATCACGGCCTCTGCAGCCGATAGACTCATTACCAGCGACGATCTAAAAAACTATGCCAAGGCCTCTTGGTTTATTGCTGCACTAGGAGGTCACACATTCATTGGAAGAGCCGAAGCGGATGCTGAACCAGGCGTCCCAGACCTACGTATCGCTGTCCCCATTGAAACCTATCCGGGGCATGTCGTGGGTGTACTCGCTGCTCGCTACTCTTTAGAGGATGTCTGGAACCAAATTCGCAGCACACGCATAGGCGACACAGGCTTCGCCTGTGTGTTTGATGAACAGGAGCGACCGCTCCTTCAGCCGCGGCCGATACCTGCCGATGCCCTCATTGCAGAGGCCACTTTGCCCGAGCTCAATTGGCATATTGTTACGGTAGTGCCAAGATCTGAGGCGATCAAACCCATTGCAGCGCTCAAATCAGACCTCGAGCAGGCCGCTCATAGTGTTGACAAGCAGACCCAGTTACTGTTGGTTGAGGTAGCTAAAAGAGCCACGAAAGATCTGGAAGCAAAGTTGACCCATATCAGTTTTGATGCGGGTCGCACGATGCAGCATAACGCACAAATAGCACTTCGAACAACTTCTCAGCAAGCTCGGATGCAGGCAAGACTTCACCTCGCAACGCTCCAAAGGGCAATTCGGCAACAAACGGAGTGGGCGATGCAACAGAGCCGTCAAAAGATGAGCCAGGCGGTAGCCGTGACTGCACGGCATATGGCGACTAAGGCACGTGCTTTAACGGTACAAGCTCAGAAACGTGCTGATGGACGCCTCTCTTTGTTGGCACTTCTCTTCACCACGCTCTCTTGCTTGATCACCGGCTTCGCTGCCGTTGTAACAGCCAACCGAATCGTGAGGCCGGTTGTTCGGCTATCCCAAGCGGCCGCGGCTATCGCAGAAGGAGACCTCGATAAGCGGGTAGAAGAGGACGGGCCAGACGAGATTGGAGAGCTGGCTATAGCTTTCAATACGATGACGGCCTCCTTGCAACAAAGCCGTAACGAACTGCAAGAGACCCAAGGGCAGCTTGTTCAGTCAGCCAAGCTGGCCTCTTTAGGAACGCTGTCAGCAGGTGTGGCCCATGAGCTGAACCAGCCACTAGCAATTATTCGCGGTATCGCCCAACAGATCATCGCAGATGATAGCCTCCCTGAAGAGATAAGAGCCGACCTTGAGATCATTGAAGGGCAAACAGGGCGCATGGTAAAGATCATCCGCCATCTACGTACCTTCTGCCGTATGGGTACCACCGATTTTAGCCTTGTGGATGTAAACGAGGTCATACGCAACTGTTTCATTTTGGTGGGGGCACAGCTGAAAGCGCACAATGTGGAGGTGGATCTACAGCTTTCTGAAGGCTTGCCTTCCGTGCTAGGCGACGCCAATGAGCTGGAACAGGTGTTCTTAAACCTCATTACGAATGCGCGCGATGCCCTGGAGGACAGAGCCAACGCGCTGATCACGATCGTTTCAAAAGTGCAGAATAACAAAGTGGTCGTTGAATTTCGGGATAACGGGCCTGGAATACCGGACGACGTGCGCCCCCACATTTTTGATCCCTTCTTTACCACCAAAGAGGCGGGGAAGGGAACCGGCTTGGGGCTTTCAATTAGCCACAGCATCATCAAAAGACATCAGGGCGCCATAGATGTTCGCAACGATGGAGGGGCGGTATTTACGGTCACCCTGCCCATACCCGAACAGGCTCGTATGGAAATGCAAGAGGCGGCTTAGAATGGTATAAACCTCTCTCGCAAAAAAACCGATAATTCTACACGCTCAACGCATCGAGCAGAGGATTGGTGATTCTTAAGTCATTGAAAATAGAAATGAGACAAATTAGAGGAATAGGCGATGGCAAAAATACTTCTAGCAGATGATGAAGAGGGTCTGCGCATGTTGCTCAGCAGACAGCTAAAACGAGCAGGCCATGAGGTTACTTTAGCGGAAGATGGCTTGGTGGCTTTAGAGCATTTGCAAAAAGAAAAGTTCGACTTAGTCGTTTCCGATATGAAAATGCCGCGCCTTGACGGTATGGGGCTCTTGGCAAAAGCCGCTGAAGTCGCGCCAGATACAGACTTTATTATCCTAACCGGCCATGGCAACCTAGAGAACGCCGTAGAGGCCTTCAAAACGGGCAATGTGTATGACTATCTTTTGAAACCCTTAGACGACATCAACGAGCTCAATGCGGTTGTAGACCGTGCCTTAGAACGCAAGTACCTGCGCGCCGAAAACTCTCGCTTGGTGGCCGAACTCCAACAGCGTATTGCCGAGCTAGAGGAGGCCCACAAAGAGTTAGCGCGGATGGCACAGACCGACGGACTTACCGGTCTACTAAATCATCGCACCATTCATGGCAAACTGCAGGAGCTGCTGGAGCGACAGAAACCTTTGAGTGTGATCCTTGTGGATACCGACGACTTTAAGCGACTTAACGATACCTATGGACATCTTATGGGGGATATCGCTCTCAGGCATATTGCAGACATTCTTCAAAACTACTGTCCGCGCGAGGCGTTTCTCGGCCGTTGCGGTGGAGACGAGTTTATGGTGATATTGCCCGGCCTCACGGCGGCGCAGGCTATGGAGGTAGCCGAAGGCATTCGGCATCAGATCATCGAAAATCCTCTACATACTGCAGAGGGTAATCGCCTGCCTATGCGTCTCTGTTTTGGCATCGCCGACACGGCCACCGTTGGCTTTGGCCCTGCTGGGCTGATCACAGCGGCGGATGCAGCTCTCTATGAAAGCAAGCGCGATGGAGGTGACCGCGTCAGCCTGTACGTGTTAGACGATGATCCGAGCCGTGATGACCTCGGACGAACCGCTTACTCGGTTTTAGATGGTCTGGTAACAGCGGTGGATCGAAAAGACCGCTACACGCGTGCCCATTCCGAGCATATGACTCAATATGCGCTGACGCTGGCAAAGGCCATGAACATGTCGGAGAACGTTTGTGAGATCGTCCGTGTGGCAGGCCTGCTACACGATGTGGGTAAGATCGGGGTTCCGGACTCGGTTCTGCGCAAACCAGGCAAGCTTACCGATGAAGAGTACGAGATCATGAAGACCCATGTCTCACTTTCTGCTGCCATCATTCACGGTCTACCTAACCTGTCCGACATCCTCGATGCCGTGGCCCATCATCATGAACGATGGGATGGTAAGGGTTACCCCTATGGCAAGAAGGGGGAGGAGATACCGCTGCTTGGGCGCATTATGGCCATTGCCGATGCCTTTTCTGCGATGACGATGGATCGACCTTATCGTGCAGGGTTGGACATAGAAACGGCTCTACAGGAGATAGAGCGCGGTGCTGGCACACAGTTCGATCCCAATCTTGTGCCCATCTTCGTAAGGGCTGTGCGCGAACAACTCAAAGAGCAGGAGGCTCAACAGCTCGCTGCCTAAGTAGGCATTCTCCTGAGCCTCTTTGTGCTCTTTTCAAGGATGGAACCTTGCGTAAATCATGGAAGAGCCTTTCGAGTGGTGTGCTGGCCCTTGTGCTAAACCTCACTGTGAGGTCGGGGCATTGCCTCGAAGCCAAATTAGGACCGGCAAATTCTCAAGAGAACGAGCTGCTCTTTGCAGGTAAGCTCGATGTTGTCAGCGCTTCTCGAACGAAGCAGCCTCTCGATCAAGCACCTGCGGACGTCACCGTTATCACTGCCGATCAGATAGAACGCTCCGGTGCCGTAACGCTGCTCGATGTGCTGCGCTATGTGCCAGGACTGAACGTTTCCGAGAGCAACGCCACGGTAGCAAGCGTATCGTTAAGAGGTCTAAACTCTCTGCTCACAAACACCCTGCTGGTCATGATTGATGGACGGCCGGTCAACCAGGACGTTAGCGGTGGGGTCACTTGGGACTTTTTGCCGCTGGCACTGTTGCAGATTCAGCGGATCGAGATCGTCCGAGGTCCCGGCTCCACGCTCTATGGTGCGAACGCCTTCAATGGCGTTATCAACATTATTACCAAGACACCTCAAGAGCAGCTAGAGGGTGCAAGAAACCGCCTCCAATTTCGTACGGTTGTAGGAGGTTATAAGAGCGATTATGATGAACTGTTAGCCTCAGCCGCCGATCGACATGGCAGCGCGATCTCCTTAAGTTTTGCCTATAACCATTCTGGCGGATATGGGTCAGCGGGAAAGATGGGCGTATGGGATAGCTACGCAACCCCCCTGATCAACCTGGATTTCAATCATCAAAATCGGCATGCGGAATATCGGCTTCAAGCGGGCACCGTTGCGTCAAGTGAGAATGTCTACCAGAATATTTTTCTCCAAGGGGCGCATTTCTACCAGTCCTATATAACGTTTCATTATGGAGAGCCTAGGGCTCAAGATCCCTTAACCGTTCGAGGGAGCTATAACAACTATAGTGAAACCGCGCAGAATGTAGACTATACCCGGCATTATGTGTTTGAAGGCGAGATACAAAAACAGAATACCTTCAATGGACGAAATACTCTGGTCTACGGTATGAGTCTACGCCATGTCTACTTTCATTCGGGCATCGCCACACCAGGACGCCACAATCAGAATCTGTTTGGGTTTTATGCGCAGGATGAGGCAAAGCTTGGTAAGGGATGGATAGCCTATGCCGGACTACGTTATGACGACGATTCGCTGGTAGGATCTCGCATTTCGCCACGCCTGACGGTGATAAAAGATTTGGGCGCTCGGCAGACGCTGCGTCTTACGTATGGCACTTCCTACCAAATCCCAAGCCTGATAACCTCCTATGCGAGTTTTGCTGTTCCCATTGCACCCATGGTAAACGAAGGCGTTGTTGGAAATACGCATCTTGCTTCTATTCGGTTGCAGGGGGGAGAAATAGATTGGCGCAAAGGGTTTTCCAATGGATTTGTTGGGATAGATATCTACTACAACAACATCCGTAAGCTTATTGGCCCGGCTCCTCTCACTTTCTTCCCCTCACCTCCGTTTCCGCCTGGCACACCATCCTCCGTGACGTTTGCCAATAATGGTGGGGCACGCACCTACGGTTTTGAGGTCGAAAGCGAGCTGCAACTCGCAAAACATATGCATGCCCTATTCAACTACTCGTTTGCCAACCAGCATTTTGACGATAGTTCTGTGGCAGGTTTTTTTCAACCAAACCATATGTTGAATATAGGCCTAGATATGGGGCCTATAAGGCGTTG
This sequence comes from Chthonomonas calidirosea T49, assembly GCF_000427095.1. Classification (NCBI taxonomy): domain Bacteria; kingdom Bacillati; phylum Armatimonadota; class Chthonomonadia; order Chthonomonadales; family Chthonomonadaceae; genus Chthonomonas; species Chthonomonas calidirosea. The sequence goes on from NC_021487.1 coordinate 3,049,529, forward strand.
GGAGGTGTTTTTGGGAACGCATTTGGTGGGGGCTGTAAGCGCCATTATCGGGGATGGAGGTTTTTACACCGCGCCGGCCTATATACGAACCGACTTAAGAATCGGCTATCGGCTACGGGAGGGCAAGGAGCCGCTGACGATTGCATTTATCGTGCATAATCTCTTTGATGACCATCACATCGAGTTCCCTTTTGATGACGATAGCCCATTGCCAGCACAGGTCGCTCCCCAAAGGACGAACCTCTATTTAGAGATTTCCGGCAAGTTCTAAAAAATTTATTTAGAGATTTCCGGCAAGTTCTAAAAAATTTTGATGCGAAGAAACAAAGATATCATGCCCACAGCGGAAGAACGTGGCTTTTCATCGAGCTTATAAAATGGGAAGGCGGTCTCACAGACCGCCTTCCGCTGTTTGCCGCTCTCTGTTTCATTAGCCGCTTTAAGGGAGCAGCTTGAGGTAGAGCGCACCTAAGTTGTTGGCCGTATAGAGGGCGTTGATTCCACTTTGTTGCAGCAACTGCAGGTTCGCAAGGTTTACGCTCTCTTGGGCGACGTTCACGTCCATAATGTTGGAAACGGAGGCGCTAAGATTGGTTACCGCGTTCGACAGATAGTTTTGGGTGGCCTGTAGGGTATTCTTCTGAAAGTTACCTAGCTCTGCCGCATAGGTGGTGACCTGACTGAGGGCCGCGTTTGCTATCTGCACAGCATTGGCAGCTCCGGTGGGCGTGGTGACGTTAATGCTTTGAAGCGACTGGCCTGGAATAGCCGTGGTGCCGAGTTGGGAGGCCTGCATGTTTTGAAAGGCGAAGCTCACCGTCTGTCCTACATTGGCACCGATCTGGAATTGGGCCGGATTGGAAGAGATATTAGCCACTGCGACATTGCTTGTGCTTGTGGAGTTGCCAGATGCCGTGAGAAGAATTTTATTGCCGCTGGAATCGCTGAGGAGCAGCCCAGAATCGGTTGGGTTGACACCGCCGGTAAAATTGACGGTTTGGGCGACCGTGCTGCCGTTGATCTGAGTCATGGCAGTAACAGTTGCCAGAGCGTTCTGGCCTACTGCGGTGGTTGCGTTGCCGGCGGCGATGATGGCGCCGGCGCTGTCGCTCTCCGAGATGGAGTAGTTGCCGCCGTAGTTGGTTTGGGTCAGAACGATTTTACCTCCGCTGAAGCCAGCGGACACGCCTGTTTGACTCGATATCTGGTTGATGCTATCTATGAGCGATTGCACCGTTTCACCGGAGCTAACGGTTATGCTCTGCCCATTGATAGTAACCGTGCCAGAGTTGGCAATAGTTGCATTCGCACTAGCGTAGTTTACTGTGCCGGTAATAGTGGCCATTGTGGCGGCTTGCGTCACCGTGATCGTGACGTTGCCCGACTGGGTTACCCCGTTGGCAAAGGTGCCACCAAAGCTGGCCGACGCAATGAGGTTGCTATTGGTAACGGAGGCGCTTGTGCCGGCTGTGCCGTTGAGCAAGCCAATGCCGTTGAACGTGGTATTATTCGCGATGTTGTTGATGGCGGCTATGGCCGACTGAATGGCCTGCTGGTCGGCAGCGGCATTGCTGGGGTTGCTTTGCGCATCCAGCGCGCTGGCCTGAATATTTTGCACAAGGGTGACGATCTGTTGTACCGCCCCAGAGGCGGTTTTTACCTCGTTGACGTCGTTCTGTATATTGGAAAGGGCTTGGTTCATGCCATTCACTTGGGTTTGTAAGTTGGTGGCGATGAGAAAGCCAGAGGGGTCATCTGCCGGACTGTTGATGCGAAGACCTGAGCTAAGGCGAAGCAGCGACTGCTGAATCGCCGAGTTCGTCTGATTAAGGTAGTAACTGGCCGCAAGCGCGTTCAGGTTGGTGACGAAAGAGAAATCCATCGTCTGTAGTTCTCCTCCATGGATGTTATTTGAGCGCTTAAGAAAACAAGCTAAATGCTCTCATGCGTACCCCCCTGTTTCGCGGAACGACAGAAAAAGCGTATCGACTTCAGAGGGAGTCAGCGCTCTCTAAGGAGGTAGTGCCCGATTATCGCTTCATGAAATGTCAGCAAACCTACGAGGTTTCCTGTTAAAGAGAAGAGGTTTGAATAAAAACTGTTAAAAGTAGGAGGGAATGAGGTGCTCCACAGAAAAGCAGGTAGTCTTTTCAGCCCAGATGAACAAGCGAGCACGGCATAACTTAGATCGGTGTTGATCTCCCATTTTGAAACGGTGTCTCTCCTTGATGGACGGGCCAGAGCTCTTGACAGAGAGCTTTGGCCCATTTTTTCTGCAAAGCGGATGAGGTAATATAATGCAACCGAAACTAAACAAGTTTAGCAGAGAGTATCCTCTATGCCGACATCCGCTCCTATGCTCCTCCATCTCTCTATCGATCCAACCATTCGCTACCAGACGATCGATCACTTTGGTGCTTCAGACTGTTGGTGGGCTGCCCACATCGGCTCTGAATGGAGCCATGCCCAGAAGACACGCTTAGCAGACCTCCTTTTCTCAGTAGAAAAGGGAATAGGGCTGAGCTGTTGGCGCTTTAACCTAACCGGTGGCTACAACCACAGCACCATTCACGACCCTTGGCGCACAGGTGATACTTTTGAAGTGCGTCCTGGAGTCTACGACTGGCAGCGGCTGCCGGGGCAACGCTGGTTTCTAAAAGCGGCCAAAGCCCGCGGGGTTCCCAAGTTTTTGGCCTTTGTTAACAGCCCACCGGCGCGGATGACGCGCAATGGCTTGACAAACTGTACGGATGGGCTCGGCACAACCAATTTGCGCCCTGCGATGATCGGGGCATTCGCTCGCTACTTGGCCGACATTCTGCATCACTTCTTAAATAATCCCTTCGAGGACGAACGAATCGTTTTTAACTACATTAGCCCGGTTAACGAGCCGCAATGGGAGTGGAATCAGGGCTGCAATCAGGAGGGCAACAGGGCGAGCAATGAGGATATTAAAGCTATAACCATGGCGCTCTACCAAGAACTACAGCGACAGAAACTGCCCACGCAGATCGCCTTGGTAGAGTCGGGCAACTTCCAAAGCCTCACCCACTATGTAGACTGGATGGAGGCGAAGTATAAGGCCCGTTACGGAAACTATTTGGAAGAACTTTTAGGAGATCCTACCATTCAACCCTTGCTCGGCAGACATCTTGGTGCTCATGGGTACGGCTCTGACCATCCAAGCGGGTATCTGTTGTCGGTTTGTGAACAGGTGGCAAAGGCATTTGCGAACTATCCGGGCTGGGCTTTTTGGCAAACGGAGTACTGCGTTATGGAGTGGAAAAGAGATCTCTCGATGGAGACGGCGCTGCGTGTGGCCCAGGTGATCCACGCCGATTTAGCTTATGCCAATGCGGCGGCATGGAACTGGTGGACGGCGGTTTCTCACTACGACTATAAGGATGGGTTGATCTACACGGACTATCAGAAACCGGGAGACCCGGAGACTATCTATCCATCGAAGACCTTGTGGGTGTTAGGCAACTATAGTCGTTTTCTACGTCCGGGATGGAGTCGAGTGGATATCGAGAGGGATGCTGACTTAGAGGGGGTTCTTGCTTCGGCCTATGTTTCACCAAAAGGTGAGCAAGTCGCTGTTGTGCTTACTAACACAACAGATCAAGCGGTATCTCTATCGGTTCAGGCAAAAAATGCGCACCTAGAGGAACTAACGCCCTATGTCACAAGTGCGACGGACGAGCTTAAATCTTATTCACCTGTCGCTTCGACCAAACCGTACGTTCTTGCGCCTCGCTCGGTTACGACGCTGATAGGGATATTAAAACAATAGCACTTTTAACTTGTAGAGCTCTTTTGAAAAAACAAAGCGCGCCGCTTAGCGCGAGTGGGAGTGTGCTTTGTTAGGCATCCGTAGAGTGGTCAAAATAGAGGTATCCGTCAACGCCGAAATACGGTTTTTGCTGTTAGGGGCGCCGGTCCTAACGTTGTTCCTTCGAGAATCGTAACGGGTATTACTTTCTGATGGGTATCGACTTCACGTCCCTCCACGTAATCCACAAGGAGGGCAACAGATGCGTCGGCCAGCGCGTTCAGGTCTACTTTCACCGAGGTCACACGATGGCGTGTTGCGGCCGGCCAGTAGAGGCCGTCGTAGCCCACAACCGATAGCTGCTCAGGAATTTTTACGCCCAAGCTTTCACAGATTTCAACGACCCAGTAGGCAAGACGATCACGCCAACAGAAGAGGGCGGTTGGCGGACAGGAGCTGCAGAGAAGTTGCCGTAGAGGGCCTGTCATATCACCGTGATAGTCTATAATGCGCTCAGGAAGAACCTCAACGCCATGGGTGCGCAGCGCCGTTTGCATCTTCTCGATGCGCTCCTCCGTTTCATAGAGTCTGCCACTGAGCTCGGCTAAAATAGCCACATCGCGATGTCCCAGCCGATAGAGCCGTTCAGCCAGCTGCTGAATGCCCGAATCCATGTCGTCGCATACTCCGGGAAGAACGCCTTCTGGATCAAAACGCGAGACAAGAACGGTGGGCAGGCGTGAACGGCGTAGATAGGGTAACAGCGGATCATGCCGGCGAGGCGCCCACAACAGCACTCCATCCACAACTCCGCCGTTAAGATGACGATACTCCTCGATAGGCGTGCGGCTAAAATCGCAGTGGATGAGGATATCATAGCCTCGCTTGCCTGCCGCTCGTTCAATAGCGGAGGTGAAGATATCAAGGTAGAGGTCGTCGGCAGAGCGATTGCGAAAGCCGTTATAAAAGGAGAGGATGCGCGTGGTGCCTCGACGTAGGGAGTGCACAAGCCGGTTGGGCACGTAGTCTAGTTCGATAGCCGCCTGCCGCACACGCATGAGCACCTCTTCGGATATACGGTGTTGATCGGCCTTGCCGGTAAGCACAAAAGAGGCGGTTGTTTTGGAGACCCCTGCACGCTTTGCCACTTGTGCCAGTGTGGCTCTCCTCGCTCTCGGCCGATTCGGTTCTTGAGGCTGCGACATATTTGGCTATAGCCCTCTTATGGAGACTTGTGTTAAAACAAAATAAAACACATCAGAACACAAAAACCTGCTCCTAACCTCGAACCAAAAGCTACCATACGACATAAGTATACCCCTTGTAGCAAGGGAACGTAAGCGATTTAGAACGTGTTTATCTAGGCTAAATGTCTCTTTTAGCTGGCAGATGGCGGCTTGTAGCAACTCTATAAAAAATCTGTCAAAATATCGTGGGCGTAGGGAAGTTTTTGGTGGGAGAAGCCCAATATGCGCGCAAACGCTCCATCCGACCCTGTAAGGCGATACCTCCCTCTGTTATGGGAGAGAGAAGAAAGGGCATTTGCTGTTGCTCAGAATCTCTATAGAGCTCCGAACGAGATTCCTTTTGCGGTGCAGCAGGAGCAGGACTGGGCCGTACACACGTTTCTGGATACGTTGTTCCAACGGAACCCGCAAAAGCCTAAATATCCTCGCTATCAGCGACAGGCCGTTATCACAGCCGTTATCCATACTATCCTGCTAGTAGGCAACCGACCCAACTTAACCTATATGATGGTGACTCTTTTCCCTGCCATGTATGTTGCCGACTCGCAGTTGGCTGAAGCGCTCTGTCGAACTTTGGTGATGTTGTATCACAAAGAAGCCCTCTTCCTCTCCCCAAAACCACAGATCTACTGGTTTGAGTGGACGTTTCAGCGAGCGTTGCAAACCCAACACCCCCAAGACCTCATCGTCCTTTGGCAGATGCTTGGCGCCGATGATCCCATTACCCGCCAAGCCGCTCACTGTGCCCTGCAGTGGCTACGTACCGTTCACGCTACAGCGCATCTGCTGTTTGGGTTGCACTATGTAAAAGATCATGCGCTTCGCATGAACTTGGTGAACATGCTGGAAGAGATCGCTGAACCACAGGTGCTGATCACTTTAGCTCGACTACATCGTGAAACGGCAGAGACCGATTGGCCACTCTCACGGCGTATCGCACGTGCCGTGCATACTATTGCGCAACAGAACGCGGCCCCAAACCCGCTTACTTTGCTGCGGCCGGCCGACCCCCCTGCCTCTTTTGCCGATCTGCTACAGCCAGCTATTGCCGTCAATACTGCCGTCACGGAGGCAAGCCGAACAGAGTTGCTGCGCTCTGCGGGCGAACCATCCAATAGAAAGAGAGGCCTCTGAGTCCGTTTCGTCAGCTGTTAGGATGCTTTCAAAAGGGCTAAGTCGGTTACAGATAAAACTCCTGCAGCTCTATTTTGCTTCACAAACCTTCCTCTGCATCAACCCATTTGGCAGGAGAAAGCCATAGAGGCATCGAATTGAACAACGCCTTGAAACTTTTTGAACGAGGAGAGGAGACATTGGCAGAAGACGGCAAGATTGGAGTGGCGATGCTTTCCTTTGCGCATGTCCATGCGCGCGACTATGCTTCCCAAATTGAATCGAACCCCCACCTCAAGCTGGTGGCCGTGTGGGATGAAGACCCAGCCCGTGGGCGTATGGAGGCGGAGCGCCGAGGAGTGCCCTTCTATGCGGAGCTGGATCAGGTTCTGAACCTTGCCGAAGTGGAAGCGGTTGTGGTGAACGCGCCAACGTTCATGCATCGTGATATTCTGGTGGCTGCTGCGCAGGCTAAGAAACATATCTTTACCGAGAAGGCGCTCACCATTACCGTGCAAGAGGCTACTGAGGTAATGCGCGCCGTGGAGGACGCTGGCATCCGGTTCATGATCTCGCTTCCATCGCGCACTCGCCCGGAAATCCTGTTCGCTAAAAAGCTGATAGATGAGAACTACCTGGGCGACATCACTCTCATGCGGGCACGTGTGGCGCATATGGCCGCCCTCGATCGCTGGTTCTCCGGTGGTTCTGCCTGGTTTGGCGAGGAGAGCAAAGCGGGCGGGGGAGCCTTCTTTGACTTAGGATGCCATCGAGTGGATATCATGCGCTGGTTCTTAGGTGAGCCGGCCTCGGTGGTCGCTCAGATGACGAACTTCAGCGGCGCCTACGAGGTGGATGATAACATGGTGGCCACCGTTACCTTTCGGAGTGGGGCCATCGGTATTCTAGATGTCTCTTGGGTGCATCGCTATGGTCCCAATCCGCTGGAGATCTACGGAACCCAAGGATACCTTGGCATTGACCAAGGGCCGGCAGGACCTCGTATTCAGCTCATCAGCCAGCGCGTGACTTCTGGAGAGATTCAAGGGTGTGTAACGCCGTCACCATCGTCCTTGCCAAAAGCGCTGCCATCGCCTATGGAGCAGTGGGTAAACGCCATTCGAGAGGGCACCACGCCAACCATCAATATCTACGATGCCTGGGCGCTAACGCAGATGCTGGAAAACTGCTACAAGGCAGCCCGAGAGCATCGGGAGGTCGTTTTCTAGAGATGGCACGGGTTCTCGAAGCGCCGGAGGGGAGCGACTTCTACGAGGCCGTCTATGCCTTCGTACGCCGCGTGCCGCCGGGGAAGGTGGTGACGTATGGACAGGTGGCCGATATGGTGGAGGGGATGCGGCTTACGGCGCGCCAGGTGGGAGTAGCGATGCGCTATGCACCTCCCGATGTTCCTTGGCAGCGGGTGGTTGGAGCAGGAGGCTACTTTCCTATTGCAAAGAGGGCGCCAGAGGCAATGCAACGGCAGATAGCGTTGCTCCGGGCCGAAGGGGTGCCTTTTCACCAAGACGACCCACACCGAGTGGATATGGCCAAAGCACAATGGTTCCCCGGCCCCTCCCTGTTTGAACCCACGGAAGAGGCACAATGATCTATCGAGAGCTAGGCGCGACCGGTTTACGAGTCTCTATCCTCGGCTACGGAGCCTCTCCTTTAGGAGGCGAGTTCGGCCCGATTGACGAAGAAGAGGGGGTTCGCACGGTTCACGCAGCTCTCGACTCTGGCATTAACTACTTCGATGTGGCGCCCTACTATGGACGTACCCGGGCGGAAAGCGTTCTTGGGCGCGCCTTACGAACCATCCCGCGCGAATCCTATATCTTGGCCACTAAAGTAGGGCGCTACGACAGAGATCAGTTCGATTTTTCTGCGGATAGGGTCACTAGGAGCGTGGAGGAGAGCCTACAGCGGCTCGGTGTGGAGACAGTTGACGTTATTCAATGTCATGACATCGAGTTTGGCTCCCTAAACCAGATTATTGAGGAGACGTTGCCGTCCTTGGAGCGGTTGCGTCAGCAGGGCAAGGTGCGCTTTATCGGTATCACTGGCTACCCACTTCATATCTTTCGCTATGTGCTGCCTCGCGCTAGGGTAGATGCTGTGCTCTCCTACTGTCGCTACACGCTTTGCAACACCGATTTGGAAAACTTACTTCCCTGGTTTCAGCAGCAGAAGCTCGGCGTCGTTAACGCCTCGCCGCTAGCTATGGGACTGTTAACGGATGCAGGTCCGCCGCCTTGGCATCCCGCTCCGGCGGCGCTCAAGATGGCTGCCGCGCGGGCGGCCGCCTTTTGTCATGAACAGGGCAAAGACCTGTCAGAACTGGCGTTGCAGTTTGCATTGGCTAATCCTGCCATCCATGTAACGTTGGTGGGGATGGCCGATCGTAAAACGTTGGAGAAGAACCTCCGCTGTGTTGGGGTGATGCCCGATCTGCAACTGCTCGGTAAGGTCCGTGGGTTTTTTCAAACTGTCGTCACAACCTGGCCTAGCGGGAGACCGGAGAATCAGGATAGATGAGCGAAGAGACGATACTGCAGTTTGGTGGGGGGCGCTTTCTGCGCGCTTTCACCGATCTGTTCGTACAGCAGGCCAACGAAGCTGGCCAGGAAATCGGGCAGGTGGTGGTACTACAATCCACCGACTCTGGCTATGCTGAGAAGCTGAATGCACAGCAGGGGCGCTTCCATGTGGCCGTTCGAGGAATCGATCGGGGAGAGAGGGTAGATACCATTCAGGAGGTTACCTGTGTGCAGCGTGCGCTGATCATCCAACGTCAATGGGAGGAGATCGTGGCGCTGGCCTGCTCCCCTCATTTGCGCTTTGTTATCTCTAATACCACCGAAGCCGGTCTAACTCTTGCGGCGGACGACGCGCGAGATGCCCGCCCACCTGCCTCTTTTCCCGCGCGTCTGCTTACTCTTTTACGAGCGCGTTTTGAAGCTGGGCTCCGCGGAGTGGCCATCATTCCCTGCGAATTGCGCGAGCGTAATGCCGATCTGTTGCTTTCTCTAGTTCTTTCTCAAGCAAAAGCGTGGCAGGAGAGGGAGGCGTTACTTCGCTGGCTGCAGGAGGAGTGTGTTTGGATCAATACCTTAGTGGACCGAATCGTAACCGATCGTCCGCCCAATTACACCCTATTTCCTGAAGATCTGCTGCTAGCTGTCGCCGAGCCTTACGCACTTTGGGCTTTGGAAAACAAGCCTTTACCAGGACCATTCCCCGATCTGCCTCCTATTCTGCGGGTGCCCAACGTGGAACCCTACTTTTTGCGAAAGGTGCGCATTCTCAATGGAGCTCATACAGCTCTGCTGAGTCAGGCCATGCCGCGTGGCTACCAAACGGTGCAAGAGGCTCTAGCCGACTCCGAGGTTCTCACGTGGCTGAAACGACTGCTATTCGAGGAGATCGTGCCGACTCTCGAAGGGCGTGTAGAAGACCCAAAGACCTTTGCAGAGCAGGTTCTCGAGCGCTTCGCAAACCCCTTCTTGCACCATCGCCTAACCGATATCGCTAAAAACCATCGCCAAAAAGTACAGGTGCGCCTGCTTCCTACGTACGAAGAGTATAAGGCCCGTTTTGGCAAAACCCCTCCTCTCCTGGAGCAGGCGATCGCGTTTCATCCAGAAGGAGCATTCTCATGAAAACCATCATCTTAGAGCAGCCAGGTCGCCTGGTTTTGGCGGATACGCCGCAACCTTCTTTCGACCCGCAAAAGGAGGCCTTAGTGCGTGTGCATCGCGTGGGCGTTTGCGGCACCGATCTCCACGCCTTTCACGGACGTCAGCCGTTCTTTTCTTACCCCCGCATCTTAGGACATGAGCTAGGCGTTGAGATCGTTGAGGTCGGCTCTAACGAGCAGGGACTAAGGCCAGGCGATCGCTGTGCAGTTGAGCCTTATCTTCATTGTGGGCAATGCATAGCTTGTCGGCGCGGGGCACCCAACTGCTGCTTGAACCTAAAAGTAATGGGGGTGGGCATAGATGGGGGCATGCGAGAGTTCATCGCCGTGCCTCTTGCGAAGCTTCATCGCGCCAACGGCCTTTCCTGGGAACAGCTTGCTTTAGTAGAGACACTCTGCATCGGCGCCCATGCGGTCTATCGTGCCGACCCCAAGCCGGGCGAGCTAGCGCTTGTGATAGGGGCCGGGCCCATAGGGTTAAGCGTATTGGAGTTTGTGCAGCTTGCCGGCTGTACACCTATTGTGATGGATACCAACCCAAAACGGCTTGCCTTTTGCCGTGAGAAGCTGCACATAGCCCACACGATAGATGCGACACAGAGCCCCTTAGAGAATTTGCTTGAAATTAGTAAAGGTGAGCTGGCTACCGTGGTTTTTGATGCGACGGGCAATCCGAGCTCCATGATGCAGGCCTTCCGCTATGTGGCCCATAGTGGGAAGCTGGTTTTTGTTGGACTATTTCAAGGAGATATCACTTTTAATGACCCGGATTTTCATCGGCGTGAAACGACCCTTTTGGCCACACGTAACGCACGCCCTGAGGAGTTTATACGCGTCATTCGCCTTTTTGAGGCTGGAAAGATCGCCATAGAACCTTGGGTGGGCGAACGTGCTAAGTTTGAGGAGGTACCGGATCGCTTCCTGCTGTGGACGGCACCTGATCGCGCCATTATCAAGCCGATGATCGTATTTGATTAGGAGCGGTTGTTGACAGCAAGAGTACAGAGGAGACGCTGAGCCGTGGGGCAAAAACGAAATCGCATCCTTATCGCTGTCTTAGATGGTGTAGGGGCTGGCGAGCTGCCAGACGCTGCCGCCTACGGAGATGAGGGCAGCAACACGTTAGCTCATACAGCCGAAGCTGTGGGAGGCCTAAAACTGCCCACGATGGGGCAGCTTGGCCTCGGCAATGTGACCTCTATAAAGGGAGTTCCTCCAGACCCGAATGCACTTGGAGGTTGGGGCAAGATGCGCGAGGCCTCTGCAGGGAAGGACACGATGACGGGGCACTGGGAGATGGCTGGATTGATACAAACGCGTCCTTTCCCCACCTATCCGCATGGCTTTCCAAAAGAGGTCATTCAGGCTTTCGAGAAGGCCATTGGCACAAAGACGCTCGGCAATGTTCCGGCGTCGGGCACCGTCATTATTCAACAACTTGGCGAAGAGCACCTGCGCACAGGCTATCCCATCGTCTACACCTCTGCAGATAGCGTCTTTCAAGTGGCGATGCACGAGGCGATCTATCCCATTGAGCGCCAATATGCTATCTGTCAGACCGCTCGCGATCTCCTAAAAGGGGAAAATGCGGTGGGACGGGTGATATGCCGGCCCTTTGCGGGGGAGCCGGGGCATTTTTATCGCACGGAACGCCGTAAAGATTTTCCCCTAACGCCGCCGCCAACCGTTTTGGATGCGTTGCAGGCAGCAGGACACAAGGTACACGCCATCGGCAAAATCTACGAGATTTTCAACGGACGCGGCATTGACACTTGGGATCATACTACCAACAACGCCGACCATACGGCCGCCTTGTTGCAGGCTGCCAAAGAGAACCGATCCTCGCTGATCTTTGCCAATTTAGAGGATTTTGATATGCTCTACGGTCATCGCAACGATCCCCGAGGAATGGCGAAGGCCCTTGAGGCTTGGGATGCGGCGCTTCCTGCCATCCTAGAGGCTTTGAAACCTGGCGACTTACTGCTGATCACAGCAGATCACGGCAACGATCCCACGACGCCATCCACCGATCATTCACGCGAGTATCCCTTCCTTTTAGCTTACGGCCCCGATTTGCGGAAGGGGGTGGCGCTAGGAGTACGCCAAACCTATGCCGATATCGCGGCAACTATTCGCGAGGCCTTCCAGTTGCCTTCAGGCGAGCATGGCACGAGCTTTTTGTCGGAACTACTCGCTTCCTAGCGAGCAGAGCGCGGCTTGACATAGGGGGTAGGTACGGGATAATATATCTCCTGCAATTTGAGGAAAACAGGCAGCGGATCGTAGAGCACGATACGATCCGCCCTTTGGTGTGCCTCAAAACCGCTATCGTTGTAAATTTCGGGACGGAGGGGTTGTCTTGACCACATCGCAAAATCGGAGAATGCTTCTCCTCATTTTAGTGCTTGCCATCTTTTCGATTTTTGTCTCGGTTACAAAGCGAGATTGGCACATAGGGCCTTTTCACCTCGATACTAGGCCGCGCTATGGACTCGACATCCGTGGAGGGTTGCGCGTTGTCCTCCATCCCGATGTAGACCTTTATAACAAGGAGCATCCAGGGCATCCTTGGGGGCCTGAGCAGCTTTCGCTCGTTCGTCATATCATTGAAAATCGCGTTAACTTCTCTGGCGTCACCGAACCCCTGATCATCACCCGTCCCGAAACGAACCAGATCATTGTGGAACTGCCCGGCGTGCGCGACCGGCAGGCGGCCATTAACGAATTAAAAGCAACTGCCGACCTCCGGTTCTACCTGCTGCCGCAACTCGGTAGCCACGATAACTCGCGGCCCGCTATATGGCATCAGGAGATACAAAAAGATCCAAAAACCGGCGCCGAAGTGGATGTGCTAATTGACAACCAAACGGGGAAGCCGGTGACACCGCAAGAGTTGCAAGAGCAGGTCTTCGACAACCCTAACCTTTTAGTGGCCACAGGGGCCGATCTGCTACCTAACTGTGAGGCTCGCTTAGACCCCATCACCAACAAGCCCATTCTCACATTCCAGTTTAATGATAAAGGCTCGGCGGCTTTTGAACAGGCAACTAGGGCCAACATCGGGCGTTATTTGGGAATTTTCTTGGATAACCGCTTGCTCACAGCACCTTACATCGAGAGCGTGATCTCCGGCCAGGGGCAAATTGAAGGCATTGCGACACTCAAAGAGGCAAAGGCGCTTGCTGATGAGTTGAACGCTGGAGCGTTGCCTGTGCCTCTGCAACTGCAGGAGGTGCGGAGCCTTGAGGCGACCTTGGGCCAGGAAGCCGTCCACACGACAACGATCGCGGGTGTTTGGGGGCTTGTTTTGGTTTTATTGTTCATGCTCATTTGGTATCGTTTGCCAGGATTACTGGCGGATGTAGCCCTCATTCTCTATGCGTTCTTCTCCATCGCCATTTTTAAGCTGATCCCTGTTACCTTTACTCTGCCGGGCATTGCGGGGTTCATCTTATCTATCGGGATGGCGGTGGATGCCAATATCCTTATTTTCGAGCGCTTCAAAGAGGAGTTACGAGCGGGACAACCGCTACGAGCTGCTATTGACGCCGGTTTCAATCGTGCCTTCTCCGCCATCTTCGACTCGAACGTTTGTACGGTCATAACCTGTTGTGTCCTCTACTACTTCGGCACAGGGCCCATTCGCGGTTTTGCGTTGACGCTCGGGTTTGGCGTGGCCGTAAGTATGTTTACGGCCATCACCGTTACACGCACTTTCCTCTTTGCCCTCGTTAACTTCGATTTCGCCCGTAACGAAAAGATGTACGGGCTCAGCGACCGTGCTTGGAACCTCCATGTTATGCGATTGCCCTGGCTCTGGTTGGGCATCTCTGCGTTGGTGATTGTGCCGGGCATGATCGCTTGGGGGATGGGGGGCATCAAACCTTCCATAGATTTTAAGGGGGGTACCGAGATAACGCTCTCCTACAAAACGCCGCATACCGCTGCCGAAATCGAGCGTATTTTGATACAAAACGGTTATAAAGACAGCCGTGTTGTGATTTCTGAGGAGCCAAACGCCCCGATAGACAAGCACCTGGCGATTGTTACCACACGGAGGCTTACCAACGATCAGCGCATTCAGTTGATAGACGCACTAACCCATAACGGAGCCGATCTTGTTCCCGGGACGAGTCCCGCCACGGTCCCCTACGCTGACGTTAGCGGCACGGTCAGCCGTCAGCTTACCGAGGATGCCGTGAAAGCGGTGATTATCGCTGAACTGCTGATTGTGTTCTACCTTGCCTTCCGCTTCGCCATCGGAGGGTTCCTCGAAGGCCTCCAGTACGGGATTTGTGCGGTGTTGGCCCTAATCCATGATGTGGCCGTGCTCTGGGGCAGCTTCGCGATTTTAGGCCTGCTCTATAATTGGCAGATAGATAGTCTCTTCGTAACGGCCATGCTTACGGTCATTGGGTTCTCCGTGCATGACACGATCATCATCTTTGATCGCATTCGGGAAAATCTGCTGCATCGAGCGCGTGGTGAGACGTTCTCCTCTTTGGTGGATCGCTCAATCAATCAAACCTTCTCACGGTCTATAAAAACCTCATTCACCGTTATTCTGGTCTTGCTTGCCCTTTTCATTTTTGGAAGCAGTGAGATACATCAGTTTGCCGCAGCGCTACTGATAGGGATCATCAGCGGAACCTACTCTTCGATCTTCAATGCCAGCGTTCTGTTGGTGCTTTGGAAGCGCTTCCGAGGTCAAGATAAAGCGGTGGCCCCTATTCTCGCTACGCCCTCTACCAGCGTCTCCACAAAGTCGGTGCTCAGCGTGCCAGGGGATAGGCCCATCGTTACCCCCAAAGCCGAGCCAGAGGTGGCAACAACACCGGCCTCAACCAGTGGCACCGAATCGGGCACGACCGGCTCTACAGAGAACAAAGCAGGGGCACGCCGCCGGCGCCCGGTTCGCCGACGAAGAATGTAATCTTTTGTTTAGAAAAAAGCTTGCCTGCTTTTCTTGCACAGCGGTTTGGTGCTAGCGTAGAGCCGTTAAGAAGGAAGGTATTTTGTGCGCGATACGAGAGAGTTCGGGTTAGAAAAAGAAGGAATCGCGCCATAAAAAGACGAATAAACCTACCGTATTGGGTACAGTGCCAGCCTTTACCTAAAGCTTTGGTGCTGTGCCGAGAGGAGTAAAGCGAGAATATGTCGGATGAGACGGTTCAGGAGCGAACGTTAGAGGTTCATGCCCAAAGTGAATCTGAAGAGCAGCCCCCTACGCAGGAAGGTTCCCTAAGCGAATCCTCTGCCCAAGAGGCGTTGACGTCGGCTGTTGTCTCTTCAGAAACCACGCGGGCTGAGGAGGGAAAAGAGACCACTTCGCAGCCTCCTGAACCACCTGCTTCTCCTGCGACGGAGGTAAGTTCTCCTACCGAGGATATTGGAACCGACTATGCGAGCTCGTTTCGGGAGCTACGCAAGGGGGATATTATTCAAGGGGTGGTCATGCGGATAGACCGCGAGGAAGTGCTCGTTGATGTGGGAGCCAAGTCGGAGGGAATTATTCCGCTGAATGAGCTATCGCGCCAGAGCCATGTGCCGCCTGAAACCGTTGTTTCCGTGGGTGAGCGGATATGGGTCTATGTGCTGGAGCCGGAAAACGATTTTGGAAACCCCATCCTGTCGAAACGACGGGCCGATCTGGAAAGAACCTGGGTCGAACTGAAACAGGCGCAGGCAACGGGCACAAACGTTGAGGGCAAAGTGGTCGCTCATGTAAAGGGAGGACTTCAGGTAACCGTTGGCTTGCAGGGCGTGGTCGGTTTTGTTCCGGCCTCGCATGTGGGGCTTGAAGGGCCACGAGTGAACTTGGAGCGCTATGTAGGAAAAACCATTCCCCTAAAGGTTTTAGAGGTAGATCGTGCGCATAAAAAGGTTATTCTGTCGAACCGCCTCGTAGTGGAGGAAGAGCGGCGTCGCAGGCTTGAAGAGGCGAAGGCCAGCATCCAGCCAGGGCAGATTCGGCGTGGTGTGGTGCGTCGCCTTACCAATTATGGCGCCTTCGTTGACTTAGGGGGTATTGATGGGTTGCTGCATATCTCCGAGATGTCTTGGAGCCGCCTTAATCATCCTAGAGACGTTCTGCGCGAAGGACAAGAGATTGACGTCTTTATCATCAAGGTGGATTTCGATCAAGAACGGGTCTCGCTAAGTCTACGACGGACGCAACCTGACCCCTGGGAAAAGGTGGCGACTATTTATCGAGAAGGCGATGTGCTGACAGGCACGGTCACTCGCGTGATCGATTCTGGCGCCTTTGTGCAACTTGAGGAGGGAATCGAGGGGTATTTGCCGAATTCTGAGATGGTACGCAACAGTTCGGGGCGTATTACACCCCCCGCCGTCGGCGAAGAGATTACCGTGAAGCTGTTGAAGCTGCGCCTCGATGAGCGTAAAATGACACTGTCGCAACGGGCCGCGGTGCCTGTAGAACCGGTGATTGAGGAGCCACCGCCACCCCCGCCGGCCGAGCCCGCGGCCGGCAAGCGAAAACGAAGTAAAAAACGCGGCCGGCGTTCAGAGGAGGATGAGGATTACGGGCCTTATGCGGGTGAGCTTGAGGAGCAGCCTCTCAACACGCTGCGGGATGCCTTTAAAGCCGCGAGACGACGTGCTCGTAAAGAAGAGAGTGGGGAAGAGGAGATCCTCCTGGATGAGGAGATTGACGATGTCTCCTCAGAAGAGGAGGAGAGCTGAAGGGAGCGTCTTAAAGGCGCCTGCGATAATGTGTTTGCTGTAGGGCTGACAGGAGGGATAGCGTCGGGCAAAAGCCTTGCGGCTCGCATTCTAGAAAATCTGGGCGCGATCCGCTTCAGCGCCGACGAGGCTTCGCGTGCTGTAACTGGGGTGAACAGCCCGCTTGTTTTAGAGATCGCGCGCATCTTCGGACCGCAAGCGCTTTTGCCTTCCGGAGCACTCAATAGGGTCTACCTAGCCAAGCTCATCTTCACCGATGGGCAGGCCCGCCAGAGATTGGAGCATCTGCTTCATCCAGCGATATTGAGACTCCTCTGGGCACAGATGGAAGCCTGTCGCTATGATTTTGCGGCGGATAAGATCGTGGTCGTGGAAGTTCCGCTGCTGTTTGAGGTTCACATGGAAGAGTGGTTTCATCGAACGGTGGCCGTGTTTGCCCCAGAGTCTCTGCTCCTGGAACGAATACGGGCACGAGAGATGTTATCTAAAGAGGAGGCCAAACTCCGCCTCGCGGCACAATGGCCTGTGGAACAAAAGGCAGCGCATGCCGACTACGTTCTGAAAAATGAGGGGGACATTAAAGAGTTTCATCACGCTGTTCTTCGTCTGTGGGACATCCTCCGCCAAGAGGCGCAAGGCCAAGGAAGATCCTTCCAAACACACCGACCGCAATTTATCGAATAACGGCTCTACATAAAGAATGCCTTTCACACAAAAAAAGTACTTGCAATTTGCACGGCGCTGTGATATAATGCAGATGACACAGCTCTTATGCCGTGTCGGGCACTCCCTCCCGACTCGTTTTCCCCCCTTTTTAAGGGCCGATGTGCGGTCTGTTCATGCGAACCGAATAGTGTGTACACCACCCCCAATAGAAAAGCTGTTACCAGCAGCTTAAAAGGAAGTGTGTAACATGTGTCCAGAATTAGGAGGTAGACTAGCATTGAAGCGCGCTCGTAGCCGTTTTTATGGCCTTCATCTGCTTCTGTTCGTCCTGATAGTGGCCTTGTATCCGTTGAATGCACAAGCCCAAAGCCGGGCGCGTAGCCCAAAAAGTACGAGACCACAAGATATCCTACAGTCGCTTCGCTCTGTGGGGCCACGACCTCCTCATGTGTTCTATCCGCCGAACATGTCGAAACTTCCCGATTGGGTTCTGAAAACACGCTGGACAGGCGAGGGCCGAGCGCCTGGTGATCAAAATGTGGTAAGACAGACCATCCTGCTTACGAAAGCCAATCCCAATCTTCCTTTCTCTAATGTGCCAGCTACCTCCTCAAACGAACACCCTTTCTGGACCTCAGATGAAAAGTATATCTACTTCGATAGCAACCGAAATAGTAGTACCGACTCGACCCCAAATGCCACCAATACCTACAACATCTTTCGTATGTTTCCTGATGGCACCGGGGTAACCCAGGTGATACCAGCAAATATCAACCAAATTGAGCCTGCTGTTTCCAGGGATGGAAGTCAGCTCGCTTTTGTTGGTGGAGGTACTTTTGTATCGGGGGCGGGCACCGCACATCCGGTAACCACGGGTTTCAACCTTTATCTTTATAATCTGAACCAGGGTGGGGCCGCAACCCCGGTTACGAACACAACCGCCGGTTTTACTTTTGCAGATGTTCGCCATCCTACTTGGTCACCGGGGGGCGATGCGATCGCCTTCGCGGGACAGCTGCAAGGTCAAAATGTCTACCATATCTTCCTTTACACTTTGGCAAATGGGGTGATAACGCAGTTAACCACGGGCGCCTCAAACGATACGAGCCCCGCATGGTCGCCAGATGGGCACTTTATTGCTTTTTCCACAAATGCTTCCGGCTTTGCATCAGGCGCCGCTCCAGTAGTTGCCGCCGGTACGGTAAGCAACTACGATATTTGGGTTATCACGACGAACCTCAACG
Organism: Chthonomonas calidirosea T49; assembly: GCF_000427095.1. NCBI lineage: Bacteria > Bacillati > Armatimonadota > Chthonomonadia > Chthonomonadales > Chthonomonadaceae > Chthonomonas > Chthonomonas calidirosea. Next base: position 3,067,976 of record NC_021487.1, read on the forward strand.
CTCTTCAGGCTACCCGCATTACCAATTTTGCAGTAGGAGGGCAACAAAGCAATAACTATAACCCAGCCTGGAGTTCTCTTAATATTGATCCCCTTGGTATAATCCCAATCCAGCCAAATCCTTCGAATAATGGGTTGACTCAATCGGAGCTCATGATCGCTTTTGCTAGCGATCGCGAAGATACGAATAACGACGGTATTGCGAATGCGATCAATCCAAACCATTCTACCGATATCTACTGGGTGCAGACGCCGGAACAGTCGCCTTCGACGGGCGTTTTTACGATAGCTGGAGAGAGCAGCGGCAATCCTGCTCATAAGCTACAAACGAGCCAGCCGGATACCGCAATGGACCCCAGTGAGCCAAGTTATAATTTTGATAAATCCCATGTTTCCAATGAGGATTTCCCAACATGGCCACAGTATAAAAACTCATATCGTATCGTGTTCCAAAGCGATCGAGGTGGAACCTTAGAGATTTGGGGTTCCACGATCATAGATATAGATGCCCCGGCGCTTCTGAAGTACGATGCTTCGACCAACGAGATAGTGCACCTCGAAAAAGAGGTCGGAACGCATACAGGTATCTCACAAAGGCAGTTTAATCCTGGGGATACGGTGCGTATTTGTGTGCGGGCTGTTGATTACGAGAGTGGGGTGAACTCTGTTTATGTACAGATCAAATGCCCTAACGCCATGCAACAAAGTCCGGACAATGTGGAGCATCGTATCTTTAATATCGGTGGTGGAGCTGTAGGGGGATCTGGGACAAGTGTACAGTCCATTTTTAATGCGGGTAGTGGCGGTTTCCCGATTGAAGAGGACTACCAGGCGGTTAACGCAAATGGCCCCATGACGGGTGGGGTACCTCAATTCCGTCCTTTCAACACCCCTAATCTCTACACTCCAGGAGTTGACGACCTTGATGCCTTTAGCGGTGCCGCGCATCCACCCGATCGATTCTGGCTGCAACTCTATGATGATGGGCCGACAACTCAAGGGGGGCATGAACCTCCTGGTGAGGTGGCTGGAGATGGCGTTTACACGGCGGACTGGACAACCCCTGTTAACTTCCCAAGTGACTGGGTGATTGACGTTATCATCTACAACAACGCAGTAGATCCCTTTAACCCGCAAAAGCGGTCTGATTGGCGCATCTATGACAATGTATGGGGCTTTACCACTCAGCCTTTCCAAGCTCTTCACAATGTGCTCTATGTAGATGACTACGATAGCGGGCAAAAGTTCTTCTCCAACCGGTTTGGATCAGGCAACTTCCAAGCGAGCAACACAGCAGGCTTCAACGGTATTCCTACGGAAAGTTATATGACTGAGTTTACTCCAGCGCTTTTCCCAGATACCTACCAGGCAGGAACAGGCCAACCGTCTCCACTCTTAGATTTTATGAACACTCTTGGTCCTCAATCCTATGGAGCTAATGTAGGAGATGGCGCATATTACGACCCACTCGATGACGATGGCTCTGGGGTACCCCCAACACAAAGCTATGATATTTGGCGTATTCAGTGTCGCGGGCCTATACCCCAATCCGTGCTCAACGCCTATCTGCCTTACTATGAGAACATTCCGCCAGATCCGTCCAATAAGAATTTACCGACAAAAGTTCTTGTGGCAGAAAAGTGTGTGCTCTGGCATTCGCCCTATTCTGGGGATCTGTTCGTAGGGCCAGGTACCATCCTCGATCAACAGACTCAGACGATGCTGGCCAACTTTGTGCAAGCCGGTGGAAGACTGTTTATCAATGGGCAAGATATCGCCTGGGGGCTTACACTAGGTGGTACGCAGCAAAACTCGTTCCTATCCAATGTGCTCTACTGCAACTACGTTGCAGATGCAGCAAATACCGATCAGATCAATCTTCAAGGGGCACGCGGCTCTGCTCCAATCGCCTGGGAGACTTGGTATGGCGGAATACACCGCTATCCACCCTATCCGCCAATGGATACGCCAAACAATCCTCCAGGAAATAACAGCCCTATTTATATCGGGCCCATACTCAACCAAGCCTATACCGCGGCTGCCCATGATACTTGGGACGACACGACAGTGCCTGTACTGATTGGCTTTAACGACGTCGTGACGTTTAATCCGCCCAGCACCGTACAGTCAGGCGTTGATGGAGTTTATAGCAACGGCGCAGGTCCAGCGATTATGTGGTATGCCAACCCCACCACAGGGGGACGTGTGGTCTATTCACCCTTTGGATGGGAAGGCATCGTTCCGAAGACGATTGCGCTGCAGGGTACGCCAACTCCTTACCTGTGCATTAATCTACGCATGGAGCTTATTCACAATGTGCTCGACTTTTTGCGCACAGGCTATATCTACGGTTCCGTGCGTGCATACAACGGGGGAGCCGCTGTACCACTGGCTAATGTGCTGGTTCGGGCTTTTGATGCACAAGGTAACGAAGTTTCGACGGCTCTGACTCAAGCAGATGGCTCCTATATTCTTCGGGGGCTTTATCCGAATGGCATCTACGCGCTAGATGCCATTGCACCAGGCTATGTCACACAGCATGCAACGGGTATTGAGTTTCATGGAGGTTATGGTGTTCGTAACGACTTCTTCATGAGCCAAGCCCAGCCCGGCGTGATCTCGGGTAAAATCACCGATGCCGTCACGGGACTACCTGTTCCGAATATTACAGTTGAGGCACTCGATATCTCCGGTGCCGCACCGGCAAACACCTTCTTTACCGGCGTGTCGGCTCCTGACGGCACCTACTTCATTAAAAATGTGCCAGCGAGCTCCTACGAGGTATTTCCGATTTTGCCGGCTCAAGGCTATGTATCGAGCAATCCGGCCAACTACGGCGCACCTCCCGGTCAGCCGGTTGTGGTGGCTCCGAGCCAAACCGTTAGCGGCAAAGATTTTCAGTTGATCCAGGCTCCCGGCACCATCACTGGCAAGGTAGACATCGCGGACGCCAACGGAAACGACACCGGTCAGCCTTTGCCTGGTGCGACCATTACGGCAACATCAACCTCCAATTCACAGACACAGTTTGTTTCTGCACCGCCTACCGGTGGCTCGCAGAGCGACGGAACCTTTACTATTCCCAATGTGTCACCTGGGCAGTATTCGGTTACCGCAACCGCTCCAGGCTATAATCTCGTTAAAAGCGTTACCGTAACGGTAACTACGCAGCAGACGACCTCTGGGGTTTTGCTGCTCATGTCGCCGGTACCACCAGGAAGCATCTCTGGATTGGTCGCTACCTCCCTAGGTATTCCAGTGGGTGGTGCCACCATTACGGTAACAAACAGCGCAGGCACAGTTGTTGCAACGGGAACTTCCGGTGCGGTTCAAACCACCACGATTAACGGACAAACCTACACTTACAACTATAAGATTACAAATGTTCCAGCGGGCGCCACGGTAACCGTGTCGGCAAGTAAAGCTGGCTATACGACGAAGACGTCCGCTCAAACCGTGACGGTTACCTCGAACCAAGAGACCCAAAACGTCAACTTCACGCTCGATCCGTTGGCGGCTTTTGGGTCAAATCTCGCTCTAGTTTCCTCTCCTTACTACTTCACCACGGATGGGAACCCGGCTAGCCCGCCGTTGGATGTGGCAACGTTACTGGGAGTGCCCTCTTCCGACGTCAGCAGCGGGGCCTTCCAATTCACTTACTGGAACGCTTCCACCCAATCTTATGTAAACTATCCGACGCCGCCGGCAAATGCTTTCCGGCTTGGCCTCGGCTACTTCCTGCGTGATACCGACACGGCTACCGTGATGGCCATTACGAATCCAAACGGAATTACGGCTCCAAAGGATGCCAACGGTAACTTTCTGCCCTTCAACATTCCGCTGCAGCAGGGCTGGAATATGATCGGGGATCCTTTCACCTCCTCGGTCAACTTCAACGGCCTTCAGGTACAGCTCCAAAACGGTACCCTTATTAACGTAACGGCCGCTCAGGCCGGCCCGAACCCAGTGCTGGGGGCTGCCCTGTGGACTTATCAGAATGGGAACTACGCGGTCGTCTATACGCTAGACCCATTCCGCGGCTACTGGCTCTACGCTTTTCAGCCCTGCACGCTCGTTGTGACACCAAGTGCTCAGCAAGGGCGTGGAGCCTTCTCGGCAGCAGGACGCGCTTTGGAGTTCACTTCCGGTGGAAATGGGAACTGGAAACTCGACATTGTGGCAGCCACCGATCAATCGAATTCAAAAGCGACAATAGGGGTTTGTAATGGGGCAACCGATCAGTACGATCGTTACAAGATGTTAACGCCACCAGCTCTCGGCAGAAATGCCGTAGTGCTTGGCATCGATCATAGCGATTGGGGCCGACAAGCAGGGCTGTACAGTGTGGACGTGCGCTCTGCAGCTGCAACGACATGGAAGTTCGTGCTTCAGGCAAATACCGGTGGGCAACCCGTTACGCTCACGTGGCCAAACCTCGCTATGGCGGGTAAGCACGACTTTATCTTCACCGATCTCGATAATGGCACCAGCTTTGAACTACACGATCGCTCAAGTTACACTGTTACCATCGGACAGGGGACGACAACGCATCATTTCGAGATAGATGTCCTCCGTGCAACACGCAGTCCCTTGCAGATACTGAACGTGACGGCTCTGATGAATACCAATAGGGCTACAGGACAGTCCGACTCGGCGACGATCAGCTATACCCTGACCACTGCCGCTAAGATGGTTGTACGAATCTTAAATAACGGCCGTGTGGTGCGCACCTTAGAGGCGAACACAACACGAGCGGCAGGGACAAATCAGGTTGTTTGGGATCTGAAGTCGGATAGTGGTATTCGCGTGCCGACGGGGGTCTATCAAGCCCAGGTCATTGCCACGGATGCCAATGGACATCAGGTTCCACGGGTGGTGCCCTTGGTGATCACACGGTAAAGGTTTAGGAGATACTTTATGTATAGGGGTCTCGATCGACCGCTACAAAGCGGGCAACTCGAAGAAGGAGATAAAAGGGTGAACGCTTTTGGCAGAAATATTCTATCTCGCATCGGCACATGGCTGTTCGCAACGGCTTTTCTAGGAGCCGGCTTGCTGGGAGCCGTGAAAGCGCACGCGCAAACGCAGCAACTGCGTGTAATGGTAGGCGACTTTGTGGACGAGCGTGCCCATTCCGCCGGTAGTCAGCTCGCCATCGCTGCCAAGAAAGACATGTATAACGAACTGGTCAGCGTAGGAGCCTCTAAGTTCGCTCCGATAGATCCAGACGAGCTAATGGCACAGGCGAAATCTTTAACGCCACCGCTTCCCACGCCGAGCGACCCCTACGGCCCGTACGGTTACAGTCTTTTTGACTACACGCGACTTGGGGAAGCCGTGGGCGCATCCGCTGTCTTGTCCGGGCGTGTTCTCGTAACAAGTGGAGCGGGAGCCTCGGGAAAACTGGTGCTTGAGGCCACGCTAACCAACCTTGTTGCGCAAGCACCGATTAATGGGGCTCAAGTAGAGGTGGCAATAGCAAATGAGCCCGGCGAAAACGCCGGCTCTCAGGAGGCCGTTCTAAAGGCGGTGGACGATGCAGCCCTCTCAGCGGTCACACAGATGGTCGCAAGACAACTGCTTACAGCTACCGTGCTGCAGATCAGTCGTGGGCTTGTGGTGATCAATAAGGGAACGCGCGATGGCTTCCACGATGGCGATGATATCGCCGTGTTGCGGGAGCTGGCCGGTGGGCGCCTTGTAAAGGTAGGAGTTATCCGTATTATGCGCGCCTATGCGGATAATTCAGAGTGCGAAATTCGTGAAAATACCGGTGGCATCAGTCCCGAAGATATCGGATTAGTACTCTATCGTCCGCAATATGTGTATACCCTAACAGGTGGCAAAAGCATTAATCGGGTGAATACCCGTATTAATCTCAGCGCCATTGGCAGCACGTTGGCCGCCTTGGGTCTAGGGGTTCTGCTTGTATCGGCTTCGAAAGGAGGACAGGCGACCACGACCAATGTAGTGGCTGAAGCCACCTCGCTAAATGGAGCGCCAGAGGTTCGCGTTACCTGGGGCGATAATATCTTTGGTCAAGCCGGGGTCCTGCAATATCATGTTTACCGCCTGCCAGATTTCCCACCAGGCTCTCCAGGGATATCCACAAACAACGGGAATGGTAACGGTACAGGTACTGGTGGTGGCACAGGGACCGGTGGTGGAACAGGTACTGGTGGCACAGGTACCGGAGTTGTTGCTGCTTCAGGTGTTCCTGTGGCGGTCGTGCCTCCCTCTTCGCATGTCTACCTTGATCAGCCCACACCTTTCGATAGCTATGCAACTATTGGGGGGTTCATGACAGGCTTTAACGGCTCTGCCGCAACAGGTAGTTTAACAAGTGGAACTACTGGTACAGGCACTGGCACAGGTACATCTACAAGCGGAGGATGTGGCTTCACAAGCATCAGCGGCTTTCTAGATACAGGCTTTACACCGGGTAAGTCCTACCAATATGAGGTGACTGCTATTCTGGCTCGCCAACAACCTATTGTTAGCAGTGGTGGCAATACGGGGGGAGTTGGAGGAATTGGTACTGGCACCGGTGGAATCGGTACGGGTACCGGCGGAATTGGTACAGGTACTGGTATTGGAACAGGTACTGGTATTGGAACAGGTACCGGTATTGGTAATGGAACTGGTACCGGCACAGGGACTGGTTCCAATGTGCTCTGCATCGAGACGGACCCCGTGCCGTCCAACTTTGCGACGCCCATCACCCCTGTCAATCCCACAGCGCCAGCTGCGGGTGCCTCTGTAGATATTCGCTCGTTTAACCCCACGTGGACGAGCCGGGTAGGTGCCGACCTCTTCGTAGTGGAAGTGTCTACCGATCGCACCTTTAAGAACCCAAAAATCATCTACCAGGTACAGGTCTTCTCAACGGCACCTACCCAGGATGGCGTTGCACAAACGTTGCCCGCGCCAGTGGACCTTACCAAAGCGCCCCAACTGCTGGCTGACCCAACGTTTGCGGCCTTTGTGAGCGGTTCCGGAGGTTCGGGAAGCACTCCAACCACGCCTACGCTCTACTACCGGATCGGCGCACGGCACGATGAGGATATCCCAGGCCCTGTGAACTGGATCAGTCAGGCTGCTAATGATCCCAACCGTAATTTCCGCTTTGTCTACAGCGATCCCGTTCAGTTCACTCCCACCCCGCTGCCGCCACCGCCTCCAGGCAAAAAGGCGAGCTTGGCTGCTGCTGTGCTGAACGCAAATGGCAGCCGGGCGGCCGTGTTACATCCGGTGATGCCTCGATCGGTGGGTATTATCCCGGGTGTAAGCCATCCGACGACACCTCAACAGGTGCTAAACGGGCGAGGGCGTGAACGGCACTAAAATGCCGTCAGGAGAGATAGAGGCTCTGCAGGCAAATCCTCTATCTCTCCAGCGGACAATCTATGTCAGGATATAGATATAGGTAAAAGCCAAACAGTGTGCTGCCTTTATAGGCTTTATCGGCGCTCCACGCCAACTCTGCGCTACCCCTCCTATCGTGGGTGGCGGGGCAGTGTCAACGACAACCGTCTGAACAAGGAGTTTGGGCTATGGTGAAAAAATTCGGACTTCTTATTCCTGTTTTAGCTTTGCTGCTCCTAACGAGTAACGCTGTAAGGAGCAGGGCAGATGGTTTGCCCGGGGCGCAAGCTGCCTTTGTGGATGGACAAGTTGTTCTCTATTGCCAGCCCGGCACGTCGCAAAACGACGTGAACGCATTGGCCGCCAAAGTAAACGCGCAACAGGTCATTCCTCTGCTATTGAAGGATTGCTATGAGCTCATTTTGCCTGCCTCCAGTGCTACAGACGCTGGGACGTTAAATGCTGTTGCCACCTTGAAAGGAGACCCGCGCGTTCGTTGGGTGGGCCCTAACAAAATCTTTCATCTAATGGCATCGCCTCCAACAGCTACCCCTAACGATCCGTACTATACAAACGGAGATCAATGGCCGTTGCCTCAAATTAACATGCCGGCCGCTTGGGCTATTGAAAAGGGCACGGCGAACGTCGCCGATATTGATACAGGATTCGATAATACCCATCCCGATCTCGCGGGGCAGTACATTTTGCCTGGTTATAACTCGGTGGATGGTTCAACCAACAACACGCCTAGCGGTACTGACGCTGCGAACCAGCATGGGGTAAGTACAAGTAGCATTATGGTTGCGATAACGAATAACGCCATTGGAATGGCCTCTATCTGTGGTTGGGGCACGACAAAATGCTTGGGAATTAAAGCTGGAGATGCAAATGGATTCACCGAAGCTGCACTGGTAAATGCCTCCCAGTACGTGTTGAATGTAGCACAACAAGACAATATTGTGGTGGTTAATGAAAGTTTAGGGGCACCCGGAGACCCTACAGATACGAGCGATCCTTATTATCAGGCGACCAAGGCTCTGAGCGATGCGGGGATCATTGTTGTGGTGGCTGCCGGTAACGATAGTTCCGACAATCATCAAACAACACCCGCAGGATTTACTTTTCCCAATCTTCTCACGGTTTCCGCTCTAAATAGAAACTCGCAGCTTGCCTTTTACTCTAGTTTTGGAAAAGTGGATATCTCTGCTCCTGGTGGCGAGCAAACATCGGCTACCGATCCAAATGGATTCTTGGTGGCTGTAAATGGCTCTTATGGTTTTGAACAGGGAACCTCTATGGCGGCTCCGGTGGTTAGCGGTGTTATTGCGCTACTACGCTCCATTCCCGCGGTAACACCAACAGCTGCTATTCAGGCGATCGAGCAGTCCGCAAACCATGTTATTACCGGACAACAACAGGTTCCTGACCCCAAGTACGGTTATGGTGAGGTGGACGCCTATCAGGCTCTCTTGCGGGTGATAGGGCATGTTGAGGTGGATAGTCCTATAGGCATTGACAACGCTACGGGGCTTTCGACCGATCCTTCTGGCAATCCACCGCCTCCGGTAGAGACGCTGAAACCCACCTTTACCTTCGGGGTACGCAATATCCCCCTTTCTAACATCAATATCGTTATCATGAACCCCGATGGAACAACTACTCCGTTGGTAACCAACGGGACTCCTGCGGCGGGGGTAACCAACTTTTCCGTGAGTGGGGATACGACGAGCTCCTATCCTGTCTACTCTATCTCCTTCCGATATGCCTTTAACACAGTGCTCGCCTCCTCACAGATAACCGTTCAGATTACCGGCACTCCGACCAATCCGAATATCCCGACGCCCCAGCAGACGGTGACCTTCAATCTACAGCCACACCGATTCCCCGCTGGTCTATCGCTGATCTCAATCCCCATCTATGAGAGCGCAACCGACTCGCCGTCGGGCTCCTTCCGCAACGATATTCGCCAGATACTGAGCGATCCGACCGCTGTGCTCTATAGTTGGGGAATACAACCTACTCTGAATAGTGCCGGTCAAGCGACCGCACAGGGCGTTTATACACCGACCCCTGGCACTGTAGGTGCCTCCGCCTCCTTCACAGTGAGCGGCATACCGGCTTCCTCTACGCCAGCAACCAATCCGCCGCTAGGTCTAGGTTTCTTCTTAAAGACCACAGCCTCCGATATCTATCGGACTTACGGCAACTACATTGCAAGTCAGTTCGTAAACATTCCACTCCATGAGGGATGGAACTTGGTTGGCGATCCGTTTCCATTTGCTGTAAGTTTTAACATCTGCTCCTTCCAGACCCCTGGAGGGAATCTCTATTCTGCTCAACAAGCCGCCGATGCCCATCTGATACTGCCTTTTATCTACCGCTATGTCGGTGGCAGCTATCAGTTCGACACGCTGCCGCAAGGGCTTTTGAGACCATGGGAAGGAAGCTGGATCTATGTGATTCCGGCTAACCCAAATAGTTTAAGCACAAACTATGTGCTTACGTTGGTGGTGCCACCCACGGGAAGTATTTCGGATACATTAGGAAGATCAACAACCGCTAATACGCCCTCGGCGGGTGGGCCAAACAACTGGCGCCTGCAGCTCGTGGCGACCTCCGGCAGCGCTGTAGACGGGCATAATTATATCGGAGTGTCGGCTCAACAGACCGATCCGAGTTTCACACGCGCACCAAAGCCGCCTCAGTTAATGAATGATATATCGTTAAGCATTCTGGAACAAGGCCGAGGTGTTCAGAAAGAGCCTTATGCCATGTCACTTCATGCTCCTGCGGCTACGCAGACGTGGCAAGTGCTTGTGCAGTTTGCCAATAAAGGCACGCCCGTTACCGTATCTTGGCCCAACGTCGCGCAGATTCCCCATAACATCAAGCTTGTACTAACCGACCAAACAACCGGGCAGCAGATAGATATGCGCACGCGAAGCGCCTATCAATTCATGCCGGCTGCCCAGGAGACAGCACGGCAGTTCCAAATTACCGCTTCTACGGTTTCAACAAGTGGGCGCGCACTGATCACCGATCTGTTTGTAGACCCGGTGAACTCCAACCGTGCTGCAGGTGCGGCGGGCTTTGATATCCGCTATAATATCTCCCGTGACGCCAATGTGGATATCGAGATACTGGCCTCTAACGGACGAGTCATCGGTAGGGCACAGCCGTCAAGAGCGGTAACAGCGGGTACGAATCGTGCTTTCTGGAATGGGCGCGACCTTGCTGGAAATCCGGTTCCAACCGGTGTCTATATGGTGCAGTTGCGGGCCGTCACAGCCTCGGGCGATGTGACACGGCAGACCGTCCCGCTAACCATCACTCGTTAAGAAGAAAGCGGTGCTTGAGTGTCTTTGGAGTTAGCAAGGACACCCAACGTGAAAATTTTAAGTGTCCCCCTCGCTGAGCGATGAAAATATACATGAGAACTGTCCTACCTGCTCGGGCGGAATCGCTCCCCCACCGCTCGGCAAAATAAAGGGGTTCAGGGAGGTTATTTCTGGATGCGGAGAAAAACATCCTTATTTGGACGTCTGACAACTACAGGCATCCTACTTTGCGCCGTCATCGGTTTGGGCATAGTGCAAAAAGCATGTGCGCAAGGATTGGGTGATCCTTTCCCGCCTGGGTATGGATACTACACCGGTAACAACGCAAACGACCTGCTCTATACCTTTACGGCCAATGGGATGGCGCTGACAATCGGAATTGGGCAGAATCAGGGGGGCGCTTTGGGCCTCTATACCGCCTCTAGCAACGACCCTGTGTTCGACCCAAGCGACACGATCGCGCCTTATTTTCCATTAAACGCGGTTCAAATTACAGACCCAGCAACGGGACAACAGTTTACCGCCTATCTGGGAACCCATATTTTCGTGCGGATTGATGGTGGTTTTTCAACACTGACTCCTCTGGGCTACGATGCCATCTTTGGTGATCAGAAGTTAGGGCAGTGGATTGAGGCACCGCAACAGGTGGGGAATCATATCGAGGCAAAATGGCTTTCGCAACCAGTGATCACGAACACTGGCGGCGGCACCGGTGGTGGTACAGGCGGCGGCACTGGTGGCGGTACTGGAGGTGGTACAGGGGGCGGTACCACAACCGTTCTTCCACCAGCAATCGAGGTAGACCTTGTTGCCTCTTTCGTGCATACGCAGTGCCGTCTGCAGATAACCGTTAAAAACGTGGATACAAAAGCCCATACGGTAAGCATTGGCCTATTGGAGGAGCTTTCCGGCAACCCTCAATCGTCGTTTCTTAACTTTGGAACACCGCTCTACCTGTATCCAAATACCTATGCCATTCACCACGAAACAGCGCTTTATGGAGCGCAGATCCCCAGCTACTTCTACTCCGCCGCTAGAAATACTTTCACGGGCGTGACAAATGCCTTGGTATATCGAACGATCAAGGGAACCGTGTCAAACTCCCCTTATGGACAAGACCCAACCTTCGCGCAAGCTTTGCCGCCTTCCCGTATGATCGTGGGCAACTTGATATCCATGGAGGGAAACTTAGGAGGAACGGCACCTAATCCTCGTATTTACAATGAGTTCTGGCTCTACGATAGCGCGACACCCATACCTCTACTGGGCATTACGTTGCTCGACCCAACCCAACGCATTGATCAGCCCAACTCTGAGAGTATGGGGTTGGGGCTCTATTGGGATAATATTCAGGTTCAGCCTACCGTCTCTAAGACGATCGTGACCTACTTAGGCGATAACAGCTGCAACTTCGCTTTTGGCCAGCCGCTTGCGCTTGCGGTAAGCGCTCCACAGGCTCTACAGATCTCTACATCGGCCAATCAGTCGGTATTTGCTGCCCCAGGAGCATCAGGAACAAGCCCGCAGTTTAAGATTAGCGCCTATGTGGATAATACAACGGATCTGATCAATCCTAATGCCATTGCCCTTAGCCCTGTGACGGTCAGCATTAACCTACCACCGGGATTGCAGTTGGTGACTCCTCCATCTGGTGGTTTTCAAGATAGTGTAAACAACCCAAACAATGCTGCCACGGTTACCCTCCCCTCGTTAGCGTCAGGACAGGAACAAGAGGTGCAGTGGGTGGTTACCCCAACCGGAACAGTCTCAGGGCCGCAGGATGTGCTGGTGTCGGCCCAGCCAGGAAACTTTGGAAACGGCGTGGTCGTGCGGCGTACCATAGATATACCAGCGCCTGCTACGTTTACTCTTCGAGGTAACGTTACAACCCAAAATCACTATGTAATGCTAAGCATACCTCTACAAACCGGCCCAACACCGCCTTCCCAGGTGCTCTTCCCAACACTGCCATCTCAACAGGTGGCTCCCGATCTGGCACAGTGGGACCCTGTGAATCTCATCTACAACTCTATCTCTCAATTCTCGCTCGGGAAGGCCTTCTGGATTCTTAATCGCCTCGCTAGCGATCAGCAGATCACGCTGAACACCGCGGCCTATCCGCCTCTGCTAACCAATCAGCAGTTCACTGTGAACTACCCGCAAGGTTGGAACCAGATCGGCGATCCCTATATCTACCCGGTCAACTTTGGAGAGGTTCAAGTATTTGACCCGAGTACCGGACAGACGTTCTCTATGCAGGATGCGGCCTCTCCGCAAAACCATCTCATTCTGCCCATTGCGTTCTACTACGATACCTCCAATCCAGATCCAACGCAGTGGCAATATGTGATATTGCCAAGTCTCGGCTTCACCATGCAGCCCTACCAAGGCTACTGGATCTACGTGCTCAAGAAGAACCTATCGTTCATCTATTCTGGGGTGACTCTACCAGGTAGTAATGTTACCAAAGCGGCCGCGGTCTCGACGCTTCAGAGCCGAGCTGCCACCGATGATTGGAAACTTCAACTCTCTGCCGCTGCGGCAGATGGGGTAGATAACACGACGATCATTGGGGTCGCGCCGCAAGCTACCGATAGGGCGGACTTCTTCAAGTATCCAAAACCGCCTTATATCAATAAACAGCTGACGATGGAGATCACCCACCCAGAGTGGAATGGAGCTGTCTATAGTGTTGACCTGCGATCGCCAAGCCTCACTCAGAAAACATGGAATGTGGTGATCCAGTCCGTTAAACCTTCTGAGGCCGTCACTCTCCAGTGGTCTAACCTAAGCCGCAGTGTGCCACGAACGTGGAAGCTCACTTTGACGGATCCAGCCACTGGAACACAGTTCGATATGCGCACACGCTCCGGCTATGTGGTTCATACCGATGCCACAGGGCGCGCCACGGTGCAGATTACGGCTAGCCCCGCTAACCCAACGCCAAGCGTGCGCATCCTCTCCTTCGTTGTCAATGCGCCTACCCGTGCTGCAAGCGGTACAACAGCACCCGTGGAGCTGGATTACAGTATAGCCGGTACCGGCGATACCCACGTGCTGGTGCGCAACTCACATGGCCAGGTCATTCGCAACCTTACCCCGGTAGCCACACGCAACACGGCAAACGGTGTAGAGGGGAAAGCCGTGTGGGATATGAAGACTCAATCGGGCACCGTGGTTTCAACCGGGGTCTATACCATGGATCTAGTGGTAGTAGCACCTGATGGTACTCAGACCCATCAGACACGTGTGTGCGTTATCACACGCTAATCCCTATAGGAATGGCAAGAGGGCTTTATCCCCTCTTGCCATAGCACTTTATCTGTCTATGTGTTCGGCTCGAAAAAAGACTCTTTTTGCCTGTATTTTGATGACCATAGGCCTCTGTGGTCTTGCCCACCTAGCATTGGCCCAGCGGTCTATGGTCACTCTTTCCGCCACACGTGACGTGATTTTAGCTGATGGAAAACAGCAGACGCTGATTATTGCCGATGTTCGTGATCAGAATGGGAACCCTCTGAATGGCGCAACGGTCCTTTTTCAAACCACTGCCGGAACGCTCACCCAGACGCGAGTAACGGCCGTCGGCGGAATCGCGCAGACGCGACTTATCAGTGCGCCCTTCCCCACGGTGGCACAGGTTACGGCGATCGCCGAAGGGGCCGGGGTAGGGGCCTCGAATGCGCTTCAGATCGAGTTTACCAACGACCCGGAAGCGACCGTAGAGGGCAACAACTATGTGCTCTTTACCGGTAAGTATGTTGCCTATAGTGCGACCGATCGCATCATCGAGGCCTTCAGCGTCAATGGTGGCTCGGAGCTATCCTACCGCAACTTCGATATAAAAGCCGACCGCATTCAGTTTCATTGCGACGATAACGCTGTGGTTCGGGCAGCAGATAACATTACCCTGCGTCGAGGCAAACATGTCATTCACGCCATTCGCCTTTACTACAGCTTAGGTACGGGAATGGGCTATGCCATCGCAAAGTGGAACGGCAGCCTGCAACAGGTAGAGATAACAGGGGTTGATCTGCAGATGCAGAAACCTCACGGCATCGTGCCTCCAGCCTATTTTACAATGCCGCAAATGCAGGTGAAACTGGTGGTTGTGGCGCGCTCTATCGCCTATTTCCCGGGAGATAAACTTCAGTTCACCCGTCCGCGTTTTTTCCAAGATAATTTGCAGATCTTAAGCCTACCTTACTATGAGATGAGTCTCAACTCCGATCAGCTCTTCTCGGATCACTTCATTAGCGTGGGCTCACGAGGCTTTGGGCTTGAGCTTCCATTCTACTACGATCTCACACCGCGTAGTTCCGGTATTATCTACCTTCGCCATGACCAACAGCTGGGAAGAGGTTATTTTAGCACCGACCCCGGATGGTCTATTGATCTCATGCAGAGCTACTCGGGCACAGGAGAAATGCGCTACGAGGGGTCTTATGGCTTTACGGACTTAACGCGTGGAGGGTGGGGGTTCCAGTGGACCCATACGCAGGAGTTTTCGGATAGCACGCAGGGAGCTTTCGCTTTAGATTTTCCTCATCATACAGGCCTTATTGGAAGCCTCGACCTAAGTACCCACGGCAAACTCGGACGCTTGGGCATAGATTTTAATGGGGGACAGACGTGGGTTTCTCCTACGGAGACCTCATTGGAGGGCGACCTCTATCTTGAGACCAATCCAAGCTCCTACGGGTTTGCAAAAGGATGGCGCTATGTGTTTGGTACCCGCTACTCCTCAAACTACTTCCGCTCTTCTGGTAGTCTTGCCTCGTTGTCAAACGCCTCCTCGGAAGAGATAACTTGGCGAACTTTTCCGGCAATGCCGATGCTGTTAGATCGGCGGACAACCCTTAACGTCTCGTTCACCCTGGGCCATATGTGGACAACAAACCATCTGACTGGCTTCACATCCCAAATCTCTTTGGGGCTGGATCGTACCCTTCCAAATGGTGGAGACATTAACTTTGGCTACGACTTTCTGTCTACGCCAAACCCGGCCTACAACGAGGACGGCAAGCATCGGGTTAGCATCACCTATCAGGTGGGGCGATCGAAGCACTTTGCTCTGGGGCTTTCCGGAACAGCGTTTTTGGATAGCCCGAGCGCCAGCTTCCTAGCCGATGCGGTCTATCGCCTCGATTCGCGATGGCGTCTGCTTGCCTCCGCCACGCTGCAACATGGCAATTTCCTAAATTATCAAGATTTTGAGCTCACTATTGGACGACGTATTGGGGCCCGCGAGTTGCAACTTACTTACTCTACCTACACAAAACGCATCTATATAGATCTAACGAGCACAAATTGGTGAGGTCTCTTAGATAAATTGACACGGTAATTCTAACGCTTTTTGTAGCCGTTGCAGATAGACCTGATGAGGTATTTCAATGGCCCCGAGCCGTTGTAAATGAGGAGTTAGGTACTGCACATCCAGCAACACGAAGTTGCGCTCTTTAAGGCGTTGCACTAGAGCAGCTAGGGCTACTTTGGAGGCGTCTGTTTCTCGATGGAACATGCTCTCGGCCATGAAAGCCCCTCCCAATGCCACTCCATAGGTCCCGCCCACAAGGCGCCCTTCGCGCCATGTTTCCACGCTATGCGCCAAGCCGCGTCGGTGAAGTTCGGTATAGACCTGAATGAACTCCTCCGTTATCCAAGTTCCTTCGGGTCTATCGGCACAACCGCGCATAACCTCCTCAAAGGCAGTGTTAATACGTACTTCAAAACGCCCTTTACGAATCGTTTTGGCTAGCGAACGCGAGATGTGAAAACCGTCGAGCGGAATGATCGCTCGCCTTTCGGGTCGAAACCATAAAATCGCTTTTTCCTCCTCGACATACATAGGGAAGATCCCCATGCTGTAGGCCCAAACCACCTTTTCTGGCGTAAAAGGAATCATGCAGGTTGTCCTTATCGAATCGGCTCTTCTTATTAGAATACGGGTCGGGAAAACCTCTATGGCTTGTTCTACGGTCCTGAATGGCCTGTTCCGTGGCCGACTT
The DNA here is from genome assembly GCF_000427095.1 of Chthonomonas calidirosea T49. Taxonomy (NCBI): domain Bacteria; kingdom Bacillati; phylum Armatimonadota; class Chthonomonadia; order Chthonomonadales; family Chthonomonadaceae; genus Chthonomonas; species Chthonomonas calidirosea. Next base: position 3,084,686 of record NC_021487.1, read on the forward strand.
TGGCTACAGTGAAACCACATTCTACTTTTGACCTACGAAAAGCACAGGTCTTTCATTTTTCGCTCAGGTATACTTCCTCCTTGCTACCGAACCGATAAACCTGAAGTGCCAACTCGCATCTAGCAAACCTGCCATAACTGTAGTACCGTTTCTGCTAGGGTAAGCTGTTTCCAAGGAAGTCAGAAATCACATGGCTTGTCCATGGGAAAGTTCACACACAATACTCTTTCAGCTTTGGGGGTAGACTGTGTTAACGAAAGGAGGTTCTTGACAAGTTTGATAGTAACCATTGATGGCCCTGCGGGTGCTGGCAAAAGCTCGGTCGCACGGAAATTAGCACAGGCGCTTGGCTATACTTATCTAGATACGGGAGCAATGTATCGCGCTGTAGCTTGGATGGCTCTAAGACAGAACATAGCTCTGTCGGATGCCGAAACATTGGCTGAGTTAGCTCGTACGCTGCCTATTCGCTTCGGTCCGCTCTCTCCCGACGGGATACAGCAGGTATGGATAGGGGAGGGGGATGATGCCGAGGAGGTTACAAATGCTATTCGTACACCAGAGGTGTCGCAAGCCGCCTCCATTATCTCCACTCACTCACCGGTACGCAAGGCCCTAGTCAAGCGGCAACGCCAGATGGCGCTGGCCGCAGAAAACGGTGTGGTGCTCGAAGGTCGTGATACAGGAACAGTGGTCGTTCCAGAAGCAGAGCTGAAGATATTTCTAACGGCTTCGCCTCAGGAGCGTGCTCGGCGACGCGCTGCCGAGCTAAGAGCGCAAGGCTTAGAGGTCTCTGAAGAGGCGATGTTAAAGGAGCAAGAAGAGCGCGACGTGCGTGATAGCCAAAGGACCGATTCGCCGCTGCGGCGAGCACCCGATGCGATCCTCCTCAATACCGATGGTCTCGACCTCGATGCGGTAGTACAGCAAATACTACGTCTCCATGAAGAGCGTTGTGGTCAGAGTCAATGTGGAGTATCAGAGGCATGAAAGCGGGGCAAGCTTGGAAAGAGGTAGGGCTCCCATGTTGGTATCATCGTCTTTGCCGATATCCGCTCGCATGGATATTTCGGCTCTTTTTTCATCTCTACGGGCGACTACAGGTGGTAGGTTTGGAAAATATCCCCAAGACCGGTGCCTTGCTCATTGCGGCTAACCATGCTAGCGACCTCGATCCTCCGCTGGGATGGGCCGTTATCGCGCAACGGCGCTGGATATGGGGCGTTGCTAAGATCGAGCTCTGGAATCATCCCGTTACTCGGTTTATAACGCGCACAATGCACGGCATTCCTGTGCGACGTGGTAAAGCCGATCTGCGTATGTTCCATCTTGTTCTAGAGCTGTTGGAGAGGGGAGAGGCGATAGGCTTTTTCCCGGAGGGTAGTCGCAGCCGAGACGGAAACCTACAACCTGCGCAGCCGGGTTTGGCGCTATTGGTGCAGAAAAGCGGCGTCCCTGTGGTCCCTGTAGGCGTTGTAGGGACATTCGATATGCTGCCGCCGGGTGCAAAAAAGTTACGGCGGGCACGCCTGGCCATCTGTTTTGGGCCTCCTATCCATTTTTCACCCGATGCCTCTCGCGAGCAGATTCTCGAAACGGTTATGACAGCCATTGCCCAGCAGATAGAGGTAGGGAAACGGCAGGTTAGCGAAAAAAAGCGCGATTTTCCGGGTGAACAGCAGGATGTCCGCAATGGGCTCTAGCAAAAGATGGCTCATTTTGGGTATTTCACTATATCTGTAAAACAGGAGGAAGGCTGGGGAGAGAGATGCCGCTAACCGTCCTGAACCACGCTCTCGCCGATCACATTGTAACGCGCCTGCGCGATGAAAACACGCCTCCCGAGCAGTTTCGCCCGCTCACGAGAGCCTTAACGCACATTCTCATTGCGGAGGCCACGAAAAGCCTGCCCACACGCCCCCGTGTCATTCGCACTCCGCTGGAGGAGATGGAAGGCCGTGAGCTCGATGTGGAGATCGTGGCTGTTCCCGTATTGCGGGCTGGCCTTGGGATGCTGGAACCCACTCTAGAGATGCTCCCCGGTGCGGCCGTTGGCTATGTGGGTTTAGAGCGTGATGAGGTCACTGCAGAAGCCCATTCTTACTACTGTAAACTGCCGAACATGGCCGGCAAGACAGCATTTTTATTAGATCCCATGCTCGCCACTGGCGGGTCCGCCTACCGGGCAGCTAAAAGCCTCTATGAGGCCGGCGCCGAAAAAGTTATCTTACTCTGTGTGGTTGCAGCTCCGCAGGGCATCGCCCGGTTGGAGGAGGCTTTTCCTTCACTACAGATCGTGGCGGCCGCACGCGATAGAGACTTAAACGCAAAAAGCTTTATATTGCCCGGCCTTGGCGATTTCGGCGACAGACTTTATGGAACCTTCTAAGCTCTGTGCCATAATACCACTGTACACGTTAGGACCTGCGCAAAAAGGAGAGGAGCAACCCTGTTAGTCCCGGCTTGCCGTTCGGGTGATGGGTAAAGCAAATAGCGCACTATGAGCGTATTTGACGGCAAACGCTTGCCTGTAAGCACGTTTAAACTCGACGTGGAGCGGATGCGCCGCGGCTGGTATTCGGATAAGTATTTCTATAACATTGTGGCCCTCTTGGCCGAGCTTGCTCGGCAGGGGTATCGCTTTGGTGGCAGCTGCCCCGATCTTTCTGACATCGGGGTTGATGTCTCTAATGTGGATATCGGCAACATTGAGGTCGAGATGCAGTGGTTCCCACGCCGCCAACCGATGTGTATTGTGGTGGGAGTGGATAAAGCTCTCGCTATATTGCAAACCTGTACCGGCTATTTCAACGAGCACGGTGAATGGGTAGATACGTTTGAAAATCTAGAGGTGCTGGCCGTTCACGATGGCAATATCGCCACCTACTCCGGTGATCCTATGCAAGTGCAGCCCGTGTTAAAGGTACGAGGGCGCTATCGCGATTTTGCCATTTTGGAGACACCCACGTTAGGCGCTCTCACGCGCGGTTCCCGTATCGCCACCAACGTCTATCAGGTGCTTGAAGCGGCCAGAGGCAAGGATGTGCTCTTTTTCCCGGCACGTTTCGATGCCCACGAAGTTCAAGCGGGAGATGGGTACGCCTACCATATCGCCGTGCAGGTCTATAACGCCCATCATGGGCGCACGAACCCCTCTTTGGTTTCTACCGATGAACAGGGCGATTGGTGGGGTGGGGCAGGAGGGGGCACGGTAGCCCATGCCGCCATCGCCTGTTTTTTGGGAGATACTGCGGAGACCATGTTGGCCTTCGCCGCGGTTCTACCTCCCTCCATACCGCGTATTGCCTTGGTGGACTTTCATAACAACTGTTTGGGCGATACGCTTACCGTGATGGAGCGGATGTTTAGCCGCTACATGCAGCTCATAGAGGCCGGTAAGGTTGAAGAGGCCCAGCGCTATGTGCTCTACGGTGTACGCCCAGATACCGGAGGGAATATGCGCGATGTAAGCGTCGCTCCTTTAGGTGACCCTCGCCTGGATAATGGGGTAAATCCCCGCCTCTGTTTCGCCTTGCGCGCCGCCATTGATACCGCTTTTGAGGCGTGGGATCTCCCCACCCGTTGGGTAGATAGGGCGCGTGAATGGTGTCATCGGGTAAAGATCATCGTAAGTGGAGGCTTCAATCCGCAGCGGATACGGGCTTTCGAGGAGATGCATGTTCCGGTAGATGCCTATGGGGTAGGCTCAGCGCTCTTCTCGAATTGCGCTGAGTGCGGCACCACAAACGACTATACCGCCGATGTCGTGCGGGTCCGTATTCACGGAAAGTGGTATCCTATGGCAAAAAAAGGGCGGCAGGCTTGCGATAACCCCGACCTACAGCCGGTAGACCGACTGCCGTCCTAACAAATCACTCAACGAGGAAATCGTCAGATGGTTGTTGTTCATCTTCCGACATCTCAAGAAAATCGCCCGTCGTGGAGGCGCTGTCTACGCTCTCTGCGGCTTGCTCAACCCTTCATTCACCCGTTGTATAGGGTGCAACGCGATGGGTTAAATGTGCAGCTATGGTCTGCCTCCTATAAGTTGCCAGCGCGCATGCTGGGGGCGCCCTTCTTTCGAAGAAAGCAGGCCTTCATTGTGCCCGTTTCCCCTGATCTCAAGATGGTTTATGGAGCGGCGAAGCTTGCGCGCGACTATGGAGCCGATCGCCCTCAAAGGGAGGCCGATCGGTTCGCCCCCCTGCCACCGGGTGAGGCGCTTATTGTTAGTGGCGCGCGCTATCGCTATACTTATACGGCGCTCGCCGTTATTTTCGATCAGCAAAAACAGAGCTCCCCTGAACGCATTGTTCACGCGGTGCGCAGAGCGATGGAGCTAGCACGTCAACGTGATTGCACGGGCGTTATCTTGCCGGATTTCACCAACAACCTCATGCCCCAACCAAACCAAGTTACACCATCTTTGCAAAGGGCTGTTGCCGAAGCGACTGCGCTGGCTATGGTGGAGGCCATTCGCGCCTGCCGCGGACTTATGGAGCATATTCACCTCTGGTGCTACGATCCAAGCAACGCAGAGGTCTATCTGCGAGAGCTTAGGCGTCTCTAATGCACGTAATGGAGATTCGTGTCGCGCTCTTGCCAGTTTTGGCTGGGGATGTTCAGGACGCTGTCTGCATCGTTATAGACGCCCTACGTGCTACCTCGGCCATCGCAGTGCTTTTTGCGCGCAACTGCCCACGTGTGTACGTGGCAGCGGGACATGAAGCTGCTATCCGTTTTGCACGCGAGAACCGCCTGTTGCTGTGTGGAGAAACAGGAGGACGAAAGCCGGAAGGGTTCGACTTCGGTAACTCCCCTGTGGAGTTTCTCACACAAGATTTTCAAGGGCGCCCGGTGGTGCTTTCCACGACCAACGGCACCTATGCTTTATCACAGGTTAGGCAGGCTCGGCACGTTTTTGCAGGGGCGCCCCTCAATCGAACAGCCGTTGCACAAGCGGCCTGGACTGCAGCCCAACAGGCTGAGGCGGATATCGTTATCGTGTGCAGCGGAACCGATGGGGATTTCACACTGGAGGACGCCACTTCTGCTGGTCTCTTTGTGGAAGCGCTCATCGCTCAAGCCACACCCTGGGAACTACCTCTATTAGATGATGCGGCTGTGGCCTGTAAGCGGCTGTGGCAACAAGATCCTCAACTCCTTCGAAGCTGGCTTGAGGGACGCCATGCGCAACATCTTGCCGAAATAGGTTTTGGCGAGGATGTCGCCTACTGTGCGCAGCTCGATCGGCTATCGGTTGTCCCCGAATTGGTAAGAGACTCGTCGGCTGAGCTGCCGACGGCGCCTATCTTTCTCGTTCCGGCTTAAATAAAAGTCTAAAGCACCTCTTTGTTCTTGCTCGTTAGCAGCTTATAGACCTCGGAGATGAGCCACACGAGGAGTGCGATCTCTAAAGCGATGAAAAAGAGATGACCAACCCAGGCGATCACGCCGAGCAAAAGCTTCCATAGGATGAAGCCGATGATCATCGCAACGATGAGAAACAAGATGCGCATTGCCGAACCCCTTCCTATTTTTATCTACTCTTGAATAGACGTAATTTCTGCACGAGTCGTTTCCTGCGCGTCTTTCCGCGCTTTGCGAGCTAAGTCGGCCGCAATCTCCGCGCCAAGCAGAAAGATGACCATGGAGTAGTAGGTCCAGATCACCAGCGCTACAAGTTTGCTAAGTGAACCATACAGCTTATCGTAGGAGTGGAAACGAAGAAGGAAGAAGCTGAATGCAATTCGAATGAGCTCCCAGAAAATAGCGGCCACGAGGGCACCGATGAAGGCGGGGCGTTTCGGCGGGCGATAGGCGGGCAGGAGCCGGTAAAGCTCGTAGAATAGAAGCGTTGTAAGGACAAGCGGCAGTAGCGTAAGCCCTACTTGCATAAGAGAACGAAGAGAAGAGGTAAGATAGGGAAAAAGATGAGAGAAGAAGGCCATAATCACCGAGGCACTCACGTCAGCACCCATAAAAAGAATGGCAAGCACGGTCGCCTCTAAAGCAACAAGGCGTCTCTGATACCACTTACGCGGTTCATGTACCTCCCATATGAGGTTAAGTGCGTTTTCGAGCACGAGAAATGCTTGATGCGCCCCATAGAGCAATCCCACCAACCCAATAAGTCCTAGGGTGCCTCGACTTGCCAGAACATGACCAAGAGTGGACTGCAAAAAGCGCGGATTAAGGGGCAGAAAGCCCTCAACAGAAGCGATAAAGCTATGAAGAGCGCGTTCAGAACCGCCAATAAAAAATCCTATAACCGCAATACCAAAAGCAAGCAGCGGCACCAGAGAGAGGAGAATGCAGTAGGCACAGGCGCAGGCCATCATGCTTCCTTCATGCCGGCTATAGGCCTGGTAAATGGTGTAGAGATAGCGCCAGATGATGTGGCCTATGCGCCTGCTGTAGCGATAAGACTCCGACAACCATTGTCTTTTCAGGTTCTTTGGGGTCATAAAAAATCTACGCGCGGAAACCACCGGCTTTAGCCACACGGAGGAAGCGCATCCTCCTTTGTAAGTAGGGGCGCAACACCTTGCGCCCCTACATTCGCATTGGTTGAGGACAGATATGTCTGTCGCGCTAGAGCAGATCGGCTGCCTTTAAGTGCACGGTTGTTTACTAGGTGTTGCTTATACAACCTGATTCTCTAGGGTTCCAAGCAGATCAACTTCTAAGCGCACGACGTCGCCGGGGCGAAGCCAAGGGTAGGTTCCCGAAGGAAACTCTACCAGACTGCCAGTGCCCACAGTGCCGGAGCCGATGAGGTCACCTGGTAAGAGGGTTGTATTTCGGGAGGCGTGGGCGATGAGCTCAGCAAACGTCCAGTGCATCTCTTTGAGATTGCCATGGGATATCTGCTGTCCGTTTACAAAAGCTTTCATCGTGAGGTCATAACGCCGTCCCCGTCCGCTTTCAGGTAACACTCGTGGCTCCAACTCATCGGGCGTTACGAGGTAAGGCCCTAGGGAGGTTGCGAAGTCCTTGCTTTTGGCAGGGCCAAGCCCCACTTTCATTTCACGCCGTTGAATATCGCGTGCGCTCCAGTCGTTTAAAATGGTGAAGCCGGCAATGTAGTCATCTGCCTCCTCTACAGGAATGTTACAACCTGCCATTCCAATTACCGCTGCAACCTCTAGCTCGAAGTCGAGCTCCTCCGTTTCTACGGGTTTGGGCACTGCGGCCCCGTGCGGTAGCATACAGGCCGTATTGGAAAAGTAGAAAGCCGGAGCCTCATACCACTCCGGAATCATGTCGAGCCCTCTATTGCGTCGTGCGTTACGCACATGGGCCTCAAAGGCATAGAAGTCTCGAAAGGAAGTGGGGTGCACGGGCAGATCGAGGTCTTCAGGGGGGAAGGGTCTACGGAAAGGTCGAAGTTCCTCCGGCCCGATCTTCTCAAGCCGTTTTTGATGACGCTCTAAAAGGTTGCCTCGCTTGCGCATTTGGCAGATAATCGGCAGAAACTCGTTGGCGTCAAGCGGCATGGTAAGACGGAGATCGCCGGGCACCGTTACCGCAAAGTCGAATATCTCCTCTCCGATCAGAATATAGTAGAAGCGCGGCTCGCTCTTAAGACGAAGCAACTTCATAAGGTTCCTCGCAACGCCTGCTCCCGCTCGATGGCCTCAAAAAGCGCCTTGAAGTTTCCTTTACCGAACGATTGCGACCCATGTCGTTGGATGACTTCGAAGAAAAGGGTAGGCCGATCTTCTACCGGTTTCGTAAAAATTTGTAGGAGATAGCCCTCATCATCGCGGTCTACGAGGATTCCTAACTGGGCTAACTCGTGAAGGTCTTCTTCAATTTGGCCTACGCGGGCTGGCAGCATCTCGTAATAGGCGTCGGGGACATGAAGGAAGGAGACGTCGTTATGACGTAAAGCCCGCACGGTGGCGATGATGTCGTCCGTGGAAAGCGCTATGTGCTGTACGCCGGGGCCACCGTAGAACTCAAGGAACTCCTCAACCTGCGACCGTTTACGGCCGGGAGCGGGTTCATTGAGAGGAAACTTAATGCGTCCTTGGCCATCCTGTACCACTTTTGACATAAGGGCCGTATACTCTGTGCTGATGTCCTTATCGTCGAAGCTGATCAACTGCTTAAAGCCAAGCACCTCCTCATAGAAGTGAACCCAACGATCCATTTGTCCTAGCTCTACGTTTCCGACAATATGGTCTATGCTTTTGAACCCCACCGGATGGAAGGTGCGTGGGCTATAGCGCTCCGGGTCGAGCGGCTTAAAGCCCGGAGCAAAGAGACCACGATAGCGATCGCGATTGACAAAACTGTGGATGGTATCGCCATAGGTGTGAATGGCTGCGTGAACGTAAACCCCCTCCTCATCCTCGTGGTAGGTGGGCGCTTTGGCGCTCATGGCGCCTTTGGCTAGGGCGGTTTGATAGGCTGCCTCCACATCGTCCACTTCAAAGGCGATATCCTGCACGCTATCGCCGTGAATCAGCAGGCGTTGATTATCGGGGTGGTCGGCACGGAGTGGAGAAGCGAGCACAAAATGGATATCGCCTTGGCGCAAAAGATAGGCGGCCTCATGGCGAACCCCGGTCTCTAGACCGGCGTAGGCAACTACCTCAAAACCAAAGGCATTGCGATAGAAATAAGCCGATTGGCGGGCGTTTCCCACAAAAAACCTTATGTGGTCAATGCGACGTATGGGCAGCTCTTGTGTGTTCATGTTCGTCTCCTCGATGTGTGCGAGTGTGCTTATAGCAGGCCTTTTGGGCTTCAAAGACTATTATGGTTTGTTCATTCAACCCTGTCAAGGGCAACGGGTTTTGCGGTGGGCGCGTTGCTGCGATTTTGCTGCATTATAGAGACTTTAGACAGGTATAACATACAGGATTTTGAACTTTGGATGGAGCTAAAAATATGGCTATCTGTTCTCCACAGGCGCTGGCAAAATGCATAGACCATACGCTTTTACGCCCTGAAGCTTCTGCGGACGATATTCGGCGGCTCTGTGCAGAAGCACGTGCATACGGATTCGCTTCGGTCTGTGTTCAGCCGGTGCGCGTAGCTCTTGCGGTACAGGAGCTTGAGAACACGGGCATCGCCGTAGGCACTGTGATAGGGTTTCCCCATGGGGCGAGTGGAACCGCCGTAAAGGTTTATGAGGTGGAACGCGCACAAGAGAAGGGAGCCTCTGAGTTCGATATGGTGATTGACCTTGGCGCCGTGCAAGACGGCGATTGGCAGCTGGTTGCCACGGAGGTTCAGCAGGTAGCAAAGCGCGTGCACGCAACTGGAGGAGTATTGAAAGTTATTTTAGAGTGTGCTCTACTCAACGCCGATCAGAAGCGGCATGCGGCGGAGGTAGCGTTAGAAGGCGGCGCCGATTATCTCAAAACCTCCACCGGTTTTGCTTCGGGCGGTGCAACCATCGAGGATGTACGCCTGCTGCGGCAAGTGGCCGGGGAGCGGTGCAAGGTAAAGGCTGCGGGAGGAATTCGTACCTGGCGTGCAGCGTTGGCGATGCTGGAGGCGGGGGCGGATAGAATCGGCTGTAGCGCCAGCGTGATGATCATGGAAGAGGCCTTGCAAGCCTTTGATCAGACGGCCCTTTAGCGTTTTTGTGAAGGAACAAAGCGAACTGGCACCCTCCAAATATAGAGCGTGCCCCCTTGAGTTCCTGCGGCGATGAAGCGGCCGTTGGGAGCGTAGGACACGGCATTGACAATGCTGTCTTCCTCCTGAGAGGTGCTGGTCGGCGGAACAAACCGATAAAGTACCTGACCAGTATCCAGATCCCATAGGCGCACGACACCATCGGTACTGCCGGTTACCGCTTTCGTGCCATCCGGCGAGAGTGCCACCGCATTCAGGCCGCCAGCTTCATTGTCACTTACCATGCGCAGTAGCTTTCCGGTATGGACATCCCAAACGCGTATCGCGTTGTCTACTCCCGCGCTGTACAGAACCTTATCATCCGGAGAGAACGCCACGGAGAGCGCTTGTGCGCCGTGGGCGCGATGATTCCAGAGAAAGCGTGCTGTTGAAAGATCGTATATGCAAACATGGCCGGGAAGCCCGCTCGTAACCGACCCGCTTGCGATGGCAACGAGACGATTGTCGTTAGAAAAAGCCACGCCGAACACTTCGCCGGGTGCAGGGATTTGCGCCACCGGATAGAGCCGATGCACGTCCCAAACCTCCACGGTACGTGCGCGCGTGCCTACCGCGAGGCATCGGCTGTCGTGCGAGAAGGCTAAAGCACTTACATCACCTTGAAAACCGTTGAGTTCGCCACGGGTTAGATAGCTGTGGGCATCGCGTAGTCGAACGCTCCCGTTAAGAAGAACAGCATCGGTGCCGTTTGCTAACAGTTTTCCGTTTGGCGAGTAAGCAACGGCGGTGACGCTGCCGATGCCTGTGATAGAGCGATCGAGTGTCCCTTCAACGGTATCGTAAAGGTTCAGCTCACCGGGAATAAGGCGTTGGTCTTCGTTGCGTCCCATGGCGGTGGCCACCGTACTGCTATCCGGTGAAAAAGCTACGGAGTAGATGGGGCCACTTTCGTTGATAGTACGCACGTAGGCGGGGATATAGCGCCTTTCCGCCGCGTGGGCAAGCACCACGGTAATCGCTAAGGCGCCTGTAAGGCCGGAGAGAAAGGCCATGGGTCTACCGGCCCGGGCGACCTTCCATCCTATGATGGCAGCTATCAGTGCAAACAGACCTGTAACGAGATGCAGTACGGGGAGAAAAATAGCTAGGAGTGCCAAAACGCCGGCCGCCCACGTGGCTGCTGGATAGGGTGGTAAGGAGGGTAGGCGGGGCAGGGGGGTGTTATAGGAGTTATAGTAGGCCGAGGGGGCTATAGGCCACGACATTGCGGAGGGCACGCTGGCCGATCCAGAAGTGGGAACTGTTTGAGGCGTGGTGATCGCTTGAGGCGATGCTGAAACAGCCGGCGATGCTTGTGTGGGCTGAGGGGAAGGGAGATTGTGAGGGGGCAGGGTAACCGGGTAGCGTGCCGGCTGCGACCGTGAGGGGCGTTTGATCGGCTCCTGCGGTTCGGGTGGAAAAGGGTCGCGCCCTCCTAACAATGCCTTGCGTTCGCACCAAGGGCAGCGATTAAGGTGGGCGCCATAGCGGTGGAGGGGGTTCTCAGCGCAAACCGTAAGTGAAGCCGCAGCCTCTTTTAGGGCGGCGCTCCAGGTGGCTGCGTCTGGACGGGCCGAAGGGTCTTGGAAACCATCCTCAAAACATCGGGCGAAGAGAGCTCTGAGGGTTGGAGGCAAAAGCGTCATAGGCGGGGCCTGTGGCATGGGCTTATAGGGTACAGGGCGTGCTCCATAGGGATAATGGCCGGCGCGAATGCGTTCACTGTAGGGGGGAGGGTCTCCGTGGCCTAAATAGATGCCGGAAAAGGGATGCGTGCCCTCCATAAGCAGCTGAAAGATAAGAACGGCTAGCCCAAAGAGGTCGTGTTCTGGCTTGCGATCTATGGTGCGGAAATTGCAGTTTTGAAGCTCTGGAGGGGTATAGTCCGGCTTTCCAACGGGGCAGCGATAGGTCATCTTCCGAACAGGGTCATGCACTTGAAACGAGTCGGTATCCACCAGGGTCACGAGGCCGGTGTCTTTAACAAGGATGTTCGATTCGTTGATATCGCCGATCACATAGCCTCGTTGGTGCAGAGCGCGAACAGCCCAAGCCACGTTGATGGCAGCCGTATAGAGATATTCGTAAGTAAAGAGAGGGGTCTCCTTGCGGCGAATGGCCGGATTGTAGACGTTAAAGAGCGGGCGCATACCGCTGACGCGCGGCATAAGGAAGCCGGCAAAACTTCGACTGCCGTAGGCATGATAGAGCAGGTCTATCGGCCAAGCGATCGAGTGATGGTCGGCGCCGGAGATAGGGATATCTGGGGGATTTTCCACCATAACGGTAAGCTTACGTACCTGTTCTGGGGTTGGCTGGTGGTAGATTTTTGCGCAAAGTCGTTCCGCGTCGGTAACCGCAAAAACCCGTGCCTCTCCGCCCGAACCGAGCGGATGATTCATATCAACAAGGATGTTGGAACCATTAGATTTGCGAATAAGGCGCATCGAAGTTAAAGGGTTCGGCCATGCGGTTCACAACGGCGTACGGCAAGCACAAGCGTTAAGTCGTCGTCGGTGCGTTCTGCGATGCGTGGCGATCGAAGAAAGTTTTCCAGCTGTTGTCGGCTATCGGAGCCTGTATTGGCGGCGAATCGAAAGAGCGGAAGAAAGAAGGGCGCGTGGGGTTCACCCTGCGGCAGTTTGAGCGCGAGGCGTTGCAGGCCGTCGGTAGTGACAGCGATGCCCCAAGGCGCCTCTGGCTGGAAGACAAATTGAGCCGCTTCCAGGCTAGAGGAAGAGGTCAAGAACAGGGTCTCATTAACGTACTCGGTTTGTGGAGGGCGGGTAAGGGTGCGTAAGGTATCGTTAGGGAAAAGCCCAACGCTAGTGCCGTCACCTATTTGCGCGGCGGCAACGAAGCGAGGGGTTGCGGCTACAAGGAGCAGCGTGCAGGCCAGCTCACGCAGCTCTACCTGTTGTGTTTCGGCCTCGTGTTCTAGGCGCTCTCGTGCCGCGCAGAGGCCGCCAATGAGATGTTTTTGTACCTGCAATTCCTCATGAAGGCCCTCTGCCTGCTCGGCGCAGAAGCGAAGAGAGCTTTCTACGGCCAAGCTCGCGCCGAGTTGGCCGTACTGCGCAGAACCGGCGCCATCGGCAACGGCGATCAAGAGCAGGCCTCTTGGTAAGACGAGGCAGTCATGAGCGTCCTGACAAGGCAATCCGGCACGCACATGACCTGTTCCCGCAACAGAAGCCGAGATGACCTTCCAAACCCCACTGTATGTCACCGTTAAACCGTACCCCATCCTGGTGGTGGAAGGGCCACCTGTTCATCCACTTGAGATTGCGATACCTTTTGCATGGAGGCTGAGAGCCAAACAAACATCTCAACAAAATTCAGGCCAACGAGTTTGACGGGCGTTCGTACAGCGATTTGAGCCAGTTTGTTCATATCCGCGTTTTCCACACCAACGGCAAAAAAGGCAACCCGTTTGGCGGCCTCTTCTTCTCGAACCCTTTGGGCGGCACGCTCCACAACCTCTTCCGGCTCGCCTTGTGGGGCTCCATCGGTGATGAGAAAGACCCAGGGGCGATAGTAAGCGATGCCGTTGGCGCGATATTGAGCTTTTCGGGCGGCGATCATGTCAAGGGCTTTGTTGATGGCGGTTCCCATATGGGTCATGCCGCCCGCAGTCAGGGTAGGCGGATCGAACTGATCGGCTGTGACGAAATCTTGAACCACCGTCACGTCGTTATTGAAGGCCACTATGGCAACCTCCACTCTCTTTGAGGCGAGCGGGTCGCGCATAAGGTCGTTTTTAAATGTTTTTAACCCTTCATTGAGGGCATCTATCGCAGGGCCGTTCATTGAGCCGGATGTATCGAGCAGAAGAACACAAGGGCATCGGGGTTCCGGATTTTCCGCAAACTCAACGGCCTCTTCCAAGGCAGAAGGAACACTCATATGCAACACCTACCTTTTCTGTCCGTTACGAATCGGGTACTGTAGTCTCTAGAATTATACTACGCTTTCGGAAGGGAAGAAATCTCGAAGGTCATTGAGCAGGGAACCGTCCTTCTTGGCTGTGCGTAATTTGATAATGACATACTAAAATGGTATAATACTAGTGTCTTCAAGACAATAGCGACGAAAAAAACGAACCCTGGAGGATTTAAAGGATATGGGAAAAGCGGTTGGTATTGACTTGGGTACTACCAACTCGGTCATCGCCGTGGTGGAGGGTGGTGAGGTTACGGTTATCCCCAACTCGGAAGGAAGCCGTTTGACGCCATCGGTGGTGGCGTTTACCAAAACCGGGGAGCGCCTTGTGGGCGCGCCTGCCAAACGCCAGGCCATCATTAACCCCGACCGAACGGTCATCTCCGTCAAACGAAAAATGGGAACCTCCGAGGTCATCACCATTGGGGATAGAACCTATAAGCCCGAAGAGATCTCGGCGATGATCCTGCAAAAACTAAAAGCGGACGCTGAGGCCTATTTAGGCGAACCGGTAACGGAGGCCGTCATCACGGTTCCTGCCTACTTTAACGATGCCCAGCGAACCGCCACCAAGAACGCCGGTGAAATCGCCGGGCTTAAGGTGCTTCGCATTATCAATGAGCCGACAGCAGCGGCGCTCGCTTACGGGCTTGATAAGAAGAAAGAGGAGCGCGTACTAGTGTTTGACCTCGGCGGCGGTACTTTTGATGTCTCCCTACTTGAGATCGGTACCACCGAAGATGGAGGCTCCGTGCTAGAAGTGCTGGCCACGAGCGGCGATACGCATCTCGGAGGGGATGACTGGGATCAGCGTATCGTAGACTATGTGGCCGAAGAGTTCAAGCGTGAAACCGGTATTGATGTGCGCAAAGATAGACAGGCGCTGCAGCGCTTGCGGGAGGCCGCTGAAAAAGCCAAAATAGAGCTTTCTACGGTTACACAAACGAACATCAACTTGCCCTTCATCTCTTCTACGCCGGACGGGCCGGTGCATCTGGATATAACCCTGACGCGGGCGAAATTCGAGGACATTACACGCGACCTCGTGGAGCGCTGCAAAGGGCCCTTCGAGCGCGCCCTTGCCGATGCAAAGCTGAAGCCTTCCGATATTGACGAGATCGTCTTGGTGGGTGGTTCCACACGCATGCCGATGATTCAGGAGTTGGTGCGCCAACTCAGCGGTGGCAAGGAGCCTAACAAAACGGTGAACCCGGATGAGGTGGTCGCCGTGGGGGCCGCCATTCAAGCTAGCGTGCTCGCCAGCGAAGGAGGCAGCAAAGGCACCAACATCCTGTTGCTGGATGTGACCCCGCTGTCGCTTGGTATCGAGACGCTGGGCGGTGTTATGACCAAACTCATCGAGCGCAACACCACCATCCCGACCCGCAAGAGCCAGATATTTACCACGGCAGAGGATGGGCAAACCAGCGTTCATGTAAAAGTCTATCAAGGTGAACGTGAGATCGCTGCGGCCAACAAGTTCTTAGGAGACTTCCAGCTCACCGGCATTCCGCCAGCGCCGCGTGGCGTGCCGCAGATCGAGGTCACCTTCGATATTGACGCGAACGGCATCCTTAGCGTGTCGGCACGCGACCTCGGTACCGGGCGTGAGCAGAAGATCACCATTACCGGCAGTAGCAACCTGACCCGCGAGGAGATTGACCGCATGATGCGTGAGGCCGCACAGCACGCTGAAGAAGACCGCAAACAGCGCGAGCGGGCGGAGGCGCGCAACCGTGCCGAATCGGCTGTCTATGCGGCGGAGAAACAGATACGTGACCTTGGTGACAAGGTGCCGCTAGACCTCAAGGCCACCCTTGAGAAGCAGATCAGCGACCTGAAATCGGCTATTAACGCGAGCGATACCTCCGTTGAGCGCTTGCAAGAGCTAACCCAAGCGCTAGAGCAGACCATGTATCGCCTCTCGGAAGCGGTCTATCAACACGCCACGGCGGGCACACATAACACGCATAGCTCGGATGGTGCTGCCGGCGGGCAGGGATCGCCTGAAGAGACCGTGATTGACACGGAGTTCAAGTAATCTTTCGTTCCCCTTCGCCGCTATATAGCGGCGAAGGGTACCTTGCTTTCACACGTTTCTTCGTAGAGAGAAGAGCACCATAGGAAGGTGGGGTGATGCCAACGGTGAACGAAAAGGACTACTACGAAATATTGGGTGTAGCGCGCAATGCAACTGCGGACGAGATCAAGAAGGCTTATCGCCGACTTGCGCGCAAATATCACCCCGATCTCAACCCTGGTAATAAAGAAGCAGAGGAGCGCTTTAAGCGCATCCAGGAGGCCTATGATGTGCTCTCCGACCCGGAGAAACGCGCTCGCTACGATCAGTTTGGAGACGCATGGCAACAAGCTCCCTTTGGTGGAGGACCTGGGGATTCAGGTGGCTATTCCTCACCCTTCGGTGACTTTCAGTCCGAAAGCTTTCGGTTTTCCGAAGGAATTAACCTTGAAGACATTTTTCGCATGTTCCGCGGAGGCGATGCGGGCTTCGGTTTTGGGTTTCGCTCGCCGACTGCCACCGCGGAAGACATCGAGTTTGCACTCGATATGACGCTGGAGGAGGCCTATCGAGGTGCGACCAAACAGGCCCGTTTCGTTGTAGAGGATGTCTGTCCAGAGTGCGGAGGTTCTGGGCATAAACGAACGTCTCAAGGACGTTTTGACCTTAGTGCTACCGTGTGCCCACGCTGTCGTGGGACAGGACACATAGCCTCTCCACGCAACGTGCAGGTGAATATTCCACCAGGTGCTTGGGATGGCCTACGGCTGCGATTGCAGGGAATGGGGCCGGCAGATGCCAAAGGGCGACGTGCCGATCTCTACATCACGTTGCGTCAGTTGCCTCATCCGCGCTTTGAGCGGGATGGACAAGACCTCTACTTTGATTTAGAGGTGCCCTTCACCGTGGCTGCTCTAGGCGGTGAAGCCACTGTAGAGATGTTGGACGGGCAGCGCCGGCAGATCGTGATTCCACCAGGGGTTCAATCCGGTCAAAAGTTGCGATTGGCCGGAAAAGGGATGCCACCTTTGAATGGAAGAAAGGCCGGAGATGCGTATGCTCGTGTGCTCATTACCGTGCCACGCAATCTAAGTGAACGAGAGAAGAGTTTACTATTAGAACTAGCGCGTCTGCGCGGCGACGCTGTACGCAGTAAGTGAGAGAGGGGGGAGAGACGATGGCAGCGCACGACAAAAATGAACCGGTTTATATGATTGGAGTTGTAGCCGAATTGACCAACATGCATGCACAGACCATTCGGCTGTACGAGCGACTTGGACTGATAAAGCCGGTGCGACGAAACAAAAATCGGCTCTACTCCCAAGCCGACGTGGAGCGACTGCTGCAAATTCGCCGCCTTACTCAGGATATGGGGGTGAACTTGGCCGGTGTAGAGGTTATTCTGGACCTCCTGAACCGCCTCGAACAGGTTACCGCAGAACGGGATGCCCTCTACAGACGGGCCACAGAGTTTGAAGCACGCGTGAAAGAGTTCTTAGCGAAATACGGTGGTGAGTTCCCTTGACTAGACAACCTAGAGCCGCTTCCCCCCGGTCGGCCTCTACCGGAGCTACTGCCGCCCCCCCTGAGAACGGAGATAAAGTCACTAGCACCCCCTCCGATCGTTTTACCGTCTCCAGCTAAGCAGCGGAGACGATCGCTGAAAGGTAAGCAGAACACTCCCTCCGAATCGTAATAACTTAAAGCAGGGAGTGTGGCGCGTAACGGAGTGACACCTCCCTTGCGGAGGAAAAAATGGGCGTGCAGATTTTGCTTACCGGTTTCGGGCCGTTTGGCGCCGTTGTACAGAACCCTTCACAGCGACTCGTGCGCTATTTCGGAAGGCACCCGATGGAGGGTATTGGCCTTACAGCCATTACGCTTCCTGTCTCGTATACGCAGGCGCCCTGCACCGTTGAAACGCTGATTCGCCAACGTGCCGAGATCGGCCATCCGTTTGATTATGTGCTGATGCTCGGTGTAGCTGCCAACTCCTCTTTTTGGCGTGTGGAGCGTAAAGCACACAATAGAGCGTCCGCAAAGCTCGATGTGGATGAAACGCGCCTAGCGCCAGGACCTATTACTCCGGGAGCTCCCGCGACTTTAGAGGCAACACTGCCCGTCCAACAGCTTGTCGAGGCAATGAACGGACGTGGCATTCCCGCACATCTTTCCGACGATGCAGGCGATTATCTTTGCAACTATCTGTTCTTTCGTGTTCTCTATTTGCTCGCTCAGCTCCCAACTCCACCCCGAGCCGGGTTTCTCCACATTCCTGCGGATGAATCTACCTTCCGTGACCCTGAACATTCACCTGCCCCTATTTTCCCTTTTGAGCAACATGTTTTGGCCTTGGAGACCGTACTGCACACCCTTGCCGCTCTCTCAACGGGAAGAGGCGCAGATGCGGGTACAATGTCTGTGCGGAAAGGAGATGAGAGATGAGCGTGTCTGAATATGAGGCCCAAAAGGCTACATGGCGCACAAAGGTGGGCCTGGCCGAAATGCTGAAGGGCGGCGTGATTATGGACGTCGTCAACGCCGAGCAGGCCGTTATCGCGGAAGAGGCGGGAGCTGTGGCCGTGATGGCCCTCGAGCGCGTGCCGGCCGACATACGAAAGCAAGGCGGTGTCGCCCGAATGTCCGACCCTAAAATGATCAAGGAGATCATGGAGGCCGTTACTATTCCGGTGATGGCCAAGTGCCGAATCGGGCATTTCGTAGAGGCGCAGATCCTTGAGGCCATTGGGGTGGACTTCATAGATGAGAGCGAGGTGCTAACTCCTGCAGATGAGGAAAACCACATTAATAAGCACGCTTTCAAGGTCCCCTTCGTTTGCGGTTGTCGCGATTTAGGCGAGGCTTTACGGCGTATTGGGGAGGGCGCTGCCATGATCCGCACGAAAGGCGAAGCGGGCACAGGCAACGTCGTCGAGGCAGTACGGCACATGCGCACGGTAATGCGCGACATTCGCCGCATTCAGTCTCTGCGAGAAGATGAGCTTATGGCGGTGGCGAAGGAGTTACGTGCTCCTTATGAGCTGGTTGTTGAGGTACATCGAACAGGCAAACTGCCCGTCCCTAACTTCTCTGCGGGAGGCATCGCGACCCCAGCCGACGCAGCGCTGATGATGCAGCTTGGAGCTGAGGCTGTGTTCGTGGGATCGGGCATCTTCAAGTCGGAAAACCCCAAAGCCAGGGCACGCGCTATTGTGGATGCGGTGGCTCACTATAACGATCCCAAAATCTTGGCCGAGATCTCTGAAGGCCTTGGGGAGCCCATGCCTAGCCTTGACATTCATACCTTAGAAGAGAAGGAGCTTCTCGCCACCCGCGGTTGGTAGGGGAGCCATGAGCTTGTTGGGTTCGCTCTGTCTTGTAAGGCCAGGCGCAAAAAGAGGGACCGATCAGAGTCGCTGAACGGTCCCTTCTTTTTGCTAAATTGCTAAACCCTCTATGCGATTTCAACGGCTAGATCGAGCTGCTCCCAGGGAAAATCTGGATTGCCAAAATGCCCATTGCGAGCCGTTTCGATGTAGCGTACTCGGGCAGGATTGAGCAGCTGAAGCCGCTCGATCATAGCGCGAGGCCGCAAGTCCACCTTTTCTAGCACCCGCTTCACGATCTTTTCATCGGGGATTTTGCCGGTACCGAAGGTGTCCAGCATAACGCTTACAGGTCGTGCCACGCCAATGGCATAGGCGAGCTGAATCTCCGCTCGGTCAGCTAGCCCGGCAGCCACAATGTTTTTTGCGATATAGCGTGCGGTATAGGCCGCCGAGCGATCGACCTTAGAGGGGTCTTTTCCGGAAAAAGCACCGCCTCCATGACGTGCGGCCCCACCGTACGTATCCACAATGATTTTTCTGCCGGTGACACCGGTGTCTGCTTGAGGCCCCCCAATGACGAATCGGCCGGTTGGATTGATGAAATAGCGAATGTTTCCATGATCATAGCGCTCATAACGCTGGAGCACCGGGCCGATAACATAGTTGCATACCCGCTCCTTCACATCCTCTTGCGAGAGCGCCTCATCATGTTGGGTAGAGACCACAATGGTCTCAATGTGATGGGGACGCCCCGCTTCATCTAGCGCGATGGTCACCTGCGCTTTTCCATCTGGTCGAAATCCCAGCTCTGGGTGGCTGCGGCGCACGGCAGCCAGCTGGCGCGTGAGGTCATGGGCGATGGTGATGGCCAGCGGCATAAGCTGTTCGGTTTCGCGTGTTGCGTAACCGAACATCAATCCCTGATCACCGGCACCCTGCTCGTTGGGGTCTTCGCGATCCACTCCCTGGGCAATATCCGGCGACTGCTGTTGGATGGCGAGCATGACGCCAGTGGTATGACCATCGAACCCGTAGGCGGTGTCGGTATAGCCTACACTGACAATGGTTTTGCGCACAACGTCGGCGATCTCTACGTAGGCGGATGTGGTAAGCTCGCCAGCAACAACGCAGAGGCCGCGAGTAAGGAGGGTTTCAAGGGCCACGCGCGCGTTAGGATCTTGCTCGATCAGGGCATCAAGTACCGCATCGCTGATCTGATCGGCCAGCTTATCGGGATGGCCTTCCGTGACACTTTCTGATGTAAACAGACGGAATTCGGACATAGTCGTTTGTTCCTTTCTTTGAGAGTCCGGCCGAAAAAGCCGCGCAAGCAAGCGAAAAGCCTCTTCCGCAGAGCAGAAGAGGCTGCAGACGCGCCAGAAAAAACGTTTTTATCGGACGGACTCCCTAACAAGTCCCTATGTCCCTACTCCGCGCGTGCAAGCCTCTTATCTGCGCAGTAGGTGCCAAAGCACCTCTGCCCGGATTTAGCACCTGCCTGGCCGAAAAACCAGGTGGTTGTTGCGGCGTCATTGGGCCGGCTCCCTCGACCGCTCTCGATAAGAAGCTTCTCGCTATGCTATTGTTGAATTCAAAAAGGATAATACTTCATTTAGGTCAAGTGTGTCAAGAAGGAGGTTGGTCAGAACTAGGGAGGATTTTGGTCATCACGGGGCTCCGTTGAGACTTCCACCTGAGAACGGGCGCGTTGTTTAGCCGCCATAAGGCGAGAAAGCCCAGCCATCTCCGCTTCTTCGGAAGGAGCGAGTTCTTCGGCTGCCTCCGGCTCTTTTAGAGGCAAGTTTGGCTCGCCCCGCATTGGCTCTTCAAGGCGAGAGAACACGATAGAGGGGCGCGACATCGACTGTGCAGAAGGAGCCTCTTTGGTAACGGCGCGCTGCGCTGTGGCCGGTTGCTCGCTGAAAGCTGCCTGTTTGGCCTTCTTAAGACGCGAAAGACGCCTGCGCTCAACATCTTCTGCAGGCTTTCTACGCCATCGAAGCCGGTTCCATGCGCGTTGCAGCGCTTTGGCATCTATGGCAAGTCGGCGTAAGGCAATGTCTACCGGTAAGAGCAGCAAAGCGGCGATCACAAGTGGAAGGGTGAGGTCTACCGGGCTGGCCTCCTCTGGCCGATCGGCGCCAAAGATGGCCTGCGGGGATGGGTTATACCGACCAAGACCGAGTTCCGCTAGCCGACTGAGCAGGTAGCGATTTACGTCCAGCTCGCGATATTCTGCTGGATAGGGGTTTACGAGATCAGTAGGCATGGAGACCAACTGGCTGCTGCTCGGTGTCTTATAGAGTACATTAATAGCATAAGTGCCTGTATCTGGAGCGTCGAAGGTGCCCTCATAGTGACCGGGAGCGGTTTGCCGCAGCGGGATATCAAAGGGTTTTGGAGGCGTTGGATTGCCATTATCTGGAGGAACGATATGGGCTTGGACTTTGAGGTTGTCCACGAAATGCCCTTGTGTGTCCACAGCATCGAGAGTGATGTGCCCTAAACCGTTTTCTTGAGTGGTTTGTAAGTCGTAATCATAGGCCGGGGAGGGACGCATCGTCCAACGCACCGTTTGTGCCCAGAACTTGGCATAGCCAGGCCAATGAAGCCATTGGGCTGCCCAGCGTGCGCGGTCGTCCGACATGAACGCCACAGAACGCCCTAGCCCATAGCGCCAACTAGCAAAGATGGGGTTGTTACGCCCTGGTGAGGCGTCAAGAAGCCCCAAAGTCGCCGTGGGTTTGAGCGAAACCACGTCGTAGCCGAGAAGTGGAGGGGCGTCGCTCCAATTGATGCCCTTGAGCGCGCCGCTTGTATCTACAGGAGTTGGGTCGAAAGGCTCTTCGATGATAGGGGGTTGACTGATGGTCTCTTGGTCTTTCAGAAGCAGACGAGGCAACTCTTGCGGCGAGTCGGCCACGTAGGCCTGGCCATGTCCGAGAATGGCCATGGCTTCCATGTAGCGCTTACCCATAGCATCGGCACCGGATGCGATGGTAGATACCGTAATCCCCTCTGATGTCACTTTCTTGAAGGCCGCTATAGTCTGTTTCTGATTGGCCTCATAGATAGCGTCCCCATCCCCCAAAAAGATGATATGTTTGATCTTGGCGTCGGTGTTGTTAAGCACACGGGCTGCTTCCAGCAGGAAGGGAATGTAGCTAGGCGGATCGCCCATATTGGTGAGGTCTTGCATTTGGGCTTTAATGGCATTGGGGTCGGTGACATGCTGCATGGGAATGCGCCAGGTGCCGGCGGGGCTTTGTCCGTTGGTGTTCTGCCCAAAATAGAATCCGTTGCAGTCGAGGACTCCTAGCTGATCAATAGGTTCGAGAAGGTCTACAATGGCTTTTGCGGCTTCGATAGACATGTTGACCGTAGTGGGAATTTCCAGATCTTCAATCACGAGCGCTACCGCCACAGAGGGGAGGCGCTTTTGCTTCTTGACATCCATGCTAACCGGAAGCGCCTCCTCAATGGGGGTATGCCGATAATAGCCGGCCCCGAAGCTCTGGTCGCCGCCCACCATCCCGAGGCCGATGCCAAAATCTCTACAGGCTGTTTGCAGGGCGCGCATCTGAGCATCTGACAACTCGGTGGCCGAAACATTGCTGAGGAAGATGCTATCGAAGCCTTCTAGGGAGGCTGCATCGGTCGGTAAGGCCTGAGGGGGGGCGTAGGCAACGTCAATATTCTCTTTTCGAAGGGTTTGTTGCAGAAAGCTGGTGAGGGCCGGACTATCCGCCACATAGAGCAGCGTTGGCTTACCGCGCACCCATACCAATCCCTCCCCCTTATTGTTTTCAGAAAAGGTATCTTGGGGAGCGTTCAGAGTAACGGTATAGCGATAGGTTCCCGGATGAGCTATGGTTTGAGAAAACGATATAAGATTTTTACCGGGATGAAGAGTTACATGCTTTTGAGGGGCGGCTGGTTCGCCGTTGCGTAAAAGGACAAGTGTGGCGGGTTGTGCTGTAAGGCTCTCCACAACAGCTCGCACGGCAAACGGTTCTCCGATCTTCACACGACTTGGGAGGGCAAGGCGCTCTATCAGCGCCTCTTGCTTGAGATGGTGTGGCAGCACCACTGTATCTAGAAGAATATGATTAGCTTGCAGTTCCGATAGGGTCCCAAGCGCGTTTCCAGTTGTCTCATCTCCATCGGAGAGAAGTACAATGCGCTTGCCAGGGTTACCCGGTATGCTGTTGAGGAGCGCTTTCGCTTCCCGCAAGGCATCGGCGATGTTGGTGGCGTCTGTGGGGCCGGGCTCTTGCAGATAGTTTGTCGGAAAGGAGTGCGCCGGCAGCGCTTGGATATGCGGCTCCTTAGCAAAGGTTATAAGGCCGGCTAAATCCTGAGCGTGCATGCCTTTTTGCGCGTCAGCAAGGTAGTGCTTTGCCCATTCTAAGTCCTCCGCAGGAATGGATCGGGAGCTATCTACGGCGAAGATAACGGCCAGACGATGTCCCCTTCGCACCCACTGAAAGCCGGCAAGGGCCAAGATCAGCAGCGTGACGAGAAGGCATCGCACCAGCAGTGCCAGGCGCCGTCGAGGGAGTGGCAGATCGGAGAACGTGTTACGATTGAGCCACGCGAAGAAGAGATAAAGCGGTGGCAGTAAGAGAAGCCAGAACCAGGTTGTGAATTGAAACGGCACCTCTTAGCCTCTTACCAAAGGGTTCCTACAAAACATCTGCGAGTCACTTCGTACCGTCTGAAGGTTGCAGGAGGACTTTAATGGACTCGCGCCCTGCTTGCACCATACGAAAGCCTTCTAGGTATCGTTCCAAAGGCAACTTATGCGTCACGATGCCATCCGTTTTTAGCAGGCCGCGATTCAGGTAGTCAATCACTTTTGGGTAGCAGCCCGGCCCCAAGTGCGCACCGTAGATGTTCAACTCTTTGGTGTCGCCGATGATCGTCCAGTCGGTGGTGGTTGGTTCTTTCATCACAGAGAACTCCACAAAGTTGCCTCCTTTACGGATGGCACGTAGCCCCTGGTTCACCGCGTCCGGATGGCCCGTTGCCTCGATATAGACATCGCAGCCATATCCGTCGGTAAGATCGAGGATCTCCTGTACGACATCGGTCTTATCTGGGTTCAAGATGCGGTCGGCGCCCAGGTTTTGAGCTAGCTGCAGCCGTTGGTCGCTTTTATCCACGGAGATAAGGCATCCTGGGTTCTTGAGACGGGCGCAGGCGATCATGCCGAGCCCTAGCGGTCCAGCCCCTGCGATAACGACGACATCGCCAAACTGAATTTGCGCTCGCTCTACGGCGTGCATCGAGCAGGCAAGCGGTTCGATAAGAGCGGCCTTTTCCACCGGCAGTTCGTCGGGCACTTTGTAGACAAGGGCGCGATCAGGGAAGAGCATGTAATCGGCCATGCCCCCATGCGTGTAGGTATGGAAGCCATAGATATCATGAACGAGGCAGAGCCAGTAACGGCCGGTGCGGCAGTAGCGGCAGTTACCACAAGGCACAATCTGTTCAGAAATAGCCCTATCGCCCACTTTAAGACCGTGTCGCTCTGCAGCCCCTTCTCCTAAAGCAACGACCCGCCCGATGAACTCATGGCCGGCGGTAACGGGGGCTTGCACATATCCTTTTCGAAAGGCATCGCCCCAAAAGAGGGGCGCACCCATAAAGCACTTCACATCAGACGCACAGATCCCACATGCCTCCACACGCACAAGAACTTCGCCGGGGCCGGGCATGGGCACACCTACTTCCTCTAAACGATAGTCTTCGGGGCCGTGGCATCGAACGGCCTTCATCGTTTTCGGTAGTTCACCATGGATAGAGACCATTTCTGAAGCTCCTTTCCTCCTGTGCCCTCTGTTACTAAGGACGTCGTCGAGACGATATTTGTTATCTTGTATCTTGGATAGAGGGGCACATAAAACAGTTTCGTCTTTCTGGAGGAACTCTCCTGCTTCAAAAAAGTTGAGCTCACAAAATACATCTATGGTTGTTTGTGGAGTGGTGATAAGACGAGTTCTTTGTCATCTAAAGACAATGGATCGTTTTTACAAGTACGGGCAGCTGGATACTCCAGCTGCCCGTACACGTATCAGTTTTTCGTAGCCCTACTGCAAATTTCCTCTACTCAGCATGAAACGCCTGAAGGTAGCTATGTGTGCTGTCGCCATAGCAAACCCATACGGTGTGCGTGCGAGGGTCTACAGCGAGCGTGTGAGATCCGCGATGATCGGCTACGTTGCCAAGCAGCTTTAGACCGGTGCTTGTCTCTTGAAGCACCGCCAAATCGCCGTTGCCACAGGCGCAATAGAGCCGCTTCAGGCCGGCGTCGAACGCGATCTGGTCTACATAGTTGGAGCCGAAAGTGACAGAGGCGATGACCTTTCCTGTTTTTAAGTCTATGGCTGCGGCTTTCCCCTCACCCGCCACAAAAAGCCAGCCTCGCTTTGCATCTAGCGCCTGACCATGGGGCGACTCCACTGGGGCGGTAGACCAGGTGGCGACAACGGTGTTTGTGGATGGATCTATGACCTGCACCTCATTGGCCGTTTTAATGTTCTGGTAAAGGCGATGTGTTTTTGAGTCGTACTCGATGTACTCTGGGGCACCGGCGATAGCGATGTTACCGGTCACTTTCTGCTGATCGACATCTACCGTCCATAGCTCAGTGCCGTCATCATGGGTTACGTAGAGCGTGCGATTATCCGGATCAAATTCGATATCGTCCGCGGGACCGGGAAGGGGTATTTCCCCGATCTTGTTCATCGTTCGGTAGTCGAAAATAACTACTTTTTGGTTGCCTCCTGCGGCGTAGAAACGATTCGCACGGTAGTCAATGGCGATGCCATTGACCCTTCCGTCGGTGTCGTACTCGGTGATGTGATTGTCTTTGACGGAGAGCATGGTAAGGCGGCCAGCACCCGGATGGGACGCGTAGACACGGTTTCCCCGAGCGTCAAAGAGCATGTAGTCGAAGCCGCCTGAACTATTAGGGACTTCCATAGGAGGCTCTGCGACGAGCGGTGTCATGTCTTTGGCGATGGCGTGGAAACGTCCGAAAACCAGCCATGTGAGGCTTGCTCCCAAGATAGTCAGCCTACTGAGAGTGAGGTTACGTGGACGCATTGTACAGGAATCCTTTCTTATAAGATGGTTTACAGGCAGAGCGAACCTCTGTGCGGCGTAGAGAATAAGGGGAGAGGGGCCAGCAGGGCCGCAACCTACTGACCCCGTTCAAAAAGATAGACTGAAGTTTATTTGTCTTTGTTTCGCTCGATAGTGGCTTGGCGACGTG
Organism: Chthonomonas calidirosea T49; assembly: GCF_000427095.1. NCBI lineage: Bacteria > Bacillati > Armatimonadota > Chthonomonadia > Chthonomonadales > Chthonomonadaceae > Chthonomonas > Chthonomonas calidirosea. The sequence continues at coordinate 3,110,892 of NC_021487.1, forward strand.
CCGTCATGGTATTAAGGGTGCTGCTGCTCATTCCGGGGGTGGTGCGCATCCCCTGCGGAACGTCGGCCGATCTGCCGCAACCGGCGCAGAGCAGAGCGGCTAACAGCACCAACGCCCACGCTTTGGTTTTCCATGTCATGGCGTGTGTCCCCTAAGGGTTAACCGTGGAATGGGAATAGAGGTCATCTACAGCTTGTGCGCAGGTCTCTCCGTCGCTTTGGAGGGGGTAGGATGGAAAGACAGGGGTATTGCCGCCGATGGCGTAGTTTCCAACAGCATCGGGGCTATAGCAGAAGTCGAAAGCATCCTGCTTATTGGCTGGAAGGCCGACGAGACCATATCCGCTATACTCTGCCGCTGTGAACTTAATGGGTTTGGCATGCCCGTCGGCAAAGCAGAAGCCTAGCATCTGCATATGGCGGATATTGCTGGTGCTGAACCCATCTGGTAAAGTGCTGAAGATATTGTCTGCGGTAATGGAGTAGGTAGGGGTATCGTAGGAGTCGCCAAAGACGGCCAGAGAAGCTGGGTTTGCAAACTCGGCGATCGCTCTGCCAGGGCGATAGGAGCTGCCAGGGTTGCCAGGGTCGGGCTGATCGGGTCCTACAACCCCATAACCGCCATCGCTTACCAATCCCTGATTGTAGCCGTAACCCAAGCAGACGTGTCTGGGATTTATACCGTCTTCACAGTAGGGCTTGCCATTTCGACGGAGAGGCCAGTCGGTTCGGTCGGGGCAGTAGAACATATCTACGTTCTTGATGTAGGGCTGCAGGATGACATAGTAGTCCTGGATGATCAGCCCGTTTGGGTTTGTTGGCGTTTTGATGCCTCCAGGAAGTCTCACATGCGAGACCATCGGCATGGTCTCATCGTAGTCTTGGGTGTACATAATCGTTGCAAGACCTATTTGGTGTAAGTTGCTGATACAGGTGATGGCGCGCGCCTTCTCGCGCGCCTGTGCGAAAACGGGGAACAGAATAGCTGCGAGTATCGCTATAATCGCGATGACAACAAGCAGCTCAATGAGGGTGAATCCACGAACGAGTCGTTTCATCGTCTCTTCTCCTTTGCTTAGCGTTCCGAGGGTATTTAGGGTTAACGGACTGATGTATCCGATAACCAAGATCATTGTGCGACGCTGCAGGTTAAGTTCGTGTTAAATTGCTGTTAAGGGAATGTTAAGCTAGGAGGCCTCGTTTGCCAAAGGAGTTTAGGGCGAGCTGGTGCCACTTTATATTGCAATAGGAATAGATAGCTCTAGAGAGCGTTGAGTTGGCAGGTACCATCTCGCTTATCCTTGCATTCCTCGGGTAAGATAAAGACAATAGCTAGGACAAAATCGGGGAGAGCAGATGGATTTTGAAGAGGCGATAGCCTATATGTCGAGCCTGCTACGATTCGGGTGGAAGCTAGGCCTCGACCGTTTTGAGGCGCTGTGCGAGCGTTTGGGAAACCCTCATCGGCGCTACCATGTGATTCATGTGACCGGCACGAAAGGAAAAGGCTCGACGACGGCAATGGCGGCGGCCATCCTGCGTGAAGCAGGATATCGAGTCGGAGGTTACTATTCGCCCTACGTCTACGACCCCTGTGAGCGTGTGGTGGTAGATGGCGAGAAGATCCCCCGTGAGGACTTCGCGCGTCTGGTTACCCTGATTCGGCCCTATGTCGAGGAGCTCGCCAGGGGGCCTCACGGCCAAACCACAGAGTTTGAGCTGAAAACCGCGCTAGGCTTCTGCTATTTTGCTGAGCAGAAAGTGGATTGGGCCTGTGTGGAAGTGGGTTTAGGAGGACGTTTGGATGCCACTAATGTGGTACAGCCCGATGCAACCGTGATCACCAACATCGGCCTCGATCATATGCATATTTTAGGCGACACCCATGCCAAAATCGCTGCCGAGAAGGCCGGCATCATCAAATGCGGCATACCCTGTTTCACCGCCACCGATCATCCCGATGCTTTGGAGGTCATTCAGCGCACAGCGCTTCAGCGGGAGGCGCCTCTGGCACGTGTTTTACCTGGTCAAGCTTCACACCCTACCTTCGATCCAACTCGAGTGATTTGGCAGTTAGAGGTATCCGACTCGGCGTCGGATTTAGAAAAACAGACGGCTCGTGTAACCATTGCGACGCCGGCACGCCTCTATTCAGGGCTAGAGGTTCGAATGGAGGGCATCTATCAACGGGCAAATGCCGCTTGTGCGGTAGCCGCTGTGGAGAGTGCACTCCTACGACAGGGGGTTCAACTCGACGAGGAGGCCGTCCGTAGAGGCTTGGCACGCTGCACCCTTCCAGGACGTATGGAGGTAACCAAGCTGACTAATCAGCGGGTTTTAGTGCGTGACGGCGCGCATAACGGCATGGCAGCTCAAGCGCTTATAGGGCCTGTAGACGCGATTTACCGACGAGAAAACCTAAAGCGCATCCTCTTCGTTACCGGTATGCTAAGCGGTCACGACCCCGATGAGGTGCTCTCTCTCTTTGCTGCTAAGGCCGCTCATGTCTACTGCTCACAGCCCGATTGGAAGCGTGCTCTACCTAAAGAGCAGGTTGCCGAGGTCGCACGACGCTATTGTTCGTCGGTGAGCCTTCATCCTACCGTGCGGGACGCTCTACAGGCAGCATTAGACGACTCCCGGGCTGGCGACCTTATTCTCGTAACCGGCTCTTTCTACACCGTTGGTGAGGCACGTATTGAGGAGATTGCCAGCGATCAGATTCTTCGTTAATCCACCGGCGTTTGTAGGGCAAGGTTTCGCGGCACGATATTTAAGGAGTACCGGCGCCAGTAATACTTCAAATCCTCGTTTTGCCAGCCTTCGTATATCTGCTCCCAGCTTAACCGTCCATAATGGGGCATCAACGAATCTTCCACAATCGGTTGGGAAGCACCTTGGTAACGATAGTCAGCTGATATGCGCAGCCGATTCGTGGTGCGATTGGGCAGTGCACGGTGAACGGTATAGCTGTGGAAGATCAGCACATCGCCCACCTGCATGTCACTGGCGTGCCAGCGGAGATTCATCGTTTCCGTCTCCACTCGCAGCCCGCCCGGCCCTGTTGCCGAATGAACCGGCATGAGGCCAAAACGATGGGAACCTGCCAGAACCGCCAAAACACCTAGCTCTATGGGGCAGTCGGTAAGGGGAATCCAGGCGGTATAGGTGTTTGGTGTCCCTTGAATCAGTGGGTAGTCTTGATGGGGAGGGGTGCTAAAGAACTCGGCATCGGGAAACACGATGCGTGCAATGTTACGAGGATGAACAAGCACGGTTTCCTCCAAGAGGGCTTCCATAAGCTGTAACAGCTCAGGGCGATGGGCAAGCGCGTGGAAGACCTCCTGTTTTTGAAGCGGATCGTAGACTTCCCACCAGGTGTCGCTGCCTTCTAAACGCGCCGGGCCATGGGCGTAGCCCTGCTGATCGGCCCATTCATAGGCCTGACATAACTTTAGGACGGTTGCATAGACCTCATGAACCACATCCTTAGGAAGCAGCAAGGAGAGGTAGAGGTAGCCCTCCTCCTGCATCTGCCGGCTCAGGGCTTCCGGGTTTGGCAAGAGGTCACGCGAATCGCGAAAGGGATGAAGCTCCTGTCGATCCGTCATAAAGTCGGCCTCCTTAAACGTGGATAAAAATAACCTTCCATACAGCTTTTTTTCTTTTCCTACCGCATTTTACCTCTTTTGCAGGTAGCCGTAGACTCTTTTAAGCTTCCTCGAATGGAGGCGGGATCGGCTCTTACCTGTTCACCCAGCCTATGAACTCAAAAAACCCTTAGATCGCACGAACGACCTAAGGGTTCCAGCCTACAAATGTGAAAACAGTTAACTGGCGATGTGGCTCTCTTTGAGGCTCGACTCCACGGTAGCCCGTGTTTTTTGAAGGCTTGAGGCGCTGACGAAAGTACCTAGGCAGACATCGGCCAAAGGAAAGAACACGTTGAGGTTCTTCAGCATGTATTTGTGGTGAATACGATGATGCTCTTTCACAAAAGTGAACGGCCAGCGATTTTCAAACCAGCGATTCCCGGGAATATGCATGCAGTAGTGGAAATACTCGTAGACGGCGTAGTAAGTTGTGACAGCGGCCAGTCCCCCCCACATGCTCTGCCAGCCCGTCAACGCTTGAACAGTCCAAAAGAGCGGTGCATGGAAAGCCAGAAAGAGCACAAGGGCAAACCAGTTCATCGCCACATGATCTTTCTCTTGTCCTTCCTGCCACTCGTATGATGTCGGCTCGTACTTGTAGCGTTGGTGATGGACTAACTGATGCGCACGGAAGGTGCTCTTAACAAATCGCGGTGAATGGAACAGATACCGATGAAACGCCCACTCGAAAAAGCTTCCATAAAGGAAGTAAAAGACGAAGGCGAGCGCCTCCTGCCCTAGAAAGTTCCAATTCATAAAGGTGTTTTTCCCTCTCTATTTTTCAGCATCGGCATGCGCGGAAACTTGCGAGCCGCGATGCATACTTCAGTAGTACTCGGTTGTGCTTCTGCTTGTTAGCAAGCTAAACGGAAAAGTACCGCTTTTCTGTTTGTGGTTAGCTTCCGAGCAGATACATTATACCCGAATAATAGGTAGAAGACGTTCTTTTCTGTAGAGGTGGCCAGCTCTACAACACCAAGCGCGATAGATAGAGACGATTCTGCAGGCAGGCTTGCGGTGCATCAAAGCTAAAACACTCTTGCTTTAACGGGCGCGGAGAGCGACGTTGGTAAAGGTGCCTAACAACTAGTGGGCACCGGAGCCGGTGAGAACGGCTGGAATGGTTTGAAGCAAAATTTTTACATCGGTAAGGAAGGACATCGTTTCGATATAGAGAAGATCTAGCTCGACCCAGCGCTCAAAGCTGATGTTACTGCGCCCGCTTACCTGCCAAAGACAAGTGAGGCCGGGAAGGACGGCCAGGCGCTGTCGAGCATAGTCATCGTACTGCTCGACTTCGCTGGGGAGAGGAGGGCGCGGGCCTACAATGGACATATCGCCTTTCAGTACGTTGATAAGTTGCGGCAGTTCATCAATACTTAATTTGCGTAGAATGGCGCCTACGGGGGTAACCCGAGGGTCTCGCTTCATCTTGAACACAGGGCCTTTGGCCTCGTTCAGGTGAAGCAGCTGTTGTTTCTTCTGTTCGGCGTCTACGCACATGGAGCGAAACTTATAGCACCAAAAGTAGCGCCCGCCCTTGCCAACACGCACCTGTCGGAAGATGATGGGGCCTGGTGAGGTAAGGCGGATCAGAAGAGCAGCAAGCAGCATGATAGGAGAAAAAAGGATGAGCGCAAATAAGGCAACGACGATGTCAAAAATACGTTTTAGGCGTGCGTAAGGCACCTCTTTGCAAGGGAAGCGCGGGTCAACGTAGTCTTTAGCGAACCGACGGATCTCTTGCTCATAGGAGGGTCTAACAGAGTATGACCGGGATTTTTGGTTCTCTATTAAGTCCGTGCGTTCCTCTTGAACAGTAACGAAAGGCGAGGCACTGTTTTGACTCATTACTCCCATCCTAACTTTCCTCCGCACGCTGTCTAGTTCTGTTCGATACGCTGTCACTAAACCTTAGTGCAATTTCCGTGCCAAATTAGCGGGCAAAGAAGCCATTTGAGGGAAATTTAGAAAAAATTTCCGATTGCCCCGAAGCAGACTAAAACAGTGAGTTTTCGGCCGTCGTACCCTTTTTCTTTAGGGAATCGATTCGAGAGAGAAGAGAACAGATAAGGCAGGTTGACAGATGACGGAGGCAAAGAGTATAATCCAAAAACTGTGGACCTTGAGAGCATAGCTCAGGTGGTAGAGCAACGCCCTTTTAAGGCGTGGGCCCTGGGTTCGAATCCCAGTGCTCTCAGAAACGAGAACGCGGAAGGGTATCCCTTCCGCGTTAAATTTTTCATGGCCTCTACGATTATATCTCGATCCCTGGCACGGGGAACTTTCCGCTAGTACAGAGAGCTCGCACCTCTTCCCGAATCTCCCGTAGCTTGATCTCGTCGAATCGGTACTCTCCTCCCACTTTCGTGCAGGCAGCGGCCACGCGGTCCATCCAGTCCGCGATCTGCACCATCTGCTCCTCTTTGAACCCACGGGTGGTAACGGCAGGGGTGCCGATGCGAAGGCCGGAAGGGGAGAAGGGCTTGCGCGGGTCGTTTGGAACCGAGTTAAAGTTGGTCTCAATTCCCGCCATATAGAGCGCTTTGGCAAAGGGTTTGCCAGGAATTTTGCGAGAGCGCATAACATCTATGAGAATGAGGTGGTTGTCTGTACCGCCTGTTACCAGTACAAAGCCTCTATCCAACAGGGCTTGTGCGAGCGCCTTAGCGTTTTTTACGATCTGGTGTGCGTAGGCACGGAATTCCTCGGTAGCCGCCTCCGCAAAGCAGACGGCGAGGGCCGCCATAGTGTTTCCATGGGGGCCTCCTTGGAGACCAGGAAAGACCGCTTTATCTATGCGATCGGGTAGGCGTTGTGATGGATCATCTTTCATCGGCTCATCTTTACACAAAATGAAACCGCCTCGCGGCCCGCGAATGGCTTTGTGCGAGGTAGAGGTAACCACGTGCGCATAGGGAACAGGGTCTGGGTGTACACCGCCGATAATGAGCCCGTTAATGTGGGCGATGTCGGCAACAAGATAGGCATCCACTTCGTCGGCAATTGCGCGGAATCGCGCGAAGTCCCAATAACGCGGATAGGCGGTACCGCCTGCAAAGATCACTTTGGGACGCACACGCTTCGCAATGGCAAGTATCTCTTCGTAGTCCAGCATTCCCGTTTCGGGGTCCATGCCCGTAACGCCCTGCTCTTCGTTGTACCCGTAGAAATGTGAGCGATAGAGCATCCCGCTGAAGTTTACATTCCAACCGTGGGTAAGATGGCCGCCACTCGGAAGGTGCATGCCAAGCACGCTGTCGCCGGGGTGCATGAGAGCGAGATAGGCTGCCTGATTGGCTGGTGAGCCGCTGAGCGGCTGTACATTGGCGTGATCCGCCTTAAAAAGCTGCTTTAGACGTTGGCGCGCCAACTCCTCCACCGCATCTATAATCTCATTGCCTTCGTAATAGCGCTTCCCTGGATAGCCCTCCGAATATTTGTTGCAAAAAGGGGTAGCCATCGCCTGCATAACGGCAGCCGATGTGTAGTTTTCTGAGGGAATCAGTCGCACGATCTCGGTTTGACGTTGTACTTCGCGCTGGATGAGGTCGTAAAGCACAGGATCGATGGCACGGATCGCTTCAAAGGCAGATGCCGTTGTCATTGGAGGGTTTTCGGGCGCCAAGGAACGCTCAGAGGTTTCTGCAGGCAACATTCAGAACTCCCTTTCCAAAACAAAATAATGACAAAGAGCCAAACCGGCTTTTGTCCATTTTATTCTACCTAGTAGAAACGATAAACGCAAACCTCTACGCCCAACTCTCCAATCGTTCTAGCGCTCGGAGGGCGTCTCGGTGCCACCGTGATGACCGGCACAAAGGAAGAGGTTAATACCCTTTTGGGTGATGAGCGACCCGGAGAAAGCCATAATCATCAGAAGAATTACACGAAACAGCAACCAGCCGAATCGCGCCGCAATAAGAGCAAGGGTCGGATCGGTTTTAGGGTTACCGGTGAAGCGTAAGTCAAGCGCTGTTGAGGCCGGCGCGGTAAAAAGGCCGTAAGCGATATAAAAGACCCATCCGAGCAGCCCAACGCCGCCCAGAAACACAAGCACTCCTAAAACGCGCCCTACAAGGCTACCACGTGCCTGTAACTTCACAGCTCGTTCTCCTGTATGCAGTGTGGCAGCCAGGTCTGCATCCCATACTTGCACAGACGTTTATCCCTCCAAATAGTTTCTCCATAAACCGAAATCTATTGCCCGCTTAATTCGACTGCGAAAGCTTGTATTCCTTCTTCATACGTACTTTTACGACACTCGGGGATACCAAATTGGTTCCACACGAGGCGACCATAGGGCCGAAGTAAGGGTCGCCCTGTTGCCGAAGAAACTGAACCGCCGCAAGACGTGGCTTGAGTGGCAAGTGTGCGATCATCTCTGAAATGGTAACAACATGGTAGCCTCTTTTGGCTAAGCCCTCTAGAATAGAGGGAAGGGCACGTGCGGTGTCAGGGTAGTCATGTAGCAGAAGAATACTGCCGTTCTCTAGGCGATCGAGCGTTCGGTGCACAATAAAGGATGCCGACTCATCGGTGACAAAGTCTTTGGCGCCCACGGTATACCCTACAACGATATAACCCATCTGTTTCGCCTCGGCGAGTACCCGATCGTTATAGTCCATTCCCGGTGGGCGTAGCAAGTAGAGATGCTGACCGGTGATACGATAGAAAGTGATGTCGGCATCGTTGATCTCGTGATGAAGTTCGAGAGGGGAGAGGCGTGGCAGACGCAGATGGGTGCTCGTATGGTTGCCGATCTCGTTGCCCTGCGCAAGCGTCTCGCGCACCAAGTTTGGATAGACTGCCATATTCTCTCCAACGTCGAAGAAAGTAGCGTGCACATGAAAGCGCTGCAGGGTAGCTAAGATAGAGGGGAGGCTTTGTGGATGAGGACCGTCGTCAAATGTGAGGGCTACCTCCGGCAGTTGATGGTTTCCGTGGAGCAGTAGATCTTGTTGAGGTAGGTAGAGGTCTTCGTTGTGCCAGCGACGCCACCAATAAAAAGGATCCAGCGTGTCTTTCCAGCTGATTGCGCGATGCTCGTTATACCATAAGGCACCTATGAGACCTGCGACGAGCAAAACACCCCCTATAAGCCAGCGCAGGAGCAATTGGTTCGTATGTCGATTTGGCACGTTGGAAGGCATAGTTCCATTATACTTGAAGCAGCTGCAGGATGTGACACCTTCTTCGTCGAATCTATGTCAGAATGATTAATATAGGAGAAAGAGGTCAAGTTTTGGAGAGGATAAAAGCACGTTAGTATGGGAATTCAAGCGGAATTGGAAGCCTTGTACCGTTTGCAGGAGATTGACAACGCGATTGCTGACCTACGTAGGGAGTATGCTCGGTTAGACCGGGGAGAGGCCGAACGCAAAGCGTATGAAGAGGCAAAGGCGGCATTTTCTACACTACAGGAGACCGTGAAGAAGTTGGAGGCTGAGCTGCGCGACGCCGAGTTGGAGTTGAAGGGGGTTGAGAGCAAACGGGCGCGTGAAGAGGCGCGGCTGAAGAGCGGTGCGGTGCGTTCTCCACGTGAACTGCAGGCTTTGGAAGCCGAAGTGGAGGCCCTAGGACGACAGAGAGCACGCCTCGATGAGAAGGTACTGATGCTGATGGAGGCTTTGGAGCAGCGACGAACCGAAGAGAAAGAGGCCCGACAAGCGCTTTCCGTCGCGGCCAAGCAGCTGCAAGCTAAAATAGATGCCTTTAACACGGCGGCGACCCAAATAAAGGCCGAGTCGCAAGAGCTTACAGAGGCACGCAAAGAGGCACTAGCGAAGGTCCCGTCTAGCCTCTTGCGCACCTACGAGCGTCTCCGGGAAACGAAAGAGGGCGTGGCAGTGGCTGCCGTTATCAACGGAACATGCACGGCCTGCCATCTTACTCTGCCAACCAACACGGTAGACCGCGCACGACGCTACGAGACCTTTGTCCATTGCGACAGTTGCGGGCGCATTCTCTATGTGCCGGAGGATTAAGGAGAGAACGGTGGGCCATAAAATATGTACAGCGTACGTGGATGGGGCGGCCAAGGGCAACCCAGGCCCAGCAGGCTTAGGAGTGGTGCTATTGGACGACAATGGCAATACGCTGCGAGAAATAGCCGAACCTCTTGGGTGCACGACGAACAACGTGGCCGAATACCACGCGCTTATTCGTGCGCTTGAGGAGGCGCGTGCGTTAGGCTGTGAGTGTATTCGCATCTTTACCGACAGTGAACTGATGGCAAGACAGGTCGAGGGCACCTATCGGATAAGGACGGCCCACCTTTGGCCGCTCTATCAGAAAGTGCAAGCGCTTATGGGGCAGTTTAAAGAGGCCACGCTAACATCGGTTCCCCGTGAGCAGAACAAAAGGGCCGATAAGCTCTCCAACATTGGGGTTAGCCAGGCAGAGTCGAACGCATCTGGCAACGCGCAAACGGTTTAAGGACGAGGACGAGGGCCAGGGCTTACTCCCTCAAGGTGCGGGGGTCTTGGCGGGATACGTATGGTGAGATCGCTCTCGACCCTAATCTGACATGAAAGCCGATAGTGTTCAATTAAACCAGGCTCTTTCATAAGGGCCGCCCGTTCCTTATCTCCCATCGGGGGCGGTGTGCCTTCAACGATCTCCACGCGGCAGGTGGTGCAGCGTGCCTGTCCACCACAACGATGCAGCATAGGAACGCCGTTATCTTCTAAGGCTAAAACCAACTTGGTGCCATTAGGTACTTCGAAACTCTTTTCATTCTCTCCGACAACGGTAATACGGGGCATCCTCTTCTCTTTTCCTTATAGACGACAATGATACAGCCGTAGGATACCTGAATTCAGGTGTGGCTGTTGCAGCGGAATAGGCACGTAGCGAATGGTTTGCGCGATGCCGAGGGGAAGAACACTAAAAAGGGGCCGACCAGAATCGAACTGGTGAATCGCGGTTTTGCAGACCGCTCCCTTAGCCACTTGGGTACGGCCCCTTGTAGAAGGCGCCGAACTGCCGACGCCCCAAAGCGGGAGACGAGACTCGAACTCGCGACATTCAGCTTGGGAAGCTGACGTTCTGCCACTGAACTACTCCCGCATTGCACCCTACATTTTACGCCGAATCGAGGCCGTCTGTCAAGTTGGTTCGGACGTCCTCGCGGAGAATCAGACGCAAAATCCGATACTGCGCTACAGGACAGCCGCCGTTCTTATCCCTCGCAGATTCCGAAGGATGTAGTGGCTACAGCGCGTGGTCAGGGCCTTCCACATCAATGTGAGCGAAGCAGCGATCGCCCTTCAGAAATTCGATGCGCCCTTTGAGATACCTCATCCGAATCGTGCCTGTATCCTCCAGCTCGATGCAGGTGCCCTCGCTCAGGCGAATAGGGTTTTGGTGTGCGTGCACCCCCACATCGAATTTCCCGCCGAGGTCTAAACCGATGGATCCAGAACCGTTTAGCCCAATGCTGCGCTCGAAAGCGCCATCTCCATGAATCTGAATGCCATATTGGGTTTTTTGAGGGCCCTTGGCTTGAATATTGAGCCCGATCGCTAAGGTTGCATCCGGCCCTTGATAGTCGTTGCTAACTTCGATATTGCATCCTATAACGACAGCACGGGAGTGGGTGAACACTTCGGAGTGCAGGCCTGTAGACCACCCCGGCCCGTATTTATGTAGGCGTGAGCAGACCACACACGCGTCGCCTTCTGTGTGGTGCGTCTCCAAGCTGGCGTAGAGCGTCCATGGATAGGAGCGTGCTCCTTTTTCCTGATGGATTAGCGAGAGCACTTCATGGGTCTCTGCACGACCGTTGTTGTTGTCGCCGCGTTCAAAAAGGATCATGGTATCGAGAGGCTGCACGGGTGGATTACCCATCCGCATGTGAGCATGAAGAGGGAGTCCAGATGCGCTCAGTGGAGGGGATGACGGCGCGTTGTTCTCTTTTTGCCAAAACCGCAAAAAGTAGGCCAGAAAGCCCCCGCCCAAAAAACGTCTGCGTGCTGCCGATACGGCAAAGCGAGGCCAAAGCATGGGTTCTTGCTCCTTAGACGAAGTTAAAAATCGCCGCCACCGAAGTCCGAGCTGCCGCTATCTCCACCAAAATCGGCCCCACCGGTATCTCCACCGAAATCCACGCCTCCGGTGTCGGCGCTGATATCAGAGCCAGATCCGAAGTCCACGCTGCCGGTATCTATGCCGCCGTTACTATTGAAGTCCACGCTGCCGGTATCCGACAGCCCCGAATCGGTGAAGGTGGTGTCGGGGAAGATCGGCTCGACCATCTGTGCCGGTGTAGCAACCTCTACGGGATCTACGAAGATCGGATAGGGAAGCGGGGCGGGTGGAGAAAGCAGGGATCCGAGAAGGAAGCCTTCAAAGAATCCATCGCTCGAGGCATATACAGGGGCGTAGGTGACGGTAGGGGCGTAGTAATCGCGATAGGGATCGTAATTCGGCGCTGCGTACCATGGCACAGCTTTCCCTCCTACCGATACCGTTCGAATTTGAGGAATAGCGCCCTGTTGAACGATGCGCACATCCTCCGCACAGGCAAGCACCTTACGACGCTTGCCATCTATAGCGATGGTGATGGGCGTTAGGTCGGAGATACGGGCCGGTCGTGAGCAGAAAAAGCAGACGGCTCTCTCTTCTGGTGGAATCTCGTCGGGAAGCTCTGGGGCCGACAGGGGAGCGGCCTTCGAGGGGGCGTTCGCCGGCGTAACCCGATAGTCGGTGCCCTCTACAGCCATGGCCACACCCGTGCCGCCCGTTGCTATGTCAATCTGTTGTCTACAGAGTTGAACCTGTTGCAGCGCCTCTTGTAAAAGCGCTTCAGCACGCCCATAGTCTTGTGGGTTTCGGGAGGTGCGTAGCAGTTGTACGGCTTGTGCATCCAGCTCGGCGGCACGTTGGCGCGCCTCTTTAGCCGCTTGAGCCGCAGCAGAGGCCGGTAGAAGATCGAGATAGTTATCAGCATAGGAGATATTCTCCACAATTTGACGGTGAAGCCTCTCTAGTCGGTATTTTATGGCGGTCTTGATACGATTGCGATTGACGGCAGAGGCGATCTGGCCGGCGATCGCCATGAAGATCACCAGCAAGGCGAAGATGCCGAAAATGGCAAAAACGATACCTGCAACGATAGGAGATGGTGAACGTCGCACGGGCATGCCGGTTTCTCCAAATACTGGCGCCTGCGAGCCTGCCGTGGTGGTTTGGGAAGAAGCGGTTGAGGTCGCTTCTGCCGTTTGAATGAGGGCCTCGACCACATCCTTAAGCCCTTGTGTGGGATCTGTTTGAAGCTCAGAGAGATGCTGCCGGAGCACATCTCGTATCTGAGTGCCCGAAAGAGCCGATGAGCTTGCGGAGATACCGTGCTTGGTTTCGATAATAAGCAGTCCACGACCCAGTTTCAACCAGGAGTGAAGGGCATGGGTATAGGCGTCGCGTGTGCCAAACGCACGGGCCTGACTTGGAAGACCGGAGATCACCGCGATCTTAACCGGCATATCGGCAGGCGCGTTATGCGCGACCTCTAAAAGCGTTCGAACATCCACGTCGGCCCGACGGGTACGCCCTACGAACACATCTTGGCGCTGCAGCGCGCGGGCGAGGGGGTCTTGTAAGAAGTTGGTAGGCTGAGACAAAGCGTTGGTTACAGCAAATAGACCCACCAACAGTAGCCCAAAGGAAAGCGTCCTCTGTTTTGGTTGCGGCCGCATAGCTTGCTCCTTTCAAAACACCACCGATCCGTTTGAGAATACGGAAAGGACAGGCCTGTGGTGTCGCGACACCTCACCCGCGCTTATAAACTAGATCACTTCTAGGCCGTCACGGTCGGGTAGAGGTGGAAACGGCGCGTGCGGTTCCCGTTGATACCACCATACGGTGGAGGAGATATCGTCTTGTAGAGGGAGATAGCGGCCCCCGCTGCGCCACCCAAGCGCTTGAATGGTGACCCGGATGTCGTTTTCAAAACGGATGGGGTCTGGAATATGCCAGCGGTACATGCCGTGGCGCTGCTGCGACTGATACATACCACCTTCTCCGGCCATGATCACCTGAGGCATGCCGAGGAAGGGTGTGGAGTAGACTCCATACTGTCCTGGTGGGTGTTCGAAGTTCCAGGCACCTCCGAAATAGTCCTCCGTGCCTGTTCCGACGATGGTGGCGAAATCGCCGTCGCCGTCCAGGTAGAACTTCATTTCACCTTCTCCCCACCAACCGTTATTGTTGACCTGCCAGGCCAAGTAGGTGCCCACGTAGTGCCCTTGTCCCTGAACGCCGTCGAGCAGGGTATGTACCTGCTTGTAGGGAAGAGGATTTGAACGGCGGAACTGGGCATGCAGATAACCCGCGTCCTCAGGTACCTCCGTGAGGGCATAGGTGATCTGGTAGTAGTAGCCATGGCAGTCTTCATCCCAGAGGTTTTCGATGCAGATGCGGGCGGATTGGCGAAACGGCATCGGCCAATAGGAGTTGAAGCCGCCCGCAGGGTTCACGACGATGGGCAGCGAGTTCACATTGCAACGTCGGCACCAACCATTACAAAAGAAGTCGCCTAGGGGTGTTTCTATGGAGGGAGTCGGTTCATCGTCCCAGTAGACACGGAAAACGAGGCGACGCCACCAGTCCGGGTGCACCGTGTTCCAAATATGTTGGATAGTGCCGGGGCCTTGGATTTCGGCAAGGGTTACCGTTGTTCGAGCGGGTAGCGTGATGCAGGGAGAGACTTTCCAGCCTTGTCCCAAGTCCCGTGCGGCGCGCGCACCGGCTCCTTCCGTGGCCATGCCCCCCTTGCCTTTTTCCCCAGTGGGATTTTCCGCGCTTATAGAGCGCGTTTTGGCTTGAGAAAGTAGAAAGATGTTGTGGAGCGCAGGTCCCCAAAAAGGTTCCATCGTAACCTCTCATTGGCAGAAAATTTCTAGCTCTATTTCGTTGAGTAAACGCTCATTTCCTGCAAAAGCTTGTACGAGTGCCTCTTTCCCTTACTTGTAGTCAGCGAAAGACCAGAGAGATAAAATCCAGACTGGCTGTAGCGCGCCCCATCGTTGAATGTTGACAGGAAGGATGGTTTCGTGCCACAATAATTTCGAAAACGAGAGTTCCTTCGCTTGCCGCAGACAGCAGGTGTTCGCCCGGGCGAACTTAAGTCTCGAAGAGAGGGCCTGCCGAGGAGAAGCCAGGAGTCAACGGAAGAGAGTTCTCGCGAGTTTCTCGCGTTAACGCGCCCGGTACTTCTCTTGCATGCGCAAGTGGAAGGCCGGGCTTTTTGCATCTGGCCGATCTTTCTGCCGCAATCGGGAACAAGGCAGCCCATAGAAAGGTTGCAGAGGAAACGTTATGCCAAACCCAGAGAAAGTACAGAAGGTTGAGGAGTTGCGCCAGCTCATTGCGCAGAGCGACGGAGCGATCCTTACGGAGTATCGGGGGCTGACGGTTGCTGAGATCACCGCTTTGCGCAAAAGACTGCGTGAAACGGGTGGCGAATACCATGTGGTGAAAAACACCCTCTTCAAGTTGGCGTTAGGTCGCGAGCAGGGTCAAAAGCTGGACCAGCTGCTCCAGGGCCCGACAGCTATTGTGTTTTCCACAAGGGATCTCGTAGCGACAGCAAAAGCCACCTCCGACTTCTTCCGTGAACTCCGCCGCCCCGGTGTGCAGATAAAGGCGGGCTGGATTGACGGGAAGGTCTATTCGGCCGAACAGGTCGCCGAGATCGCGAAGTTGCCGCCTAAAGAGCAGATCGTGGCGCAGCTCATCGGCTCCCTAAACGCGCCTGCATCGAACTTTGTGGGCACGCTCAACAACATCATCGGTGAGTTTGTACGCACCGTTCAGGCCATCGCCGATAAAAAGGCTGCGGCCTAGGAAAACATAGCAGCAGAGGAACTGCCTAAGAGAGGAGAAAAGAGAAAATGGCTGTTACCAAAGAAGAGATTATCGAAGCGATTAAGAACATGTCGGTTTTAGAGCTATCGGAGCTTTCTAAAGAGCTGCAGGAGATTTTTGGTGTCTCCGCGGCCGCACCGGTAATGGGTGTGGCCGTGGCCCCAGCTGCCGCTGCGACCGATGGCGGGGCTGCTCCTGCCGAAGAGGCTCCCACTAGCTTCGATGTGATTCTGGCGTCCTATCCTGCCGATAAGAAGATCGCGGTTATTAAGGTGGTGCGCGAAGTTACCAGCCTTGGGTTGAAAGAGGCCAAAGATCTCGTCGAGTCCGCGCCTGCCAAGATCAAAGAGGGCGTGAATCAGGACGAGGCGAAGGCACTGCAGGCCAAGTTCGAGGCCGAAGGCGCCAAGATCGAGATCAAGCCCGCCGCCTAGATGGATTCCGATGTGGAACTTCCACCCTTCTGAGAAGGGTGGAAGTTTTTTATTGATGTATCGGTTCGCTTTCAAGCACAAAGTATGCAGATAAGGCTCTATTATTCTTCATTGTCATCCTGCCGTTTTAAAGGTAAGAGACACTCTAACTGCCCATTTGAGATTAAAAAGCACCTGAAAGATCGGCATGTTGTGGAGCATTGAGTATGTCGTCGTAATTATGTTCTAAACTTGACATACCAAAGGTTTGGTGTTATAATATGTATAGGAGAGAAGGAATATGGATACCGCGTGGTGTAACTGTATTCCGAAGCTCATTCGAAAATGGAGGCTCTACAATGAAACAATCAATTAGTGGGCCTGTGGCGTTCATCATTGTCGTGGTGGTGCTTGCCCTCATCGTTGGGCTAGGATACTACTGGATGAATCGGCCACAGCCGGTCAAAGGCGCCGCAGCAAAGCTGATGGAGGCCTATCGCCAAGGACACAACCCGCGTGCCGTGGGGCCTGGCGGTCAGCCGCCCCCTGGAGTGGACATTCAATCGGCTCCTGCACCAGCCTCAAGTAGTGCAGCACAACGCATGATGCAGATGTACCGTGCGATGCATGCCGGTACCCCTAGCGGACCACCCCCGAGTGGTTCTAACCCCTAAACACAAAAAAAATCGAATGCAAAGGAGACTGCTTATGAAAAAGACCTCAGCTTTTACCCTTATTGAGCTGCTCGTAGTGATAGCTATTATCGCAATATTAGCAGCGATTCTCTTTCCCGTGTTCGCGAAAGCGCGACTTATGGCGCGTCGCACTGCCTGCTTAAGTAACCTAAAGCAGCTCGGCTTGGCCGCCCTCATGTATGTGCAAGATTGGGATGAGGAGTTCCCTGACGGCGACAACTGGCATGCTCCGGACACGACCACTGATCCCAATGCGGCCTGCGGAAACGCCATGCAGATCTACCCCTACATTAAAAACAAGCAGATGTACATCTGTCCCAACGATGCCTCTTGGGCAACCAATGGCACCAAGTCATGGCCCTATACGAGCTACGGCACTATGTTCGATTCGTGGTACGACCATGACTACTGGGACTTGCGAACGCTGTTGGATCAAACATGGCAAACAGGCCAAAACGCTTCTTTAGGTATTACCATTGCTCAATGGAACGGTTGCGGTGCTTCTGTGCGCCGTGGAGTCTCGATGGCCGCTATTCAGGAACCAACCACTAAGGCCATGATATTTGATGAGCTTGGCTACGATAGCCAGGTCTTCGATATCGCTGTGCCGCCCGGCGGGCAGCGCAACCTGGTGTTCGTGGATGGTCATGCGAAGTTCGCCCCGATGAAGGACTGGGCGCCATCGCAGTATGCTGGCACGAATGCACCAACCCATTAGTTTCAACTGGCGATCATACTTTCAGCGGCTAAGGAGAGGAGGATGCGTCCTTCTTTCCTGGCCGCTTTCGATGTAGAGAGAGGGGTTGAAGAGCTGCTCCGGTGATACGGATGAAGCTTTTGATGCATCGTCGCCAAGATCAAGGGTTAGAAGCAGCGTCCTCGCTTGGCTTCGCCAAAACGAAGCGAGGGAGAGGCTTCTTGCTCTGTTTGTGTCTCCTTGGAGGAGCTTTGGCAATAGGCTATCTTATTTGGTTCTGGATGCAGTGGCATCGTCCAGGCATGCGCTACTATGTGGCCGGTATGAAAGCGATGGCCTCTAACAAACCCTTTGTTGCGGAACGGCTCTGGTTACAAGGGGTGAAGCGTGACCCACGCTTTTATGGTTGCTATGAGCAGTTAGGCCTACTCTACGGGGAGATTTTTCGCTATCCTCAGGCCACCTACTACTTGAAGAGGGCTGCCGAACTCAATCCCAATGATGGAGAATTACAGCTCGAATTGGCCAGAGCTGCCCATCAAGAGGGGCGTATGGACATCGCAGAGGCTGCTGCGAAGCGGGCAATGGAGCTGCTGCCAAATAATCCGGAGGCTGTTGGCGGTTACGGTATGATCGAGGCTGAACTGCATAATCGAGAAAAGGCTATTTGGGCGCTAAGACGGGCCTATCACTTAAAAAAAGACCCGCGATTTCTCATCGCGTTGGTGGCAAATGAGATGGATGACCTCCAGCTTGCTCAGGCCGAAAAAGACCTTACTCCCTACCTCCAAAAGCACCAAAACGACCCGAATGCTTGCTATCTTATGGGGGTGCTCTACGAACATAAGCCGCACACGCCCTTCAACCTAAGAAAAGCGATGGCCTACGCGATCTTGGCAGGCAAAGGGATGCCCAACGACGTGCGCCCCTATACGCTTCTCGGGCGCCTGCTGGTGGAAGCAGGATTCCCTAAAAAGGCTCTCAAATTCTATCTCGCCGGGAGCACTATCTCGCCCAACGACAACGGCATCTTAAACGGGCTATTAGAGTGCTATCGTCTTTTGGGGGACCGACAGCATGAGCGAGCCGTAGCCCTTCAGTACCAGAAGGTGCTGCAGTGGCGCAACGATGTGGATCAGTTGATACATCGAATGCAGTTTAACCCACACGATGTCGCTTCAGGGCTGCAGCTTGCTCATACGGAGGAGCTGCTTGGAGATTATGCCAAAGCGTTGGAGTACTACGAGCTGATGGTAGAGCAGGATCCCACAAACAAGCGCACCCGTGCAGCATTAATAGATTACTGTAAACGCCATCACCTGACCAAGTTGGCTAAAAGGCTGGCCGATCCTAACTACGTTCCTTTGGTGAACCCTGCAGAGCTATGATAACTCGCCGAGAGCTTTTGTTAATGCTGCTAGGAGGTGCCTTAAACGCCGCGGGATGCCGTCGCCACGACCCCAAGCTGTCCGTTTTTCCCATCTCCACCGTTTACAAACCTCAGCAGATTGATAACGCGCCATTGCTTACCAACCACTCTCTTCGTTTCACCGACGTAACGGCGGCTGCCGGTCTCCACTGGTATTTCAGTAATGGTGCGACGGGACATCACTATTTCATCGAATCGACGGGAGGAGGAGTGGCCTTCCTCGATTACAATAACGATGGCCTGCTCGATATTTTTGCCGTACAGGGTGGGCCGGTGCCGGGCGCTCCGGCTTCTAAAGTCGCCTTCCCTACACGCAACGCGCTCTACAGAAATAACGGAGACGGCACGTTCACCGATGTAACCGCCGGATCGGGCCTCGACGTCTATACGGGCTATGGGCAGGGGGTGTCGGTGGCCGACTACGATAACGACGGTTGGCCCGATATCTATATCACGGCCTATGGTGGCAATCGTCTCTTTCGTAACAACAGAAACGGCACCTTTACCGACGTTACCGAGCGTGCCGGCTTGGCAGATACCGCAGGGCCGGAGTGGCCTTGGCCCCTCTCAAGTGCCTGGGGCGACTACGATAACGATGGCTATCTTGATCTCTTTGTGTGTCACTACGCACATTGGTCGCTTGCGCTTGATCGCCCCTGTCCCTTGCGCGGCGAACCCTCTTACTGTCGTCCTCAGGTCTACACCCCTAATTTCTGCCGTCTCTTTCATAACAACGGAGATGGCACCTTTACCGATGTTACCTCAAAGTCGGGCATCGCAAAGGCGCTTGGCAAAGCGATGAGCGCGCTTTGGTTCGACTACGATGAGGATGGCTGGCTCGATCTTTTTGTGACCAACGATACCATGCCCAATTTCCTCTTTCACAATAATCACGACGGTACTTTTACCGATAAGGCCCTACAAGCGGGGGTTGCCGTAGGTCCGGACGGGCAGGCGCTTTCAGGCATGGGCATTGCCGCTGGCGACTTCTTCGACGATGGCCGCGATAGCCTTATCGTGGTCAACTTTTCGGGCGAGCCAAAGTCGGTCTACCATAATGTGGGTGACGGGCTATTTGATGACAGCACCTATCAGTCGGGCATGATGAGCACCAATCTGCAGTTTCTTGGGTTTGGTTTGGAGAGTTTGGACTACGACCTCGATGGGCATCTCGATATCGTGGTGGGCAACGGGCATGTGCTTGATCATATCGAGATTTTGGGGTCTGGGGCGAGCTATGCTCAAAGTCAGCAGCTGTTTCATAACGCGGGGCGTGGTCAGTTTTCCGAAGACCTCCGATCGTTGGGCGACCTAGCTAAACCACGAGTAACTCGCGGTCTTGCCGTGGGCGATTACGACAACGATGGCGACCCCGATGTCGTCATGGTAGCTCAAAACGGTCCGCTACAACTGTTCCGCAACGATGGAGGCAACCAGAATAACTGGATCACCTTTCGTTTGGAGGGAGTGCATTGTAATAGAGATGCTATTGGCGCGAAGCTCGTTGTTCACACCCGCTATGGCAAGCAGACGCGCTGGGTGCACGGGGGCGGGAGCTATGTGTCGCACAGCGACACACGCCTCAACTTTGGGTTAGCCGATGCAGTGGAGATAGAGGGCGGGGAGATTCTTTGGCCACGAGGGGGACGTCAAACTTTTGGGCCTCTGAAGGCCAATGCCTTCTATTGGATTAGAGAAGGAGAGAAACCACGTTTAGACCCTCGAGTCCATCGGCAGGGGAGCTGAGGTAGAGCATGAGATGCAAAGTTTGGGAAGGCGAGGGGGCATGGTGCCATCCCTCGCCGTTTGATTTACTAGACGCGACGCGCACACCAAAGCACGGCATTATAGATGATCCGACGCACGGTAGGATGGAAATAGGTAGGAAAGGTTTCGTGACCAGGCCGGAAATAGAACACTCGGCCAGCCCCTTCACCTTCGTTCTCTCCACCCCCGCGGCCGGAGGTAAACCCTTCCTTTTTGCCAACTCCTACCGTCCAACACAAGCCGGAGGGAAAGTACTCGCCCCCCAAAGGAAAGTAGGATTGGAAGACCACACAAAGCGGGGGCGGCACATCGAAGGGAGCACCGTACATCTCTTCCTGAGGCAATATAAAATCCTCTACACCTTTGGCAATAGGGTGTTTTGGGGCGCAGACTCGAATCTCTTCGGTGTCGGGTGGGTCGGCTTCACGCCAGCCTCCTTTTAGGTGGCCTGGGCAGGCGAGAACGGCTTGGAAAGGTTTTGAGTAGTGGGCTGAATGCAGGGCGATGAAGCCCATTCCCCGCTGATGCACATGGTCGTAGATGCGCATCATGGTTTCGTCAGTAACCTCACGATGGCGGGCGTGGCCCCACCATATAAGCACATCGGTCTCTTGAAGGGCCTGTTCGCTGCAGCCCTGCTCTGGGCCATCGAGATTAGACGGAAATGCGAGGATACTTCCTTCCCCAAGTTCATTAAGCGCCTCTACAATGGCTCCATTGATGCTGTTGGGGTACACCTTTTTAGGGGCATGAGGGGGATTCTCGTCCCAGACCATTACACGCAGTGGTGTCGAACTGTTCATATCTATCCATACTCCTCCAAGGGCGCCGCTCTCCTTCGGCGCTTTTCACAATAAGTATACACGAGTTTTGACCGGCTTTTAATGGATATGGCGAAAAAGCAATCTTGGCGCCATACCAATTTGCGAAGATTGAGGGGTAAGAAGAGCTTGAATGGGAAAGAGAGGCGCTAGAACGGCGTTTTAGCTCGTCACTGTTCGATTCGATATGTCTCTAATAAGAAGTGATCATGTCGAAAACGCTAGATATTTCCGTCATTTTGATGTTATAATATGTCTAAATCTCCCCATGAAGGGAGTTTCAAAGGAGAGAACCATCATGGCCGAAAACGCGGATGCGCGGAGAATGCGCTTGTTAAAGGTTTTAGAGGAGAGTGAAGAACACCTCCATCTTGAAGACCTTGCGGCCCTCATGCGTTGCGACTCGCGCACAATTCGCAGAGACTTAGACTATCTACAGCAGCTGCTAAGCCGTGTTCGAGGGTTAGAGGTGCGACGTGGGCGAGTCATGGTGGCACGTTCGCCCTACAGCCCAGGCTACTTTACCGATCAACTGGATCGCAATCTCGAAGCAAAACAGGCCATCGCTCGTGCCATTGTTCGTTCGCTTCCCGATGAGATGGCCATTGCGCTCACCGCCGGCAGTACCACCTACGCTGTGGCCTGCGAGATTCGGCGTTCTGTTGTGGAAGGGCGACCTCCGCATAATCTTATTGTCTTTACGAACAGCGTGCCCTCGCTGCTGGAACTTGTGGCCGCAGGGGTGGCCACTGGAGTGCTTGGCGAAATCTACGATCCGGACGACTGCGCCTTTCACGCGCCTGAGTTCCGCAGTACCTTTCAGCCTGGTATCGCCATTGTGGGCGCAAGCGGTGTCCTGTTTGGGCCTGCGGCGCCGTTGGGTGGGCTTGATCTCTTCTCCCATCGCGCCGAAGAGGCCGCGTTTCTCAAACAGTTGCTGCAGGGCGTGCCGGAGATTCTGATCGCGGCCGACAGCCATAAGCTGGGGCGGCGGCATCCCTGGAGTTTTGGAGGTACTGTGCTTCACGGCAAGGTCGTGCGTCTCTTCACCGATGCCGTAACCGCCGAGCAGGCCGAGGAGCTGCAGAAGTTGGCTGAACGCCTTGCGGAGTGCGGTACCCACTTCGAGTATATTGTGGCGCCGCCTATAGAGGCGGAGCCTACGGAAACTCCGCTTGAGGTGGAATATAGTGCCCAGGAGCGCAGAGGCCGGAATAACGGCTCAAGGCGCAAAACGTTAGAGAAATTAAAAGGTAAGGAGTAGCAAATCCCATGTGTGGAATCACCGGCTATATCGGTGCTAGAGAGGCCGTTTCCACGGCGCTAAATAATCTGAAACGCTTGGAATACCGCGGCTACGACTCGGCAGGCATCGCCTATCTCTCCTCCCAAGGACTTGAGGTGGTGCGAGCGGAGGGCCGCATCGTAAACCTTGAAAAGCTGCTGTCTCAGGTGCCAGCACAGGCATCGGCAGCCATCGCGCACACGCGTTGGGCAACACACGGGCGACCCTGTGAGACGAATGCCCACCCTCATACCGATTGCAAGAAGCGACTTGCTGTCGTGCATAACGGTATCATCGAAAACTATGTGGAGCTGCGACAGCAGCTCCTCGCACAGGGGCATGTTTTTGCCTCTGAAACCGATACCGAAACGCTGGCACACCTTATCGAGGCCAACTTACCGTCCACCACGGCCTCCCAAAAAGAGATCGCACGTGCCATTCGCGCCGCACTGAGCCGTGTAAGAGGCTCCTATGCCATTGCGGTGATCTGTACCGACACGCCCCAAGCGCTGTATGTGGCGCGACAAGACTCGCCGCTCATCATCGGCTTAGGTCACGAAGAAAAGCTGATTGCTTCCGATATAACGGCGCTTCTGCAACACACGCGCCATATGGTGCCGTTGGAAGACGGCGATTTTGCCGTCATAACTCCTCAGCGGGTGATCATCACCGATAGACAAGGGAGCGTGCAAGAGCGCGCCGTTCTCCATGTGGACTGGGATGATCAAGCCGCGGAAAAGGGCGGCTATGCCCATTTCATGTTGAAGGAGATACACGAAGGGCCACGCACCGTGCAGGACACATTAAGAGGAAGACTCGCCAAAGAGGAGCGCATTGCTTTTCCGGGCCTGTCCCTTACGCCTCAAGACCTGCAACGGTTTGAGCGGATCGCCATTGTGGGGTGCGGCACGGCCTACCATGCCGGTGCGGTGGGGAAACGGTGGCTAGAGCAGTGGCTACGTCGCCCTGTGGAGATCTCAGTGGCAAGTGAGTTCCGCTATTCCGATCCCATTGTCGGCCCCGACACCCTGGTGATCCTTATCTCTCAGTCGGGCGAGACAGCCGATACCCTGGCCGCGATGCGAGAGGCGAAGGCGCGCGGTGCCACCACACTGGCCATTGTGAACGTTATTGGCAGCACTTTGGCGCGTGAGGCGGATGCGGTGATATTAACTCAAGCGGGCCCTGAGATCGGCGTGGCCTCTACCAAAGCTTACCTGGCACAACTGGTGGTGTTGGCTCTACTAGGGCTATTTTTAGCTCAGCTTGAATCCCCTGGCGGTCTACCACCTCACCTACAAACGCTCGTGAGTGCCTTGCCGGAGATGCCTCAGCTGCTAGAGCGCTGTTTGCAGCAGGAGGAGGCCATTAAGGCGTTGGCCCGTAAGCTCGTTAGCAGCAAATCCTTCTTCTATCTGGGACGTGGGCTGGACTATGCCACGGCGCTGGAGGCGGCTCTGAAGCTGAAGGAGATATCCTATCTTCATGCGGAGGCCTATCCAGCCGGTGAGATGAAACATGGGCCTTTAGCGCTGATCGAGCCAGGCGTGGCCGTCATCGGCATCTCGACGCAGAGCCTTACCCGTGAAAAGATGGAGAGCAATCTGAAAGAGGTCAAAGCCAGGCAGGGCACCGTGGTGGTTGTAGAGCCGGAAGGCGTCGTTTCCGATGGGGCCGACGAGCGCATTGTTCTGCCTTCGGCACCAGACTACCTGATGCCGATTCTCGCCATTGCTCCGCTCCAGCTTTTGGCCTACTACATCGCCCGCGAGCGCGGATGTGATATAGACCAACCCCGTAACTTGGCCAAGAGCGTCACCGTTGAGTAGAGTGAGCTACCGGCGGGTTTCACCTAACCTTACCCGCTGCGTGTGGCGGTTTTTAGAGTGTGGGCAAAACGATAGACTTCGGAGAGAAGTTCAGGCGAGTTACGATGGGCATAGATAAGGTCTACTAAGGCGCTGCCTACCACCACACCGTCCGCGAAGCTGCAGATGGCGCGCACATGTTCGGGCTGGGATACACCGAACCCGACGCAGATGGGCAGATTCGTGTGGTGTCGAATGCGCGCGACCACCTCCGTTAACTCCTGAGGCACATCTCGCCTTGCCCCTGTAACTCCGGTGCGGGAGACACAATAGACGAAGCCGCTGCAGAGCTGCGCGGCGCTTTGAATGCGCGCCTCGGTGCTGGTGGGGGCGAGCAGAAAGATGGTGTCGAGCTGGTGCTCGTTGGACAGGCGCTTCCACAGCTCTGCCTCCTCAGGAATAAGGTCGGTAACGATATGTCCGTCAACCCCAGCCTGCTTAGCGTCCGCGGCGTAGCGCGCAAGGCCGTAGCGCAGGATGGGGTTGTAGTAGGTCATCACAATGAGGGGCAGATGAGGGCATTTGATACGAATCTGGTGGAGGATATCGAGCGATTTGGCCACCGTGATGCCGTTTTGAAGGGCGCGTTGAGAGGAGGCCTGAATAGAGGGCCCATCAGCAAGTGGGTCGCTGAAAGGAATACCAAGCTCCACCACGTCCACACCGGCCTCGGCAAGGGTTACCACGAGAGGCACAGTCTGCTCGGGGGTAGGGTCACCTAGCGTGATAAAACCAACAAGCGCTTTCTCGTTGCGGGCTTGTAGATCGGCGAAACGTTGGACTATTCGGCTCATTGTAACTTCAGAACTCGTGCGATGGTGTTCATGTCTTTATCTCCGCGCCCCGAGCAGTTGATGACGACGATGGTCTCTTTGGTAAGCTGCTGGGTTTTGGCTAGGGTATTAAGGTAGGCGAAGGCATGAGCGGTTTCGAGGGCTGCGATAATGCCCTCCAGTCGGGCAAGCTGTTGGACAGCCTGAATCGCCTCCTCATCCGTAACCGCAACGTACTCGGCACGCCCCGTCTCTTTCAAATAGGAGTGTTCCGGCCCCACACCCGGATAGTCAAGGCCGGCCGAAATAGAGTGCGAGGGGGCTACCTGCCCATCCTCATTTTGAATGAGATAGCTTGCAGAACCTTGGAAGACGCCCGGGGTGCCGGCAGTGAGCGTGGCGCAATGACGCCCTGTTTCAATGCCCTCACCGGCGGCCTCCACCCCGATGAGCCGCACCCCACTGTCGTTGAGGAAGGGATAGAAAAGCCCAATTGAGTTTGAGCCACCGCCCACGCAGGCCAGCAGAATGTCGGGCAGCCGACCCTCTTTCTCCAGAATTTGACTTCGTGTCTCCTGCCCAATGACGGATTGAAAATCGCGTACCAACATGGGGTACGGGTGAGGACCTACCACCGAACCGATAATGTAGTGCGTCGTACGTACGTTGGTAACCCAATCGCGTATCGCTTCGTTGGTCGCGTCCTTCAACGTGCCGGTGCCGCTAGAGACCGGCGTCACTTTGGCGCCGAGCAGGCGCATTCGAAAGACATTCAGCTCCTGGCGACGCACATCCTCTTCGCCCATGTAGACCTCACATTCGAGGCCGAAGCGGGCGCAGACCGTGGCTGTAGCCACTCCATGCTGGCCGGCCCCCGTCTCTGCGATGATGCGGGGCTTGCGCATGCGACGTGCCAAAAGGATTTGGCCTAGCGTGTTGTTGATCTTATGGGCGCCGGTGTGGCAAAGATCCTCGCGCTTTAGGTAGATGCGAGCGCCATAGTGCTCCGAAAGCCGTTGCGCAAAATAGAGCGGTGTGGGACGTCCCACGAAGTCACGTAGGTGGAGATCTAGCTCTTTTTGAAAGTCGGGGTCGGCTTTCGCCTTATGGTACTCGGTCACCAGTTCATCGAGCGCGGGGATAAGGGTCTCCGGCACAAACCGCCCCCCAAAAGGGCCAAAATGCCCCCGCTCATCGGGCAGCGAGGCAAGTGATGTGGGCACGTTCGGCATGGACATCAAAGATTCTCCGTAGATACAGTGCTTAATTATACCTCCGAGCTAATGACGTAGAAACCTCTTGCCGATAGGTATAAAGAGAGTAGAGACTCTCAAAAGGAGCATTAGGTTATGATGCGCACCACTAAAAAGAGAGGGGGCGCTTTTCTTCTGGAGGCCACCCTTCCAGAGGAGATATTCGTTCCCGAAATGTTTACCGCAGAAGACCGCCTCATCGGCAAAACGGCAGAGCAGTTTCTACACGATCGGGTACTGCCCCATGTCGAGGCCATAGAACACGGCGACCACGCCCTGGTAAGGCAGCTTATGCAACAGGCTGGGGAGTTGGGCCTGCTCGCCGGCGATGTACCCGAGGTCTACGGGGGCCTCGGACTCTCTCAGATGGTAGGAGCTCTTATCGCGGAGAAGCTCAATTTTCAGCAATCCTTTGCGTTGACCCACGAGGTGCAGACCGTTTTAGGCGCGCTTCCTCTTCTCTACTTTGGCAATCATGAACAGAAAAGTCGCTATCTACCGAAGATAGCCAGCGGAGAGTGGATCGCCGGTTTTGCCCTGAGCGAGGCGCGATCGGGCTCCGACGTATTGGGAATGCAGACACGGGCAACCCCTTCTGCTGACGGACTCCATTTCATTCTCAACGGCGAGAAGATGTGGATCACCAATGCCGGGATCGCCGATCTGTTCACCGTGTTCGCTCGCACCGGCGAGAAGGAGTTTACCGCCTTTCTGGTAGAGCGCAGCAGCGAGGGGCTTTCCCTAGGGCGTGAAGAGCATAAGTTGGGCATGCATGGTACCTCCACGCGTCGTGTCATTTTTGAGGCGGTAAAGGTACCAAAGGAGAACGCCTTTGCCGATGGTCTTGGTCACCATGCGGCCTTTTGTGCCCTCAACATGGGGCGTCTGCGCCTGGAGGCAGGCGCTGTAGGCGGTTTAAAACAGATTTTGGCGTTGTGTGCAAGCTACGCCAAGCAGCGCAAAACCTTTGGGCGCCCCATCGCCGATTATGGGCTCATTCGGCATAAGCTGGCCGAGATGGCCGGCCATATTTTTGCATTGGAGAGCATGGTCTATCGCCTGGCAGGCGATCTGGAAGAGGCCTTCAGCGGCATTGTGCCCGATTCAGAGGAGGCTCCCCTGCATTACCGTGCGGCCGCAGAGGAGTTTGCCTTGGAATGTTGTGTCGTGAAGGTGCTCGGCTCAGAGGCTTATAGCTATCTTGCCGATGAGGCCATTCAGCTGCATGGTGGCTATGGCTACACCGAGGAGTTGCCTTTTGCACGCGCTTGGCGCGACCAGCGGCTGCTGCGAATTGGAGAAGGTGCCAACGAGCTGCTGCGCATCGCCATTGTAACGCAGTTGATGCGCAGAGGACAGATGGGGGTTCTTCCCCTTTGGGAGGCCCTAGCTGGCGAGGGAGAGGGTCAACCACTGGTCGCTGCGGCGGGAGGGCGAGAGGAGTTGGAGTCCATTGCCGCTGCGGCCGATGGAGCGAAGCGGAGCGCACAGCTGCTTTTGCAAGGGCTTACGCAAAGAGAAGAGCCTTGGCGCGAGGCCCAAGAGATCGTCGCCGCAGTTGCCGATGTCATCAGCGCGGCCTATGGATTAGAGAGCCTTTACCTACGTTGTTTGCGCTGTTTGAAGCTAATAGGCCGACCATCAGAGCCGTTGCTGCTATCCGCCCAGGTAGCTGCCATCAGTTATGCCGATATGGCCTACCGGGCTGCAACCTACGCTGTGGCTTGTTTGGGGGCGCCGATGTCGGCGAATCGGCCTCTTGCAAAAGCAATGCAAACACTGCGTTTTCCTGCGTGGAACCCCATGCAACTGCGTCGGCAGTTGGCGGAGGCGGTTTTAGAGGCGGATGGCTGCCCGACCTGGTAGCGGCTGGCGTGGCACGACGTTGCCTAAGGTGGAAATAGTCTTCGAGAAGGGGGTATACTTCAAATAGCGCCGACCTTTCAGAGTTGGTGAGGAGCGAAACAAAGAGGACTGAGACGCGGTGCGAAAAACAGAAAAGAGCCATCCGGCTCCCTCCGATCAACAGTGGGTACATATTAACGGGAAGCTGGTGCCCAAAGCCGAGGCCCATCTTTCCATTTACGACCATGGCTTTCTCTATGGCGATGGCGCTTTTGAGGGGATTCGTGTCTACGATGGCAACATCTTTCGGCTCGAACCGCACCTCACAAGGCTCTTTCGCTCGGTGCGGGCGCTTGGTATCGAGCTTTGTGTGGACAAACCAGTTCTCCAACAGCAGATAGCGGAGTTGGTGCGGAAGAATGGGCACTACTCCGGCTATATACGGCTTTCGGTATCAAGGGGGGTCGGGTTAGGCCTCGATCCGGCGCATATCGGAAAGACCCCCACGCTGGTTATCTCTACCGAACAGCTGCGACTTTACCCTCAGGAGATGTATGAGAACGGTTTGCACGTGATAACCGCCTCGACGCGGGTTCCTCCCGCTGTTTGTATAGACCCTCAGATAAAGTCGTTGGGCCGCTATGTCAATAATATCATGGCAAAGATGGAGGCCAACCGCATGGGGGCTGGAGAGGCCCTTATGCTGAACATGCAGGGCTATGTGGCTGAGGCGACCGGCGATAACATCTTTGTGGTTTCCGGTGGCATGCTTCTAACGCCGCCCACAACTGATGGCGCTCTGCCAGGAATTACGCGCCAAGCTGTGATGGATTTGGCCCGCGATATGGGCATTGCCTGCCGCGAAACGAGCCTTACCTTATACGACGTCTACAATGCCGATGAGGCGTTTCTTACTGGTACGGCAGCCGAGGTGATCCCGATGGTCACGTGCGACCAGCGTAAGATAGGAGAGGGCAAACCTGGGCGCATTACCCAGCGAATCATCGCGGCCTTTCGCGAGCTCACGAAGGTGGATGGCCTGAAGGTTTAAGCACGGCTCGCAACACGGTGAAGGATGCCTCAGCAACGTAGACGAGAGACTTCGGGGGATGAAAACAGATGTTGCAATACTTTACCGAACATAGCCGTCTTGCCTTCGTGTTAGCGCAGGAAGAGGCGGGGAAGAGAGGGCTTGTATTGATAGAGCCGGAACATATTCTGCTGGGCATCTTGCGCCAAGGGGATTGTAGAGGAGCGCATGTGCTGGCGCATTCCGGAGTGGATGTAGAGAAGTTGCGTGACGAATTGAGCACACACCTTTCGGAACGGTCTGCCCACGCGCCGCTACAGCAGGAGATGCAGTTGCACCCGAAAAGCAAACCGGTGATTGATGCGGCCTATGAAGAGGCACGTCTGCTGAACCATGCCGATGTGGGTACCGATCATCTTTTATTGGGGCTATTGCATCTCGATGGAGGGCTAGCCGTGGAAGCGTTGCTCCTGAGCGGTATAGATAGGGACAAGCTTCGTGAGACCGTGCGCAATTGGCAGGGCGAATCGGCTGAACCGAGAAGCGCGAAAAAAACGGAACAGTCTAAGAAGGCTAGCTTCTTTGAGGGCTTACACCAAACGATCGGGAGGATGGAACAAAGCTCATCTTCAGATTCCGATCGGGGCTCGGAGCCTACGTAAAGACAGGCTGGAGCGTTTTCAAGCGCTTTCCTGTTCGTAAGTATAGGAGATCCTTTTAGAATTCAAGGGAACTTTTTAGGGGTGATAGACGCCCTTAAAAATAGAGTACAAATATTGTCTAAAGACAGTACTTGGGTTCTCCTCTAAAACACGGTATTTAATCCGGTAGGGGAAGCCGAAAATAAAATGAAAAGGAAAAGAACTGTAGCGTTGGCTGTGCAAAGCGATTTTAACTACATGGCGTTACAGAGAGAGGAATAGACTATGTGGCAGCGATTTACGGAGCGTGCTCGGCGCGTTGTCTTCTTCGCCCAGGAGGAGGCAGGAAGATTGGGGGAGAACTACGTCTCCACGGAGCATCTTCTGCTAGGTCTGGTGCGAGAGAGCGATAGTGTTGCTGCCCGTATCCTGGAGCGTATGGGGGTCTCCTTAGGGAGGATCCGCAGTGAGATAGAGCGACAGGTGTCGCATGGGGATGGTCGTCCCACCCAAGATATGCAGTTAACGCCCCGAGCCAAGCGGGTAATAGATTTAGCCTACGATGAGGCCCGTCAGCTCAACAACAACTACATTGGAACGGAGCATCTGTTGTTAGGGCTGATTCGTGAGGGAGAGGGGCTGGCTGGTCGCGTTCTTGCCAAACTTGGGGTGGATTTGGAGCGCACACGGCGCGAAGTTCAGGCGTTGCAGGATACGGATGCGCCGTCGAATTCGCGACCGACGACTCGGTCTCGTACGCCCACTTTGGATGAGTTCGGGCGAGACTATACCGAGCTTGCGCGTAACGACAAGCTCGACCCGGTGGTGGGACGCCACACGGAGATCGAGCGCGTTATTCAGATTCTGAGCCGAAGAACCAAAAATAACCCGGTGCTGCTCGGCGAACCAGGGGTAGGAAAGACGGCCATCGCCGAAGGGTTGGCGCAACGCATTGTTTCTGGGGATATTCCGGAGACCCTCAAAGACAAGCGCATCGTTTCGCTCGATCTGGCCAGCCTGGTTGCCGGGACGAAGTATCGAGGTGAATTCGAAGAGCGGATGAAGAGGGTGTTAGAAGAGGTTCGCAAAGCCCAAGGGGAGGTGATCCTCTTCATAGATGAGTTGCACACGTTGGTAGGTGCCGGGGCTGCCGAGGGCGCCATCGACGCCTCCAACATCATGAAGCCGGCTCTTGCGCGCGGAGAGCTGCAGTGCATCGGTGCGACCACCCTCGATGAGTTCCGCAAGTACATCGAACGGGATGCTGCTCTGCAGAGGCGCTTCCAACCGGTGAAGGTGAGCGAGCCGACACCGGATGAGACCGTTGAGATCCTCAAAGGGCTTCGGGAGCGCTATGAGGCGCACCATCGGGTAAAGATCACCGATGATGCCTTGGTGGCTGCCGCTCATCTTGCCGATCGCTACATTACCGACCGCTTCTTGCCGGATAAGGCTATTGACCTTATTGATGAAGCCGCAAGTCGCGTGCGGTTGCAATATGCGCTGCCACCGGCGGAGCTGCGGCAAGCGAAGGCACGGCTCGCCGAGATAGAGAAGGAGCTGAGTGCCACCCAAGAGCGCGGGCGATTTAGCTCCAGCGAAGATATGGATGAAGACCTCCTTGCGCTTAAGAGAGAGCTGCAGGAGCGCATTGAGAAGCTGGAGATGGAGTGGCGAGACCAGCGCGAGAGCATGCCGCGCATCGTCACCCAGGATGAGGTTGCCCAGATCGTTCAGTCGTGGACGGGCATCCCAGTAAGCCGTCTCGTGGAGACGGAGACCCAGAAGCTGCTTCGTATGGAGGAGGAGCTCCATAAGCGGATTATCGGCCAGCACGAGGCGATCGCGGCCGTAAGCCGTGCCGTACGAAGAGCGCGTTCGGGCATGAAAGATCCGAAGCGTCCTATGGGCACCTTCATCTTTATGGGGCCCACAGGAACAGGAAAAACAGAGCTGGCGCGCGCTTTGGCTGCCTTCCTCTTCGATAACGAAAACGCCCTGATCCGCATAGATATGAGCGAATACTCCGAGCGGTTCAACGTCTCCCGTTTGGTGGGAGCGCCTCCGGGCTATGTCGGATACGAGGAGGGTGGACAGCTTACCGAGGCCGTGCGCCGCAATCCTTACTCGGTGGTGCTGCTCGATGAGATCGAAAAAGCCCACCCAGAGGTTTTCAATATCCTCCTGCAAGTTGCCGAGGATGGGCGCCTTACCGACAGTCAGGGGCGAGTGGTGGACTTTAAAAACACCGTTATTATCATGACCTCCAATATCGGGGCGGCGCGCATCCAGCAGGAACGCGGGATGGGCATCCGCAGCGACGCAGAGCGGAAAGCGAACGATGAGAAAGCCATTGAGGCGATGAAGAACCGGGTGATGGAGGAGGTGAAGAAAACCTTCCGTCCCGAGTTCATTAACCGCATTGATGAGCTGATCGTGTTCCATCCGCTAACGCGTGAGGAGATACTCCAGATCGTCGATCTGATGCTGAACCGTGTAGCAAAACAGCTGAAGGGACAGGAGCTTGCCCTCGAAGTCACGCAGCCTGTAAAGGAGAAGTTGGCCGAGGAAGGTTTCGATCCGAACCTAGGAGCACGGCCATTGCGACGTGCGGTACAGCGTCTGATCGAAGATCCTCTGGCGGATGAGATTCTGCGAGGGACTTTCCGACCCGGCGATACCGTGGTCGCCGATCTGGAGGAAGGACGCATTGTGTTCCGACCGAAAGCTGCAGATGCGCTGCCTACCGGCGGCGACGGTGGGTTACCGCCTTTGGAAGCTCCGGCGACGGTTGGCTAGGTCAGCGTAAGCGAACGTTCGATGAAGAAGGCGACAGGTCAGAACCTGTCGCCTTTCTGTTGGCTATGGGAAAAAAGTCTAAGCTGGCAACGTAGAAGAGAGATGGCGCCTCTCTAAGCGGTTGTGAGTTAAAATAGAGTTCCATCGAGAAAGAAAAAGAGGACAGGGAATGCCTATCACCCGACGTCAGTGTCTCTGCACGGCCCCCGTTGTTGCTGTTACGTGCTTCGCCGTCTTCTGCATTGCGTGCTGAGCCGGCCCAGTGGTCTGAAGCCTTTTTGGAGAGCATCGGGGTTTGTACGCACTGGACTTACAACGATACCCCTTATGGGTACGCCTATGACCAGGTCAAACGCCTTTTGATCGATTCGGGCATCCGCCATATCCGCGATGGGTTTTCGGAGCGAATCACCGATTTAGGGCAACATGGCATAACAACCTGTTTGTGCGTAGGCCCTGAGGCTTCTCAAAAGCCGGATGCGATGAAAGTGGCGGACATCGTACAACGTATTAAAGCCATTAATGCGCAACAACCCTCTATTGATGCTGTCGAAGGGCCTAACGAGCCCGACCTGTTCTGGCCGCGATTTCATATCTCTTATAAAGGAGAGGGAGCTGACCGAGGAACAGCCAGTATCGTCAAAGGGGTAACGGCTTTTATGGCCGACCTCTATTTTGCCGTGAAGTCAGAGCCAGCCACAGCAAAACTAACCGTGATAGGCCCCTCCCTTGGAGTAACCTACGATCCGGGAGCAGGCCATCCCAACCCTTTTCCGAAAGCAAGCCTTACGAACTATGTGGATTGGGGAAACTTTCATCCCTACTGTGGCGGAAATCCTTTTAGTTTTCCTTTCCCCTACGACACGCTTGAAAAGTACTACTGGCAGGGGGACTTCCCGTCTTCAAAGCTCGATGAGTTTCCCTATGCCTTCCGCACCTATGCGCCGCCATTTGCGCCGAAACCCATGGCGGCCACGGAGACCGGCTACTCCACAGACCGCGCCGGCCCATCGGAGGCCGTTCACGCGAAATACATGCCCCGTCTCTTCTGCGAAAACTTTCGTTTGGGCATACAGCGTTCCTACAGTTATGAGTTCATAGATGAGTTTAACGATCCGGACGGCACCAATCGGGAGGCGCACTTTGGGCTAGTGCGTCGCGATCTTACGCCGAAACCGGCCTACTATGCCGTTAAAAACCTCATCACACTGTTGCGAGATAAGCGGCCTCACGCCGGTTTCAAGCCGTCCACGTTGCCGCTGACTATTCATGTTTCTCCGGTAAAAGACTATCGTGAGCCAATTTCCGGCCAGGTAACCAACTACGATCGAACGCAATATGTTCATCACCTCCTACTGCAAAAAAGCGATGGACAGTTTTGGATCCTCCTATGGCATGAGATAGCCGATGAAGATGCCAGCGTTACTCCACCTAGGCCCATTCAGCCGCCTGCAATGCCCACCGAGGTCTTTTTGCCCTCGAACTTCCATAAAGCCGTTATCTATCGTCCCAACAACGGCATCCATGGAGTTGAGAGCGATATAATAAAAGGGCATCTTTCGCTCGCGGTGCCCGACGAGTTGCTCGTCGTTCAACTTTTTCATCACTAAGGAGATTTCATGCTAGATATTGTCGGCATCATTCCCGCGCGCCTAGCTGCTACCCGTCTGCCCAACAAGCCGTTGGCAGATATTGGGGGACAGCCCATGATCGTGCACGTTTGGCAACGCGCTCAGCAGTCGGCTTCTTTGCAAGAGGTTTGGGTAGCTACCCCAGACGCAGCCATCGTGGAGGTGGTTGAGAAGAGGGGAGGGAAGGCTCTCTTGACCTCTAAGGAGCACCGCACGGGTACCGATAGGGTTGCGGAGGCCGCAAGGCTACTAGGGCTCTCCGAGGAGGCGATCGTTGTGAACATTCAGGGGGATGAGCCTCTTTTGGAGGCGGAGAGTATTGACCGCATGGTAGAGTTGCTTCGTGCCAACCTCTCACTTGATATGGCCAGTGTGATGTGTCCCTGCCCGCAAGAGAGTTGGGAAGACCCTGCGTGTGTCAAGGTAGTCTGTGGACGGCAGGGCGATGCGCTCTACTTTTCCCGCTCCCGCATTCCCTATCCACGGCAAGAGCCCTCCCTACCGGTAATGCAGCATATTGGGCTATATGCCTACCGGAATCGCTTTTTGCAGCTTTTTACCACCCTAGAGCCGACTCCATTGGAGTGCACCGAATCTTTAGAGCAGTTGCGAGCGCTGGAGTGGGGCTATCGCATTCGGATGGTGCGTGTGGAGAGGGCTCCTATTGCAGTAGATACACCAGAGGATTTAGAAAAGGTGCGACAACTTCTCAAGACCAGTCCTCCTTCCCTAGAGTAGGGAGAGATGCTTAGCAAAAAAATCGTTATTGCCTTTGCTTTCTAATATTCTACGGGTTGGGTTCCTTCGGTAGTGAGAAAACCCAATACATGCGCATCCAGAGATCTTCTTAGAAGGTTCTTCCAAGTGAAGCGCTTTCTTAACGACATCTTGCAACGTGCTTGTCCTCGGTGGTGTTCGCACTGTTACTGCGCATAAAGCGTGGAAGCGCCCGTTGACAATTCGGTGAGAAGAAGGGTATACTCGCTAGGCTACGGCGGGCGTCGAGCCTTTTGTTGAGAAGCGGAAGGGTGCCCGCTGGGGTGTTCGTTGAGAAAAAGGACCTGCGGCCGTGTTCGATAGCCTTTCCGAAAAACTACAAAATGTCTTTATGCGCCTGCGCGGTAAGGGGCGCGTCACCGAGGCGGACGTTAATGAGGCCGTGCGTGAGGTGCGGCTGGCACTGCTGGAAGCCGATGTAAGCCTGCCTGTGGTGCGCGACTTTATTGGGCGCATTCGAGAGAAGGCCCTTGGGGTGGAGGTTTTAGAGAGCCTTCAGCCCTGGCAGCAGGTCATAGACATCGTCTATAAAGAGATGGTAGCCCTGTTGGGGCAGCAGCAGGCTCCTCTGAACGTGGCCTCCACGCCTCCTACCATCGTGATGCTTTGTGGCCTGCAAGGAACCGGGAAAACGACCCTTGCGGCGAAGCTGGGCACCTTTCTAAAAAAGCAGGGTCATCGGCCCCTGCTGGTGGCCTGCGATATCTACCGCCCCGCGGCAATTAAACAACTGCAAGTGCTGGGTGAGCAGGCGGAGTTGCCGGTCTATGCGTTGCCAGAAGACCAACGTAAAGGCCCGCCTACCATCGCCCGTATGGCTGTAGAGTACGCGCGGCAACACGCCAACGATTTCGTGATTTTGGATACAGCCGGGCGTTTGGCCATTGACGATGAGCTCATGGATGAACTAGGCCAGATGCGCGCGTTTGTCCAGCCCCACGAGGTGATCCTTGTGGTGGATGCGATGGTAGGCCAAGATGCGGTAAACTTTGCCGAACAGTTTCATAAACGACTTGCCCTCACCGGCTTCGTTATGACGAAGTTAGACGGGGACACGCGCGGTGGCGCGGCGCTCTCTATCCGTGCGGTGACCGGCGTTCCCATTAAGTTCATCGGAACCGGTGAGAAGCTCGATGCGTTTGAGCCGTTCTATCCGGATCGCATGGCGCAGCGTATTCTCGGAATGGGCGACATTTTGAGCCTCATCGAGAAAGCGCAAGAGGCCGTGGATGAGAAAAAGGCGGCCGCCTTAGAGGCGAAGCTGCGTGAGAATCGATTTGACTTCAACGACCTGCTGGAACAGCTCGAGCAGATGAAGAAGTTGGGGCCTATCGAGAACCTGCTAAAGCTTATCCCCGGCGTTAATAACAAAATGCTGGAGGGGATGAACCTCGATCCGAAAGTGGTGGAGCGTCGTAAGGCCATCATTCTTTCGATGACTCCCCAAGAGCGTGCTAACCCGACGATTATCAATGCGTCGCGAAGACGGCGGATTGCCGCGGGATGCGGACAAAGCGTTCACGAGGTGAACCAACTGCTCAACGATTTTGAGCGGATGCGACGTATGATGCGCACGCTGATTCAGCAGGTTCCTGGCGCAAAACCCAACAACAAATTGCCCTCCGCGCGTAAGCTCCCCGGAGCGCTTAAAAAGATGTCGCGAGGGCAAAGTAAAGGGTGGTTTTCCCGACAATAACCGTTGCGATACCGATATCCTTTATGCAGACTGAAACATCGTTGAAGACGTGCATAGGGGAGAACGTATCGAAAGGAGTGACAAGGAAGAGTGGTTAAAATACGTTTGAAGCGAATGGGCGCAAGAAACCGTCCGTTCTATCGTCTTGTGGTGGCCAACAGCACATCACCACGCGATGGACGGTTTATTGAGACCATCGGTACCTACAATCCTTTGACAGACCCGCCCAGCATTACCGTGAAAGAGGAGCGGGCGCTCTACTGGCTCAGTGTGGGGGCTCAACCAACCGACATCGCCCGAGCCCTCTTGAAAAAAACTGGGGTGCTGGAGAAGTTCCAGCAACAAAAAGCACAAAGCAAGAAGAAGGTGGAAGCAGGTGTCTAGTATTGCTGCCGAGTCGAAATCCATATCGGGTTTGCTCGAATATCTCATTAAGTCGTTAGTGGACGATCCGGAAAGCGTTACGATTACGGAAGTAGAGCGACCGGATATCACCGTCTACGAGGTGCGTGTGGCTCCCGGAGACCTTGGGCGTATCATAGGAAAACAAGGACGCGTGGTGAATGCCCTGCGCACCGTAGCGCGAGCCGCTGCACGCGGCGAACGTCGCGTGCAAGTAGAAGTTATCTCTGATGCTTCTTAATCGGGCCTAAACATCTCTATAGAGCTATGTCGCTTGAGGAGTGGACTCTTGTTATCGGGGAGATCGTAGCGCCGTTTGGCATTCGTGGAGAGGTGAAGGTTCGCCTTGAAACCGATTTTCCCGATAGGTTCTACTCTCTCAAACAGGTCTGTGTGCGTCTGCCATCCGGAGCCATGCGGCTCATGGAGATCGAGAGTGTGCGCCTTCATGGGCTGCATAAAGGGCAGATCCTGCTGCGCTTCCGGAATGTGGGCACCGTCGAGATGGCAGAGACGCTTCGGGGTGGGGTGCTGCGTATTCGCCCCGAAGAGGCTGTGCCCCTGCCACCGAATGAGTTCTATATTCATGAGCTTATCGGCTTTGACGTGGTGACCCACGAGGGCACCTTCATCGGACGATTGAAGGAGGTGCTTCGCTATCCGGCACACGACATCTATGTGGTGAGCCGAGTAGGAAAAAACGAGGTGCTTCTTCCTGCCGTCCACGAGATCGTGCGCGCTATAGACCCGCAAGCGAAGCGAATCGAGGTGCAATTGCTGCCCGGCTTGCTCTCGCCCGACGAATCGGAAGTGTAAGTGGGCACGTCGCCCGCAAAGAAATGCGTATAGACATTGTCACTCTCTTCCCCGAAATGGTGGAGGCCGTGTTAAACACGAGCATCCTCGGACGGGCTAGAGAGAAGGGGCTTGTGACGTTTCGGGTGGTAAATCTGCGCGATTATGCCACCGATAAACACCGTACCACCGACGATGTGCCCTATGGTGGCGGCGGTGGTATGGTGATGAAGATCGAGCCTATCGCTCGTGCTCTCGATGCGCTGACGGCAGAAGCAGATGCCCATGGCGAGCAAAAACCTAGGATCATCCTTACCGATCCGCGAGGGCGTCTGTTTACACAAGAGCTTGCTAGAGAGTTGGCCAAAGAGAACCATCTTATCTTGATCTGTGGGCACTACGAAGGGGTGGATGACCGAGTACGTCAGCACCTCGTCACCGATGTGGTCTCTATCGGCGATTATGTGCTGACAGGCGGTGAGCTGCCCGCGCTGGTGATTGCAGATGCCCTGACGCGCCTGCAAGAGGGGGTGCTCGGTGACGAGGAGGCGCCCGAGAAGGATAGTTTTGCGGAGCCGATTCTCGAATATCCGCACTATACACGCCCCGTGGAGTTTCGGGGATGGCGCGTACCCGATATTTTATTGTGTGGACATCATGCCCAGATCGCCCGATGGCGGCGACAACAAAGCCTTCGGCTAACACGCGATCTGCGGCCAGACCTTTTTAACCGCCTCACGCTGAGTGCGGAAGACCGGAAGCTTTTAGAAGAGGAAATTACGGTTCCTCCAAAATCACGAAAACATCTGCCGGTGAGCTCCAAAAGCTTGGAGGAGACGGCATCGCAACAAGAGAGAGGAAAAGATACCGATGGCACTAGGACCAGAGATCATTCGTGAAATAGAGAAAGAAGAGATCGAACGCGCACGCCAAATATGGGCTGAGACGGAAAACCGACGACGCGAGCAGGATGCAAAAGAGAAGAAGCGTGCCGAGTTTGAGCGCGTTTCCGTAGAAGACCGTGCCCCTATCCCTGGCTTCCGCCCCGGCGATACCGTGCGAGTGCACGCGAAAGTGGTAGAGGGCGATCGAGAGCGTATTCAGGTGTTTGAGGGCGTGGTTATCGCAATGAATAATGGGGGGGTGCGCAAGAGTTTCACGGTTCGTAAAATCTCCCATGGGGTGGGCGTGGAACGAACCTTCCTGCTCTACTCGCCGCGCATTGAAAAGATCGAGGTGGTGCGCTACGGGAAAGTGCGTCGCGCAAAACTGTACTACCTGAGGACGAAGATCGGCAAGCAAGCCCGAATTAAAGAAGATCGCGACGCGAAGCGTTAGAGATAGGCGATGACTCCAGCTCCACATGAAACAGGCGCCTTAGAGTTCTTCGCCTATCTCTCCACGGCGCAGGTCGCTCTTGCTGCCCTCGTTCTCACGATCGTACGTGTTTTTGCGCTACAACGCTATAAGGCTGCAGTCGAAGCACACAAAGCGGTGGAAGATGCTGGCTCGTTCTGGGCCTTCATCGCCGAGATCTGCGAATCCTTCCTTGTGGCCGGTGTGCTCGTCTTCTTCATTATTCGCCCCTTCTTCATTCAAGCGTTCTATATCCCCACCGAATCGATGGAGAACACCCTGATGGGGCACGATACCTTCGATCCAACAACCGGCCAGACCTACGCGCATGCTGTGCATGACCGCATTTTCGTAAATAAGCTCATCTATCGTTTTACCAACCCAAAACGTGGCGATGTGATCGTGTTTCGTGCCCCTAAAGCCGCCGATTCGGATGATATCGCTCTCGGCAAACCCCTCAAAGAGAATATCCTCATTAAGCGGGTCATCGGGATTCCAGGAGATACCATCCAGATCAAACAAGTGGGGCCTTACGATTACGTGTTCCGTAATGGGGTTCAACTGAATGA
This sequence comes from Chthonomonas calidirosea T49, assembly GCF_000427095.1. NCBI lineage: Bacteria > Bacillati > Armatimonadota > Chthonomonadia > Chthonomonadales > Chthonomonadaceae > Chthonomonas > Chthonomonas calidirosea. The sequence goes on from NC_021487.1 coordinate 3,150,954, forward strand.
ATATCATAACCCCAAACTGCCTTATAGTATCAAAGATCCGATGGACCCTTCCCTCAACCCCAATTTCAAATATGGCTTTAAATCCCCCGTGCATTTGGGGCCTGGACAGTACTGGGTGATGGGAGATAACCGTAACTACAGCTTTGATAGTCGCTACTGGGGCGTGGTAACACGTAACCGTATTATCGGCAAAGCCTTTTTTATCTTTTGGCCGCTGAATCGCATTGGCTTTATCCATTGAGGTAGGGTGGAAGGAATTTTTGAAACAGATTGGTGGGCGGAAGAGAGAGCTGCAGCCCAAGCAGGCTACACCTGCATTGTGGGCATTGACGAGGCCGGACGTGGTGCGCTTGCCGGGCCGGTTGTCGCCGCCTGCGTGCTCCTACCTTTTGGATGGTGTCCGAAAGGTCTTAACGATTCCAAGCAGTTAACTCCGTGCGAACGAGAAACGCTCTACGAAACGATCTCCCAAAAGGCTCGTGCCTTTGGCGTAGCAGTGGTGGACGCTGAACGTATTGATGCCATTAACATTTTGAGAGCCACGCACGAAGCCATGCGAAGCGCGCTAGCCGCCCTGCCAAAAGGTCTTTTTCCCGATCTCGCGCTGATTGATGGTCTTCCCGTTCGTCCCTTTCCCATACCTCAAAAAGCCCTCGTAAAAGGTGACGCGCGCTGTGCCTCTATTGCTGCTGCCTCTGTGGTTGCAAAGGTTACGCGCGATCGCATAATGCATGAGTTAGATAGACGCTATCCCGTCTATGGTTTTGCGAACCACAAAGGATATGCGACCCAAGAACATCTGAAAGCCCTACAGGTCCACGGTCCTTGTCCCTTACACCGACGTAGTTTTCGTCCCGTCGCAGAGATATGCACGCTTTGGGAGCGTTAAAGCGATGAGTACGAGTAAACATGCCTCTGGTGCAAAATGGGAACAAGTGGTTCAAGTCTATCTGAAAGATGCCGGGTGGCAGATTTTAGATACGAACTATCGAAGCCCTTTTGGCGAGCTAGATATCGTGGCGTTGGAGCCGACCACTAGCGACCCTGTTATCGTGTTTGTAGAGGTGCGTTCGCGTAGGGGGAGCCTGTACGGTGCTCCCATCGAAAGCATAACGGCTAAAAAACGTGCGCGTATTCTCGCTACCGCTTACCAGTGGCTATCGGAACATGCGGAAGGGACGGCAGAGCCAGCCATTCGTTTCGATGTTGCAGCCGTTACCGTTGATTGCGATGGAAAGGCTGAGATAACTCTCTACCGAGGCGCCTTTGATGCCACAGGAGTTTAGAAAGAACGAAAACAAATAGGGGTGACGAAGCCACCATGTTTGAAACGCCGTCACCCCAAACTAGGAACGCTACAGCCGTTGAAGTTCAGGGAAAAAGAAAGGCAAAAGGGGTTTCTAATATCGAGAGTAAGGCATTTTATTTGATCAGCCCTTGTTGTGTGAGGTAATCGAGTATCTTCTGGGCAGACTGTTCCACACTCTCCTCTGCCGTATACACCACCACCTCCGGATGCTCCGGAGGCTCGTAAGGGTCGGATATCCCTGTAAAATTGGCTATCTCCCCCGCCAAAGCCTTCTTGTACAAACCCTTCACATCTCGCTCTATTAACGCTTCTAGCGGAGCACAAGCATACACCTCCACAAACCTGGCCTTCCCCTCTTCTTCCACTAAACGCCTTATCTCCTCCCTTACCTCTCGATAAGGGGAGATCGCCGCCGTGATCGCTATCACCCCATGACGTGCTAACACCCGTGCTACCCAACCGATCCGACGGATGTTGGTGTCCCTATCCTCTTTGCTAAAACCTAATCCCTTCGACAGGTGTGTCCGCACCTCGTCCCCATCCAGCAACTCCACCTCGTAACCCCGACGACCAAACTCCTCTACTAGGTAGTTGGCCAGCGTGGACTTGCCTGCCCCCGATAAACCCGTAAACCACAAGATAAACCCACGATGTGTTCCCATACTCTGTCGTTTTTTCTCCTTCGTTGATGTTGTCTTTGAAAATCCTTAAGCCATGATGGCCTTCAGACCACTTAATAATAACACCCCTGCCAGCACCAGACGCATCGGGCGTTCCGCGGTCTTCACACACAGATAGCTCCCCAGCAACTCCCCTGGAATGGAGCCCAGTAGGAGGCTGCCCAACAGCCCATAGTCTATCCCCTTTAATACCACATTGCTTAAAGCTGCCACCCCTGTCAGCAGCACCGCATGCGCCGTCTCTGTCCCTATCGTCGTTGTCGCCTCTAACCCAAATACCAACAACAGCACCGGCCCAAAGAGCGCTCCCCCTCCTACCGAGGTCACTCCGACCATCATCCCAAACACAAATCCCACCGGAATGGCTATCCATGCCGCCTGATGCCGCTTGCCTAACGCTACCGGCAAACGCCACTGTGCAAAACGCGGATGCGCCTTCAACGCTATCGGAAGAGCCGACACCAAAAGCGTTAAGCCCAAAAGATGCAGCACAAAATGGCGTAGCGCTTCACTGCTCACATGTCCATAACGATGCAAGCCCCATAAACCCCATATCCCTACTAAAGCTCCTGGAATGCTACCAATGGCTAAGAGTTTTACTAGGGGCCACTTGATACGACCTCGGCGCCAAAAGACGCCTACTCCCGCAAGACGAGACAGCGTGGAGTACGCCAAATCTGTCCCTATCGCTATCTTGGGCTCTACTCCCAACAGAAAGATCAGTACCGGGGTGGTAATCGAGCCCGCGCCCGTGCCCGTTAGGCCTACAATGAAACCGATGACAAGACCTACCACCGAATAACGAAAATCCATCACCCCTCTCCTTAAGAACTGTTTCGAAAGGCCTCTATCAAAACCTCAGCCACCTCCGGACGCGTAAACTCCACCGGAGGCCGTTGACCCGCTCTTAACATCTCCCGCACCTTGGTTCCCGATAACGTTACATGCGCCTCCGATGGATGCGGACACGTCTTGGAGGTGGCCATGCTCCCACACTGTTGGCACCAAAAGGCATGCTCAAACTTTAACGGGATGATGCCGATCTCTTCGGGGGAAAACGCATCAAAAATCTCTTGGGCCTCATAGGTACCATAGTAGTTGCCTACTCCAGCGTGGTCGCGCCCCACGATGAAATGAGTACAACCATAATTCTTGCGCAAGAGGGCATGAAACACCGCCTCCCGAGGCCCCGCGTAGCGCATGGCCGAAGGGTTCACCGCCAGAAGGGTGCGATCCAGAGGATAATAGTTGTCCAGTAACACCCGATAACAGCGCATCCGCACCGACGCGGGAATGTCATCGCCTTTGGTCTCTCCCACTAAGGGGTGCAGCAAAAGACCATCCACCATCTCCAAGGCCACCTTTTGCAGGTACTCATGGGCACGGTGGACAGGGTTTCGGGTTTGAAATCCCACCACGGTGCGCCAACCTTTTTGGGCAAAGTAGGCGCGCGTTTGGGTCGGGGTCAGGTAGTATTCGGGGAAGTCGGTGTGGGGAGGTAGGGTAAGTACCTCAACATCGCCTCCTGCGTACAGCTCCGGTTGGGCATAGAGAATGGCTACTCCGGGATGAGCGGGGTCGGTGGTTTTGTAGATAGCTTGGGCCTCTTGGGCTTTGTCGTAGGGATAGATATCTTGAAGATGAAGGATGGCGAGGGGTTGTCCGTCTTGGGCGGTAAGGGTAGCCTTTGGATGAGTAGCGAGGGTTTTGGCCTGCTCTTGGGAGATGGGAAGGGTGAGGGGAATAGTCCAAGGGAGGCCGTTGGCGAGGCGCATGGAGTGGAGGACGCTTTGGTAGTCCTTCTGGTTAAGGAAGCCGGTAAGGGGGCTAGCGGCTCCGATAGCGATGATTTCGAGGTCGGAGATTTGTCGGGGGGTGAGGGGAATGGTAGGGAGGGTTTTTGCCAGCGCTAAGGTGGATTCATAGCGCTCTTGAGGGACAAAACGATTGATAAGCACCCCCCCATGGGGGGCTATAAGGCCGGAAGCTGCTGACATGGGGCTATTGGTTCCTTTCTTGTTCGATGTCGTCTGGTTCGTGGAGTATAGAATACCCGATTCGAACAAAGAAAATCAATACTTATCTGATTATTTTAGTCAGGTATGAGGGAGCAAAGAGATTTTTCTATTTCCTGCCGCGGAAGGCTGTAGTGCGTATGGGAGGGTGTTTGGAAACCGTTTCTGCTGTGGAGTACCTGAGCCGCTGAGGTAACCTTTTGGTGGATGGATTCGTCTAAATGGCGTCAATCGAACCTATATGCCGTGCTGGTAAGGAGGTTTCCCAATGGGCAAAGTGGCATTATGGACAGCAAAGATGGTATGCGCCTTCGGCGGCGCTCTTGTCCTTTTTGGAGCTTTGGGGCAGGGGAAGACGCCGGCCTCGACGGAGGGCAACGCGGTAAAGCTTTCTCCTATTGAAGTCATTGCGCGCGGCCAGGACACATGGATTTGTGGCTCGCGCGCCGGTTTACGGCTCATTGTAAAGAACCACGATACAGGACAGCCTTTGCCCTCTCGGGTTCGCATTGCCCTGGCGTCGCAAAGTAGACCCCACGAGACGAAGCTTCTGTTTGAGGGGACGACCGATCGCTATGGAACGCTCGATGGTAGCTTTTCTACGGCGTCTCTTACGCCAGGAACCTATCAGCTTGCTGTGAAGGTGAAAACACCGATCGGTGAGGATGGATTTGAGACAACGGTACGGTTGGTAAGGCAGGTCAAAATCTATCTCACCACGGATAAACCGCTCTATCAACCTGGTCAAATCATCCATATGCGCGTGTTGGCGCTTGATGCGGGCACGTTACGGCCACTTGGCAAAACGCCCATTACCTTCTCGGTAACGGATGGGCGCGGGAACCGAGTATTCAAGGAGGAAAAGACGCTTTCGGACTTTGGCACAGTAGGCGCCGATTTTCAGCTGGCCGATGAGGTCAATACGGGCGTCTATCGTATTACAGCCGAGACTCTCGATAGCTCCGTGGTACGTACGGTAGAGGTAAAGCCGTACGTTCTGCCCAAATTCCAGATCACGCTGAAGCCCGATCGAGGCTACTACCAGCCGGGTCAGGTGGTCACTTGTCGCTTACGTGCCTCCTACTTCTTTGGGAAGCCTGTAGCCAATGCCGAAGTAAAGGCAACGGTGAGTACCCTTGATGTAGAAAACCATGAGCTAGCAACCTTTGAAGGGCATACCGATGCCGTAGGCAGCTATACATTTCGCTATCGCCTGCCGGAGACACTCGTGGGTCAGCCTATGGCACAGGGTAACGCCCTGGTCAACTTTAATGTAAAGGTGAAAGATACAGCAGAGCAGGAACAGGAGGCTGCATTGAGCGTGCCGGTTTCGAGCCAGCCTCTCCATATAACGCTAGTGCCCGAATCGGAAAAGCTGCTGCCGGGCATGCCCAATCGGGTCTATGTTGCCGTCTCGACCCCAGATGGGCAGCCGGTTCCAAATGCACAAGTCCATTTCCAGTTTACGACCGCCCCTGGTAGCTCGGATCAGGCCACAGGCGTCTCCTTGCAGTGCATGACCGATGCACTAGGAATAGGGGAGATAGATTTCGTTCCTAAGAGTAGCCAAGGCAATGTGATCTGCACTGTTTCCGACAAACAGGGCCGTAAAAGCTCTACCTCAATGAATTTAGGCACCGGGCAGAACGCGGAGCTACTGCTGCGCGTGGATCGGCCGCTTGCGAAGGTAGGGGATGTACTGCAGCTCACCTGCTTTTCCCAGCAAAAAACAGGGACCGTCTACCTCGATGTGCTGCGTAACCACCAAACGATTCTCACCGATGCCTTCCCCATTCAGGATGGCAAGGGCACGCTGCGCTTGCCGCTTAGCCCTGACATGGAGGGTACTCTGGAGCTGCATGCCTATCAAGTATTGCCGAACGAGCTGATACCTCAAGATGTTCGCTATGCGTTTGTGCTGCCGGCCAACGATCTGCAGCTAGCAGTTTCTACCGATAAGGAGGAGTACCGCCCTGGCACCGATGCCGTCATCCGTTTCCATGTCTCGGACAAGGAGGGGCATCCTGTAGCGGCCGCACTCGGTGTGGCTATGGTAGACGAGAGCGTTTTTGCGCTTTCTGATCTGCAGCCGAGTTTAGCCGAAATCTACTTCCTACTAGAACAACAGCTTCTGACCCCTCGATACGAAATTCATGGTCTGACACCAGAGCAGCTCATTCCCGTCCGCAATCCGTTGCCTTTGCAAGAACGACAGCGGGCGGCGCAGCTGCTATTTGCTGCGGCACGGAATGGCGCGGTAGGTGGATGGCCGGCAGGCTTCGCCGTTGTCACCTGGAATCCCGGTCCCAGGATACCCAACCAATCCGTTCCAGGGTATACGCTATTCATTGATACTTATGAAGAACGTTATGCAAAATTAATTCAGACGATTTTTAGCCGCATGCAGGAATCGCTCGCTCAAATTGAAAAGGCGATAAAGACATATCAGACCCAAACCGGCCAGACTCTTGTAACGGGTGTGAAACCGATGGAGCTGGTGGATAGAGGGCTCTTGTCGAAGGAGGCTTTACGCGACGCTTTGGGGCGTCCCTATCAGATAGATATTCAAGGGGAGGGAGCAGACGTTAGGATACGTCTGACCAGCGCTGGCTTGGACGGTAAGTTCAACACGGGAGACGATTTTACGCTTTGGGGACCGCAAGCAGTGTTATGGGAGATGCGGGGTAGAGCGGTTTTCCAGGGTGCAATGGGCGGATTTGCCGGAGGGCGCATGGGGCTCGCGCCAGGTTCTCCTATGGTCTTGACGATGAGGGCAGCCAACGCCTCCATGGCAAAGCCAGTTGGGGCTAGTGCCCCTGAACCGCGTATAAGAAGCTACTTTCCCGAGACTCTCTACTGGAACCCTAACCTCATTACTGATGCGCAAGGCGAAGCTACCTTGCGACTGCCGATGGCCGACTCGATCACCACATGGCGCATGAGCTTGCTCGCTAACAGCCTGCAAGGGGCCTTGGGCAGCGCCACAAAACAAGTTCGCGTGTTTCAACCGTTCTTTGTAGATCTTAATCTCCCTGTGGCTTTAACACAAGGCGACCGCATCTCCTTGCCCGTTACCATCTACAACTATTTGCCGAAAGCGCAAAAGGTTCGCCTTGTGCTGAAGTTGCAGCCCTGGTTTCAGTTGGAGGGTAGCAATGAGCGCAAGCTTACAGTGACACCGGAAGAGGTTACGGTAGTACATTTCCCCATTATGGCCAAGGGGATAGGAGAGCACTCGCTTACCGTGGTGGCCTATGGAAATCAGCTCTCCGATGCAGTTCGACGACAGATAAGGGTAGAACCAAACGGGCACAAAACAGAGGTCATTCACAACGGAACGCTACAGGGCACCGTTACCCAGCGACTCATGTTGCCGCCGGAGGCCGTGCCGGGAGCGAGTAAGGTGCTGGTGAAAATCTATCCTGGCGTCTTTAGCCAAGTTGTCGAGGGGCTAGACGGGCTGCTGCAGATGCCTTATGGGTGCTTCGAGCAGACCTCCTCTACCACCTATCCCAATATCCTGATTCTATCTTATCTGCAAAAGACCCATCAGGTGAACCCTGCTGTACAGATGCGAGCCGAGCAGTACATTGGCATCGGCTATCAACGCTTAGTCACCTTTGAAGTGCCGGGTGGCGGATTCTCATGGTTTGGCAATCCACCGGCAAACCAGGTGTTAACAGCCTACGGACTGCTCGAGTTCTCCGACATGGCCAAAGTACGCGACGTAGACCAGCAACTTCTCCATCGCACACAGCAGTGGCTTGCAGAAAAACAACGAGCCGATGGTAGCTGGCTGGAAGAAGGGCCAGGGATTGCCGAGGGGATTATCAATCGTCAGACCGGTGCCTTGCGCACCACCGCCTATGTGGATTGGGCGCTGGCGGAGAGCGGCTATACGGGCCCGCAAGTGACCAACGGCATTGCCTATGTCGAGAGGCATCTCGACGAGGCGGACGACCCCTACACTCTGGCGTTGATTTTAAATCTGCTGGTTGCGGCACGCAACGCCGATCCGAACACGTCCCGTGTTGCGCAAAAGCTTATCTCGTTAGCGCACACCACCGACACCACAGCCTGGTGGGAAGGGAAAACGGTGACCTTTACAGGCGCTGCGAATCTGGGGGCCGACCTTGAAACTTGCGGTCTGGCAGCCTATGCACTGGCGCGATGGGGAGGCGACCCTGCTTTTACCACCAAAGCGCTCAACTATATTGTGCAACAACGCGACGCTGCCGGGACTTGGCAGACGACTCAGGCCACCGTGTGGTGTATGCGCGCTCTTCTCTACGCCAGCAGCCAGGGTGCCGCGAAGGGAAGTGGGTTAGTTACCGTGGCGATGAACGGCCAAAAAGTTGCCACGCTCTCGGTTACCGAGGCCAATCACGATATTCTGCAGCAGGTCGAGATACAGAAGCCACTGCACGCGGGAGAGAATCTGCTCGAAATCCACTTCGAGGGAAAAGGGGCGTTGGGCTACCAGGCGGTTAACCGCTACTATCTACCATGGCGCGATACCATGCCACCCGTAGGACCTCCTACAGAGCCGCTTGCCTTGGCCGTGCACTACGACCGAACGACCCTGGCACAGAACGATACGGTGGGGGTGACAGTCACCATTCATAACAACACCGATAGCACGGTGGAGATGCCTCTCATTGACCTCGGAGTGCCGCCCGGCTTTACGGTGGAGACGGACGGCCTGGAGGAGGCGGTTAAAGCGAGAACCATAGATAAATACACAGTGGCGGCGCGGCAGATCATCGTCTATCTCCAAAAGCTCACACCAAACCAAGCGATCACTTTACGCTACAAGGTGCGCGCGCTCTTCCCCGTGAAGGCGCTTACGCCGCTGAGTAAGGTCTATCCCTACTACGATCCGGAGAAGGTCACCATCGTTCCACCTCAAACCGTTGTGGTTGAGTAGACACGTCTGAAAACGTTGGTTGAGTCAGGGGGCACCGTTGCATTTTACTGCCCCCTGACCTTTTGTGAGCGGCTAAGGCACAGAGGTTTAAGCGGGCGGTATAATGCCTCATGTAAAACCGCTGGAGAGGAACCGCCTTTGTGTCGCAAGCGATTTTGTGCCCATCTGATGTTTGTTGTCCTAGTCTATCTTCTCTTCGGCCAAAGTGTAAAAGCACAACCAACCTCGCCAGCTCCAAAGCTCATTCTCGTGCTTTGTGATGGCCTCACTATAAGAGACCTGGAGAACCCGCATCATCCAGCTCTTTATCTCCTCGCTCGGTCTGGAGCAGTCGGTCTTATGAACGTGCGTACCGCTCAGCCCTATTCCCATCTTTCAGCGCTTCTTACGTTGGCGGCAGGCCAAATGGAGGCGGCGCAGCCTACCGATGGTTGGGCTTTTCAACAACAGGAGCAAGTCCCTAACTCGCGAGGAACGGCCGGCATTCTCTATCTGCGATACACAGGGCTAGTACCTACAAAGCCCATCGTGCATCTCGGCATCGCCTCGCTTTTGCGACGTAAGCTGAATACGGTGCTGCTTGGCTCTCTTCTGAATCAGGCTAGGCCCCCTATAGTTGCGGCGATCTATGGAAACGCAGATGCGAGTCAGCCCGATCGAAGCGCTGCGTTGTTGGCCACCGACGCGTTTGGACAGGCACAAGGCGATCTGCTTTCTACACAGCGCGATGTGGAGGCTCCTTTCGGACAGCGCGATAAACGAATGGACTGGTTTTATAGCAAGATAGTAGGGGGCACTGCCTCTCTATGTGTGATTCAGCTTGGCGACATGACGCGCCTTGCTGCGCTACAAACAAAACTATCGGCGAAAACCTTCCAGGCGTTGCGTGAGAGAGCTCTTTCAAGGCTTGATGTCCTACTCTATATGCTATGGAGCTTCGTGCGCGATCATGGAAGTGTAGATTTTATCTTGGTGTCCCCTGTTGCTGCACGAGGGGCGGCACTGCCTGATGCTTGGCAGCGTCTTACGCCTATTGTGGCTTTAGGGCCGGACTTTCCTGCAGGTTTGCTGACATCGCCAACGACGCGCACACGAGGTCTCGTGGCAAATACCGACCTCGCACCGACGATCTTGAACCTATTCCACGTGCCCATACCGCCCACAATGACCGGACGCCCCTTTGTTGCGGTGCCCTATAGGGACGGGGCACACCGACTCGCGGTGTTGGCGCGAATGGATTATGTGAGTGTGCTCAATGCGCGAACTGTGGTAGGGGGTATGGTGGCTATCGGGGCGCTCGGATCCCTAATCGCCGTTGGAGCGTTGATAGCCCATCGCTTCAAAAACCGTAGGTTGGCACGCTGGCTTTCAGCCGTTTTTGTATGGGGGCTTAATCTCCCTACAGCGTTGTTGCTGGCACCGCTATGGGTACCCCCTACACGATGGGAGTATATCCTGCGGATCATGGCTTGGATGAGCCTGCTTACGCTGGGATGTTATGGGGTTGGGCGATGGTCACGTTGGAGACCACCGAGCATAGCCTGTTTGGTTTGCATTCTATTGATAGCTTTCGATCTGTGTAGCGGCCAGCAGCTCATTAAGGATTCGCTGCTCAGCGGGTATGCGTTGTCGGGAATTCGCTACTATGGCATTGGGAACGAGTATTTGGGTGTTCTTGTGGGCATGGCGTTGATAGGCGGGTGTGCCTGGCTTGACGATCTAGCCGTATTGCAGGCGAAAGAGAGCCCTCTTTACCGAAAAATGCTGGTGGGGGTCTGGGGGCTGTTAACCGTTCTCTTTGGTTGGCCCTATTGGGGGGCAAACTATGGTAGCTTGGTGGTTACTTGCGTCGCCTTTGGCTTGGGAAGAGAGGCCTTGTGGAATCGTTCGACGAGTCTCGTCAAGGCGATCGTGTTGGGATGTTGCGGAATAGGGCTTGCCTTTCTATTCGGAGAACTTGATGCGAGCTTGGCGCGCAGGGCCAGCTCTCATGCGGGCTATGTTTTGGAGGAGGCCAAGCACGGAAGGGGAGTACGTTATTTAGGCGAGATTATCCTCCGAAAACTGGCTATGAACGCACATCTGCTGACCTCGCCTTACCTCTATCTAGGAATTGGGGTTGTCACCACCATTTTGGCTGCGAGTTTCTGGTTGTTGTGCCCAGAGGAGCGGGCGAGGCTCTTCCGACGCGTCCATACGGTAAAGGCGCTTGAAGCGCTGCCGGCAACAGTTGTTGTTACCCTATTCTTTAAGGATTCGGGAGTGGTGAGCATTATCTTTCTAATAGGAACAACCTGTGCGATTCTTCTATGGTATGCGCTGCAAGAAGAGAGTGGGGAGAAAGGAGGACGAGAGGGCGTTGCGTCCTTCTGTAGCCCTTCGTCCCCCTTAAGCGGCAAGATCGAGCCGTGAGGCGCTATTCGCGCTAAATGCGACTCGGTTGGCTTCGGGAGTGAACTGCACCCGATTCTGGGTAGGTTGAAATTTCACCCGATTCGAGATCGCGTGAAACCCTACCCGGCTCTGCACAGGTTGATACTGCAAGCGATTCTGCACAGAGCTGAACTGCAGTCTGTCTTGCGTGCCGATCTCATTCAAGTGAGGTTCCTCCTTTCCCTACGAAAGGTCCTCGGCGGCAAGACAGATTTATGTTCGGTCGTTTCCTGCTGCGCGCTTCTTGTAACTTCTACCAGGTTTTAGGCCGCTTGGTCTAAAATCGAGAGCGAATCGCTTGCAAGCAACCCGACGATACGAACATGCTCCGGTGAACCTCGAACGACAACGCGCTCTTTTACAGGGATAAAACGCACCTGATCGGTTACCGGCGCGTAGTGGATACGATTGGGGATAGGTGCATACCTTATCTGCCCTTCTAGAATGCCGGCCGCACCAGCCCCTTGCGTGTCGAGCGGCATACTACCTCCTCCTTTCTACGCCAAAGCCCCATCCGGCGCTTTCGTTGGGATGGGGCGATTTGACACGCCAATAGGTTATCGGATGGCTGTCTCTAGGCGCTAACTGAAAGAAGCGCGAGATTTTTATCGCTCGACCGAATTTTCACACACAGAGGGGCGTTGCACGGGTAAGCGGCAGATCGGAGTGACCCATCAGGTAGAGATCCACTCCACGAGCCGCTTCGCGGCCTTCAGCAATGGCCCAAACGATAAGCGACTGCCCACGTCGCATATCCCCACAGGCGAAGACACCAGGGACGCTGGTGGCATAGTTGCTATCTGTCTTTACATTGCCGCGCTGATCGAGCTCTACGCCCAATTGGGCTAATATGCCTCCGTGTTCGGGGTGTAGGAAGCCAAGGGCTAGCAACACAAGGTCTACCTCGAGTTCAAATTCAGATCCGGGTATCTCTTCCATGAGACGACGCCCTTCGGCATCTGGTTGACTCCACTGCACGCGCACGGCATGTAGTTTTTTGACTTTTCCGTTTTCTCCGGAAAAGGCCTTGGTGCTAACACACCACTCGCGAATACCGCCCTCTTCGTGGGCAGCGGAGGTACGAAGAATCATAGGGTAGCGTGGCCAAGGCATGGTCTCGTCTCGGCTTGAAGGGGGCTTAGGCATAATTTCAAACTGATAGACCTCTATGGCGCCCTGCCGATGGACGGTACCAAGGCAGTCTGCTCCGGTGTCGCCACCACCTAAAATGGCTACACGCTTGCCAGCAGCGGTGATTTGAGGTTTATCTTCGGGCCAAATGCCAGCAACACGGCGGTTTTGCTGGGGGAGAAACTCCATGGCAAAGTAGATGCCCTCTAGCTCGCGTCCGGGAACGTTGAGGTCGCGCGGCACGGTGCAGCCACCGGCAAGCACAATGGCATCGAAGTCACGCCGCAACTCCTCACCGGAGATATCTACCCCTACGTTAACATTGGGGCGGAAGATCACCCCCTCTTCCTCCATCTGTTGAAGCCGCCGATCTAGCACCCATTTTTCCAGCTTAAAATCGGGGATGCCATAGCGCAAAAGACCTCCAATACGGTCGGAGCGCTCGAAGACGGTAACGGTATGACCAGCCCTGTTGAGCTGTTGCGCGCAGGCGAGGCCAGCCGGACCGGAGCCGACGATAGCCACTTTACGGCCGGTACGTTTGGTTGGGGGTTCGGGTTTGATCCAGCCCTCATCCCAGCCCATTAGGGCGAGGCTCTCCTCGATGCGGCGAATGGTGACCGGCTCTTGATTGATGCCTAGCACGCAGGCGGCCTCACAGGGAGCTGGGCAAAGTTTTCCGGTGAACTCAGGGAAGTTGTTGGTCGCATGAAGTTCGGCTAAAGCCTCGCGCCAGCGTCCACGATAGGTGAGATCGTTCCAATCTGGGATGATATTTCCTAGGGGACATCCCTGATGGCAAAATGGAATGCCGCAATCCATACAGCGTGCTGCTTGACGTTGTAGCTTCTCGCGAGGAAACTCCAAATAGAACTCGCACCAATCCTTCTTTCTCTCCTCCACGGGGCGGCGCGGAGGTAGCTCACGCTGATACTTCAAAAAACCTTTTGGGTCTGCCATGGCCTTTCATCTCTTGAGAAAAGTTTCCGCGCTTTTATGCGGTTGTAGGGGCACACCCAAATTTGCCACCAATCTCTTTCAAAGCACGGATTCATATTATACACCATACAGTGAGCGTTTTTGACAAAAAGTTTTCGGGCTATCCATTTCGAGCCGCGGGGGAAGAGCCTTGTTTTATCTGTCGAACCTTAGTAAGAGAGCGGGTAATATGTAAAGACGATTTTTGGGCAAGGGTAAGGAAGCAATGGATAGGGTAAGATGGGCTATTTTGGGCACGGGAGGCATTGCGCGCAAGCTGGCTAATGCCATACGCCAATCTCGCCACGGGGAGCTGGTGGCCGTTGCGAGCAGGACACAGGCCTCTGCCGATGCTTTCGGGGAGGAGTTTGGCATTCCACGCCGCTATGAGGGCTATGCACGTGTTTTGGACGACGCCGATGTAGAGGCCGTCTACATCTCGCTTCCAAACCATCTGCACGCGGAATGGACGGTGCGTTGCGCAAACGCCAAGAAGCATGTCCTGTGCGAAAAGCCCTTCACTGTGAACACGGCTGAGGCCGAGCACGCGCTCGATGTCGTTCGACGCGAGAGGGTTTTGTTTATGGAGGCTTTCCAATATCGCTGCCACCCCACGATGCATCGCATCTGTGAGCTTGTTCGTGAGGGTGCTATTGGCGAGTTGAAGCTCATCCATGCGAGTTTTCAGTATAACCTCGGTCCGAAATACGATAACATTCGACTTTCCAACCCAGCCGCAGGTGGGGGCATTATGGATGTAGGATGCTATACCCTCTCCTTCGCCCGCCTGATAGCCGGCGTTGCGGTGGGCCAAACCTGCACCGAGCCGATCGAGCTAAAAGGCTGCGCGCATATCGGGACGGTAAGCCGGGTAGATGAGCAGGCCACAGCGGCCTTGAAGTTTCCAAAGGGGATTGTGGCCTATCTAGCCTGTGGCACTCAGGTGCATTTTGACGCCACCGTGCGCCTTTTTGGAGCGGATGGTAGCCTTGAGGTAGCTAATTTATGGGTACCGCCTTTCGAGGGAAACAGCATTCGCCTACAGCGTGGTGGAAAGACCGAAGAGATTAGGGTAGAGACGAATAACGACCCCTATACAATTGAAGCCGATCTCTTCGCACAGTGTCTGAGGGAAGGACGCTTAGAAGCTCCGACACCTGCCATGACTCATGCAGACACATTGGGCAACATGCAGGCGCTCGATCGGTGGCGTGCAGAGGTGGGCCTCGTCTTCGATGTTGAGCGTACTCAGTAGACGGTTGAACTTTTTGGCCTCCGTCGCGTCTATACCGTTAATTATGGAGGGCTGCAACAAATAGTGCCAGCAAAATGCTGATGTGCCCCGGTGCATAGGGTATAGGCGTTTATGCGTCTAGAGGAGGAGCCAATGTTAACGAAACGTATGATCTACCCCGTATGTGCTGTTCTGGGAGCCTTAACCTTACTGAACGGGCTTCAGAGACAAGCGAGCGCGTTGCCCCAAACGACAGAGGGGCAGGTGTTACAAGGTATGCAAAACCTCTATCTCTCCGGGCCGGTTCTACGGTTCTATGCGAACGCCGACCCCGATGCCGTGCCCTCTATTCCCGATAACCTCTTGCAGTTGGCCAATTTCTCGAAAGGAGCTAACCGTCATATCTATTTGAACGTAGCGCGGGTGCGGCAAGTTATCGCTAACGACGAGGCGTTGGCCGTGTTCTTAAACGACCCCAATGTGGGACCTAGGCTACAACAAGCTTTGCAGCAGGCCCTGCTTTATGCCGGTTTAGAGGCGAATCCAAATGCCGGCTTTAACAGTTATAACGAACTTAATGCGATGTTTGGTGGAAAACGAAGGGCGCGCATTGCTGCCAACCCCAATCGGCTGCTAAAGCGGGGTGGGCAGGTAAGGCCTTCATCTCCACTTGCGACGCCAAATCCGCCTAACTCGGCAACCTCTGTGGCCAGCGACACCCAGCAGACCGTCGGTAACAGCAGTGCCCAACCGAAGAAGGGGGCGAACCTTAAGAACTTCGTCGCCGATGAGCTGCAGAAGGCGCAAGCTGCCGCCATTAATGACTTTACGGTGTTGGTGGGGCTGTCGCCGGATGGGCGGCAGGCGACTCTCTATGTGTTGGGCAGTTTACCCCAACAACAAAACCCAGATGTGCCCGTCAGTTTTACTGTAGAGGGGAGAACCTATCGGGAAGGGGATGCGGACTCGGCAGGAAACGACCAACCCTCCAACTATACGCTGGTGGATAAACTCAACCTGCCGGCAGCTTCGCAAGAGGCTCGCTATTTCTGTTATGTCTACCCGTTGGTAACCCCTGATCCAACCACCCAGATAGATTTTACCGTTCGGTACTGGCCGGCCCCCTTCCTCTCGATTATCCACGATGTTGCATTAGCTCATTCCGGGGTGAGTGCTAGCCCTAACACCATCTACGGTTGGACGGCTGTTCCGCTCACACGCCTGATCCGTTATAACCCTAAGCAGGCTCTTCTCGATTATGTGCTCGATCGCGCCGCCCTTGGAGGGGATGTGCAACAGGCCGAGCAGGAGCTACTTTACGGTAGAGCGCGAAAGCGGCTGCTGCAAAACAGGGCAGCCCAGAAAAGACAGGCGTTGCGCCGTAGGCCAAATCAAAACCTTCAAGGTAGCCCTACTGTGCCTCAAGGCAACTCTGGGCAGAATTAGCGGGTCGGCTTGAAACGAGGGTTTCTACAGGAAATTTTATTTGAAAGGCTCGACTATAGATAAGGAGGCTGTGTGAGAGATATTTTAGTCGCGTTTTAAAGTTAGGGCAGACAAAACCGATCTCCCCCTTCAGTATGAAGGGGTTTTTCTTTGCCAACGATGGCGGCCTAGGCCGTTGCATCGGCTTTAGGGGGTTGTAGAACGTGTGGTGTTGCCTGAGCTCGCGGTGCCCTCGTCTACCTCTACTTCGACGTTAGCAGGGACAAAGAGATAGACCCGATCGCCAATGCGCTCCACCGTGCCGTCGAGCGCATAGCAGACTCCACTAAGAAAATCTATGATGCGCTCTCCCATCTGGGGGGAGGCTTTCTCTAGGTTGACGATCTGCTGCTCGCCCATTTTAAGCCCATCGGCCGTTACGCGGGCATCCTCGAAAACCTGAGCATTCCGCCGCACGGCCACACGGCTTGTGCGAGCCGTGTGAAGGCGCAGAGGTTGTTGAGGTCTACGAGCGACCTCCGCTTCACTAGGATGCTCTTCAGCCTCGTCCTCCTGATCGTCGGGGCCTAAAAACATGTCTTTGATGCGGTGAAGCAGGCTGCGGTGCTCTTGTTCTTCAAATGAAGGTGAATTCACAGTCTACCTCCTTAGAAGGTGTTGATCGAATGTGGCGATGAAACTCTCTCCGATAGCATAGAAGTGCGTTCGTTTGTACGTAAGATAAGACTGGGAAAAGATACCACTTCAGCCCTTGCCACTGTTAGAAAGTATATCGCTTTACTCTTAGTTTAGCAGAAAAAAAGCGAGGATGCAAGAGGTTTAATGGATTTTTTAGAAAATTTTCTCACTTTTTTGCGATATGAACACCTTTTCTATGGCCATGGAAGGATAGAACTGTTTTCGGTGTCTTGTGTGACACAGGTTTGAGAGTTGCGGGTATAATGCCGAGTTGAAAAAATACGAGACGAGGATCCGCTTTTCATAGAAGACGTATGCGACTACTGACGTTTTTAAAAAGCAAGATACATCATGCACGAGTAACCGATGCTAACGTGAACTACGAGGGGAGTATCACGATAGATCGGGAGCTAATGGAGCGTGTGGGGCTGCTGGCCGGTGAGCTCGTACATGTGTGGGATGTAGAGAATGGGGAACGCTTCGAGACCTATGTGATGGAAGGCGAGGCAGGAAAAGGGGAGATCGTGGTGAACGGAGCAGCTGCTCATAAAGTGCGCGTTGGTGACAGGGTAATTATTGTGGCCTTTTGTTTGAGTGAAGAACCGGTAAAAGCGAGGGCTATCTTGGTTGATGCGCAGAACCGTTACCTCCACGATCTCTAAAGCGATGGAGGAAGGCCGACCTCTGATCGTTGCCATTGGAGATATTCACGGCCAAATAGCGCAACTTCGGGTTCTCTTAGAGAGGCTACGCACGCGTCCTTTGCGGGAGATAGACAGGCTCGTTTTTCTGGGAGACTATGTAGACCGGGGAGAGAACTCTCGTGCCGTTGTGGATCTGCTGATCGCTCTAAAAAAAGAGCGCCCAAACACCATTTTTCTGCGCGGCAACCACGAACAGCTTATGCTCGATGCACTTGACGGTCCTCCCACACAGCCTGCGGCCAAGGAGGGGTTTGTGCTTCACAGTGAGCAGACCTATCTTTGGCTGGAGAACGGTGGGGTCGAAACTCTCCTCTCTTATCAACCTACGGACATGCTTCACTGGAAAGAGGCTATTCCGGCGGAACACATCGCCTTTTTGCAGGCGACTCAGATGGAGTATATTTGTGGAAACTATCATTTCGTTCACGCCGGGGTCGTGCCTCCCGGTATGAAATGGGAGGATGCGGCGTATGGTTTAGACCCTCGCCTCTGGATTCGGGAGCCATTTCTCTCCTATAAACCCTTGATCGGAGGGCGTCTGATCGTTTTTGGGCACACGCCCCAGCCGGATGGCCGCCCGTTGATCCAACGAAACAAGATAGGTCTCGATACCGGGGCTGTCTATGGAGGCCCTTTGACGGCCGCCGTGATTGACCCGGATGCGCCTATTCTTGGGCATAGAGCGGCAACTATCGAGATTGTCCAGGTGGAATATATGCGTGAGGAGGACGACCCCGTATGATCTACCGACGTGTGCTTCGTCCGCTACTTTTCGCTCAAGATGCTGAGAGCGTCCATGAGCGCACCCTCGCTTTGTTGGCCCGAATGGGGCGACTTGTGAGGTGTCGTCGTCCCTTCACGGATCCCGCTCTAAGCCAAGAGATAGCAGGCATCGTTTTCCCAAACCCAGTAGGGCTTGCAGCGGGTTGTGATAAAAATGCCTTGGCCATTCCCATTTGGCCGCGCTTGGGGTTTGGGTTTGTGGAGGTGGGCACGGTGACCGCCCAGCCTCAACCCGGTAACCCAAAACCGCGTCTGTTTCGCCTTCCTCAACACAAAGCCATTCTCAACCGACTTGGGTTTAACAGCGATGGTGCAGATATGGTAGCCTATCGTCTCTCGCTGGTTCAGGGCGGAAAAGGGCTGCCCTTCCCTATTGGGGTAAATATCGGCAAGACGCGAAATGTTCAAGGCAAGGCGGCTACGCTGGACGACTACCGGGCCAGTTTTAGGCGACTCGCCCCTTACGCCAGCTACATTGCGGTTAACGTCTCTTCTCCAAATACACCAGGGCTGCGCCAATGGCAAGAGAAAGACCGATTACGCGATCTGTTGGCCCTATTAAAAGAGGAGAGCGAAAGCCTAGCGGTAGCGCGCGGACAGCGGGCGGTGCCGCTGTTCGTAAAGGTCTCCCCCGATATGGCCCCAGAAGATATCTGCGATGTGGCGGAGGTTGTACTTGAACAACAGATCGCTGGCATTATCGCGACGAACACAACGGTGGCAAGAGAGGGGGCTTTCGAAGGATTAACGGAGGAAGGTGGGTTGAGCGGCCCACCACTACGCGAACGAGCAGTGGCCACATTAAAACGGCTCTATCGAGCAACGGGTGGACAGGTGCCGATTATCGGGGTAGGAGGGATAGATAGCGCAGAAGAGGCCTACCAACGTATAAAGGCAGGGGCGTCGCTTGTTCAGATCTACACGGGTTTGATCTATGAAGGGCCTTTTTTGCCGCTGAGAATCAATCAGGGGCTGCTATGGCTTCTGGAGCGAGACGGATTCAAGCACATCGGGGAGGCCGTTGGTATCTCTTCACGTTAGAGACGCTCCGTACGCCCTCGCAAAACCCTGAGAGGCTACGATGACGGCGGCGTCAGGCTTTTTCTCTACGCTATTTCTTAACGGCCGACTCCTTCTCTGCAACAATTCGCAGAAAAAGCTCTTCTAGCGTTTCGCGCTTAGGTACCAGGGCTAGGAGTTTGGCGTTATTACACACCACTGCGCGCGCCAGCTCTGGAACGTCCGCCTCCGATGGCACCCATGCCAAAATTTTGCGAGGTGGCACGCTCTCGAACTTAAGCCGTGTCGCCACTTGCCGCAGCGCCTGCATCGCCGCATCGTTCATATCGGCCACCTCGATCTCTACAACCGAGGAGAAAGCCAGAAGTTCCTCTATCGGGCCTTGAGCAACAACCTCACCTCTCTTCATGATCGCCACACGGTTGCAGGTCATTTCGATTTCCGAGAGCAGGTGGGAGTTCAGCAGCACCGTGCAGCCTTCATTGCGAAGCTGCAGAATGATATCGCGCACCTCCCGACGCCCTAGGGGATCGAGGGCGGAGGTAGGTTCGTCAAGAACGATCAGTTGAGGTTTATGGAGCATCGCCTGTGCGAGCCCGATGCGCTGTTGCAACCCTTTGGAGAGCTCACGGATACGGGTGTGAGCCCGTTCTGCTAGGCCCACCTGCCTAAGCACTTCGGGAATGCGCCTTGCGCGATCGGAGGCGTTCATTCCCGCAAGCTTTCCGTGGAGATCTAAGAATTCGGTGGCCGTGAGAAAGTCGTGAAACTGAAATTTCTCCGGCAGAAAACCCACATGTTTCCTTACCTCAATGTTGCCTAAGGGCTTCCCCAGTAGGAAACCGTGACCATCGGTCGGGCGAATGTTGCCGAGCAACATAAGGATGGAGGTGGTTTTGCCCGCGCCGTTAGGGCCAAGCAGTCCAAAAACCTCACCTCGCGGTATTTGCAGGTCGAGGCTTCGGACAGCCTCAAACCTACCAAACCGTTTACAAAGGCCAACCGTTTCGATGGCATACTCGTTCATAAAGGCTACTTCTTGTTCGGGGGTGGGGTTAGGGCCTCGTTCCCTACAACATGCACCGTGCAGTGGAGCGGCCAGGTTTTGTCGAACCATATAATGCGCGCTTCAATGGGGTAATCTCCCGGCTTTGTATCGGCCGGCAAGTTGAAATAGACATGGGAGGTGCCGGTGGCGTCCTCTCCATAGACCACAACGCTCCGCTCTGGTTTTCCCTCCAGTTGCCATGCCTTTGGATATTGAAGAATCTCCAGCCGTCCACGGAAGTGATCGGGCACCGCACTGGTGATCACCACACGCAGATCAAGGCGCGTCGTGCCAGAGATGTAGAGGGGATCGGGATAAGGTTGAAGGTGGGCTTCGATGGGCTCTACCACGGTGAACGAGGCCGAGGCGCTCACCTGGCGCCCGTCGTCTAGGGTGGCGGTTACTTGCAAGGTGTAGTTGCCTAGCGGAAGGTCTTTTGGAAGAATAGTCTTGTAGCCAAATTTTACCGTTTTGTGCGGGGGCAATGAAGGAGGAGTGACCGTACTAATAGTATCTACCGCGTTCTTAGAGTTACCTGTACCCTGCCATAGAACCGAGCGCAGGTGAATGGTTTGGTCGGTTTGGTTCAGTAAAAAGAGGGTGGCAAAGAGCTTCTGGCCGGCAATGCACCGATAGTCGGAGAGCTCTAGATGTGGGTTAATTCCCGGCACGGTCTGCACTTCGGAGTTAACAAGGTTTGCGTCGAGGAGAAGGTGCGGTTCGTAGGGAGCTGTTGGAGTATAGGCTGTAGGGGCGATAGGAGGAATGAACTCGACGCGCAGACCTATGGTCGCTCCCGCAGTAGGAAGGAGCCCCGCGGTATCTTTAGGAATGGCAACCTCGACCTCTTGGGTGCCGTTGATAAGGCGCCCTGCGGTGAGAATGGCGTTGACATCGAGGCCTTGTGTCGTCCAAAAAGGAACGTCTTTAGCGCTTGACGCATCGAGCACGCGCGCTACCAGAGCCGGCTTTTGGTTGGGGCCGGCGGGGCCTACCACGAGTTCGAGGTTGTCGGAGCCACGCAGCCATCCGTTGTCGGAGGCATCCACATCAATGATGAGCGTAGCCGGTTGAGAGGTACGGGCAGCGACATAGAGATAGTTATCGTCCCAGTCGCAAAAAACGGTACCGGTGATGGGGCCGGAAGTCACCGTGTAGAACGGATTCCATTGATCGTCTTGGATGATACCGTTCATGTCGGGAGTACGTTTCAGAATATGCGCCGCTACCGGCCAGGGAGGACGGGTACGAAAATCTACAGAGGAGCCGGGTGCCGGTGTGGGGGGCGTTGAGGAAGTTGTGGTCTGTTGGGTAGAGGGAGCCGTTTGCGCCGGTAGCCCAGGCAGTGTTTGGGCTGCAGGAAAACAGGTAGCTCCCATAAGGAACACGCTAATCCCCAATAGTTTGTAGGTGCTGTGTTTGATGACAGGCAACATGCGCGAGGCCTCCCAAAACAAAGATTTTTTATTTCTCTGACGAAGTTGATGACGGAACACCTATACCGGATGTGTAACCGTCGAAGGCCATGATAACAGGAAGCGCCTCATGGTCTTCATTAAAGAAGCTTCGGGATACTAAGCTGGCGTATGTGCCATGAAACGGCACGGCGGGTTCCCACCAGAAGACGCCTACCCCGAGGTGATCAGGGGTGCTCTGCACGATCTGGTAGACCGTCTGTAAGAACTGCTTTTGCCCTTCAGGCGTCTCGGGGAAAGGCCCATTACCATTGGGGTATTCCGCTTTTTGCCAATGATACGCGGTTTCCACGATGACAATGGGCTTATGATAGGTTTGCGCAGTGAGACGCATATTCTGCTGAAGTTCCTCGAGGCTGCCATGCCACCAAGGGTAGTAGGATTGACCTATGATGTCATAGTGAATATGGTATGCGGCAAGTCTATCGAAGAAGAGATGCGTATATTGCCAATCGCCGCCTCGGTCAATGTGGATCATGATCCATGGTCGAAGCTTGGTGGGGCAAGCGGCGTATACACCGGAAATACCAGCCTTCATAAGGTCGGCGAAATGGTCCCAGTGTTCCGGTAGTTTCCCATCCGGCCAAAGCAGGCCAACGGAAACCTCATTGCCGATCTGAACCATATCAGGCATGACATTGGCCTTGCGGAAAGCTTCTATCGTGTCTTTGGTGTAGCGAAAAACTGTTTTCACCAGTTCAGGATGGCTGAGATTTTGCCACGCTGACGGCGTGATCTGATGATGCGGGTCGGCCCATGTATCCGAGTAGTGTAGATCGAGCAGAAAATGATAGCCCAGCGCTTTAGCACGCTTTGCAAGAGCGATGGTGTAGTCAAGGTTATTTGGGAGGTCGGTAGGATGCACGAAGAGCCGGAGCCGGACCCAGTTGTACCCGTGGTTTTTGAGCAATTGAAGCACATCTACGGGCTTGCCGTTCTCGAAAAAGACGTCGCCCTCATCTTCTGCGAATTTGAGAAAAGAGAGATCGGCGCCGATCATAAAGGCGGGGGGCGTGCAGAGACCACGCAAGGGAAGTACGAACAACAGGAAAAACAAGGTGAAGAGAGGTGTTATATGCCGTATGAAGTTCATTAGAACTCATCTGCCTTCTATACCGAATTCCATTAAGAAAAGCATACCTCAAAAAACGGTTTGAGGTGTCATTCTCCTCTTGACAAAAAGGGGCGTTCCGTGCTAGCATAGGAAATAACATGGCGACTGTAGCTCAGCCGGTTAGAGTGCCAGGTTGTGGCCCTGGAGGTCGTCGGTTCAAGTCCGACCAGTCGCCCTTAGAGCGTAATTTAAGAACAGGGGGAGGCAATATGCCTCCCCCTGTTCTTAGTCGGGGTACACAAAGCACTGCGTAACGGCTCTGGCAATAGATGAAGGCACTTTGTTCGTGGCATACAACGGTAGGGCGGCTTTTGGGTAAAAAATTTGGGATAACTTTGCAGATAGTTTGTCGTCCAAAATAATAAGGATATACGAACCACTGTACCCAAAATGGGCGCAAAGATCGTTCTGCTAAACGTATTTAGAGAAGGTCTTGCCTAAATACAAGCTCTTCTCTACTTATTGCTATCAAAAAATGAGGACTCTTGGTCTTCGGACCTCGTGAGGAAAAACAAGATGGAATCGGTGTCGAATCCGCATACAGTAGCCTTGCGCCGTAAAACACGCCGTCGTCTCCGCCCTTGGCCCAGTATTGTGACAGTAGGTGTGCTTGTAGCTCTCGGATGGTGGGGGTGGAGCGCTACGCATGCCTCGAAAGAGGCGGAGTCTCCGCTGATTACAGCTAAAGTTGTGCGAGGCGATTTAGAGGAGACCATCTCCGCCACAGGAAGTGTTACCGCTCAAACAGGGGCTGAGGTGAAGATTGGCTCCCAACTTACGGGTGTTATCAAACGCCTTTATACCGATGTTGGTCAGATCGTGCACAAGGGCGCTCCCATTGCTGAGTTGGATCTGCCGGATATCACCGCACAGCGTAACGAGGCCCAGGCTAACCTTGCAGCGGCCGAGATGAAGCTGGAACAAGACCTCTCTGGGGTACAGATGCTTAAAGACCAAACCAACAGCGCTGTTACTCAGGCAAAGGCACAACTGCGCAGTGCAGAGGCTCAGCTTGCATCCGCTAAGGCAGCAGCGCGCCAGCAGGAGGAGCAGACGCGCACCGATATACAAAAGGCGCAAGCGGCACTTTCTGCCGCCAAAGCCGCTCTTAGCACAGCACAGGCCACTCTTCGCCAGACCCAGGCGAGTGCGAACCTTGAGATCGCCACGGCGCAGGCGCAGCTGACTCAGGCGCAGGCAACGGCACATGACGCTGAGCTGAACCTGCAACGACAGAAGCAACTGTTGCAGAAAGGGTTTGTGGCTCAGAGTGCGGTGGACGATGCCCAAGCGACCTACACGGTGGATGAGGCCCAGGTGGCTGCTGCACAGCAGAATGTAGAGCTCGTTCGTCAGAAGGTGACAGCGGATCTACAAACCGCACAAGACCAAGTGACCCAGGCTCAACAGAATCTGGACTCGGCCAAAGCGGCCTACGATGCCGCTAAAGCCGAGGTCTATCAGAACGCTGTGAAAGAGGCCGATGTCCGTAACGCCCAGGCCGTCGTGAATCAGGCAAAAGCAAATCTCATTTCTGCCCAAGCTAACCTCACTCAGAACCTCTTAAAGCAACAGACCATTGTGCAGGACCAAGATCAGGTGGCAGCAGCACGCCAACAGGTGGCCTATTGGAACGCCCAAGTCAACAAAACGATTATCCGTAGCCCGATAACCGGTACGGTTCTCCAACTAGCGTCCCAACAGGGCGAGACGTTGGTAGCCGGTTTATCGGCACCGACCCTTATTATTGTCGCTGACTTGCATCGTCTGCAGATAGATGCCTATGTGGATGAGACCGATATCGGCAAAGTGAAGCTTGGTCAAGAGGCCGACTGCACGGTGGATGCCTTCCCGCATATGGTGATTAAAGGGCATGTTTCCAAGATCGCTTCGGGTTCAACGATCATGCAGGGCGTGGTAACCTACGACGTAACGATCTCGCTTGATCACCAATATCCTGGACTCAAGCCCGATATGACGGCTAATGTCATCATCCATGTAGGTAAGCTGTCTAATGTATTGCTTGTGCCTGCCGAGTCGGTGCATTTAGGTGTACACGGCGCTACCGTGGATGTGTTGACGATGAAAGATGGGAAGCAGGTCATTACGCCCCATGTGGTGAAGGTAGGGGGGAGCGATGGCGTCAATACCGCTATTCTTGCCGGTTTAAACGAAGGCGATGTCATAGTGCGTGCCGGTACGGCCAGCTCTAATAGACCTATGTGGGGTAATGCTTCGCCGTTCACGAGTAACAATAACAACAAACAGAAGAAACCGTCTAACGGAGGGGCTTAATGACAGTCGAAGAACCCATGCTGCGCCTTCGAGGGATCACCAAGGTATATGAGATGGGTGATCAATTTGTGCAAGCTCTCGACGGGGTTGATCTCGATATCTATCGTGGAGAGTTTGTGGCCATTATGGGTCCCTCCGGATCGGGTAAATCTACCCTCATGCACATCATCGGCTGCCTTGATACCCCTACCACTGGCTCCTATCAGATAGATGGGATCGAGGTGGCCGAGATGGATGAGGTGGAGTTAGCCCATATCCGTAATCGGAAGATAGGTTTTGTCTTTCAAGGGTTTAACCTGCTTCCGAGGACAACGGCTTTGGAAAACGTGGAGCTGCCATTAGTTTATGCACGTCGGAAAGATCGAACCGAGCGTGCTATTGCAGCCTTAGAGCGAGTGGGATTGGGGGATCGACTCGATCACTGGCCAAACCAGCTTTCGGGAGGTCAACAGCAACGGGTAGCCATCGCACGTGCCCTTGCCCCCGAGCCGCTCCTTATTCTGGCGGATGAGCCTACTGGAAATCTCTCCAGCCTCCAAAGTGAGGAGATTATGGATATCTTTCAAAATCTCAACGACGAAGGCATCACCGTCGTCATGGTGACGCATGAGCCGGATATAGCACGTCATGCGAAACGTATCGTTACGATTAGAGATGGCCGCATCGTGGATGATGAGCCTGTCACCAACCGAATCTATGCACGTGAGGCGCTCGCGGCGATGGTAGCGGAGCGAGAACGTGAACAGAAACGTCGTCTAGAAGTTCAAATGCAGCAGGTGTAAAGAGATGAATCTGCTAGAATCCACACGTATCGCCCTTCGAGGGTTGGCTGGAAACAAAATGCGAACGTTTCTCACGATGCTCGGCATCATTATTGGTGTCGGCGTCGTGATCCTTGTTGTCGCTATAGGCGAGGGAGCCACTCAGCGCGTAAAGCAGACCATTGACGAGTTAGGAACGAACTTGCTTTTCGTGTGGAACGGTCCGCCGCGCCTTCACATTGCCCCTGCAGCTGCCTTGGCCGCACAGTCCGACAGCAGTACTACTACGACGACAAGCAACGGCTTCCCAACACCACCGGCGCCGCCAAATCGCCTTACACTGGACGAAGCCAACGCCATAGCGAAAAACTTTACGCAGGCCATAGCGGCCGTCGCGCCCATTGTGCGTCGCAGTGTGCAGATCCGTTTTCAAGATAACAATGCTACCACCACTTTGGAAGGAACGAACACAGAGTATCCTTTCGTGAATAACGCTTCCGTTATGCGCGGCCGCTTCTTTGATCAAAGCGATATTGACGGCGTACGGCAGGTGTGCGTCGTGGGACAAACCGTTGTGGAAAGCCTAACAGGCAGTGCTGACAACGATCTTGTTGGGCAGCATATCTCTATCAACAACCAAGACTTTTTGGTGATCGGCGAGTTAACCCCAAAAGGCTCCGGCATCTTTGGGCAAGATCAGGATGATGTGATTCTTGCGCCGATCACCACGGTAATGCAGCGCATTGCAAATACGACGAATATCGACGCAATGAATGTGCGCTGCACAAGTGCCAAGATGATGCCGCTGGCCATGGAGCAGATCGCAAACTATCTAAGGAACCAGCACCACTTGCAACCGCCTTTTCCTCAAAACGACGACTTTGAGATACGAAGCCAAACTGATTTAATGAATCGGCAACAGAGTGTGACCGGTACAATGACCTCTCTGCTCTCTATCGTTGCGATTATCTCGCTGGTTGTGGGTGGCATCGGGATTATGAACATTATGCTGGTTTCGGTTACCGAGCGCACACGCGAGATCGGCATTCGTAAGGCCATTGGCGCTACCCCGCGCGACATCTTGTTGCAGTTCCTCATCGAGTCCTCAATTATCTCTCTTATTGGGGGGATCATAGGTCTCGCCCTTGGAGTAATCGGAGCGCATCTCTTGGCGACGGTAGGAGGCTGGAACACGATTGTAGACCCGCGTGCAGTGATAGCGGGTTTGGTTGTCTCGGCAGGCGTAGGGTTGTTCTTTGGAATCTACCCGGCAAGTAAGGCCGCCGCACTCAATCCCATCGAGGCGTTGCGGTTTGAATAGTTCGGCGCAGCCAATCCGGCCTACGCCTTTTCTTGCGCTTCGTTCTCGTAACTTTCGCCTCTTTTTTGTTGGGCAGTTTATTTCCGTGGTCGGCACCTGGATGCAGACCATGGCGCAGCAGTGGCTCGTCTATGAGATTACCCATTCGGCAAGCTGGCTCGGCATTGTTACGGGAGCTGGAGCCATTCCCTATGTCCTTTTGACCCTTCATGGCGGTAAAGCGGCTGATAGATACCCGCGTCGGACAATCCTGGTGATCACTCAGGCCGCTGCTATGCTTTTGGCCTTTGCCCTTGCGTTGCTCAACACAAACTGGGTAGTGCCCATTCGTCCTTGGCATATCGCTCTGCTAGCAGCCCTCTCCGGTGTGGTAAACGCCTATAACATGCCGGCACAACAGGCCTTTGTTAGTGAAATGGTGGACGACCCAGCAATGCTCGGAAATGCTATTGCGCTCAACTCCTTGCAGTTCAATGTGGCCCGCGTGTGCGGACCCTTCTTGGCCGGCGTTACGCTGGCGCATTTTGGAGCCACCGCCTGTTTCTTCCTTAACGGCTTAAGCTATATTGCCGTTATCATTTCTCTTCTCATGATGCATCTCCCACCCTTTGTGCCCGTGAGTCATCAACTCTCTTTGGTAAGCGGTTTCCACTATTTAGCCAGGAACCGAGGCCCACTGCGAGTGATACTGCTTGTGGGCGCGGCGAGTTTGGGAGCTTGGTCGGTTTCGACCCTCTATCCGGTCTATTCTGATAAGTTTGCGGCACTGGCAGGCGCCTCTTTTGCAGTACGTAAGCAGGTTTCTGCTGTCATCTTAGGGCGTATGATGTCGGCAAGTGGGGTGGGAGCGGCAATTGGCGGGCTCTTGGTGGCCTCTTTCTCCCATCGTTTTGCTCGTCGGTTTCTCCTCTATACGTCTGCCATTTTCTTTGGAATCACTCTGCTTTTCTTTGGATCTTGCCATTCGGAGCTGCCTGCCATGCCTGCGCTCATGCTGAGTGGCATTTTTATGACCGCCTTTGGCATCACAGCGAACACCGTGGTTCAGGAGCAGGTACCCGATTCGCTTCGTGGAAGGGTTATGGCTATCTATTCGTTCGTTTTTGGAGGGCTCATGCCATTGGGAGGGCTAGAGATCGGGTTTGTCGCGAACCATGTGGGAGCGCCGAAAGCTATCTACATGAATGTTGGAGGGTACTTGGTGTGTGTGCTGCTAACCCTACTCTGGAGCCAGCTTGACAAACGCTCTCAAGGGCTGCCGATTGAGCTTTTAGAGACGACCTCGGAGCCTGCCACCTGAAATTCAAAGCGACTGGCCGCGCACATAGGTGTTCCCCGGCAAGCGCTGAACGAAGCCCGACAGCTCTAGTAGGGTCATTTCCGTGCTCACTTCGGATACAGACCGCTGTACCTCCTGAGCGATCTGATCGATATGACGTGGAGTGAGCGAAAGAGACTCCACAAGCTTCCGCTGCAGTTCGTTCAGATGCGAGGTATCGAACACGTTGGGTTGGCCTGTATCGAAGTCCAGAGTTGGTTGGCGAGGCTTAGCTGCTAAGGCGGTAAGTCCAAGAGCGTAGAGGACATCGGCAGTTTCTGTAACCACAATGGCGCCTTCTTTCAACAGAGCATTGGTGCCGGCACTTGCCGGACGGTTGATATCACCTGGCACGGCAAGTACCGATCTTCCCTGTTCAAGCGCATAGCGTGCCGTGATAAGGGCACCGCTATTGATGGGAGCTTCGACAACAAGGACGGCCTGGGCAAGACCGCTGATAACGCGGTTACGTGCGGGAAAACGCCAGGCTTCTGGCTGGGTTCCGGGCGGGTACTCTGAAACGAGAGCCCCCTGCTGCGCAATAGCCTGAAACAGAGCGCGATGCTCGCGCGGATAAGCGACATCTGGACCGCAGCCTAGCACCGCCAAGGTGCGTCCTTTTTTCTCCAAAACACCGCGATGGGTGGCAGCATCAATACCGCGTGCACCCCCGCTGATCACGATGATTCTGTAGGCGGCCAACTCGCGGGCGATACGTTCGGCAACATGGACACCGTAGGGCGTGGCATGGCGCGACCCCACGATCGCCACAGAGGTTAGATCGAATTTCCGATAGCTTCCTTGTAGGAATAGAATCGCCGGGGGGTCGTAGATGTCGAGAAGGGAGCTAGGGTAGTTTGGGTGTCCCTTCCAGAGGAGGGCTGTATCACTGCGCTCCAACCACCGGCGTTGGGAGGCAGTAGGGATATAGGCCAAGTCTCGCAAGCGCGCTACATGGTGCGCCTGCAAATCTAGGTCGGGTATCTCTGCCAACTCTCTATCGGTGGCCTCAAAGAGCGCTTCAGGTGCTGCGCAATACCGCTCGAGAAGCGCCCCGGTAATCTTAGGGCTAAGCTGTAGATTCGCTAGCCTGAGAAGCGCAAGAAGAGATTTTTCGTTGGCGGTGGAGGCGGTCGGCTTAATCTCCTCCACCGTTTCCGCCCCCACCGCTGCCAAGGCCAGGACGACCGCCTCTACCTCCCGCTGTATTTGTGCCCTGCGTGTTTTGAGTGCGTAGGGCGCGTTCAATGGGGTAGGCGTCGCCGGTGGTAAACAACCAGGTTTCCGTTTTCTGATTTCCTTTCCAGTCTTGAGCTGTTATTGTAATGGTGTGGTGACCATCGGAGAAGGAATTCGAAACCCCAGTCGTTTTTGGTTGAATGTCGTATTCCAAAATGCCTTTATCTTTATCAAAAGTAAAACCATCTTTACCGTTAATCAGATCTTCTTTCGTAACTTGGTTGATAGGGCGATCATCTATTGTCAGCGTAACACTAGATGGCTTGAGGCCTGAACCGAAATCGAAGATGTGGGCTCGGACGATAAAAGGAGGTTCACCTTTACAGTACTCTCCACGTTCTGGGGCGAGGGGTGTAATGATCGGCGGTATCAGATCGATAGCACTATTGCTAAAGCAGGTAACCGATCCATCGTCGGATACGACGAACAGGTGTCCATTATCTACAGCGGGTGTTGCCAGCACATGGTTTTCTTCAGGCAATCTATTCGGGTCGAGAGAAGAGGGCTGGATAGAGTAGTCCCATACGAGTTCACCCGTATTGCGGTCATATGCGTAGACCCCGGCCTCGGCACTGCACACAATAAGCAGGTTGCCGGAAATGATGGGTGCAGCATTAATAGGAAAATCAACTTCAGGTACTGTTTTCCAGAGAGGTTTCCTCTGGGATGTTAAGGCATAGACCTTTAGGTTCGCTGTGCACACATAGACGTTTCCATCGGGATCGACAGCTGCAGGTGCGGTGAAATCGTTTCTTGCCGGCAAAGACCACACCACGAGACCGTTGTCGGTGCGGAGGCAGGTTATAGCCGATTGGCCAGCAACATAGATGTAGTTCTGAGAGACGGCAGGGGTAGAGAACACCGTCACTCCAAGTACCGAGGCATGCCATTTCTGTGCCCCGGACTGCGCATCCACCGCATGTATCTCCCCATTGGAGGTGCAGAAGTAGAGCATGCCGTTGTAGGTGGTAACATCGCCCTCTAAAGCTCCTGGCAAGGGAATACCGCCTCCGAGAAGGGGGTTAATGGGATGACCATTGGAAGCCTTAATTCCATAGAGACGTTCGGAACCGGAGATAAAGTAGACGTTATCGCCCCAAACGGCCGGATGGCTAATCACGCCACCACGAACTTTATAGGCTGGGTACTTTTGCCGACCGGTATCTGCATCCAGCGCGTAGAGGCCGTCGCCTTCAGGCACAAAAAGGGTGTCACCACTGATGGTCGGCGTGGCCATAATAGGATTAGGTAAATAGCTACCTTCAGGGTAGACCCACTTCTGTGCACCTATATGTTCATCGAGCGCGTAGAGACGTGTGCCGGAAGCGTAGTAGATGGTACCATCGGCCACAACTGGGCCGGTTGGATTGTTTGGGTAGGCTTGTCCCGTGAATTTCCAGTCTACGGCTAGCGGCGCTTTGAGCGTATTGCCGGTGAGGTTTTCCTCTGCAGCGACTTGTAGATGCGACCCACTCAGCGCCAAAAGCGCTCCAACCAGCAGAACCAGTTCTATGGAAAAAGATTTTTTTAGACCGCCCAGCCATGTTGGCAGCATGATTTTTCTAGGACCCCCTCTTCTAAAACATTGTTCATATCGTATCGCGTCTAAATATCTGACGATGGACGTGTTAGTGAGGTAACATAATGAAAGAACTTTCCACTTAATCATCGCAATTATAAACCCAAAAGCCCTCTCTGTCAAGAGAGGGTGCTCTATGAGGCAGGAATTTTTGTCTTTAAAGAGGAACTTAAAAAACGACCAAGAACAGCTGAGGAGTTTCGATGACGGTAAAACATCCGGCTTTGCTCTGCTCTACCGAAAGCGTTTTAGTTGCTATTGACCTTCAAGAAACCCTCCTACGTACCCTACCTAATACCGAAAGCTTATTGAGGAGCACGCGCCTCTTGTTACAGGGGGCACAAGCGCTTGGGATACCACTGCTGGTCACCACACAAAATCGCGACAAGCTCGGTGGAGTTACGAAGGAGCTAGCCGATCTGCTTCCAAAGGAAGACACATGGTTAGATAAGCTCTGCTTTAATTGTGCCGGAGCCTCGAATTTTGTATCGCGACTGCAAGCGCTACAGAAACGGCAAGTGGTACTGTGCGGGGTGGAGACGCATATCTGTGTTTGCCAAACGGCGTTAGGGCTGCTTGCAGAGGGCTATCAGGTGCATATCGTTGCCGATGCTGTGGCGGCTCGTTCCCAATGGGATCATGAACTGGGATTAAGGAAGATGTTTCAAGTGGGGGCGCTTCCCTCATCGGTCGAGATGGTGCTCTACGAATGGCTAGAAGAGGCGGGAAGCACCTCGTTTCGTGCGATATTGCCGCTTATTAAGGCGAATCAGAATGAACGTAAGGAGTCAGGTTCTCATGCGAGGTAGAAGTGATATTCTCAAAGCCGTTGGTCTGTGGGGAATGCTCTTTGGGTGTCTTACTTTTCTTATCGGCAGTCCCGGTAGGGCATACGCCGATTCCTTTACAGATGCCCTTGTGCTCCTACGCGACAGTCGAGTGATGACGATTAACGATTGGAAGTTCCATCAACCGGACATTCCAGATGGCCAGATGCCTACAATATCGGATGCAGATTGGCAGACGGTTCATCCTGGGTTTGTGTGGCATGGTGAGAACACGCGCGTCTGGTTTCGCACACAGATCGTGGTGCCCGACAAGGTTGCGGGGGTTTCAACGGAAGGTGCCCCAATGTACCTGCAGATAGGGGTGGACGACGATGGGGAAGTCTATGTAAATGGAGAGATGCGAGATAGTTTCCACTGGGATGAAGGCAACGTCCTGATCTCTCCTCATGTGCAGCCAGGCGAAAAGTTTTTTATCGCGGTACGTGGCATTAACGGGCCGGGAGATGGACGGCTGATGTTCAGTCGTTTGGTTTTTGGACCGCCGAAGCCGTGGCAGCCAAATTTTGATTGGGTCATTCAGGAGACGCAGTTTTTACAACAGCTTGCTACGCAGGTGCCCGAGCAAGAGAGCGCGCATATTCGTAGCGTGCTGGCGGCCGCCGAGTCGAAGGTAGATATCGAACATCTTACCAGTCTTCCTTTGGAGCAATCGGCAGCGCAGCTGGCCGCTGCTCATGAAACGCTCATGAGCTTGCGTCCACTTACCCAAAACTATGATGTCTACTACGTAGGTCATGCTCATATAGATATGAATTGGTTATGGCCTTGGCCTGAGACCATAGATGTATGCCACCGTACCTGGGCCAGCGCTTTAAAACTGATGAATGCATTTCCTGACTTTGGGTTTGTGCAGAGCCAGCCCGGAGCCTACGTGCCGATTCAGCATCGTTATCCGCAAGAGTTCGCTGAAATGCAGGCAGCGGTGCAACGCGGTCAATGGGACCCGGTAAGCGGCTTTTGGGACGAATCGGACACCGATATGCCTTCTGGTGAGGCTCTGGCTCGATCGCTTTTCTTGGGGCAGCGCTATTTTTACAAACATTTTGGACGCTATGCTATAACCGGCTGGCTACCCGATTCGTTCGGCCACTCGTGGCAAATTCCGCAACTGCTACGTAATGTGGGCATTGTTAACTACTACCACATGCGCTGTAATGATGGCATCTATTTCAGCTGGTGGGAATCGCCTGACGGTTCCCGGGTGCTAAAGGCTAGCACGAATAGTTATGATGAACCAGTTACCGTTGATCAGATGGTGCGCCCGTGGCAAATAGAGAATAGCTTTGGGCTAAAAAAGGCTTTGGTCGTTTTTGGGGTAGGAGACCATGGCGGAGGGCCAACACGCCAGATGATCCTTGTGGGTAAGCAGTTACAAGCAGACCCCCTTATGCCCCATGTACATTTTTGCACTGCCGATAAGTTCTTCGATATTCTCCGCTCCGACCCCAACACGGCACAGCTCCCTGTGGTGGATAGAGATTTGCAGTACACGTTTGAAGGATGCTACACGACTCACGCCGATATTAAAAAGGCAGTTCGTAGCACCGAGAACGCCCTCTACGCAGCAGAGGCTTTCTCCTCCCTAGCCGCGATGAGCGGCCTGCCATATCCAGTGCAGGGGTTTGAGGAGGCTTGGAAACCAACGGCATTTGCACAGTTCCACGACATTATGTGTGGCTCGGCCATCCATTCGACCTATCCTTGGATGGAGAGCTATCTAACTCCGGCACGTCAATGGGCAGATCAGCAAACCGCAAAGGCCCTTCAAACGCTCACAAGTCATGTGGATACGCGTGGAGCGAAACAGGGTGAAAAAGCGGTCGTGGTTTGGAACGCACTCTCCTACGCTTGCACCGGCCCAGTCAAGTTGAGCGTTCCCCAAGCAACTCTATATCATTCTGTGAGGGACACGGCAGGCCATCTTTTTCCAGCACAGGCCCTATCATCCGATACGCTGCTGTTTATCGCTCGAGACGTCCCCGGTTTTGGACATAAACTCTACTTCCTTTCTAAAAAGCCCTGTGCATCGCATCTCTCGGTTTCAAAAGGGCGCACCGGCGACTATGTGCTGCAAAATGCCTTTCTGCGTCTTGAGATCGATCCCCAA
Source organism: Chthonomonas calidirosea T49 (assembly GCF_000427095.1). Classification (NCBI taxonomy): domain Bacteria; kingdom Bacillati; phylum Armatimonadota; class Chthonomonadia; order Chthonomonadales; family Chthonomonadaceae; genus Chthonomonas; species Chthonomonas calidirosea. The sequence goes on from NC_021487.1 coordinate 3,185,397, forward strand.
ACTGGGCTTATGCAACGTTTAGAAGACCTGCGCATGGGACGAGAGCTTTTGGCGGCCTCTGCGAATGGGCTGCAGTTGCTAGGGGATACAGGCAGTGCCTGGAACATTAACTTCACCGGTCAACAGCAACTGCTGACGACTCAGGGGGCTCAGGTTCGCCTGTTGGCGAGCGGACCAGTTGTTGCCACCGTTCAGGTGACGCACGCGTTGAATAAATCCTCTTATGTACAAGAGATATCGCTCTACGATGGGCTTGACCGGGTGGATGTGCAGAATGACGTGCAGTGGCATGAACACAACGAGATGCTGAAGGCGGTGTTTCCGCTAGCCATGCAGCATCCCAAGTTGCATGTCTCCATTCCCTATGGAAGTATAGATAGACCAGACAACGGCCAAGAGAACCCTGGTCAAAAGTGGATGGATATGACCGACTATAGTGGGACGAGATTGCTTTCAGCGACCCCGCTGGATCTGCATCGTCTGTTTAACTCGGATAGTAATGCCGATTTCGATTCACAGCAACGAGGGTATCCGCGTAGCCTATTTCCGCCTGCCGGTATTCATAAAGTGGGGGCTCTGAAACTTCCGATCTACCTGCATGGGAATACATCCGGCCCCGACAATGTTGCCTGTGAAGGGCAGACGATAGCTGTTCCGGCCACAGCGAAGGGCAATACCCTCTTTCTTGTGGGAGCGGGCGCATTAGGTAGCCAGGGTGGGCTGCTAAAACTACAGCTCGCCGATGGGCATGCCATCACGCAGGCTATAGCGATGGGGGATTGGGTGACAGGAGGGCAGTCGGAAGAAGACGTGATGGACTTTCCCTATCGCCTGCTAGATGAGGGAAGCGGAAGGGAAAATATTGCGGCGCACCTCTGGATGGTGCGAATTGCCTTGCCGAGCGGTTCGCGCGTTGTGCGCATAGAGCTGCCTCAAAACCCGCTTCTCCATCTCTTTGCGGCGACAATAGCAACAGTAAGCCCCGGTAAAGCGCTATGGGGGGTTACTTTTGTGAACGATAGCAAATATGGGAATGATGCGAACGGGCCGGTCTTCCGCCTTAGCTTGCTGCGTTCCTCCCATGACCCCGATCCTGACCCGGATGAGGGTGAGCAGCGTTTCGCTTATGCTCTGATACCGCATATCGGGGATTGGCGGGCTGCACGAGCAGAAGAGTTAGGAAAGGCCTTTAATATCCCCCTGCAGGCGGTAGTGACAAATGCCCATCCACCAAAACCCGAAACGCCACCTCGCTTTACGCTCACCGATGCAAAAGGATGGGGCGATCTGGTTGCCGGAGCGCTTAAGCACTGCGAGGACGGTAAAGGCTATATCCTCCGATTTTTCGAGACACAAGGCCGAGACACCGTCGCCACACTGCGTTTTGCGGTGCCGGTTCAGATCACACAGACGGATATTCTGGAGCGTCCAGTGCCCGGCGGCTTTCAGGGTAAAGGCAAGGTGTTCACCATACCCATCGGGCATGATAAGATAGTAACCCTTCATATCGTTGGGTTACCAGATGCCGGGGTCGCTCCGCCTCCGAATCCAGCGTTGCCTGAACCGGACTAGCGACTCAACAACTTATTAAGAACTTAAAGTGGATTGAGGCGACGCATTTGACGACGTGTCGCCTCTTTTTAATAAAGTCCTATGTGGAGACTGGCTAAGAGGAGGACCCGTTCTCAAACACCTTGATCCAGCCGCGATATCGCTGGAGATTCTCTTGCGCTACCTGGTTCTGCGGATCAATTTGAAGAGCGCGGCGAAAAGCGCTGAGAGCGCCAGGGATATCGCCAAGCTGCTCACGAGCGACCCCAATGTTGTTAACAGCATCTACATACGAGGGATCCATGGTTATGGCCTTCTTAAAGTAGGCGATCGCCGCTTTCGGCTGTCCAAGTTTGAGAATAGCAAGCCCGAGTCCATTGAGGGCTTCTGCGCTATTAGGTTGTTCCACAAGGGCCCGCCGATATATCTCTTCGGCCTGCTGCCAATTCTTACGTTCTCCGCTGGTGACAAGCAGGTAGCCTAGCATACGTAAACCGAGAGCCATCTCCGGCCCATGTCGCGGCAGAGTAACCGTCTTCTGCAAAACCTCCATCGCCTCCTGTTTTTGGCCGGCAAGCTGAAGGCTACGTGCATAGAACAGGGCTAATTGCAGGTGAGAGGAATTCGCCGTATAAAGTGGCGCTAACACCTGTGCCGCTTTGGAATATTCTTGCTGATGCAAAAGGTTTTGCGCATAAAGAAGCGCGATGTCTACATTCTGTGGGTCTCGACTCAGAGCTTGCTGATAGGCGCTATCGGCCGCCGCATAGAGCCCTAACTGGGTTTGGGTTTTGGCGAGTAGAAGCAACGCTGGGATCGAATTGGGGTGGAGTTTTAAGGCGGCCTGGAGTTTTTCTACAGCTGCGGTAGCATTGCCCTCTTGGGCAAGCAGGGTGGCCTGGGCTTCGAGAGCAGCGTAGTCATCAGGGTTAAGTCGGACGGCGTTATCAAGGGCTGTTTGAGCCGTTTGCCATTCGGGTGCGGAGATAGGCAGCTTTTTCTGAAGAGCTTCCTGGAGAGTGAGAATTCCTAGGTTATGCCATGCCAATGCGTTGGAGGCAGCGATCTGGGTGGCTTTCCGGTAGGCGGCGATCGCTTCCTCATTGCGGCCAAGGTGTTGGAGGGCATCACCGAGAGCGCAAAATCCGTCGCCGTTTGGCACGGCCTTGCCTTGAGGGTCGAGTTGGGCATAGCGTTCCAAAGAGTCCACAGCGGCAGTGTAGTCGCCGGTGTTCGCTAAGGTCGTTCCGAGCAGGTAGGCGACGAGAGGGGAGTTAGGCTCTTTTTGGGCGAGTTCTTGTAACTCTTTTGTGGCAGGTACATACTGTTTTTGAGCGACGAGCGCGCTAGCAAGATTAAGGCGGGCTGTGGTGTCGGACGGCGATATCTCGAGCGCTTGATGGAGGGTTGCTACTGCCTGGTCGTATTGGTGTTGTTGAAGATAGCAGGCGCCGAGCCAGGCGAGAGCGCTCGCATCGTGGGGGCTGTTTGAAGATAGGTTTGAAACAGGTGGATAGCCTCCTCGATCTTCCCTACCTTTTGGGCCGCAACCGCGCTGTTATAGAGCATATCTGGAGGTAGCGCAGCCTGCTGACCCGCCGCTTGTCGGTCGGCCGCAGCCTGTTGAAACGCTTCATAGGCCTCTTGGTAACGGTTCTGAACAAGATAGATGCGACCCAGGCCCTCTCGTACCTCATAGTCTTTTGGGTTGATGGATAACGCCTTTTCGAAAGAAGTTTGCGCCTCAGAGAGCGCATTTGCATTTTTCGATTGATCGGCAGCTTTCATCTGAATGAAACCGAGAAGGCGCCAGGCGGCTTCTCGGTCAGGCGCGAGTTGTGTGGCCTGCCTAGCCGAATCGGCTGCGAGCGTGAGATCGCCGGCTTTGAGCGATGCGGAGGCTAGAGCAATATAGAGAGCGGGGCGGTCAAGCGATTGAGGGGACAGACTCGGAATGCCTGTTGGCGCCGTAACGGAGGCACTAGGAGGTAAAGAGGCTGCTTTTTGGTAGGCTGCAATGGCATTCTTCAGAAGCTCGCTTTTCTGGGCACTGTTCTGAGCCTTAGTAGCCGCATCAAAATAGACAGTGCCGAGGTCAAAATAGCAGCGATAGAGATAAGGGTCGCGTACATCGGGCTTCGGCATGGCACGGTAGATCGCGATGGCATGCTGCAGGGCCTCGGCGGCATCCGGATAGAGACCAAGTTTGTGGTAAGCAAACCCTAGATCCACATAGGGAAGACCTTGCTTTGGATCAAGGAGGATGGCTTGCTGAAGGGGATCTATTGCATCTGCATAGTCGGCACGCGCGATTTGGAGAAACCCTATCCATTGGAGGATAACAGGGCTTTTAGGGGCCTCCCTATGGGCGGCTTGCATCTCTTTAAGCGCCTGATCCAGATCGTCCGTTTGATGGTTTTGAACCCAGGACTCGTAGAGATGAAACCCCTTATTAAAGTGTTCTTGTACCGAGTCGGCGTAGGCCACAGAAAAAGAAAGCAGAGTCAGTAAGCTAAGGGCAATCCACGCAGAACGACAGCTAAAGCATGAGATTCGACCTTGCATAGGGTATAGCTAGCCTCGCTTCTTGTATTTTCTTAAAAAGACCAACGGAAGCCCCATGCCAGCCACAAAAGAGAGCCAACCGCCTTCCGGCACGATACCGTGCGGTGCAAAACCGCCCGAGCTAGAGAACTGTGGCGGAAGCGCTCCAAGGAGGTTCCCTCCATTGGAGCCGCCGCTGTGGAAGAAAAAGGGAAGCGCAAGAGCACCGGTGAGCGGCAAGCCAGAAAAGTGGGCTTGCGGCAGTCCGGGAGGACGCAAAGGTAGGGCATCCGATGCGGTGGGTATTTCGAGATCGGCGATCCGCGTTGGAGTGGAGATAGGAGTATAGGGTTGTGGATTGACGGGTGAGACGGGCGTTGTTAGGGAAGGTGTTAAGTCAAATTGATTATGAGCCACGCTCTTAGCCGGTGGTAAAGCGACGGTTCCGATAGGATTGCCACATTCAGCAATTAAGATGGGGGCATTCTTACTATCGGCAAATACCAGGGTTCCTGCAGGCACATGGCGCAGCTTATAGCCCATAATTTCTGCTCCGTTGATGTTATGAACATACCAAACAGGCAGATCTCTGTCGGAAGAAAGGCGTGTAAGATGAAGTTGAGCGAGGGCAAGCTCTACATCACCCGTTGTTGTAATATAGAAATGGCGTTTGTATCTATCAGCAACTACAGGTTCGCGTTCGACTTCTTGGACGAGTTCGCGGGTGCTATTGGCTGGATAGAGCAGAAACGCTCCGGGCGGAACGCCGGGTGCAGCCTTCGCGGGCAAGACGCTCTGTAAGAGTAAACCACTAGCACTTACCAAGATAGTAACAGCAGCCCTCTTGCCGAAATAAGCAAGACAGGTTAATGAATGTAGCATAGGTATTTTCTCCTATTATAGAGCAGTGTAAAGAAACGTGGCCCATCTGCCTGGTCTAGAACTACCTAATTAATTATTATAACCCTAATATGCTTTGACGACGTGCAAAGTGATGATGTTCAACGCAATATTGATAGATTGGATAAGCTCATTAAACCCCATCGGCTAGACGACTGAGATTACACGTCAAAGCTGTGCCCTCCTTAATTAAGAAACAGATCGTTGCAGCTGTTAGTTCCTTCTCAAATCTGGTATATAGACTCAGCTCCGCAGGATGGGAACATCTAGAATTTAGCATAAAACGGTTGGTGAAGCAGCAGGCGCGCAATGAGCTTAGTACAGGTTGAAAACCTTGAAAAATCCTATGGCAGCGATACACTTTTTACCGATGTAACCTTTCAATTGGGTTGGGGTCAAAAGGTAGGTTTAGTGGGTCATAATGGGGCTGGCAAAACGACCCTGGTGCGCATTCTCGCCGGCGAAGAGGTGCCCGATCGAGGCAGAGTAAATTATGCCCGCGGAGTTCGCTTTGGGTATCTGCGTCAAGAGGAGGTCGTCAATCCACAGAAGACCGTTTTAGAAGAGGCACAATCGGCTTTCGCTCCTATTTTGGAGATGGAGCGGCGTATGCGTCAAATCGAAGCCGAGATAGGATCGCTCTCTCCAGAGGCCATAAGGCGAGAAGACCTGGATGCGGTTATCTGGGAGTACAGCCAACTGCAAGAGCGTTTTGAGATTATGGGGGGATATGCGGCGTTGCGCGATGTCCCTCAGGTGCTCTATCGGCTTGGTTTTGCTCCGGAGGACTTGTCAAAGCCTTGCGGCTACCTGTCGGGGGGAGAAAAGACACGGTTAGCTCTTGCAAGAGTTCTCCTCTCTGGCCCAGATGTTCTCTATTTAGATGAGCCGACAAACCATCTCGATATTGAGGCCATCGAATGGCTAGAGAGCTATTTAAAAGGGTTTGGCGGCGCCCTGTTGCTGGTATCCCACGATCGCTATTTCTTAGACCGCATTGTTACGCAGATCGCCGAGTTAGATTCGGGCAGACTGACGTTCTATCGAGGCAATTATACCAACTTCCAACAGCAAAAGCAGGCTTTACAGAGGCGCATTGAGCAGATATATGAACGCGAACAGCGTGAAATCGCGCGTTTGATAGAGTTCTACGAAAAGTGGAAAAGTACACCTACACGACGCAACCAGGCAATGGTGCGCAAACGCTGGGCCGAACGCCTAGAAGCGCGGCTTGTTGAGCCTCCTAAAACGACCGGAAAAAAACTTCGCGCCAAACTACAGCCGGAACGTTTGAGCGGAAGCGAGGTTCTTGTTTTCGAAGGACTTACCAAGCAGTATGGGGGCAAAAAACTGTTTGAAAACGTTAGCGGGGTTGTGCAGCGCGGCGAGCGTATAGGGATTGTAGGGCCGAATGGGGCCGGTAAATCTACGCTGGTACGTATCCTTTTAGGGAGGGAGACGCCAGATGCAGGAATCGTACGATTCGGGCTCAACGTCACCGTGGGCTATTTTGCTCAAGATACAAGCGATCTCGATCTGGAGGCCACCGTCCTAGAGAATATGTTAGAAGTGGGGACGATCTCCCCCTTCGAAGCGCGTACCCACCTCGCTCGCTTCCTCTTTGTGGGCGACGATGTTTTTCGCCCGGTGAAATTCTTATCGGGTGGTGAGAAAAACAAGCTGGTGTTAGCGCAGATCACTTGGCTGAAGCCCAATCTGCTTGTGTTAGACGAACCGACTAATCACCTCGACATCGAATCGCGCGAAGCGCTTGTGCAGATGTTAAAGGATTATGAAGGGACTCTTCTGCTCGTTTCTCATGATCGCTACCTTCTAGATCAGACAACAGAAAAGACTTTGGAGCTCGCTGGAGGTCAAGCAAGATGGTACGATATGCCCTATAGTCTTTACCGAGAGCGGCGCCAACCTATCAGCACACGTATCTCGGGTTCGGCAACCCCTGTAGCAAAGGTGGCAGGACCCGATTCGGCTCTCGGACGTCTGGTTGCCGAGAGCCCTCGCAAATCTGCGATATCTGGCGCTATTGAGGGCCCAGTTAACGGATACGCTTTGAACGCGGAACGCCGCAAAGCACGTAAACAGGTGGAGGAAGCGGAAAGGCGTGTGGAGGCTCTCGAAAAACGTTTAAAGGAGCTAGAGGAGCGCCTTTATCATCCCAGACCGACAGACAATGTCGTTGCTCTTTCGCAGGAGTATCAAGGAGTTCAACAGGCACTTGAGGAGGCTCTGCGACTTTGGGAGGAAGCAGCAAGCTACGCTGAAAAGCTTGGTGCCTAGTAACTGCCCTTCTGTTGCTTTAAAACACTCTATATAAGTTTCCATTTCAACCCGATAATAGTGCTTGGTAGAGCACTCTCAGTACGTCTGGAACCGTCTCGATGCCTCTTATCGAGTGGCCGGATTTGTGCACTATCGTTTCTTCCCCTTGCGTGTTCGGAAGCCCCTGAAGGCTTTCGAGCACGCCTATAAAACACAACAAAAACCTAATATGTATGTCGCCATAGGCTATGGCGGACAAGGAGAATTCATCATGATGTGGGACTTCGTGGAGCGCGAAGAGTTTCATGACCTCTACTTAGCCGGAGAGCGCGTCATGCCGGGGCTTTATCGGCAGGTTAATGGGAAGCGCGAAGTGTGGCTCGAGCAGGAGGACGTGTTGCCCGCCAGTCTTGATGGTCGTGTCGCCTGCTATCGGCGTGTCTACTCTTGGGCTCTTATTCAACAGCAGCGACCCGTCGAGGAGACATCGAGCGACCACTCTCTTACCGTCCCCTAAAGCTTATTCTCTACTTAATGAACATCCTCGGCCTTGTTACGTCTAAAAGGCCGAGGATTTTGCGTCTCATAGGCAAATGTCTTTCAGAAAGGAGAGAGCGGATGGGTCTTTATAGAGAAGCGCTTTCTAGGATGATACCGCTTCTTGCCATGCTGCTGTTACCTCTTCATGCTTTCGCCCAATCGATGCCAGTCGTCAGCGTTCGGGTGTTCCAAAAGCCTGTAGCCCCATCTATTCCCAAAGACTTTTTAGGGCTTAGCTACGAAGCGCCCGCCCTCACAAGCCCTTACTTTGATATATCTAATCGGGTTTATGTGCAGCTGCTGCGGAATCTGGGGCCGGGCTCTTTCCGATTCGGCGGCAATAGTGTGGAAAACACGTTTTGGCTGCAGGCAACTGCGGATGCGAATCAGACGACGCGCCGATCCCTTCGACGTCCTACTGTGTTAAAGGGCGCCGACCTCGATAGAGTTTTTCGGTTCGCTCGTGCTATCGGTTGGCATGTTATTCTTGGTGTGAATCTGGGGCATTTCAACCCACAGATGGCGGCCGATGAGGCACACTATGCAGTGACGCATGGAGGTCGTACGCTAACGGGCATTGAAATCGGCAATGAGGCCGATCTCTATGGTAGTAACGGGTGGCGCACACGGGATTGGGATTATGCGCAGTATCATCGCGATTTCATAGCCTATGTCAGCGCCATCGAGCAGGAGACTCCCGGTACGCCGATCGTTGCACCGGCCTTCTGTTGCTCATTGGGCTATCGTTGGTTACCGCAACTCCTTCACGATGACGCCGCAGACATCCATCTCGTTTCGTTCCACATGTATCCCTTGTATCATGCTCCTGGCAGCAAGGGCCCTACGGCAGAACAGCTGCTGAGTACGAAGGTGGCACGCTGGGAAGATCAGCATTTACAGGAGCTGGCTTCTGATGTGGCACCCTATCGTTTGCCTTTGCGCATGGCAGAGACAAACTCTGTTGCAGGAGGAGGTATGCCAGGCGTGAGCGATACCTATGTCGCCGCGCTTTGGGTTGCCGACTATCTCTTTCGTGTGGCCGAACATGGCCTGAGCGGTGTTAATTTTCATGGTGGCTTTTTTAGGGGCGGCTATAGTCCTATTTGGGAACAGAACGGAGTGTTCTCAGCAGCCCCAGAGTACTATGGCATCCTGCTGTTCCACCAGGCGTCCCAAGGCCGACCTGTTCAGATACAAGTGGAGGCACCCTCTGATATCAATGTAGTAGCCCATGCGGTGGCCGGTTCAAAAGGTCGGCTCTATGTGGCTATTATTAATAAGGATTTCCAGAACGGTGCCGAAGTGCATCTGCTGCTGCCGTCTTCTTTTCGGTATGGCGCGCTGATTCGTCTCAACGGGCCGGCTGCAAACGCCCAAGATGGCATAACTCTTGGTGGTCGGGAGGTGTCGGCAGATGGAACCTGGAGCCCTGCCAACCATGAACATGTAACGGTAAGCGATCGGATGGCGATTGTCTCGGTACCTGCACTTAGTGCGGCCTTGGTCACTTTTTACAAGTAGAATGATGGAACTTGTAGAATGATGGAACTTGCTTAAAAGGCCGTGCACGAAAATAGGGCTGCGCCGCAAACGTGATGGTTGAACGTCCCCATTTCTAGAAGGGCACCTCGCACTTGAAAATCCATCAGGAGGTGATATAATGGACGTATGCAAAACGTCCAAGAACAGCTTTCTTGTGGTACCTCTCTTCCTGAGGCTGCTGTGGTTTGGCAGGTACATCTTTTACGCTGTCAACCGAGCAAGCTGCCATTCGTAGGGGCTGTTGTTTTATTGGGCGTTTTGAGCGCTTGGGTGCTTTTCGGCCAGCTGCTGCTGGTGCTGTTGGCGCTTGTGCTGCTTTGCAAGGCCGCAGGCGAGTATCTGTTTCCGTTGACCTATCGTCTCGATGCCGATGGCGTGTGGGTGAGCGGATTCCTGTTGCGCCAAGGGCTTCGCTGGCAGGAGGCTAAGCGGCTGGTAAGCGAGGGGAATGGACTATATATCTCTCCTTTTGCCAATCCATCACCGTTAGAGCGATTTCGCGGGCTTCACCTCCGTTTTGCCGACGATGGCTCTGTGGGTGATCGTTTCACGGTTTTGGATGCGCTTACAAGATGGGCACCCCATCTAATGCAAGAGGGCCACTGATGTTCGATTGGAACCGCCCGCTTCCTCAAGAGCGTTTGGAAGCTCTGATTGAAGAGATAGCGCAGTGGGTACATCGTCGCCAGTTGCACGTCCCCGCCATCATGTTGCTGGAGATGCACAAGCCTATCTCCTTCTTTGTCGGGCAAGGGATCGTGTTTTCGGCCACGCTGCTCGCCCCTCTTTTCGGCGTCCAAAAGGTTCAGGAGTTATCTTGGCTGCTCGAAAATCGGGATAATGTAGAGCAGCTTATACAGCGCATCGAGGCGTTGGCTGCTGCCTCTAACGCGGAGGCTCCGGAAGGAGAGAAGCATGCTTCATGCCAATAGTGCAGTACGTATTTTGATCCCGTTGTTTAGCGTTATCCTCCTTGCAGCGATCTATGCGGCAGGCCAACGCCCGCTCTTTATTCGGCGTATCTATGGCCTAACGGCCCTAGAAGAGGCGGTGGGAAGAGCTACCGAAATGGGCAGACCCATGCTAGGGGTCCCCGGATTAGGCGGCATTGATATCGTTACATTACAAGCTGTTGCTATTCTAGCCTATGTGGCGCGTATCGGCTGTCGTTACCGTACGCAGCTTCTCGTGCCTGTAGCCGACACGACCCTACTTCCCCTCGTGCAAGAGACGTTGCAGGATGTCTATGTGTCGGAGGGAAGGCCCGAACTGTTCGAGCCTGAAAATGTGCGATTTCTCTCGAATCGCCAGTTCTCCTTTGCCGCGGCGGTCGCCGGCACGATTCTGCAGGAACGCACGGCAGCCTGTTTCTACTTCGGATCGTTCTTTGCTGAGGCCCTTATCTTTTCGGAGGTTGGCCAGCAGATCGGGGCGATTCAGATCGCAGGAACACCCTCGACACTTCAGATTCCCTTTTTCATCGCCACCTGCGACTATGTGATCATCGGGGATGAGTTTTATGCTGCTAGTGCCTACCTCACGCGAGAACCGGTTCTGTTGGGCAGCATCATTGGGCAAGACCTCTGCAAACTGCTGATCATCGCGGGCGTGTTGGTTGGAACGGTTGTCGCCTCTTTATGGCCGACCTATCTCCCCCTGATCAAGGGATTCTTCATGGGAGCGGGGTAGTGGGCTTGCTAAGAGAGATCTTTCATCCGATTACCAATAAAACCCTATTGGTATTGTACATAGCTGGGGTACTTTTTGCATGTTTTGTGCTATTCTTGGTGCTACAGCTCATTCCTGTGCCGGCAAGGCGGCATGTTATCCGTTTCGTTACGTTTATTGGCGGGCTTTTCTACGCCCTAGAGTTCTTTCTACCGGTAGCCAAGAGCGGCCCTCACGCTGACCAAAACGTTTTGACCCCTTACACCACCGCCTTCGGGAACATTAGTCAAGCCATTGTCGGCTTTACCATTGGGTTGGGGGTGATCAACCTTTTTCAGGTGCATCTCGGTCGTCTCGTAAAGCGAACGGGCGATGCGATGTTCAGTTTGGCCTTCTTTCTTAGTTTCTTTGCCATGTTGCTGGTAAGTCTGTGGAATCATAGTCATTCTAATGCCCTTAGCAAGGCGCTGAATCACATTTTGTTCGACGGCCTCCTCCAGTCGCTGGACGCCACCATGTTTTCGCTTATCGCCTTCTACATTGCCTCTGCGGCCTATCGGGCGTTTCGGGTGCGCTCGTTAGAGGCCACTATTCTGCTCGTCACCGCGCTGGTGGTGATGTTAGGCCAAATACCAGTTGGAACCTATCTTACACATACCCTTCCTGCCCCCCTGCGGGTGGAGAACATCCGTCACTGGATACTCACGCAGGCCAACGTGGCGGTAATACGTGCCATCGCGTTTGGCCTCGATATAGGCGCCCTCGCGATGTCGCTGCGGATATGGCTCGGGCTAGAGCGAGGCAACTACTTTGATTAGGAAGCAGGTACCATGCTAAGACGACTACAATCTCTGGATAGGCGCTATCTGTACGCACTGCTTCTGTTATCGGTGACGCTGCCCTTCTTTGTTCCGTTTCAACTTCCTGTGGCCGTTACGTCTACCACCAAGAAACTTTACGATGCTATCGAAAGGCTTCCTGCCAACAGCTTCGTCCTTGTTGGGGTAGATTGGTCTGCCGGATCGCGCGGGGAGAACCGTCCTCAAACCGAGATCATTCTGCGCCATCTCATGGCGCGCCACCTACGTTTTGCTCTCCTTGCCTTCTCGGATCCGCAAGGAGCGACGTTAGGCGAGGAGTTGGCCAGAGAGATCGCGCGTCAATACGGCTATGTAGAGGGCGTGAACTGGGTTAACTTCGGCTATCGTGTGGACATGGTGAACTGGTTGAAGGCGTTTATCCAGAATGTGCCACAGCAGGTGAAAACCGATGTGCGAGGCTTTCCTGTGGCCAATTTGCCGGTGATGCAGGGCATTCACACGGCGCGCGATATCACCATGGCGATAGACATTACCCCGACAGCCTCCTACCAATACTACATTCAGTTTTTAACTCAGCCGCTCCATATGCCCCTTGGTGTGGGGCTTACGGCGGTGATGGCACCGGAAGCCTATAACTATGTGGACAGTGGGCAGCTTGTCGGCATGATGGCAGGCCTAACCGGAGCGGCAGAGTATCAGGCGCTTTTTGCCCAACAATACGACCCTCGTCTGCCTTTGCATAGTCGGGTCAACGCCTACAGCAACGCGAACTCCATAGCCCATCTGCTGATCATCACCTTTATTCTGCTGGGCAATGTGGCCATGCTTTTGGAAAGACGTAGCCGGCTTCGCGCCACTAGGAGAGGCTAGCCGATGTCCTTAGCGAGCTGGATCGTACAGAATCAAAACACGCTCTATCTGCTTGTAGGGGCTTTTGCGACGCTGGGTCTCTATTCGGTGCTCTACCGGGAGAACCGCCTCTATCGCCTTTGTGAGCACGTTTTCCTTGGCGTGGCCACCGGCTATGCCGTTGCGTTCACGTGGAACAACGTGCTCGAACCTTATTGGTTTCAGCCACTCTGGATGAAAGGAGAGTGGTGGCTGGCTGTGCTCCTGTTTCCGGGGCTGCTTTACTACTGTGTGTTCTCCAAGACCTACAACTGGATGGCACGCCTGATCATAGGGTTCTACATGGGGATCGCTGCCGGACAGGGCTTTCAGTCCTTTGTAAACGACCTCTGGCCCCAGATCGTGAATACCTTTCGGCCGCTCTGGCCCCATCCCGCATTTTCGGCCACACCGAGGCATAAGGCCATTCCGGCCGTTAGTCCCTTTCAAGCTTTCTCCAATCTCCTTTTTCTGATCATCCTGCTATGTGTGTTGACCTATTTCTTCTTTGCCTTTGAACAGAAGAGTAGGGCGGTACGTGGGGCTTCGCAGGTTGGGCGGTGGGTGATGATGCTTAGCTTCGGCGCCATCTTCGGTCTTACTATGATGGCTCGTCTGGCATTGCTCATTGACCGCATGTATTTCTTGCTTTTTGAGGTGGGGACTTTGCCCTGGCTACATACGCCTCCCGATCGCCCTTCGTGGGTTATCTTCGGCATCCTTATGGGGCTTGTTGTGTTGGTGCTTGTACTTGCGCATTTCCATAAGCCGGATCGTGCGTAAAGGCGGTATATCGCTTGCTGAAATCGCGAAACGTGCTGTCATCGCTCCTGCGCTTGGCGTATCTATACATAAGTTTCACCACGAAGGAAAACACCCTATGTCGGAAAATAGAGCCCCTACCAATAGGCTCATCCACGAAACGAGCCCCTACCTGCTTCAGCATGCCCATAATCCGGTGGACTGGTATCCATGGGGGGAAGAGGCGCTTCGACGCGCCAAAGAGGAGCAAAAACCCATTCTGCTCTCCATTGGTTATTCGGCCTGCCATTGGTGCCATGTGATGGAGCGAGAGTGTTTTGAGAACCCTGAGATCGCGGCGCAGATGAATCGCGATTTCGTTAACATCAAGGTAGATAGAGAGGAGCGACCCGACCTCGATGCCATCTATATGAATGCCGTGGTGGCCATGACGGGGCAGGGTGGCTGGCCGCTTACCGTCTTCCTCACCCCAGACGGGGTGCCATTTTTCGGAGGGACCTACTTTCCCCCGGAAGATCGTTATGGTCGTCCCGGCTTTCCACGCGTGCTGACGGCGGTGGCCGAAGCCTGGCGCACCAGGCATGCCGAGATCGAGGCTCAAAGTCGCCTCATGCTCCAAGAGCTGTCACGCTCGCTTGTGCCTGAGGAGGGGGTGCCGATGCCCCTCACACCCGATCTCCTTGAGAAGGCTTATAGGGCTTTTGCCGAATCGTTCGATGCGGCTTACGGTGGGTTTGGGGGAGCCCCTAAGTTTCCCCAAGCGTCGGGGTTAGAGTTTCTCATGCGTTACTATCTGCTGACAAAACGCGTTGGGGCGCTAGAGATGGTAGAAAAGACGCTGCAGCAGATGGCGCTTGGTGGATTGCGCGATCAGTTGGGTGGGGGCTTTCATCGCTACAGTGTGGATGCCCGTTGGCTAGTGCCGCATTTTGAAAAGATGCTTTACGACAACGCCCAACTCATTCGTGTCTACCTCCATGCTGCGCAGATAACCGGCAACGCGCTTTACCGTGATGTGGTGGCAGATACGTGCAACTACGCTTTACGCGAGATGCGCTCGCCGGAAGGAGGATTTTACTCTGCGCAAGATGCCGACAGCGAGGGAGAAGAGGGAAAATACTATGTTTGGCGGCTAGAGGAGGTAAAGGCTGTTTTAGAAGAGAACGAGGCAAAACTGTTTTGTGCTTTCTATGATGTCACTGAAGCGGGAAATTGGGAGGGACGCTCCATTCTACATGTCGCGATGCCTTTGCAGCAGCTGGCCGAGCGGTTTGGAATAACGTTGGAGCAGGCTGCGGAGAGGCTTGCAAGCGCGCGGGCCAAGTTGCTGGCCTATCGCATGCAGCGTGTGCCTCCCGCGACCGACGATAAGGTCTTAACCGCATGGAACGGGCTGATGCTTTCCGCATTGGCCGAGAGTGGGGCGGTGTTGGAAGAGAGGCGGTTTTTAGAGGCCGCAGAAGGCTGCGGCCGGTTTATCGAGCAGCACCTAACCTACCGCGATGCGGAGGGAAGGCTAAGGCTCTATCATCTGTTTGCTAAGGGGCACGCGAAAGGTGTCGGGCTATTAGAGGACTACGCCTTTTGCATAGAGGGGTTTCTCTGTCTTTATGAGGCGACCTTGCAAGAACATTGGCTCGCGTTGGCTAGGGAGCTAGCTAAAAGTACGTTGAGCCAATTTGAGGACACCGAGTCAGGCGGATTTTTCACCACCCCGCCGGAGCAGAACGACCTGATCTATCGGCCGATGGACTGGACGGATGACGCGCTCCCTTCTGGCAACTCGGTGATGTCGGAGGTGTTGCAAAGGCTTGCTTTGTTGACCGGCGAAGCGGAGCTTCGCGAGGCCGCCTTGCGAACGCTACGGCGCATGGTTCCTCTCATGGAGCGCTATCCAACCTCCTTTTCTCGCGCCCTCTGCGCCTTGTGTTTTTACCTGTCGGATCCACAGGAGGTGGCGCTGCTAGGGTCAAAGGAGGCGTTAGAGGACTTTCTGCGGGTTTTGCGCGAGACCTATCGGCCCAATCTGGTGCTGGCACAAGCCGATACGGCGGAAGCAGCAAACGCCTCTGGGTTGGCTTTGTTGGAAGGGAAGACGCTTGTAGAAGGTCGGCCTACCGCCTACGTCTGCAAAAATTACGCCTGTAAAGCACCTACCACCGAGCCGATGCTTTTGCGGCAGCAGTTAAGTTCTGGACAGTAAAGGCATCGTCGAGGCCTGCGCACCCCTCTCGGCCCTTCTCTAATTTGGAGGAGCATAGGGACGATGAGCCCATCGCCTTTTTGGCAAAGTTGTGGCTTTACTGAGGGGGAATCTACAAGAATGACCGCATGTATCTCAGGCTCGCTTGTTAAGGTGGAGGTATTTTTGGCGAAAAAAGGGGTAGGATGCATTTCGTCATCCTACCCAGAAAGTGCCTTTTTGTTTGGGAAAGAGTTAGCGGCGTTTGCGGAACCCTAGGAAGCCCGCACCGACCAGCATGGTGGCCATAGCCACAGAGCTGCCCAATTCGGGCGTGCTAGCAGAGAATTGACCGCTGAACGCGCCCATTGTACCGTTCCACGAAGTGGTAGTGCCGGTGAAGGTACCTGAGGAGTTTTGCGGAATGTAGCTCTGAATACTGGGATCGATGCTGGAGTATTTGATACCGCTCACAGCGAACGTCGCAATGTTCTGAAAGGTCTGAAAGATGCTCATGGTTCCATTTGAGAAGTGGAACATGAGATTGTTCGCGGAGTCTTTCAAGTCACCTTGGATGCCGTGTGGACCGGAGCCGCTCACCGTGAGTGTGTAGTTTGGACCTGCGCCAGGTGAGATAGGATTTGCTGAGAGATCGGTCAATTTGACCAGCTCAGAGCTCGGGCTGGCGAAACCGGTTGACGTCGGTTGAAAGCTACCGCTAACGAAGAGGTATTGAATGCCGTTCGCCTTGGCAAACCCCGGAGCGAGGAGCAAAGCTCCTATAGCCGCTCCAACAAACCATTTGATGGATCGCATTCTGATTTTTCGTTCCTCCTTCGCACTAGTGTGTGGATGACCATTCTTGGGCTCCATCGCCGCACTACCTTGTCCCTCCCCCACACAAGGTCAGAGCCACGACAGACACCCACTTTTCTATCATGCAATTTCCGTGCCAAGTTAGCACGTTAGAGGAGTAAGTGATGGTTCTTTGGTATGATATTTCCTTGCTAGAAATATCTTTATTATAAGAAAGACTAATAGGAGTCCGCTAGAAATTCTCGGCTTGTAACTTTACAAGCCGAGAAGCAGGATGTGTCTGGTCTGATTTACAAGATCAAAAGCACTATCCTTTTCGACGTAGGCCTAATAAATCAGAGCCCAAACGCATCGTCATCATTGTCACCGAGCTACCAAGTTCCGGGGTATTGGCCGAGAATTGGCCATTGAATTGCCCTGCCTTCCCATTCCAAGTCCCGGCGGTAGATCCGGTGAAGCTGCCATAAGCGTTATTGGGTATCAGGTTCTGTAGACCCGGAATAACATTACTATATTTTAGCACGGTAACAGCGAATACGGCGTTCGAACCAGCGGTCTGGAAGACACTCAGTGTGCCTTGCGAAAAGTCGAACAACGTGGTTGCACCGTTCTTCAAGCCGCCAATAACGTTACTTGTAGGTGGCGATAGGGTTTGGACGTTCAATGAATAGGTACCGGTAAACCTGGTATTGACGACCCATCCAAGTGCTGAATGATCACCCTTTCTGTGCCGTTCAGGCCACTTGCTGGAGACCAGTTAAACACCTTGGACACATGGGTCTATTGTATACCGCTGATGCCGGCTTGCGCGGCGAAGGGGTAGCTCAACAACACCTCTATAGCGGCTCCGAAGAGCCATTTCCTTACCTTCATTCTTCCCTCCCTCCATTCTCCATAGAGACTAGCTATTAAGGTAATCTTCTCCGCCTGTTCGGCATGAGGTAGCAGATAAGTCTCTCTCAATTATCCTTAATGCAATTTCCGTGTCAAAACACATAAGTTCTATAAGGTTGAGTTCGGTTCATGAATGTTTTTTCTTAATAAAAATCATCAAAAAGTAGCTCCACTAATATTATTGAGAAGTATAACCTTTGGACGGAGCAGATACAAACACAGGGTAGGACACAGGCACTTGTATCCTACCCATGAGAAGATTAGCTGTAAACGGTTTTTCAGCGACGTTTGCGGAACCCTAGGAAGCCTGCACCAACCAGCATGGTGGCCATCGCAACTGAACAGCCTAGCTCTGGTGTAGTGGCCGAGAACTGACCGTTGAATTTACCGCTAGGGGCCGACCAAGTTCCTACTGCAGAACCCGTAAAACTTCCTTTGGAGCCGTTGAAAAGATACTGCGGCTGATTTAGCTGTGGGGCAACATTGGAATAGGTGATGTTGCGCACTATAAAAAAGTTGCGTTATTGCCAGGCGCTTGGAAAACGGTAACCGTCCCCTCCAGAGAAGTCAAACAGCGTTGTACCAAGTTTATCCGTTAGGCTTCCGTGGACAATACCACCTGAATTGACGACATGAAGGTTAAAAGCGCCGTTTGAACTAATGGGAGCGAAAGGAGAGAATGGAGAGTTAAGCATGCTATTAATGCAATTTAATGCCAATTTTTTGAAATGCCATGCCTCTAGGAAGAGAGTACTGTCGTTGTTACGATAATGGATACCCGCATACTTAGTTCGTAACCTAACGGCCCACGGAAACGTCTAAACGATGAAACCTACCTGTTAGGGAACCGATGAGAGCCTAAGGATATGAGGACGTAGAAGATGGCATGGATAGAGGGGGTCTGGATGAGCCAAGAGCGACCCGCCCCGAAGACCAAAAGGCGGTCGTATGCGCCCAATTCGCCTTCGGAAGTCCCAACGGCAGAAACGAGAAGGGTACAAAAGGATGCCGACCCATCGGCTCATGAGGAGGAACGTTGGAACGAGGCGGCTCTCATCGCGCGTACCCTGCAAGGGGATCGAACGGCCTTCGATGTGCTCTTTAGGCGCTATCAAGACTACGTATACCGAATCGTATACGGTATTGTGGGCAACGCGGAGGAGGCAAAAGACCTTACTCAGGACGTTTTCCTTCAGGCGTTTCGCTCGCTAGGCCGATTTCGTGGGCAAGCCAAATTCGCCACCTGGCTCTATCGTATTGCGGTGAACCGCGCCACCGATGCCGTTCGCACCGCCCAACGAAAACGCTTTTTGCCTTTGTGGGACTGGATGGTGAGCAGCGCTTCAGAGACAGCGGATTGTCGGGAGTTCCCCGAAGTGGAGACCACGCGCGGGCAGGTTCAAGAGGCGCTGTTGCGCTGCCCGCTAGTTTTGCGCCAAGCGTTGGTTTTGCGCTACTACAATGAGTGCAGTTTGGAGGAGATGGCGGAGATATTGAACTGTTCGACCGATGCCGTTAAGGTACGCCTGCATCGAGCGCGCGCAATGTTTCGACAGGTCTATGGGGTAGTTTGCCGTGAAGAAGAGCCGCTGGCCTCGGAAACGCGATCGGAGGAGTGAGACGATGAAATTGAGTTCCTATCGCGCGTGTGCGAAAGCTCGGCAACAGATGCAGATGCTTTTGGATGCATCCTCATTCGAATCGCTTCCGCAGAGCTTGGAGAGGCACCTTGAACAGTGCGCGGCTTGTCGGGAGATGTGGCGCCTCTTTCTCTTCTATGAAAACCTTTTACGTGCCGGCCGCGCCCAAATTCCCGATGGGGGCGATCTTCTTCCGGCTTTCCATCGGCGGTTGGCGGCTCTGCCACCATCAAGGAGGACGAGCTACTCCGGAAAATGGGAAAGTTTTCCGGAGACCCTTCGGCGACGCTGGCAGCTGATAGCAGGGCTAGGTGCCGCTACGATGGCCACGATGGCCGTGCTATGGATGGTAGCGGCCAGAACGCTTTTTCTGTCAATTGACCGAAGTTCACCTGCCGTGTTGCCACCGAAGACCGCCGGCCTTCATAGCAGCCGGGCCGTAAAGGGGTCGCAATCTCACACTGTGACCCTCCAACGGCCGTCTCTTGCACAGCGAACTCCTGAGTTCGTAAGACCGCACCTCGATAACCAAAAAACTGTCTCCTCTAGCTTGGCACGTAAAGCCCCGCAAATAGCCCTTCGCACCGCTTTGCCAGGAGCGGAGGTACCTAGCTCCAGAAAATTGGAAGAGGTTTTGGTAGCCTCGATGTTGGCGATGAGGGAAAAGGAGGCCTCACCTCAGAGAGTCGTGCAATTTTCTGGAAACCCCCATATCGCCCTAGACGCTCTGATGCGATCTAAGCCCATGATACCGGTGCCGATGGGCTCATTTGGTGACCAAAGTTTACTAGATGGTAGCCTAAACGTTCCCGAGAACCTCAGGCACGCATCAGCGACCTTGATGGCCGGAGCTTTTGCTGCGCCTGACAGTGTGCTGGCGCAAAAACTGAAAGAGAATGCTGTGGTGCCGCAGAATCGGGCGTCAATGTCTGAAAGGAAGGGCGCTCTACCCACAAAAATGGCAGGATTTGCTGGTGCCGGATTTTCTTTGGATCTCCATTCCGGCCTTGAAGGGAACGTACCTATTCGTCTTCATGTCGTGGACCCCAGGCGCGGATTCACCGGCACCTTGCAAGTGATTCCCAATAGCTCGTCAAACAGCAGTGCGCCGACCATCACTTTCCAAGAAGCTCTCATTCCAAAAACGGAAGGAGGTCAACCCTAATGCGATCTATTTTTCGATTCCTCTTGTTTGTGCCGATCATTTTTGTTGGCTGCATCGCAGGTTATGCACAGATAGGCCCGGCGCCAGCCGTAGAGCTAGAAGCTCCCTTCACACTTCAAGGGGATGCAAGTAGCCTAACGCTTTCAGCTAACAATGCGGACGTGCGTGAGGTGCTCCATGCCCTCTTTCTTCAAGCACATCGCCAATATGTGCCCGACGCCACCGTGATGGGGCGGGTAACTCTCCTACTGATCCATCAGCCGTTTCATGTGGTGCTCGATAGTGTGTGCCGTCAAGCGTTTCTTGCCTATCGGGTAGATGAGCATGGAATCTATCATATCTACCAGGATGAGGCCGCCTTGCGTCAGACCTTTGCCCGCATCAAGCTGCTCAACGGACTTACAGCCCAGCAACTGAACAACTATCTTCGCTCGCAGTCCCCGAATCCGGCCGATGTTCCAACGGCCCCACTGCATAGTCTCACTCCGCAGCCTTTGCTGCCTAATGTTGTGACCAAAACCCTACCAAAACTACCCGCGTCGCCCTCACAAGATTTAATGCAGTCGGAAGCGCAGTTTCAGAAGACGTGGCAGCAGTATCAGGCTTTTCAGCGGCGATCGGCTCTGTTAAGCGATGAGTACGCGATGGTGCGTATGAACGTGCCAGACGGGAAACCGATTCCGGTGGCAGAGGTATTGCGTGATTTCAGCGAGCAGTCGGGTGTTCCGATCTATGTAGACCCTATTATCGCTCAGGACTCAAATTTCCGTATTGATGGCACGCTGATAAGCCCTTTGCCGGAGGCGTTAAACCTAATAGGCCTTGTTGCTCATCTTTCTGTGTACAAGGTAAATTCGGCCTATTTTGTGACCACGGCGCCTGATTTCCGAATCTTTTACGGGGATACCAGTAAACCCAAGGCCTCCTATCCGCCTTCAGCCTCAGGCCGTTGAAGAACTGAGAAACGTTTTGGTCGTGTTCTTCCGTAGAATAGGCGGGGTCGGCAGAAGGAATTTTCTTTTGTTCTGTCGAAATTTCCCATTACTTCAACTGCAAGCGTTTACAATGAAAAACAAAAGGCTTGCGGAAGGTGCCTATCTATTATCCTGCTGAATGCATTCTCTGCATTCAGAAAACTCAACACTTTAAGGAGGCAAAGAGAGATGCAAAAGTTGTTCACTCGTTTGGGGACGGCCATCGCGTTGGTGGCCCTGGTTGGCACCGGTGCGCTCGCTAAGCCGCCCGTTCATCATGCGGTAAAGAAAGCCACCCAACCCAAATGCCCAGCCTGCGGCATGTTCCTTGCCAGCAAGAAGACGGCGAAAATGACTCGTGCCGTGAAGATCAAAGGAAAGACCTACTACTGCTGCGCCAAGTGCGATATGTCCAAAATGGAACACCATACCATGAAGGGACATAAAATGGAACACCATACCATGAAGGGACATACACGCTCTAAGGGCACAAAGTAGCTGTTTGTGGGACGCAGTGCCGTTACTTTGCGAAAGGTATCGGCTCCCAGAAAGAAGATAGAAGGCTCCTCTAGGAGCCCTCTATCTTCTTAGCAACGATCTGTTTCAGTTCTTGCTTTGTTGGATAGGGAATACGGGTGAACTGCAAGGCTACGGTATAGCGGTTCCCTTGTAGAGACTGTGGTTTGCAGCGCTGCACTTCGCCTTCTAGTTGGAGGGTTTTTGGGGCGATATTCTCAAGGACAATGCGAACCGTTTGGCCGTCTGTAAGAGGCACAGGTGAGATAAGAGCACACCCCCCTAGACTAAGGTCGGTCAGTACGGCGTGTAACTCCTCTTGAGAGGGAAGGGGTTGAAGACGTACTTCTGCTTGCAAGGCGACCCTTGGATATTGGCGACGTTGAAAACGGTGTAAGGTTTGCGGCATCTGTAGCTTCCATGCCCAAACGATCTGTTGCTGACGGTCGAGGATTTTAGTGGCAAAACGGTAGAGAGCCGTCTCACCGGTGAGCTCTACATGGATGCGTGTTCCTATGGTTATATCTGGAGGAAGGGTGACTTGCGGCTCGCCCGTTACCCAAAAAGCGTCTTGTTCGACCTGCAGAATGCGTGTGCTGGATTGACCCTGTGGGCTTCTTAGCAGGACTTGCTGGCCTACGGCGAAGAGATGGAGCTGCGGTTCCGTTGGAGGGGCGAGGGCTTTTCGTTGAGCCTGATCTATCAATTGACGCAGGGTTTCTATGGTGAACGGTTTTATAAGGACGGAGGCGATGCCTAGCCGACGAAGGCTCATCCAGAGGGAAAGACGATCTTCTGGGGCGAGGAGAACGAGGGCCGAAGAGGGGCAGAGAGCACAGAGTTTTGGAAGCAGGGTCTCCGTGTCAGGAAGCAAGATATCCCAAAGAATGAGGTCGGGATTACGTTCTACGGCCTGGCGCAGGCCTACAGGGCCTCTTGCCAGAGGAATGACTTCGAAGGCTCCATAGTGCTCCAGGCTGGCCTCAATGATGCGACTAATGTAAGGGTCGGCATCGGCGACCAGAAGGCAAAATCGCTCGGTAACATGTTCCTCCTCGTTCGCATCGGTGGAGTGGGCGCACATCATCTCTCCCCTTTACAGCCTAGTGGGTGAGGCTTTCTTTAAAGTCTTAGTTGATTTGTTCTCGAGAGGGTAAAAAAAGAGGTTGCCTCCTCGCATTTTTCATAGTGCAATTTCCGTGCCATTCTTACGGCAAAAACAGGAAATTTACAGGAAGATCCAATAGGATGCTTTCATTCGCCTTGTTCGTTTAAAATGATTTGTAGGACGATGCCCACTAAGCGATAAAATGCCGAATGGAGGCGGGAAGCAGGGCGGGAGAAAGCGTTTTTTCGTTCGGGTCGGCCAGGACCACAGCGCGTTCTATGGTATTTTCTAGCTCCCGAACATTGCCAGGCCAGGAGTAGCGTAGGAGGAGCGCTTCGACCTCAGGCGATATCTCCGTTAGCTGGCGTCGGTTCTGGGCGCTAAAACGCGCGAGGAAATGACGGGCAAGTGGCACTATATCCTCACGACGTTCGCGTAAGGGGGGCACATGAATGGTCACAATGTTGAGGCGGAAATAGAGGTCTTGGCGGAATTTGCCCTCCTTCACCGCAGCATCAAGGTCATGATTGGTGGCAGCAATGAGGCGCACATCCACTTTTGTGGTTTTGGTAGCACCTACCCGTTCAAACTCCCACGTCTGCAGAACTCGTAAGAGCTTTACTTGCATGAGAGGGGGAATGTCGCCGATCTCATCAAGAAAGAGCGTACCGTTGTGGGCTAGCTCGAAACGGCCTGGTTTCGCCGTGGTAGCCCCAGTAAACGCGTTCTTCTCGTGGCCAAACAGTTCGCTCTCTAGCAGGGTTTCTGGCAGGGCTGCACAAGAGACGGCGATGAAGGGGCCGCTGGCACGCGAGCTTTTCTCGTGAAGGGCGCGAGCGATCAACTCTTTGCCGGTGCCACTTTCACCCGTGATCAGTACGGTTGCCCGTGTGTCGGCAGCACGTTCAACGATATCGTAGACCTCCTGCATGGCTGGGCTAATACATCGGAGCGGGTTATCGTAGAGGGAGGCGGCGCCTTTATCATGTTTGTCCGTTTTTTTCTTCTCTTGGGGAAGAGATGGTAACGATTGTGTGTGAGCACGATACTCCAGGGCACGTTTAACGGTGAGCTTTATCTCGTCAATATCGAAAGGCTTTTGTAGATAGTCGAAGGCCCCGCAGCGTGTGGCTTCCACCGCCGAGCGAATGGTGCCATAGGCGGTGAGAATGATAGCGACACAGTTTGGATGGAGGCGTTTGATCTGTTGTAGCACCTCCACGCCGCTCAGGCCGGGCATGATGAGGTCGCAGATAAGCACATCAATGGGTTGCGATTTTGCGTACTCTAGAGCGCGCTGTCCGTTTTCAGCAGTAAAGACAGTGTGCCCTTCTGGCATGAAGAGCGCTTGAAGAGCACGTCGAATGTTAGGCTCGTCATCCACAATCAGGATATTTAGACTCTCTAAAGAGGTACGGGTAACCATAGGAAAAACCTCACCGGCCGTCTATTGATTATCGGCTTTAAGGGCGTCTGATAGAGATCTTAGGAAACATGCGTCTGCCCAAGTACATAGGTTTGAGAAGAGGATAGGACGCAGAGCGATGGGCTTATTCGGTTTGTAGGAAACGTCTTCACTCTATTTGATGTCAAAACGGAAGCATTTAGTTCCCTGCCCATCTTTGCTCGCCTAACCGTAGGGTAGGAAGCGGTAAATCGGTGTCGAACAGAATGGGAGGTGAGGGAGGTAGGAAGATGCGAAAACAGGCGCCTTCTCCGCGTTGGCTCTCCACCTCAATGTGCCCGCCGTGCTGTTCCAGCAGTTTTACCACGATAGGAAGGCCTAAACCCGTTCCTTTCGGGCGAGTGGTTACAAAGGGTTGGAAAATGCGCTCTTTGTCTTCGGGCGCTATGCCTTCTCCGTTGTCTTTCACCTCGATAACGAATCGAAGATGGGTGGGTTCGTAACGGGCTGCTATCTCTAACTCTCCTTGTTCATTCATCGCCTGCACCGCATTCGACACGAGGTTGCGTAGTATCTGTTGAAGGTGCACGGGGTCGGCTTGCAAAGGGGGCATGGGGGTTTGCAAGTTCCAATGGAGGGTGATGTGCTGTTCGTCAAGCATTGGCTGCATTGTTTGTAGGGCCGTTTGGAGGAAGCTGGCAAGATCGATGGTCTGTGGGTGGGGGGGTGTGGGGCGAGAGAACTCGAGAAGCTCTCCGGTTAGGCGGGTTAGGTCATCTACTTCCGCGAGAATGATCTCTGTCCACTCGGAGGCTAGACCATGGCTTTGTAGCTCTCTTTGAAGGATCTGGGTGCCGGCCCTTATGGGCGAGAGAGCGTTGCGAACTTCATGAGCCATTTTGGCTGCGAGTTGTCCGATGTCGGCGAGTCGCCGCATACGCTCGATCTCGCGCTCTAACGCGATCTCTTGGGTGATGTCTTCTAAAATCAGCACCACGCCGGAGGGCTCGTTTCCGGGCTCTGGAAGCCCGGAAACATGGAGAGCGACCGTCTTAGGCTGTGCGCCGGGGAAATGAAGAGGGAAGCGCTGGCGCAGCATGGCTTCTCCTGAAGAGCGCGCGCGCTCCACAAGCCGTCGGAATATCTCCTTCTCGCGTTGAGGAATGGAGAGCTTCTCGACAAGTTGATCGAGGGAGCAACCACGACATTTCGAGGCGGATATTCCTAGGATCTTCTCTACAGCAGGGTTACAACGGGTGATGATGCCGTGACTATCGGCGGAGAGAATGGCGATGTCAATGGAGCGGAGCACGCGCTCTGTGTAGGCTTGTAGTTTGCGCGCCGTCTCCATACTCGTCCGCATAGCGATATAGAGACGAGCGTTCTCAATGGCTATACCGGCTTGCCCAACAAAAGCGTTGAGCAGGTTCAACTGGGTGGGCAGAATAGGTTTTTTTCTTGTGCGATTGTCCGCCACGAGAATGGCGAAGCACTCACCATGGGAGTTACGGATAGGGGCGAGCACAAGTAGGTTGGAGCCGAGGGCACGTGCAAATCCGCGCAGCAAACGCGCCACTTTATCGGAAAGGTTCTGTGGGTGACGTGGGTCAAACACCAGTGCGCCCTGCGCTTCGGCAATAAACTTTAGGATGCCCTCATGGACAGGCAGCGGCTGGCGCATGACCTCGTCAGGATAGCCATGCCAACTAATAGGCATAAAAGCGTTCTTCTTATCCGCTTGGAGATAAAGAGCACACCGTGGAAAGCCCACAACACTGCATATCTCCTCCACAAGCTTTGTCGCAAGAGAGTGGAGATCCGTCGTCGAGATAAGCGCGTTGGTCAGAGTAGAAAGCTTTCTCATCTCGGCTGCGCGAGCTTTCAGATCGGTATGAAGGCGCATGCTAGAGAGGGCAAGGGCCGTGTGAGCCGCAAAAACGGAAAATAGTTTCAGATCCTCCGTATTAAAATCTTTAGCAGGGCGTCTGCGACGCACCGAAAGCACACCGAGCACTTGATGGGTTTGATCTTCGAGAGGAAAAAGCATGGAAGAGCCGATATCTTGGTTTTTCATCCCCCCCGAAGGGCGTGGACTTTGGGCCGAGTCCACGATAAGCATAGGTTGGCCGGAAAGAACGACGCGACCGGCTAAGCCTTCCTCAAGCCTCTGCTCCTTTTGGATAAGCCCCTCAGGGAGGCCATAGGCTGCCACCAGTCGTAGGCAGGTTTTGTGTTCATCTAGGAGCATGAGAGAGCAGGCTTGGGCATCCATCATGCGGGCGGTGCGCTCTACCACGGTTTGCAGCAGTCGAGGAATATCTTGCGGGTCGGTTGCCTGGCCGATTTCGTAGATGGCAGCCATCTCGTTGAGGCGAACGCGCAAGCTCTCTTCGGCCTCTTCGAGGCGTTGGGTGGTGCGCTCTAAAGCAAAGCGATAGCCGAGGAGGGCGGAGGCCGCATCGAGCATTTCTGCAAGGGACTGTGCTGTAGATTGCTCTTCCGAGAATATCCAAGAAACAAGCCCTGTGATCTCGGCCGCTTTTCCGAAGCTACAAACGATAACGTGCTTCCCCATGGCTTCGAGAGTCGGTTTTGGGAGAGCTGCCAATTGGAGATCCCCGTAAGGATAGAAGCGGACCATCGTCTCATCGGCTAACTCCACGCAGAGCGCCACGAGTGCAAAAGAGTCGTGCAGCATCTGATACAGCGCCTCTGCTCCTGCCGGGGCAGAAGGGGCTTCCGTCACCGCTTTGAGAAGCTTTGGAAGATAGTTATAGGTTTCACTCTCTCCGTTGAAATGAGAAGGTGATAGGTTTTGTTCCGACCCCAATGCTGTTCTCCTCCGTAGCGTTGTTTTGCGCTGACGGTTATAGGCCTGAGGGCCTTTGCACGCCAAAAAGCAAACCACCCTATACACTTGATAACGATTCTAGTGTACACTATCTTTTCGAGGAAGCGTCCATAAAAAGGGATAACTTTCTGCGTGTACCTAACCGGTGGCGTTCTAGGCGTCGGTTTGCCGTGGGCTTTCTCAATAGAACCGGCGATGATGTGCTTGTACCTCGAAAAACCTGTGTGCTATAATAGCGCTCTGTAAAAGAAGTTCGATGCAGGTACTATCTCTGCTTGTAATAAGGAGTTTTCAGCGTGCCGAAAGTAGATACCGCCGATTTTAAAAATGGGCTATCCATCATTGTAGATGGAGAAATCTACACCATTGTTTGGTTTCAACATCATAAGCCGGGAAAGGGAGGTGCCGTTATGCGAACGAAACTTCGTAATCTGCGCACCGGGGCTATCATCGATCGCACCTTCAACGCCGGTGAAAAGTTCGAACAGGCAGTGCTTCAAAGATACCCTATGCAGTATCTTTATCACCAGGATGATGAGTATGTGTTGATGAACCCGCAGACCTATGAGCAGGTCAGCGTCAACAAGGCGACGTTTGGAGAAGCGATCAAATATCTCAAAGATGGTATGGAAGTGACGGTGATCGAGCACGAAGGTCGAATTCTTGGGGCAGAAGTTCCCTACTTTGTCGAGTTAGAGGTCGTTGAAACGGACCCTGGCGTTAAGGGCGATACGGTTTCGGGCGGATCAAAGCCCGCTAAACTTGAGACAGGAGCTGTGATTTCCGTGCCCCTTTTCGTCAACGTTGGCGATAAGGTAAAGGTAGATACACGCACCGATACCTACTTGGAGAGAGTGAAGTAGCGTACTGCAAGAAGTCCTCTTACTTATTAGATGCATAGAATTTTAGTGATGGACTTCACCAACGCGCCGCCGAAGCCGGTGGCTACGTTCCATCAAAATTGCCGAAACCGTCTATTGCTCGGGTTTGTCTATGAAGACGTAGCCACCGGTTAGCGTATGTAAGAGAGGAGAGGCGCATGATGGCAAAGAATGGTTCCGAATCGACAAGACCCGTTTGGTTGAGCGATAATGTAGTCACCTTTCTGCAAAGGGTGTTTCTTACAACAACACTGATTGCGTTACTTCTCATAGGTTATCTGCTCTATGGGCTTCTTTCTGGACGATTGGCCGACGCTGCCCAAAGTACTCCAGAAGCCAAAGCCCATGCCATGTGGCTTGTACAGAATCTCTCCTTAGGTATAGATATCGTTTTGCCTGTGGCCATTCTCACCGGCTGTGTGCTGTTTTTGGAGAGTGAAGTTACCCCTATTGTGCTGCTGTTGTTGTCAGGGTTCTTCGCCTACGGTGTCAACTTCCTTATAGACTATCTCAGCGCCAACAACGCACGCATCAAGTACGGTCCTCTCTCTGCGGCAGCGCTGAGTGAGGTGAGAAATGTGGCCACCATGCTGCTTGTGCCTGGAATTCTGCTCTTTCTACGAGAGACCTTCCGTAGAATACGCGATGCCCGCTATCGGCAAGACCTGCTTCAGGTGAAGTATGGTGGCGATGTCAAAAAAGAAAATGTGCCTCGAGCGCTTATTGGGGCGTTAGCAAAATGTTGGCAGCTGCCCTATTGTCGCAGCAGCATTCGCGTGCGCTGCCCGATCTATCTGGCACGCACTCGCTGCTGGCGCGAGCGAGTAGGTTGTATGTGTGAGGAAAGCATTGTTATCCTCGCAATGGGTAAAAAAGATCGGGACGAAGAGGCACCCCAAGAGACCAAATCGGGATTTACGCCCATAGGTGACCTCATTACCAAGCATGAGGCGGAAAGCCAAAAGCAGATTCCCACACGTAAGGGGCCGCGTGGAGTGCGCATTCCCGTGAACCCCTATCTAAGCGCCGCGCAAAAACGCGAGCGCTGCCGCCGGTGTATTATCTACCAAGAGCACGAGAGGCAGAAGTACCAACTGGTCTCTAGCCTTGTCATCGTTGCCGTGCCCATCGTGGTGGTGCTAAACTTCAATTTGCTGCTAAACTGGATGACCTCTCTGCTGCAAGAGCTAGATGTCCTCATTGGAAAGCTTTCGTTTATTCCTGGAGGCACTCCGGAACCGCTCGTACATGTAACGAACCAGCTGACCGATTCTACCCTCATGGAGGGTATTCTAGTTATATGTCTCGTTTTGTTAGCGCTCTCGGCCGTCCTACGCGGCTTAGAGTATCTCTTCTTCAATCTACAAATTTAGCCATCGGCTGTTCGCTTAGGGAGAAAAGGCTTGGACTTTGAAGAGTTAGAACGCCTTGTTGATCTCATACAGCAGGCCTCCATCTGCGAAATCACGCTTAAACGGGGGGATCAGCGCATCACTATAAGACGCTCTCTCCACCCTGTCTTTCCACCAAATCAGGAGATGTGTCTCGCTACCTCCGAGGACGAAATGGAGCTGGCCGAAACATCTCTTAGTGAGGAGTCTCTCAGAACAGAGACCGCTTACGTTAAGGCCCCCCTCGTTGGTATTTTTACCCATGTGCGCCCTCAAGTAAAGGTGGGTACGCCGGTGAATGAAGGCCAAGTGATCGCCCAGATCGAGGCGATGGGCATTAAAAATGAGGTTGTTGCGCCCATCAAAGGAGTCGTGCAGGAGGTATTTGTGGAGGACATGCAGCCTGTAGAGTACGATCAAGAGCTTTTTCTGATTACCTCGGAGAGGCCATAACGCCATTATGTTCAAGAAGATACTGATTGCCAATCGGGGCGAGATCGCTGTGCGCATTCTACGCGCTTGTCGAGAGATGCGCATCAAGACCGTGGCGATCCACTCTACCGCGGATACCGATTCCCTCCATGTCCAACTCGCCGACGAATCGGTGTGCGTGGGGCCGCCGGCTCCGAAGGATAGCTATCTCAATATACCCAATATCATTAGCGCCGCTCTGATCACCGGCGCCGATGCCATCCATCCTGGGATCGGGTTCCTCTCAGAGCGAGCGGTTTTTGCCGAGGCTTGCGAGGCACACGGCATCAAGTTTATCGGCCCGTCCGCCAGTGTCATGGAACGTATGGGCGACAAGGCAACGGCTCGCGAAACCATGCGGGCCGCGGGAGTGCCTATCGTCCCCGGCTCCAATGGGCCGGTTGCGGACGAACAAGAGGCCTTAAGCTTAGGGCGCAAAATAGGCTTTCCCTTGCTCATCAAGGCCGCCCACGGAGGTGGGGGGCGTGGCATTCGGCTCGTGCAAAACGAAGAGGAGTTGGCACGTCAAATTGAGCTGGCGCGATCAGAAGCGGCCGCTGCCTTCGGAAGTTCGGCCGTCTACCTTGAAAAATTTGTTGAGGAGCCGCGCCATATTGAGGTACAGGTTCTTGCCGATGAACACGGCAATGTGCTGCATCTAGGGGAGCGCGAATGCTCCGTGCAGAACCTGCGGCATCAGAAACTGATTGAGGAGGCACCGGCTGTCTGTTTAAACCCAGAACAACGTCGCCGCCTTGGCGAGGCCGCCGTTCGTGCTGCGCGCGCTATCGGTTATACCAATGCGGGCACCATCGAGTTTTTGGTAGATCGTCGAGGCGAGTTCTACTTTATGGAGATGAACAAGCGGCTTCAAGTAGAGCACTGCGTTACCGAGATGGTGACCGGAATAGACATTGTGAAAGAGCAGATTCGCATTGCTGCCGGTGAGAAACTTTCCTTCAACCAAAAAGAGATTCGGTGGCAAGGACACGCCATCGAGTGCCGTATCAACGCCGAAGACCCCGATAACAACTTTGCTCCCTCCGCCGGTCGCATCGAGCAGGTCGTATTGCCAGGAGGCTATGGGGTGCGGGTAGACACACATATTATGTGTGGATATATGGTGCCACCCTATTACGACCCGCTGTTGGCCAAAGTCATCGTTTGGGATAACGATAGGGCGGGAGCCATTGCGCGGATGCAGCGCTGTCTTCAAGAGATGCGCATCGAGGGCATCAAAACCAACATCGGTTTTCAATTGCGCATCCTCAACAACGCCTTCTATCGGCGTGGTGAACTCACCACAGATTTTGTACAACGTCGTATTCTTAGTGCGCAGCGGTCTTAAGTCTTAAGAAATCAAAGAAACTCTCGTAAAGGAGCTGAAAGTGCGCTTTTTGAGTCATCTCCACAACATGGCCATCGTCGGCCTGCTGTGTGCTTTTCTTCCCGCCATCGCTCGGGCGGATAAGCCAACTCCTTTCTATCTGCACAACGGTGATCGCGTGGTGTTCTATGGCGATAGCATCACCGAACAACGCCGCTACACCACCTACATCGAGACGTATTGCGTGGCGCATTTCCCCAAAGAGCATTTCACGTTCATCAATTCAGGTTGGGGCGGCGACCGCGTTACCGGAGGGGGCGGAGGCCCTATTGATTTGCGCCTCAAGCGCGATGTGCTGGCTTATAAACCCACGGTGGTGACGATCTGCCTCGGTATGAACGATGCCGGTTATCGGCCTTTCAGCCCACAGCTCTACCAGACCTTTATTCAGGGCTATCGGCATATCATTGAAACGCTGGAAAAAAACCTGCCGGGCGTCCGCATCACGTTGCTCACCGCCCCGGCCTACGACGATGTAACCCGTCCCCCCAATTTCCCTGGGGGCTACAACTCCGTGTTAACGGCTTTCAACGAGGGCGTGAAAGAGCTTGCCCGTGAGTACCATCTGGTGTTGGCCGATACGAACGCGCCGCTAGTAAGCCTGTTGGCGCGCGCCATCGTGGCCGACCCCAAACTTGCTCTCACCATTATCCCCGATAGAGTTCACCCCGACTACAGTGGGCATCTGATAATGGCTTCGGCCGTGCTGTTGGCCTGGAACGCTCCTTCCACCGTGGCGGATGTCGAGATTGATGCCAACAGCGGCCAGCTGACCCATGCTGAAAATACCCACATAACCCACCTTCAGACGACAAACGGCACCGTGTCGTTTGATGAAACCGATAACTCTTTGCCGTGGCCGTTCGATCGCGATCCGAATAAGAACCCCGCTACCTTGCTTGCACTCTCCTGCAGCGATGTGGAAAACGAGCTGAACCGTTATCAGTTAAAGGTTACAGGGCTTACTGCCGCCGCCTATACGCTGAAGGTGGACGGGCAGAACGTGGCGCAGCTGACCCCACAAGAGCTTGCCCAAGGGATAGACCTTGCCGCGCTTCCCATGCTGCCTACCTGCGCGCAGGCTCAAAAAGTGCTCGATCTTGCCAATCGCCATGTCGCTCTCCATTTCCAGAGGTGGCGTGTGGTTCAAGTGCCGAACGCCAACGGCTTGGAGGTTCCTCCTGCCATACACCAGCAGATGGACGCGCTGGATTCGCAGGAAGCTGAGGTTGTGGCACAAGAGCGTTTGGCTGCTTTACCCACCACGCACCATGTTGAATTGGTGCCCTCGACAACCTCCCCTTCACCCTAACGTTCTAGAAAAACGCGATGGAGACAATCGGTTGCGCTCGGCCAGAGGAGCTAGACGCCGTATTGCACGTAATGTGCAAAGCGTTTGGGATGAACTTTGCCGTAGCGCGACCGATCTTTTACGCCGATCCTCACATAGCGCCAGAGAACAAGTTGGTGGTGCGCAAAGCGGGGCAGGTGGTCAGCTGCCTAAGTCTGTCGGAGCATCTCTGCTGGATAGGGCAGGCGCAGGTGAAGCTTGCCGGTATTGCTGGGGTGGCCACATTGCCGGAATTTCAACGCCAAGGCTTAGCGACTCGGTTACTGAACTTTGCCTACGATACGCTGAAGGAACGGGGGTTTGCCTTGGCTGCCCTCCTGCCTCTTAACGCCCTCTACTACCAAAGGCGGGGCTGGGAAACGATCGGTTGCGCCACCTGTTTTCAGATAGACCGACAGGCGTTGCCGCCAGCCCCGGCAAGCAGGGGACTTCGGAAGGTTGAAGTGAACGATGCGGAGTTGCTGGCAGCGACCTTCCCTTCCGTAGCAGCGGGAAAAACTTTGCGCCTGCAGCGCGACGCGTTGCGCTGGCGCCGCCTCATTGAGCGACTTCCCGGTGGGTACCTTTATTTCGACGAGTTGGGGCGACTGAAGGGATGGCTGTTTTATGACTATCGCTTGGGAAGCGTGGAAATAGGGGCGCAGCGTGCAAGACTACCTACTCTGCAGATCCAAGAGCTTTATGCGCCAACGCCCGAGGCACAAAGCGCCTTCATAGGATATTTAGCGCGTCAGCGCCGCACGGAGATAGTTGAATACTCCACCACTCACCATGAGCTAGCCGAAAGCGGTTTAGCGCCTTACGTTAAGTCGCAAGAGCGGGCGCTCAACTGTATGGCGCGCGTTATTCGCTTCGACCAGGTGCTGGAGGCCTTAAAGGCAAATTGGGACGCCGTAAGAAGCGATTTTCCGTTGGCTCTAAAGCTGTACGACCCCTATCCGCAGCCCTCCATGCAGTATGTGGAGCTACATCTGAATGGCGCTACGAGTGTTGTTAAGAGCATATCGGAAGAGAGGTACGAGCAACATCGGCAACGTGCAGTGGGCACGGCTCAAAGTTGGGTGCAGGTGCTTGTAGGCACGACGGGTGCTTTGCAGGCCTGCGAGGAGGGGAGATTGTCGCCTTCCAACCCAGAGACCCAAGCGCTTTTAGGGCAGATGTTTCCTCCACGCCATCCCTATCTGTCCCCACTGGACAATTTCTAAAGCGGGCTTCCTTATCTCGATAAGCAAAAGGCCCAGGCTCTCAACACGAAAGCCTGGGCGGGGATGTCTACGGGAAATGGGTCGTTGCTGTTAACGCACGACCGCGAGACTAGAAAGCGCGTGATCCCGTGCAGCCTCAAGCTGTCCGGCTGAACCAAGCAACTGGTTGCGGCTTACAATGAATTTGGCATATTCCGCCATAAAGATTTTGCCGGGGCCGCGAAGGTCGAACTCGGCGGGATGGTCTCGGAAATACTCGCGGTGCACGCGCGTCCAAACCAAACGCCCATCGGTATCTATGTTGATTTTACAGACACCCAGTTTCGCTGCGGGCAGATACTGATTTGGGTCTACCCCTTTGCTCCCTTTAATGCAACCGCCCGCTGCGTTAATACGGTCTACCTCCTCTTGCGGAACCGAGGAGGAGCCATGCATGACGAGGGGAAAGCCGGGAAGCCGCTTTTGAATTTCCGCAAGTCGGTCGAAACGGATGGTTTGGGAGCCGGAGAATTTGTAGGCGCCGTGGCTCGTTCCGATAGCGCAGGCCAAGGAATCGCAGCCGGTGCGCTTTACGAACTCATAGGCTTCATCGGGATCGGTAAGGCAGGCGTTCTTTTCATCTACTTTCACATCCTCTTCAACCCCGCCCAGCATTCCTAGCTCCGCTTCCACGGAGATACCGCGGCGGTGGGCAGCTTCCACTACCCGTCGGGTGATCTCCACGTTCTCTTCAAAAGGATGATGGGAAGCATCTATCATCACCGAGGAGTAGAAACCGCTTTCGATGCAGTCGTAAGCCGTCTGTTCGTCGCCATGATCGAGGTGAACGGCGAAGAGGGCTTCGGGGAATATCTCGTCCGCCGCACGAATAATGGCTTCGAGCATCCGCTTATCGGTATAAGAGCGAGCCCCTTTGCTGATTTGGATGATGAACGGAGCCTGCGATTCGATGCAGCCGCGGAAAAGCCCCATAGCCTGCTCGAGGTTGTTGATGTTGTAGGCGCCGAGGGCATATTTGCCGTAGGCATGCTCAAACAGCACTTTGGTGGGAACGATCATGAACTAGGTATCCTCCTATCAAGACATCTCTTGCGGAGCGAGCCGCGTTCTCTGCTCGCGGGCCTTGCGCCATTGCAAGTGGGCGCGCATCAAAATGAGTCTAGCATGACAAGCTCGTTCCGTTGCTGTCGTAGCAACTTGTGCAAGGGAATCTAAGTATAGCCTCTACAGTTAAAAATGTCAAGCCCGTTCAATCGCAAGCGTTTCTAGGGATAGGAGGATACGCTGGGCACTAGGACGCTGTCCCTTTCAATGACAGTGAAGGGAGCCCGCCGAGGGCAGCCAACATGGCTGCCCTTCTTCAAAGAATGTAACGGCTGAGATCTTCGTTTTGCACGATGTCCATAAGGCGTTCGCGCACATACGCAGCATCAATGGTGATCTGTTTTTCTGGCAGGTCGGGTGCACGGAAGGAGATATCTTCTAGAACGCGCTCCATGATGGTATGAAGGCGACGCGCCCCAATGTTTTCGCTGCGCCGATTCACTTCGGCGGCCATTTTAGCGATCTCGGCAATGGCGTCGTCGGTGAACTCCACGGTGATGCCTTCGGTGGCCATAAGGGCCTTGTATTGGCGCACAAGGGCGTTCCGTGGCTCCGTTAGGATGCGCTTATAGTCCTCCTCATTCAGGCTCTCTAGCTCAACACGAATGGGCAGACGACCTTGCAGCTCTGGGATGAGATCGGAGGGACGCGCCACATGGAAAGCTCCGGCGGCTATGAAGAGAATGTGGTCGGTACGCACAGGGCCGTACTTTGTGTTGACTGTAGAGCCTTCTATAATGGGCAGAATATCTCGCTGCACCCCTTCTCGCGAGACATCCGGGCCGCCTTGTGAAGCTCGCCCTGTGGAGGCGATCTTATCTATCTCATCCACAAAGATGATACCGCTCTGCTCCGTGCGCTCGATGGCTTCGCGCACAACGGCCTCTCGGTCTACTAAGGCCTGCGCCTCCTCTTGCGCGAAGATCTGTTTCGCCTCGGCAATGGTCACTTGGCGTTGTTTGTGGCGTCGGGGCATGATCTTCCCAAGCGCGCTTTGGAGGTCTATCTCCTCCATGCCCTGCGGGGAAAATATCTGCATGAAGGGAGGGCCTTGCGATTCCTCAACCTCAATGGTGATCATCTCGTTATCGCGGGCGCCAGAGGCGACCTGTTGGCGCAGCACCTCGCGAATGCGCTCGATTCGCTTTAGATCGCGCTCTTCTTCGGAGGAGGTTTCCGACGATGTTTCCGGTGAGGCGGTAGAAGGGGATGGGGCGGAGCGGGCACCGGTTTGCGCACCGCTGAACCATTCGCTGAACATGCGGCGCACGTCGGCAGCGATATCCTCTGCCTGTTTGGTGGCACGTCGCTTGGCGCTGGGTAGGGGTTGCAAGATGTCCACAATGCGCTCTACGGCGCGCTCCATGGCCTTCTCCTGCACCTCTGCCATCTTTTCCGCTTCCACCATGCGCATCGCAACCTGAACCAGATCACGTATCATCGAGTCGACGTCGCGTCCTACATAGCCCACTTCGGTAAACTTGGTGGCCTCCACTTTAATGAAAGGTGCGCGCGCTAGGGTGGCGAGCCGGCGGGCGATCTCTGTTTTCCCAACCCCGGTGGGGCCGATCATCAGAATGTTTTTGGGAATGACCTCATCCCGAAGCTCGGGTGGGAGAAGGCGGCGACGATAGCGGTTACGCAACGCAATCGCCACGGCGCGTTTCGCCTTCTGCTGCCCAACAATGTAGCGGTCAAGCTCCTCAACGATCTGTGCCGGGGTTAAATCTTCCACGATATCGGGCATAATCTCTTTTTTCCTCTATTAGATTTCGGGTAGTTGATGTGTACGCAACAAGGATAGCCCTGCAACGACGAGTGACCTGTTGCCTAATATTATACGCGAAGCGAAGAGGCGATTTACCCCATCGAGCAGGAAGACGCTGCCGTTCCAGCGAATAGTAAACCAAAAATACGCGTCGCTGGAGTTCGCTTTGACACAACGCCTAGAAGCCCAGATATTGCAGGAGGTCGCTCTTCTCTTGCGAGAAGAGGACGACGTTGCCGTGGCACGCCGATCATTAGAGAAAGGAACCCCGATCGTGCATGAGGCGCGGACGTTCCTGTTGCGAGATGACATTCCGGCGGGGCATAAACTTGCTGTGAGAGACCACCGAGTGGGTGAGCCGTTGCGCAAATATGGGCAGATCATCGGGTTTGCCACCGCAGATATCGCCCAAGGCGATTGGGTGCACACCCACAACCTCGGCTTTGGGAAAGGGGAAGGAAGCGGCGAAACCGCATTGCAACTGCCTCTCGAATTTTGTACCGAGGTGCCGACGGTTGACTACGTGGGAGAAGCGGAGCGACGTTCGTTCAGGGGGTATCGCCGTGCCGATGGGCGTGTGGGCACGAGAAACTATGTGGCCATCATCTCCACGGTGAACTGCTCCGCCTCCACCGTGCGTGCCATTGCCGACCACTTTCGAGGCGAAGCCTTACACGATTTTCCGGAAGTGGATGGGGTCATTCCACTTATCCATAAAAGTGGCTGCGGGCAACATTTGGGCGGCGAAGACTACAAGCAGCTGCAGCGCACTTTGGCCGGGTTTGCGAACCATCCCAACGTGGGCGGATGCCTTTTGGTGGGGTTGGGATGTGAAGTGAATCAGCCGGACGCGTTGGTGCAAAACACAGGGCTTGTGCCCGCTGGCCAGATCGCGATAGGCCATGTAGAGCCACCCCCCATTTTCGTTATTCAAGAGACGGGAGGGGTGCGTAAAACCACTCAAGCCGGCGTAGAAGCCACCCTCAAGTTGCTACGTCGCGCCAATCAGGCTCGCCGAACCGACTGCCCAGTTTCCGAGCTGATCGTTGGAACCAACTGTGGCGGCAGCGACGGCAACTCAGGCATTACCGCAAACCCCGCGTTGGGCTTGGCTGGAGACATGTTCGTGCGTCAAGGGGCCGGTTGGGTGCTGGCGGAGACCACGGAGACCTACGGGGCGGAGCACCTATTGACGCGACGGGCGGTCACTAGAGAGGTCGCCGAGAAGCTTGTGGCCCTCATGCGTTGGTGGGAATGGTATACCGGTGTCTGGGGGGCGACCATAGATGCGAACCCCACTCCCGGCAACAAAAAAGGGGGCATTACCACCATCTATGAAAAATCGCTTGGCGCAGTGGCCAAAGCGGGCTCTACGCCGCTTGTGGAAGTCTATCCCTATGCGGCCCGCATCACCAAAAAGGGGCTTACTTTCATGGATACGCCGGGCTACGACCCCGTTTCTGTCACCGGTTTGGTGGCCGGTGGTTGTAACCTCATCGCCTTCACGACTGGGCGAGGTTCATGTCTTGGGTTTAAGCCGACTCCCGTTCTCAAAATCGCCTCGAATACAGCGCTATATGAACGTATGCAGGAGGATATGGATATCAACGCTGGAGCGATCCTCGATGGCGTTCCCATGGAGGATGTGGCGCGCGAAATCTTCGAGGCGTTGATCGCTGTAGCTAGCGGTAAGAAGACGAAAAGTGAGCTGCAAGGGCTTGGCGAGGAGGAGTTTGCGCCCTGGACTTTAGGGCCGGTGATGTAGGCTAGCATGGAGAAAGGATGTTATGGGTATGAACCGATCGCAAAAGAATATAGCTTTGCTCATAGGGGCTTTATGCCTCTGCTGCTTCCCGCTCACTGCCAAAGCCATTGCGTTGAAGGCAGCGACGCCTAACCGCACCGAGGTGCCTTGTTATGAAAAGTATGAGCTAACACTCGACCTTCATACCGACGCTAAAAACCCTTTCGACCCCGATGAGATCGATGTAGAGGCCGATTTCACAGGGCCGCAAGGTCTGCATTTCCGTGTGCCCGGTTTTCTCTACCAGCCCTTTACCACCCGAATGCAGGGGAATGAAGAGCAGATGGTGCCCACCGGCGCTCCTGTGTGGATGGTGCGTTTTGCACCGAACCGTGTGGGACGGTGGACCTGCCGAATCTCCGCGCACGATGCCTCGGGCACGGTCGTCCTGCCGTTGCTTCACTTTACCTGCGTGCCCTCAAGCTCGCCGGGATTCATCCGCCGCGATCCGCACAATCCTTTTCTCTTTGCCTACTCCAACGGCAAGCCCTATTTCCCTGTGGGAGAGGACATGTGCTGGGCGGGTTCTGGCGGTTCCACCGAGTTTAACCGCTGGCTGGCCGATCTTAGCGCCCATGGAGGGAACTGGATTCGGCTTTGGATGTTTCATTGGCATCATACCGACATCGAATGGAGCGGCCCGCCGCCAGGAGAGGGGGAGGATCGTTTTATAGGAACGCACGGTTTGGGCTACTACGCGCTCGATAACGCCTGGATGGTGGATAGAATTCTCGATCTGGCTGCGAAGTACCATGTGAACGTCATGCTCTGCTTGGGCACCTATGGCGAGTTCACAACCGGAGGCTACTTTAATGAAGGCATGTGGGCCCAAAACCCCTACAACGCTGCCAACGGCGGCCCCTGTCAAAAACCAGACGACTTTTGGACCAACCCCATAGCACAAAAGTACTATCAGCAGCGCTTGCGCTATCTAGCGGCACGCTACGGTTGGCGAACGAATCTCTTCGGATGGGAGTTTTGGAACGAGGCCAACCCACCCGCCAGCTGGGTGCAGATGATGGGCGATTATCTCAAAGGAATGGGACCCGACGCAGGCCACCCCGCCGATCCCTACCGTCATCTCGTTAGCACCACCTACGGAAACCCGGCCATCTGGCAGCTGCCGGAAGTGGATTTTACAATGACGCATAACTACGGCACCGGAAATATCCCCGATTGGGCGCCGGTGGTACATACGGACGCCCTTGAAAATCGAAAATACGGCAAACCGCATTTTATGGCCGAGTTCGGCATAGACTGGCGATCGTCTGATGCAAAATACGACCCAGAAGGCAAAGGAGTAAACCTCCACAACGCGCTATGGTCTTCCATCGTATCTGGCGACGCCGCTACCGCCATGATCTGGTGGTGGAACAATTATGTTGCCCCGAAGCACCTCTACTCTCTGTTCGACGCGCCCGCCAAGTTCATCGCTTCGGTACCGTGGCAAGAGGGCACTTGGCAGCCAGCAAATTGCGATCAACCACAAACATTGGGACAAAAGCCCGTTTTTTACGATGCCGTCTTCACGCCGCAACTTGGTTGGGAACGTTCAGCGGAGAACTTTACGCTGACATCGGCAGGCACGGTGATAGGGGGCGCCTTGCCAACGTATCTCTTTAGCCCAGGTAAGCCCGATCTACGAAGCGTTCCCACCTTCCATGTGCATTTCAGCCGGCCGGGGCGATTCGTCCTTCACATCTACCAAGTTTCCAATTTCGCCAATCTACGCGTGCTCCTCGATGGCAAACCCGTGGCGGAGTTCGATCTACCTGCTGCCCCGCCCAAAAACGGACAAAAGCCAGAGTATAAGGAGACGCAGTTTGAGCCTCAGTACAACATCTATTTGGCCACTTACGACAAAGACTACGGTATCGAGGTGCCTGCCGGAGATCATACGATTACTCTGGACGTTGTGGATGGTGACTGGCTAAGCCTCCACTCCATGATACTGACCAACTACCTCGATGGGCACTATGCCCCGCTAGATTGCTATGCGCTTACCAACGGCAAAATGGCGCTGCTATGGGTTCAGAACAAGGCCTATAACTGGTTGAACGTCTATGAGAACCACCCCATTCCGCCTGTGGAGGCCACAACCACAGTGCTGCACGGGCTACCGAATGGGCGCTATCAGGTGCAGTGGTGGGATACCATAACCGGCAAGATAACGGGTACGACCGAAGTTCTTTGCCACGATGGCCGACTTTCTCTCTCGCTCCCGTCCATAGCGACCGATCGGGCCGCCAAGATACTGCCCCTCAACACCACGGCTCATCGCTAAAAGGTCTACCAGCGTTAGCTGGTAGACCCCAACAAGCCGTTTCTGTTGTCCTCTGCGTCTCTCTAAGAGACGCCGCTCTCTTGCGCTTCTGCTGCCACACCACGAAGCCAAGTAGGGCGGCGCTTCTCGAAGGCCGCGATATCGGCTTCGTGCTGAAGGGTAAGCCCGATGTCGTCCAGACCATGCAGCAGGCAGTGCCGTCGGAAGGGGTCAATTTCGAAGGTTGCGCTGAACCCCTCCTCGTCGGAAACCGTTTGGGCTTCGAGGTCTACGGTTAGCCGATAGCCCGGACGCTCTTCGGCGATACGCAAGAGTTGGGCGACCGTCTCTTCGGGAAGGCGAACGGGCAGAAGGCCATTCTGAAAGCAGTTGTTGTAGAAAATGTCGGCGAAGGAAGGTGCAATGATGGCCCGGAACCCGTAGTCCATAAGCGCCCACGGGGCGTGTTCACGAGAGGAGCCGCATCCAAAGTTCCTTCCGGTTACCAAAATCGTAGCGCCCTGATAAGCTGGGGCATTAAGCACGAAGTTGGGGTCTGGCGTCTTTCCATCCGGCAGGTAGCGCCAATCGTAAAACAGAAACTGTCCAAAGCCTGTTCGCTCGATGCGCTTGAGGAACTGCTTTGGGATAATCTGGTCGGTATCCACGTTAACCCGATTCAGCGGGGCCACAACTCCCGTTACTTTGCGAAAAGGTTGCATCGTTTCCTACTCCCATTCTCTAACGTCAACGAAATGGCCGGCAATGGCAGCAGCGGCGGCCATGGCCGGGCTCACCAGATGTGTGCGACCACCCTTACCCTGTCGGCCTTCGAAGTTGCGGTTGGAGGTTGATGCGCAACGCTCACCGGGTTGGAGGATGTCTGGATTCATTCCCAAACACATGGAGCACCCGGCCTCACGCCACTCG
The DNA here is from genome assembly GCF_000427095.1 of Chthonomonas calidirosea T49. NCBI lineage: Bacteria > Bacillati > Armatimonadota > Chthonomonadia > Chthonomonadales > Chthonomonadaceae > Chthonomonas > Chthonomonas calidirosea. The sequence goes on from NC_021487.1 coordinate 3,226,999, forward strand.
AAGCCGGCCTCTTTGAAGATTCGGTCTAGTCCTTCTGCCTCAGCCTGCAGTTTCACTCCGGTCGAGCCGGGAACGACCATCGCGCGCACGCGCGGGTGGACTCGTTTGCCGCGCACAATTTCGGCGGCAGCGCGTAGGTCGGCAAGCCGTCCATTGGTGCAAGAGCCAATGAACACGCGGTCTATCGGAATCTCTTGAATGGGGGTGCCGGGTTGGAGGCCCATATACTCTAAGGCGCGCACCGCTGCCCGGCGCTTTCCTTCGTCGGCAAACTGATCGGGGTCGGGAACGCAGCCCGACACGGGCACCACCATCTCTGGACTGGTGCCCCAGCTTACGTAGGGTTCAATCTGTTCGCCCTGAAGGCAGACGGTGGCATCGAATACGGCATCGGGATCGGTGGGCAGGCTTTGCCACCACGCCAGCGCCCGTTCCCATTCGGCTCCTTTTGGGGCGAAGGGGCGCCCTTCAAGCCACGCGAACGTTTTGTGGTCGGGGGCGATCATGCCGGCGCGCGCTCCGGCCTCGATGGACATGTTGCAGATGGTCATACGCCCTTCCATCGAGAGCGACTGGATGACATCCCCGCGGTATTCCACGGCATAGCCGGTTGCCCCATCGGTGCCAATTTTGCCGATGATGGCCAGAATCACGTCTTTGGCGGTGACGCCGCGGCCGAGAGTGCCGTCTACGCGAATCTCCATGGTTTTAGGGCGTTTCTGCGGCAGGCACTGTGTGGCCAGCACGTGTTCCACCTCGCTGGTGCCAATGCCGAAGGCAAGGGCGCCAAACGCGCCGTGCGTACTGGTGTGGCTGTCGCCGCACACAATCGTCATGCCGGGTTGCGTAAGACCTAGCTCCGGCCCGATCACGTGAACGATGCCTTGACGACGGCTGTGAATGCCGTAGAGGGTAATGCCAAACTCCTTACAGTTCCGCTCCAAAGTCTCCATCTGGGCGCGAGAGATGGGGTCGGCCACGGGCAGGTTGCGATCGGTGGTTGGCACATTATGATCCATCGTCGCCACGGTGAGATCGGGACGACGCACTTTTCGTCCGGCCAATCGCAGACCTTCAAAAGCCTGCGGAGAGGTCACTTCATGGACGAGATGTAGGTCAATATAGAGCAGCGTCGGCTCTCCCTCGGCCTCTCGCACCACATGTGCTTCCCAAATTTTTTCGAACATCGTTTTTGGCAAGGCGATCACCTCACTTTCTTTAGGATGTAGAGATAGATGCTTCATTGTGCCTGTAGGCACGGAGAAGAACACGCGGCCAGGCAAAGGCGATATCTCCATCTGGCGTTGCAGCAATGGAAAAACACTGTTTGGCCTCATCGGGCAGATGGGTTTCAAACAGAGACCTCAGTTGCGCTATCTGCTCCTCCGTGCAGCCGGCCTTGTGTACCCATTCCGAAAAGCGCAGCGGAATGGCCTCTGTTTTCACCTCGCAGACATCGGTTTGAAAGCCTGCGCGATAGAGCATCTGCCGCCACTCCAACTCCGTGTAGTTACGAACGTGGGAGGGGTCACGAAGCGTCTCCACTTGTTGCATCCACTCTGCCGCCGCTAAGTTTGCTGGGGCCGTCGTGTCCGCGATCAGCAAGTAGCCTTGGGGCTTTAACACTCTGTGCGCTTCCCGCAGAAAGGCCGGCACCGAGGTAAAGTGGTGCGCCGCCAAGCGGCAGGTAACCCGGTGAAAGGAGTCGTTGGGTAGGGGAAGTTGTTCGACGGAGGCCAGGTGGAACTCTATGTTAGTTAGCCCTCTCTCACGGGCCTGATGTGCCGCCTGTACGAGCATCGCTTCCGAAACGTCAACGCCAACGATGTGCTGTACATAGGGCGCAATGGCAAGGGCAGTGAAGCCGGTGCCTGTGGCCGCATCGAGAACCACGTGGTGCGGTTGCGGCTCGGCGAGGCGAACGAGGGTGGCTAGCGTCTCCGCACTCCAGCTGTTCCAGCGGGCATCGTAATGGGCCGCTTGTCGGTTAAACTGCTCTTTCGCCGAACGGGCCGGGCGCCACGGGTTTTTGTGAGGCATGGAGCTGTCTATTCCTTCGTTAAAATTCGCGCCAAAGAGAAAATGGTGCCCAGGCACCATCGAACGCCATCTATAGCGCGCTCTCGACGGTAAGGCTCTTTGCTGAGAAAATCTCCGTAGACACGGTACTGATCCACGTGTTTGCCGAGGTCGGCCAACACGTCGAACGCGGGTGGAAGCGGGATGCCGAGCGCAGTAAGGGTGCGGGCGCACCAGTCTAAGAAGTTCGCGATGACCTGCTCGTTGTCTTCATCATGATAGGCTAGCAAATGCAGGGTGCGCGCAGCATCTATGAGATAGACGTTTTCCAAGGAGAGCGGGCGGCGAAACTGCACCGGTATGTCGGCCAACGCAAAGGCCTGTGGGGCCAACTCGATGTGAGTGAAAAGTATCACCTGATCTTCCAGAAGCAGAGGCTGCAACTCCTGGTCCTGTTCCAGCAGGAAGGTGTAGAAGTTGGGCACTTCGCTGCGCCCATCGGTGCGTAGCCCTACGAGGTAGATGTCGGTTATCTGCGACGGCATGCTACTCGCCTCGGTCACAAGGATACCTCCTGGTAGAGGGGCGCCTGCTGTTGATGCACCTGAAGAATCGAATCGAGCAGTTTCGCTGAAAGCCTATAGGCGGCTTTTTCGTCCTGCAGGGCGATGGCTTTGGCAAGCTGTTCATGCAGACGCGCCTGCTGTTCTGTGGTGCCGGAGAGGGCGATAACGTCGCACAGCGCTTCGCGATGGACGCTTAGAAAGGAGCGGACGAGGTCCACAAAAACCCCATTTCCGGCAGCTTCTGCAATGGTAATATGAAATGCGATGTCGGCTTCGAGCAGGCCTTGAGCGTCGTTGCGGAGGCGGCAGCGCTCCCGCTCCGCAAGAAGGTCGGTGAGACGCTGGAGTTGGGCTTCATTACGGCGAATAGCGGCCAGGCGGGCGCTTTCCGGCTCAAGCGCTCGCCGTACCTCATAGACCTCCACGATATGGGCGCGCCGAAGGCGCTCGGTAAGGGTCTCCTGTTCCTGAGGGAGGGCACAGACAAAAGTGCCCTGGCCTTGCTTTACCTGCAGTAGGCCGGAGTGGGCGAGGGCGCGAATCGCCTCTCGCACGGTCGAGCGCCCCACTTGCAAGGCGTTCATCAGCTCCGGTTCCGCGGGCAGACGGCTTCCCACAGGGTACTCGCCGTTGGCGATGCCTTCCCGAAGACGCTGAATGACCTGTTCAACCAGTTGTCGGCGTTGGATGGGTTCGATGTTAGAACTCCAATCATCAGATCGTCAGATGTTTAGGCATTATACATGCTGTGCTATCGGCGTGTCAAGCCCTCTAGGAGACTGTCGCTTCTACAGGCGAGATGGGAGCTCTCAATTACACGCTCTAGTCGAGCATGGGGCCGAACGGGGTACGAAAGCGTATGCGGCAGGAAACAGCGTAACGCGAGTCCTCAACGATGATATGGAAAGGCGCTTTCTGATAGGGCAGAACGGGGTCGAGCACAATGGGGGCCGTTTCGACGTCGAGTGGCAGACCTTTCGAATCCAGCAGCTCCACAACGGCCTGCACATGGTGCAGGGGGTAGGGAGTTAGGTTTTGAAAGCTCCCCGTCACCGATACGAATCCCTCTTGACGTTTGGCCTCGGCAGTGCAGAGACGAACGGAAGCATTTGGGGTTGTGGAAGGAGCCGAGAGAGGCAGGAGAGAGGCATGGAGCTGAAAGACCTTTTGGTCGAGTACAACGCCGGCTTCTAGGGCCACGAGCACGGTAAAGCTGAACACAAGGAGGCGAAGAGGGCGATGAGGTTTTGGCTGCCGTGGGGCAGGAGGTTTCGGCTGCGGTTGAGGCTGAGTGGGGCTTTTCTCTGCCCAAATCGGTGATGCGAACGCCGGTAAGTTCATAAGAAACCATGTCTCCTTCCATCGTGGGGCGGAGCGCCCTAGGATGCAACAAGTATACTATTGTAGGTAGATACTTGTCAACTACTTTATTGTGATTTTTCGTTCTAAAATCGGCGTTATTATAAGTTGCCCTGTGTTGTTGTGTTGTGCCTTGGGCTTCGTAGCGCCAAGTCCCTATCTAAATACGTTTGAAGGGTTCGTGCGGTCTTCATTGAAGTTGGGAAGGAAATAGCCTATTAAGCCACAACCCTTGACATTTTCAGGAACTACTCAGTATACTAGCGGTGCCTCTCGCCAATTTGTGCGCCCGTAGCTCAGCGGATAGAGCGACAGGTTGCGGACCTGTAGGTCGGGAGTTCGAGTCTCTCCGGGCGCGCTTTCCGCAAGGTTACCGTGTTTTGGCTTCTCCTCCTAAAGTCTTTCTCCTTGCCTGCCAAAAATAACCTCATTGACCCGATGCCGCGCCGCATCGTTGTTTGGTGGCCTTGCTGCCCTGCAACCAACTTTTGCTGATGGAGATGTACAGAGATGGCAGCATCGGTTTCCCTTCCTTGGAACGAAGAGGCTCGACTGTGTGCGTTGTATCACTATGCGTTGCTCGACACATTGCCCGAACGCGAGTTTGACGACCTTGTGCTACTTGCCGCTCAGATTTGCAAAGTACCCATTAGTCTCATTAGCCTTATTGATCGCGATCGGCAGTGGTTTAAAGCGCGCTTAGGCGTGGAGGTGCAGGAGACACCGCGCGAGCTGGCCTTCTGCAACTACACCATTCTCTCTCACCGTCTGCTCGTTGTGCCCGATGCGCGTAAAGACCCTCGCTTTCAGCAACACCCCTTCGTAATCGGCCCGCCCTACATTCGTTTTTATGCCGGTGCTCCGCTTATCACCTCCGATGGCTATGCGTTAGGAACGCTGTGCGTTCTAGACACCGTGCCACGAAGGTTACGCAAAGCCCAACAGGAGGCCCTCCTGGCGCTAGCCCGACAGATTATGAGTCAGATAGAGCTGCGCTTTCAAAGAAGGATGCTTGAAAAACAGGCCGCCACCGACTTCCTTACAGGGGTGGGTAATGTGCGGTACTTGAGGGAGCAGCTGGATGAACTCTTTTGGCAGGCCCGTAGAGGTCGGCAACCGCTCTCACTGGTGATGGTGGATGTAGATCATTTCAAGGCCTATAACGACACCTTTGGTCACCTGCAAGGCGATCTTGTGCTCCAAAAGCTAGCCTCCATTTTACAGGCCCAGCTCCGGGCCGGGGATGTGCTAGGACGCTATGGGGGAGAAGAGTTCATGGTAATACTGCCCCAAACCGACAAAGACACAGCCACATCCCTTGCAGAGCGTCTGCGATGTGCCGTGGAGCGATACCCATGGCTTTTACGCCCCATAACGGCAAGCTGCGGGGTCGCTACCCTATGCGATGAGGTGAAGGATGTGAACGAGCTTGTTGAAGAGGCCGACCAGGCGCTCTACATTTCGAAACATCTGGGCCGCAACCGGGTAACCCATTACGAGGCAATGGCGTTGGAGGAGGAGCTTGCTGAGCTGCTTTCGGCGGCGGAGATGCCGGCTTGTTTCCCTTCAGAGCGGTTGAGGCAACGGCTCTATCGGCATCTCGAACGAGTCTACAGTGCGACTATCGAGGGATGGTCGCGCATTCTCGATCTGCGCGATAAGGAGACGGAAGGGCATAGCCAACGCGTGACGGAGCTCTCGCTGCGTTTGGCCGAACAGATGGGCTTTTCCGACCGTCAGCTTCTTTATGTGCGATGGGGGGCTTTACTGCACGATATTGGAAAGATAGGCATTCCGGATAGCATTCTCCATAAAGCCGGCCCACTAACGGAAGAGGAGTGGGCGATCATGCGGCGTCATCCGGAGTATGCCTACGAGATGCTCTCCTCCATTCCCTTCTTACGCCCGGCTTTAGATATTCCCTACTGCCATCATGAACGTTGGGACGGCAGTGGCTACCCGCGCGGGCTTCGCGGGGAGGAGATACCGTTGGCCGCTCGCATCTTTGCGGTAGTGGACGTATGGGATGCTCTTCGTTCCGATAGACCATACCGCAAAGGGTGGCCGGAAGAGAAGGTATTGGAGTATCTGCGCGATCAGTCTGGGCATCACTTTGATCCGGCGGTCGTTACCAAATTCTTCGAGCTGATCGGCAAGCAGGCCTATCCTCAGGAGCAACGGAAGGCGGCCTAAGAGAGGTTTGGAGAGATGTGGGCGTGTGGACACCCCTTCGGTGCGCGAGGGCTGTTGAGCAAAACAAGCCCATCAAAGCGTATGACCTGCCCTTTCAAGGTCAGCGGGGGTAAGCTCTTCGGCGAGGCACAATCGCAGCAGGTTTGGCTGCTCGGTATCTCTTCTGCCAGCACCATAGCCTACGTTCAGCAGGCGCAGCGGAGGAAAGCCAAGGACATGGCCTTGGGCGTCCCTCTCCACAAACTCCGCCAAAATGGCGGCACCCGTGGGGGTAATAAGCTCCTCGTTGCGGGGATCGAAACGAAGCGTAAAACCGCTTAACAGCTCCAGAGTAGCCGGTGCCGGCACGGGCATCTGGCCGTGTGCGCACTCCACCCAGCCGCTGTTGTAGGGCAGGGGAGAGCAGTAGACCTTTTCCACACCCAACATCTCCAGCCCAATGCAAGCGCCCACAATATCCACAATGGCATCCACCGCACCCACCTCATGGAAATGGATGGCCTCGGGGGTAGTGGCGTGGATTTTGGCCTCCGCGTTGGCCAAACGGGTAAAAACCGCAAGAGCCCGATGGCGAACCTTCTCCGGCAACTGGCTTCGCTCCAGTATTTCGGCGATGTCGGAAAGGTGGCGCCCATGACCGGTATCAGCCTCATGGAGTTTTACCTCCACCGACACCGCCGAGATGCCCTGCTTTTTTACCGTGGAGATGGCGATGTCGTAACCAGGCACCTGCAGCTGATCTAAGGCGGCACGCCAAGCTTGCGGGTCTACACCCGCATGAAGCAGGGCGCCCAATATCATATCTCCACTGATGCCACTAAAGCAATCAAAACAGGCGATTCGCACGGTGTTTCTCTATCCTTTCACTTCAGGTTTTTCGCTAGGCGCTATTGGCGGGGACGGCGCTTTTTGGTAGCGCACCAGGTAGTCAATGGCTTTCATGCCTTCCTCGCCAAGGTCGTCGGAGTAGTCGTTCACATAGAGCTGGATATGCGAGGCGATAACCTCGTCCTCAAGGTCTTGAGCATGCTGTTTACAAAGATCGAATATCTCCTCGTAGTGGGCATAGGCGTAGCGCAGGCTTGCTCGAATAAGGTCGGTAAAGGTCGAAGCAAGGTTTAGGCTCCGCCGTGCCAAAATCGTTCCCAGGGGGATCGGATAGCCCGTGTGTTGCTCCCAGTAAGCTCCCAGATCCTGAATAAGATGCAGGCCATCGCGGGCGTAGGTGAAACGCTTTTCGTGGATCACCACGCCTTGAGTGGCCTCTCCACGGCACAAGGCGTTGTAGAGCCTGTCGAAAGGTAGGTAGATTTTCGGCAAAGGCCGCTTCGCGTAGAAGTCGAGCAACAGATTCGCCGTGGTATGCTCTCCTGGCACCAAGGTGACGCGTTCTGGTTGCCACTGGCCGTCCGTCGAAAGCAGCAGCGGCCCTACACCGCGCCCCAGCGCCCCACCAGCGGGCAAGATGGTGTACTGTTCTTGACAGAAGGGGTAGGCAGCGCAGCTTATCTTCACGACATCGAAGACCGCTTGCTGCGCAGCCTGATTGAGCGTTTCCACGTCCTGCAGATCGAATCGGAACTGCAGTCCTTCGCATCCCACCTTGCCCAGCATCAGCGCGCCAAAGATGAAAACATCGTTCGGGCAGGGGGAGATACCTATTTGAACGACTTGCATAGGATACTGTAAAACAGGAGCTTACTCTTCTTTCGGGCGCACTTTATGACAGAAGCCCGTATCGTCGTGGCTGCCGTCGCAAAAGGGTTTGTCGTTAGAGTGGCCGCATCGGCAGAGATAGAGGGTCTCCTCTTCGTCGTAAGTGGCGATCACTTTGCCGAATTCATTGTACACGGTGACAGGCCCCTGGATTTCAATGGGCCCGTCGTCAAAAACGGTCACTTTCACCGGCTCAGGCATTCTCAGCTCATACCTCCCTAAAGATCTCCCCTCTATTTTACCGCCATTCCCGCCAAAGCAAGCGATCTGCCTTACTGTCTTACGAATTTACTGAAGGCGGTGGGATTGGATGGCCATGTCGTAGACTTGAAGTATGCGCGGAAGCACAACCGACCAGTCGTAGTGCTGCTGCACGTACGCTTGGCACTCGGCAGGACTCGGAAAGGCGATATCCCCCGACAGAATGCGTTGCAGCCTCTCGGTTAAGGCCTCCTCCGTTGCCGCTTCGGTAACCCATTCGGGGCGAAACGGACGCACGACTTCCGGCAGGCCTCCCACGGGGGTAACGAGCACGGGGGTGCCTGCCGCCAACGATTCGATGGTGATGAGGCCAAAACCTTCAAGCGAAAGGGTAGGCACCACGGTGAAATCCGCGGCTCGGTAGGCTATTGGAAGCTGTTCATCGGGTAAAAAACCCAGCAGGCGCGCATGCGCTTCTATCTGGAGCTGATGGATCAGGGCCTCGAGCTCTTGGCGCAAAGGCCCTTTGCCCGCAACCAGCACAAGGAGGTTGGGGTAACGCGATTTTAAGTGGGCGATAGCCTGCAGCAGCAGCTCAATCCCCATCCGCCTCTGCAGGCGGCGCACCACGAGAATAATATTTCTGTCCTGAGGCCAATTCAGCTGCTTACGCGCCTCCTGTTTCGTTAGATTTGGGGAGGCATACTGTTTTAGATCAATGCCACCGGGGATAATGTGGATGCGCTCTTTTGCGATCTCGTACTGGTCTGCAAGTATCTCTTGAAAGGCTTTTGAGAGCACAATGAAGTGCTGCGCCTTTTTATAGACCGCGCGTTCAAGGCTTTTTTTGAGGCGTATCGTGAGGCCGTGCTCTTTTTCCGCGCCGCCTTCCAGCGCCCAAGGGCCGTGAAAATGGAACACGAAAGGCTTTCCCTGAAGCACATCAAGGGCCGGAAACGTGTAGAGAGCAAAATGGGATACAACGACATCCGGCTGAAACGTTTGAACGGCTTCCCGAATGGCTCGACGGGCTGCCAAAAGGCGCTTCAGCACGGAGCACTGTGCGTCTGCATAGGCAATGGCCTGTTGTTTGGTCTGCTGCGCCACATTGTCCGTCCCGACCACAAGCCCTCTAAGAGTAAGTTCTGTTGGGTAGTGGCTCTGTAGGCGGTTAAACAGCTCATAGTAGACGCGGTTTAGCCCACCAGGTTGCTCAGGAAACCATCCCATCCCTATTAGAAGGATGCGACGTTTAGAAGTAGGGTCGGCCATCTATCGCCTTTCGGAAAAGTAGAGTAGGGTTTATACAGCTATCTCTTTTATCTTTGGTCCCAATCGTCGAGCAGCTCTTCAGGTGAAACGGTGGCAACACCCACCTTCCGAACCGCACAGGCCCCTGCATGGTTGGCGATACAGGCGGCTTCCAACGGAGTGGCGCCGCAGAGGAGGGCAAGAGTGAACGCGCTGATAGTGGTGTCGCCCGCGCCTGCCACATCGTACACCTCAATGGCATGGGCGGGAACGTGGCAATGCTCACCGCTTTTGCACCAGTAAGCCAAACCGCGAGGCCCGAGAGTGGTGACGAGGATATCAACCTGAAGTTGTGCGCGCAGCTGGGCGCCATAGGTGGCTAACTCGTGATCTTGGAGGGGTATCGGGCCGGCCAGCTCTTCGGTTTCCGCTTGGTTGAGGGAAAGAACGGTCGCACCGGAGAACCAGTGTGCGGAAGCCGGCTTTGGGTTAGCGATTACCGGAAGCGAAAAACGTTTTGCCGAGGCCATGATGGTGGATATGGTATGGGGTGACAGGGCCCCTTTGCGATAGTCGGAGAGGACGACCGCGTCCACCTGATGCAAGCTTTCGCCTACCTGAAGGGCGAGTTGCTCCTGCAGAGGGAGGGGCGCCTCATGGGTTCGTTCCCTGTCAACCCGCAGCACCTGCTGATGCTGAGCGATGATGCGCGTTTTGCGCGTGGTTGGCCGAGAGGGATCAACGAGAACCGCATTGATATAGATGCCCGCCTCTTGGATAGTGTCCACAAGGTTTTTGCCTATTTCATCCTCTCCAATGAAGCCGGCAAGGTAGACTTTTGCTCCCAAAGCATGTAAATTGTTGGCGACGTTCGCGGCACCACCGGGTTTGATCTCCTCCTTTTGCACCTCCACGATCATCACCGGGCTTTCGGGCGAGATCCGACGAACTTGGCCGCGCAGATACTCATCGGCCATGATGTCCCCAACCACGAGTACCCTGCAAGCAGCGAATTGATGAACGAGGCGCTCGTAGCGCTCTTTAGAAAGCAGATGATTACCGATCACGGATATAAAATACCTCAAGAGAGAGGGAGGAGAGGCTTACCGCTATGGAAGGGTTACAAAGAGAGTGCAAGCCACAAAACGTTAAGCCAGCAGCTCCTCCACGAACCGGCGAAATCGCGCATTGGCGGTTTGGTAGTCGAAGCGCAAAGCGATGGGGCGCGCGTGCGCGGCGCGCTCCTGCACCTCCTCCCATGAAAGTGCGTCAAGCCATTGTGCACAGGCACGATGAAATGCCGGATCGGTCGGATGGTAGGGGGGAAGCGGCCAACCGGCGGGTTCCACATAGTCGTAGTAGCCAGGGATGGGGCTCATGGCCACAGCCACCCCCGAGGCCAGATACTCCGGTAACTTCGTGGTGAGCCGGAAGCTGCCCAGCTTGTCCAACGTTTGGGTAATGAACCCGATGTCCATGGCGTGAAGCGCACAAGGCACCTGGTCTGGCTGTAGGCGGCCCGTAAACCGGGCGCGTTCCTGCAGGGAAGCGGGCACGGCCGCTTGCAGTCGCTCTAGCCCACTTCCATCTCCCACGATCAGCATGGTAACGTCTGCCCGTTTCAGCAGTTTAAGGGTCTCTATGAGCTCAAGCCCATAGCAGTAGCGCTGACGCTCCGTCCAGTTGAGGCTACCGACGACGCCGCACACCAGATGGTGCGGGGGGATGGCCAGAGCGCGTTTCGCCTCCTGACGTTGGGACGCGGAGGGCACGGTGAAACGACAGAGGTCTACCGCTCCCTCAATGGTGATGCCTCTTGGCGCTCCGAGGTGCAGGGCGACACCGGTAAGGTAAGGGGTCCAGCCGATAAAACCCACGCAGTGCCGGTAGAGAAGTTTTTCATAGACTCCGAAAACCCAGCCGTGAAGGCGACCTTGGGTCACCAGAAAAAAGCCGCCCACAGGGTCGCCTGAGGAGACGATATAGCGCAGTCTTCTGGTGCGAGCCTCCCAAATGAGGGGCAAGCCTCCGGCAATGCCCGTTCCTTCTAGATAGACCAGATCCCACGGCTTGGAGCGCAGCAGCTGGCGTACCTGGCGCAGGGCCGCTTTGCGGGATAGCTTGCGGTCTACATCGTAATAGGTGCACTCTGCGGCGATGCCTTCGGTGAGGCGTCGGATACGGATGGCGTCCTGCCCTCCTCCTGCCGTAGCGATGCAGAGCAGGCGTTTCATTGCGCACAAAGCTCCTCAAAGAGAGCCACATACCGATCGGCCATAAGCTCCCACGTATGCTGTTCCGCGATGGCACGAGCGGCGCGGCCCATGGCCCGCAGGCGTTCGCGATCGACAAGCAGGTTACAAAGCGTTTGTGCCAACGCTTGGACATCGTTGGGGTCGGGCAAAACCATCCCGCTTTCAGGAGTCATCAGCTCGCAGCCTCCGGCCGTCTGGGCGGTAACGATGGGCAGTCCCGAGGCCATCGCCTCCAACAGAACCAGGGAACAGGCCTCGTAGCGTGAGGGAAAAACAAACAGGTCGCAGGCTCGCATCAGCTGGGGAATATCGCGTCTAAAACCGAGAAAGTGGACCCTGTCGGCGACTCCCAGCTGCTGTGCGAGGGCGGGAAAGGGGCTTCCTTTCGTATCGCCGGCCACCGCAAGATGGAGCTCTGGCACCAGCGCCAACGCTTTCAGCACCGTATCGAGGTTTTTTCCGTAGGTGCGTATATCTCCCACAAAGAGGCCGAGCACCTCGTTTTCGGGCAAGCCCAAAGCCGTTCTCGCTTGGTGGCCTGGGCAAAACTCGAGAGTATCCACACCGTTGACAATGGTTCGCACCTTTTCTGGCGGAAGCTTTAGATGTGTCAGAAGCTCCTCCTTCACCTTTTCGGATACCGCTACAAGCACCTTCGCCTGTTGAAACGCTCGGCGTTCGAGGGCTGCGCTGCTTTTCATGTAGAGCTTGCGATAGAGCGACTTGAAAAGGGGCTGGGGCACGTTTGGCATTGCACCAAGAGAGCGCGAGGCGGTTTCGTGCACCATGTGCACGGCGTTGACATCGGCAGGGTAGAAGCTTGTGAAGCCGTTCAGCTTAACGACATCAATATGAGATCGCTGTTTTTTAAGAACGGAGGTGCTTTTCACCGCAAACCACACGTTGCCAATGAGGGTGGTGTAGCGCTTAGACCAGGTCAGCCGCACCCAAGAGATGTTGGGATGTTCCAGAAGCTCCGGAGCGACCTCTGCAGCCAACACAGTAACCTTATGGCCATGACGCAGAGCGCCGCGGATGACCTCGTAGTTCACTCGGCCATGACCATCGTTTTTGCGAATGCGATGAAGGGCTAGGGCAATATGCATGATCGAACCCTCTCTAAGATGTCGGCTCGTTGTGGGCGGATTTCGTTTTAAGGGGTCGGGCCGGAACGCCCACCACCGTCTCGTCATCCGCCACATCTCGCGTCACCACGGCGTTGGCTCCAATCTGGGCGCCGTTGCCGATGCGCAGACCTCGATCCGGCTTTGCGATGATCTTGGCACCTGCCCCGATCATCACATCGTCGCCGATCTCAATGTAATAGGGCGACCCGATCCAGGTGCTCGTTGCAAAGTGACCTCATGAAAGATTTTGACTCGACGGCCGATCTTCACGTTCGGATGAATGACCACCCCCGATCCCATAGTGACACAGCTCAATGTCGGGGGAGATCTCGGCCTCGTAAGGCAGCACCGCCTTATACAGAAGAAAGTTGAGCGCTTTCAGCAGACGCGCCAACAACTTCCACCGCCTTTTATAGGCTCTACAGCTCCACCACCCGATCTTTTCAGGACGCATCGTTAAGTGCTTGAACTCGTAGACACACTTGCTATAGATGCGGTTTTCGGCGATGAGGTCTTTTGCGCCTGTAGAAGCATATACTCCCTTTCCAGCGCGCCGATACTGAACCAGATGAGCATACAGGTGCTGTAGTTATCTCCGTTAAGCCAGGTATTAAGCGATGTAACCAGAACGCCAAGAATGGCCAATGTGGTCAACGCTCGCGTGCGATGCCAGACCTTAAAGGCACACCAGAGCGTGGCCCCAATGAAAAGGAGATAGACGATTCCGCCTACCGGCCCCAACGCCAAAAACATGTTAGACCAGTCTACCTCCATGTTGGTGGCGACTACGGGGCCTGCCGAGCTGCTATGTAGCTGGTATCCGGAAAGGGTAATGGCGCCCAGCCCAATACCTATGGGGTGTTGCAGGCTCGAGGTGATGCCGTAAAGGGCGGAGGCCGCATGAATGCCGGCTGTGGAGCTATTGGGGTCGGTAGGGTTAGAGAGACCCTCAACTTGATGATTCAGCAGAGCTTGCTGGCTGGAGTTCATCGCGAGATTTTGCGCATGCTTTATGCCGTAAACAAGTCCGGTGATGCCGAGCACCGCCGCTAACGCAAGCCGTGGAATCCAGCTGGTGATGGAGCGACCCCGCACGCCCCACAGCACCACCAGCCCCATCAGCGAGAGGACGATAGGTGCTCGAACCCCGCTATAGAGAATCCCCGCCAAGAGCAGGGGAGGGAAGGCCAAAGTCCAAAAACGCCCGGAGAGGATAAAGGCGCAAGCGATAACAAAGCAGATAGCTAAGAAAAGAGGGTACTCCCCAGTAGAGGTAAAAAAGGACATGGGGCGTTTGGCGTCGGCGTCATTGATGGAATTGTAGCTGGGGTCGCGACTTATCCAGATCTGTTCACCTTTTGTGAAGCCGTAGAGCGTTTGATAGATGCCATAGAAGGCGCCAAACAGCGCCACAATGAGAGCAACCGCATAAAGCAGCTGAACCGTGCGGCGGTTTCCCAGATCACGACCCACAAACGACCAGAGGATAGGGATCACCATAAACATCGCCCCGCCTAAGGCCACTATCACACTGCCTTGCATAGGGTTGAGCAACCCAACCGTCAACATGAGCCCCAACAGCAAGGCGCGTGTTTTGGCGATGGGGTTATCCAGCGGAATTTGGCGTGCCAGGAGCTTACCAAAGCCAATGAGGCCTATAACGACAGGGATGACGGTGAGCAGCGGATCTACATGAAACTCTCCCATCAGGGGGATGAGGTTGCGGCGCACGCCGCCCAGAACAGCGAGGTAGATAAGAGCAAAAATGGGTAGAGCGGCGGAACGGCGAAGCGTAAAGAAAAGAATAAAAAGCGCGCCCGCCATAAGGCATCGAACGCCCAACATGGAGCTGATTGCAAAGGGAATGGCCCCAAGCAGCACGATGGAGGGGATAATGATTTCCCAGACCGATATCTTTTGAGACGAACCGCCCGTGCTCGGAAGGCGCAGAATGTAAGACCCCGAAATGAGATCGGTGCGGGTTGTTTCTGTTGTCATGTCGTTCGCTCCTTTGTGTTGTCCTGCTCTCTCGTCATTAGCGTTCGGCCAACAGCGCCTCTACGGCCTCTACAAACCGTTGGGCAAATCGTTGCGTTGAGAACTCCTGAGCGCGTTTAAAGGCTGCCTGACCAACCTGTCGTGCAAACTCTGGATTGTTGAGATAACGGAGAATGGCTTCAGCCAGCTTATCGGGTTGATTATAGGGCGCCAAAAGACCATCTACTCCCTCGGTAATGATCTCCCGTGGCCCTCCCTCGGAGCCCGCCACCACCGGTTTTCCTAACGCCATCGCCTCGATAACCACAATTCCGAACGGCTCGTTGTCGGAGGCGTGAACGAAAACATCACACGCCTGCATCCATTGTTCCACATTTTTCTGAAAACCCGCAAGAATCACGTGGTTTTGCAGCCCCAAAGCCTCGATGCGTTGGCGCAGATAGGCCAGATAGTCCGGCTCCAAAGCGTGCTCTCCGCCGACAATGAGGGCGTGCGCCTCGGGATGCGCCTTTAGAATGGCGGGCATGGCCTCGATAAGCGTATGCATGCCCTTCCAACGTTGAAGACGGCCAACTATCTCAATAAGCGGCCCCTCTTGTGGAAGGCCGAGCTGCGACCTTACTTCCGAGGGACTAGGCAGTTGCGTTGGGTCGAATTGGCATAGGTCGGTGCTGGGAGGCACTACCTGAATGGGGCGCTTGGGAGGGAGGCAGCTTTGGGCGGCGGCAGCCTTTTGGGAAACGGCGATGATGCCTTTGGCAGGAATACGGGTAATGTTTCTATCCCAGAAGTTCGCTTTCGATGGCACCCCAAGTTGGTACCAGATGGCGGGTGTGCGTGTGAGGAGTGCGGCAGGGCCGCTGTAGATATGCGCCTTTCCCATCCAGCCTATTACACAGTCGTAATGCGCACGGCGCAAATGGGCTGCTAGCCGCATCACTGTGAGGAAGTAGCGCGATAACTGTCGTAATCGCCCAGCGGGAAGCACCCAAACCTTGGTTCCAAGCCCCGCGGCGTCGGACACCATGTGACCATCCTCTAAGAAACAGACCTCCCACTCCACCCCATTGGGTGCCTCTTGCAAGAGGTGCAGCAGCATGCGTTCTGCTCCTCCTCGAAGGGTGGCAATGGGCATGATAATGAGACATTTCATTTCGTATTGTCCTCCTACGAGATCTCTTTGACCGGTGGCAGCGGTTCCATCGGCACATGGTGAATGGTTTGGACGATCTGTTGGCGTCTCTTGCTAATGAAGGGACGCTCGAACACAAGATAAAACGCCCAGGCAAACCCAACAGCGCTGACGACGGTGAGGAAAAAGAGTAGATAGGGGTATCCTGCGGAAGAGAGGTGAAGCTTTGTCATCAGCTGGTGCATGGTACCGACGATGAGAATATGCGTAATGTAGAGACTATAAGAGAAAGCGCCCACGGCAAAGAGGGGGCGTAACAGAGCGCTCTTCACAAGGCGCTTGTCATGACGGTGAAGCCAAATAAGTAGCACTGCGAAAATCCAACAGATAGCAAACGATGGAAAAATATAAAGTCTGTGACCGCCTATCACCTCATAGGGTTTAAGGCTGCTGAGCGCGAGAATGGCGAACCCTGAAAGGAGGAGCATAAGGCGGGCACGTCCACGATGAGGAAACTTGATGGCATCGTACACGACGATGCCTAAACCAAATTGTGGCCATAGATCGAAGGGGAAAGGTGGAGGGGTAGGCAAGAGCAACAGAGCGAGCAGACATAAGAGAGCGAGACCGTGCAGCGCCAACAGAAGGGTTTCCTCATCTTGACGGCGGCTGATGACACCCCACAGAGCCAACCCCACGATGACATAGAAGGCGACCTCGTAGCACAGAGTCCACGCTGGGCCGATGAGATCAATTTGGTGAAAGGAAGGAGTTGTTAGGGTGACGTTGCTCAGCCAAAAGAGAGGGGCTTGGTGGCTGTTTGGAAGACGTTCGGCTAGATGGCTTTGTGAGAGGTATCCGTGATGTGCCAAGAAGGCAATGGCCAATGCAAGCAAAAGGGTAAGTATCAGCGACGCCCAGTAGGTGGGGTATATTCTACGGATCCGCGCTTTGAGATAGCCGATGGGGTTTTTATCGCGGTTTAGGTTGGCCACTGCTGCGCTGAGAATGCAGAAGCCGCTGATCACGAAAAAAAGCTGCACGCCCCGGCCTCCGAAAGACATGAGGGTGTAGAGCACATTCAAGGGTACAACAGCATGTTCTGGATGAAACTGACTGGCAGCATGGAAGCCCAGAACCCATAAGCTGGCAACGCCTCTCCAGGCATCGAGGGAGAAGTAAGGGCCTGATGTTCGCGGTGTATCGGCTAAGTTTTGCGATTTTATGGTGGGGGTCATCGGCTAACTCCTGAGGTGAGATGGTAAATCAGTTCGCCTCCGATCCGCTCCCAAGTGAAGTTGGATTCGTAGAAAGCACGTGCTTCCCTCCCCATCGCCATGCGGCGATCGGGGTTGAGCGCAAGCAGAGCAACCGCATCTAGGAAGGCCTTTTGATCTTCCGCAGGCGTCAGCAGATACGCCGTGCCGTTGGTCGACATCCAGAGCGAGTCGGTATGTTCGCCGAGGGTTCCCACGGAAGGCAGCCGGTGCGCTAATGCGGTGATGTAGCTGCTGCGTCGCGTGGAGACCCCATCTACGAACGGAGCCAGATAGATGTCCACAGCGGAAAGGCGCAGGGAGGCCTCTGCAGGAGGACAGAGTCCGTCGGCTCTGATCGGTAGGTTCTCAAACAGAGCGCACATCTCCTTTTGATTGGGGCCAATGTACAGAAATAGGATGGGGAGCGAACGGCTTTGAAGCTGTTGGAGCGCTTGGCGAAACCAGGATAGTCGCAGGGCCCCATGAACCGTGCCGAAGTAGCCCAACACCAGCGTCTCCGGCGCGATAGCCAGCCTGGAGCGCGCCTCATCGGGCGGGATGCCCAAATAGGGGATATTGGAACCAACCGGCAGATGGATGGGGCGCGGACCTCCGCTCCAAGGCGCAAGCTGCTGGTGCCACCAAGCCTCGGTCGAGATAAAGCAGCGCTCGGAGGCACGCCAAAGCTCTCTTGCCTGAAACCGTTGCCACGTGGTCATGACGGCGAACTTCCAGTTCAGCACCGGCACAAAGGTCTCGTGGAACATGACGGCGAAGTGAACGCCCCGCCGCTTTACCGCCCGCATAGCAAAGGGCAGCCAGGGGTTAAAGCCCCAACGGCCGTAGCTGAAGGGGTTGTACTGAAGCAGCAGCCAATCGAGCTTATAGTCGGCAACGATCTTTGGAAGGTTCGACACGCTTTTGGGCTGGGAATAGGAGAAGGGCTTGGCGACCTCAACCTGAGGAATGGGGTGGTGGGCATACTCTTGAGGAATGAAGACCACAACCTGGTGCTGCTTTGCAAGCTCCTGCACCAAATTGGCCGTATAGTCGCCAATGCCGTCGCGCTGCGGAGGCAGAGCCGGGGCGATGATGCCTAGGCGCATTTCACGAGGATCTCCCTATTAGGTTCGGTGAACTGCTTTGGTACCAGGCCTCCAGCTTTTGAGAGAGATAGAGCGAAAGCGGGGGTAAAAAGACAATAGAGAGCAGATAGCTCGCCGTGGCCACTGAGCTGGTTATCGAGAGGGTGAGCGCGTCCATGAGAAAGCCTATCCACAAGTACTGCCACACGATGATCCAGAAGGAGTGCCGTCCCACGAAGTTAAGGAACCTCCCAAGCACGGATGCATTTAGCGAGGGCAGCAGCATCCGCAGAAAGCTCACCCCGCAGAAGACAGCGGTGCCCACCGCTGAGGCGCTAAGGAGGTAGAGAAGTCCGGGAACTGGGGTAAGGGCGGCGAGGCGATGCCATGGCTCCTGTGAGGCAGTCGCGCATAAGAGGTTGCCTCCGATGGCCACCAGAAGAGCGGCGAGCAAGGCAATACCCACCCAGCGGCGCCGGTTTTTCGAATTCACGTAGCTCCAGCCTAGCCAGATGCTAAATACGAGGAGGGGAGCATACCCGAATATAGGAAAGGTGCGGGCACTGGGCTGTGCCCCGAAAACCATCTTCCACCAGCCTGAAAAGGCGGTCGGCGCGTGCCTTGCCAGAAGGTTGCCGAGGATATTTAAGCCCATTGCGCCCAAAAGCGCTCTGCCGGGACGGGTGGCGATGAAGGAGACCACGTTGGGAAAAGCCAGAATCAACAGTAGATAGAGTAGAAACGAGAGAAAAAAATCGCCCGCCTTCGGCACGTTAAGCAGCAGAAGCATGTGAAGAATGGTAGGGGCGAGTTGTGATCGAGGCAACCCGGCGAGCATCGCGTAGTTGCCTCCAAAGGCGATAAGATAGTAGCCCAGCAAGATCATGCCGGCTTGTCGCAAAAAGCGTGCCTTGCCTTCGGGACGAAGCAGCAGCCCTCGATAGCGGATGATCGCTTGCGCCATTCCAAAGCTCATCAGAAAGCCCACATAGCAGAAGTAGATGCCGCCCATTGCCAACCGAGCCGCCCACGAGGGAGGGTTGTCCATATGGAATTCGGCATGCGTAAGTCCCATATAGCAGATGGCGAGCGCCCGAAACCAATCGATCTCTGGCAGGCGCTTGGACGCTGTAGGGCGATCGGTTTTCGATTCCTGCAGTGGTGGTGAGGCAACCTGCAATGTGGAGCTCCTTATGATGTATCCTCTTCTTAAGTATAGACGGTTTTAAAGCAGATCTTTATCTTCGGCCGTTCCCAAGCCACTATCGTAGGAGGATAGACATTGGCCGCCTAGGCGGCACCGCGATAAGGGAGCTTTGTGGAAAAACGATTTTGGCCTATAATATAGAAGTTTGGCGTCTGCGGTCTATCCAAATAGGCTACTTACTTTCTCCGGGGAGCCCACAATATAATTATGGTGTTAGTCTGCACACAGTCTTTTGGGATCAACGCGTTTGGTGGAGGCCCGCGTATTTTGAGGGCGCTTCTTACGCAACCGCCCGAACCGGTTCTCTCCGTCTGTATGGGGGAAAAGCCACCCCCGCCCACCACCCTTGTGAAAGAGCTTCACATCCCTCATCGCCCCTCTTTCGGCCGTTTGGAGGCCACGCGCTTTCGACTCTATTTGGATCGGTGGTTCACTAATTTCAAGCGCCAACAAAGCCTGCTCGAACAGGTTTGTAGGGATTATAAAGCCAATGCCCTGCACGCTATCGCCCACGGCGCCGATTTTTGGGTGAGCTATCAGGTGGCGAAAGCATTGAAACTGCCCTTTTACATTACCGTGCACGATCGGCTCGAGTACACACATGCAAGTAGCCCTGCACTTGCTCTGATGGTAGAGCGTTTAGGAGAGGTGTGGCGTAATGCCGAGGCGCGGATGGTGATCTCCGAGGAGATGGGTGAAGGGCTGGAGGCGCTCTATGGGAAACGCCCGTGGACGGTCGTGACGGATGGCCTAGAGGGGATATCTCCTCTCCGTGAGCGACCCAAAAACAGCTTTCGCATCTACTTCGCTGGCGCCATTCATCTTAGCTACGCGGCCACCTTCACTGCACTTGCCGAGGCGTTGGTCATTGTTCGGCAGCAGCAGCCGGAGATACCTGTTTCGTTGACCATAAGAGGGAGCGCTGTACCCGACTCCTTTCAACACCTGCCCGTGCGCGCTTTGCCGTGGGCGCCCGAGCAAGAGATCGAGCGGGATATGGAACAGGCCGATCTGCTCTACTTGCCTCTGCCCTTTGAGCCGAAGTACGAGATGTTTTGGCGTTACAGCCTCTCCACAAAGCTGGTAACCTATTTGGGCAGTGGGTTGCCTATTCTTTATCACGGACCTGCAGAGGCCGCCGCAGGCCGGCTGTTGGCGCGGCATCAGGCGGCGGTGCTCGCGACAAGCCTAGACCCGAAAGAGGTGGCACGCTGCCTGCTCGCCGCTGGCGAGTGTGCGCCCCAGGTGGTGGAAAACGCACAGCAGTTGGCGCGCTCGCGGTTTCTGTTGGCGGAGCAAAGAAAACGATTCTGGGCGACGGTTGCCACAGGAAGATGATTCGATGAGGAGACCCTCACTGCGGTATGTCGCTTCCCAAACCGCCCTCTACATAACCAATCATATTGTCAGTTGTATCCCCGTGCATTGGGTTCGGCTTCTCTTCTATCGCCGTATCATGCGGTTTCAGATCGGGAAAGATAGTTTTATCTTCATGGGCGCTTGGTTCGATACCCGCGGTAACTTTGTGCTGGGAGATCACAGCGTCATCAATCAGCGGTGCCGACTCGACAATCGAGGAGGAATCTCTATAGGCAACAACGTCTCTATCTCAGCAGAGGTCTGCATTCTGACCGCTGATCACGATCCTCAAAGTCCCACTTTTGCTGGTCGAGTACGGGGGTATCCATTCAGGACTATGCGTTCATCGGCACGCGTGCGATGATTTTGCCGGGCGTCACCGTTGGAGAGGGGGCGGTGGTGGCTGCCGGTGCGGTGGTCACAAGGGATGTGGCGCCCTATACCATCGTTGCCGGCGTGCCCGCACGTAAAATTGGAGATCGCTGCAGATCCCTTAACTATACTATCTCTTACGGACGTCTCTTCTTCTAAGACTCGGTCAGGACGTTATCCTCGCGGATTCATTGCGAGGCGGTTTGCACAGGTATCTGTGGAACCTGCTTGCGATCGGGGCCAAGCTTCTCCGGTTGCAACGCTACGATAGCCCAATTCACCCGTGGCCACATTGTCTGCAGCCATTTCACCACGCGTATGAGCGTCTGGTCGCTGACACCGGCCTGCTTTGCCATCGAAAGCCATGTATAGACTTGGCTTTCGAAGTTGGTAGCATAGAAAGTGGGCAGTGCGTTGGGGTTCATAGAAGGATCCCACTGCTGTGCCTGAGGGCTCTGCCACGGCGTAAACCACTGGCTCACCGTGTACTCCTCGTTCTTTGCCAACCAGCTCTGGATCATCGCGTCTATCACCTGTGCCTTGACCTGTGAATTGACCTCATCCTGACCCACATTCAGCCAATAAAACAGCGTGAACAGATAGTCCACTCGATAAGGGTTCCAACCCGGATCCGCCCCATCCCAGGGCGTGCTCATCACATAGCCGATGCCGTTGTCCCGCTCTTGGCTGCCCTTTATGATCAACGCCACAAGCCGTAACCACTGGCTCTCCCCCGTTACCTGCCCCGTGCGGGCGACTACGTCCGGAATGTAGCCCCAGTCCACCGGCACATTGCCGCTCCCTTTCCCATTGCCTGGGTTCAAAATGAGCTGCATCCAGTACCACTCATCGTCCAGATACTGGTTCCCTGCCCAGCTGTTTCCTAACGGCACCCCCTGGCTGAGGATCTTGTTGCCATTGGCATCTTTTGCTGTTCCATCTTCGGTGTGAAGGGCTTTGGGAGCCAAGTCGAAGGCAAAGGCGTTCGACCAGGTCAAGGGCTCGATGCGGTTGTTGGTGGAGCTGCCCATGTTGGTAAAGATGGTTTGCCCCATGGTGTCCAGACCGAAGCGCTGCTGCAGCTCCCAAACTCGCACCATACGCCACTGCGCTAGGGAGTAGATCAGCTCAGCCTTTTGTTGGTCAGTGGTGACGTTGGCTGCAAACTGGGGCAGCGGGGTCAGCGCTCCCGTCGCCCAAGCGTCCTGTTCGGTTTTAAAGTCGGAGGAGGTGAGGGGTTGTCCGTCGGGTCGGGTTCCTATGGGCTTATTGAGGTAGCGACTGAAGTTATTTTGCAGGTGGGTCAAGATATCCTGGTAGCGTTGCGACCAGCTCATGACGAAGGGGGAGTTAGATTGCGCCGGTGCAAAGAAGTTGAGGGTGTAGTCTACGGGCGAGAGGGTAGGGAGCCAGTGGTTCCAGTCGAGGAGGGGCATATCAATGGGCAGCTCTCGCATGTTGAGGTAGCCATGGACGGAGGTGGCTTGCGGGTTTGATGCCGTTAGGGAAGAGGTAGGGGAGCATGGCGGCATCGTTAGGGAGGACGGCGTCAATGCCGGCTCCTGCGGCCCACTCGTTAGGTCCATGGCTATCGAGGCCTGGTCCGGGTTGATAGGGTGGGTTCCAGGGTCGAGCGTACTTGCTGGCGTAGGAGGCGGGGAGGGAGCGGATGTAGCTAGCGACCTGTTGTCCTTGTTGGTAGGAGAGGCCATGGAACATGCAGCGGACGATGATGGAGTAATTGGAGTAGTTGAAGTATTTGAGGTCTCGTCCGTCGGTGGCATGGCAATCGCCGCAGTGAGCTTTGATGGTGGGGGCGTTTGGGAGGCTGTTGAGTTTAAGGGTCGCACTCTGCCATAACGCTTGGCCCGCAGCGATATCGGCAGGATCGTTTAAAGGAGGCTGCCAGGTAGAGGGGTCATCTTGGGTGAACATAGAGGCTGGCAGCACGTTGGTGCCGTCGGCGCGTCGAAAATTGAAGCTCAAAACCCGCCACCCGCTGTTGATGCCGTTTGTCATGTTGAAACGGAAGCTGATGAGGTTTGCGGCGCCTACCTTAGGCACGTCGTCGGCTGGTAGTGGAATGGAGAGATCAAAGGTGGAGATAGGGCTTCCCCCAATCCCTCCAAAATCGCCGGCGATCCCAGGGCCGAGGATGGTGACATGTTGGTTATCGAGCGGGATCCAGGTCCCTGAGTTGACGCGCACACTGGCTTGCCCGGGATACTCCAAGCCATGAACCCGCATCACCAGGGTGGTGATGGGGCTGTTATCCGAGGAGACGGGAGGGACAAAGCGCACGCTCGCGCCCCCCGAAACCGCTCCAAAGACCTCTATGGGTAGAGTTATCGCTCTACTGTGTTGGGCCGCCACTCCCAACCCGACCATGGCGGCGCAGAGGGCGAGGCCGTTTTGCCATGCGCGCCGGATAGGGTGAAGATGGTGACGGCGGTGCCATTTGGTTTGCGTGAGATATGTCAAAAGCATCGTTTGCTTCCCCAATTCAAAGTTGTGGTTTTGTGTAGGCAGAAAGAGGGAAGCGGTTGTTACTGCAAGGTCCTGCACCTTTTAACCAGCGGTTTTGCCTCTTTCTGCACAAAGGTTCTGCCATAGGAGAAGGAAGGGTCTTCCAAGTAGGTCTGCGAGAATTTGGGAAGCGAGGAGGTTGGGGGTTAGCTGTAGGGTGGGTTTGAGAGGAGAGAGCCACTAAAAACGAGGCGCGCTTCCTTGGACGGTTTAGGAAGCACGCCTCGCTGTGTAGGAGGAAGGCGACGTGAGATTAAGCGAGGGCTGTTATGGGTTAGAGGTTAGAGATGCTTTACCTCGACGGGCCGGCCTTCTCGGGCCGATTTCCAGGCGGCCTCGGTGAGCTCCATAACGCGCAGCCCCCAAATGGCGGGAGAGCCCACCGGTTCTTTGCCCAAGATGGCGTTAATGAAGTTGGTGTCTGGATCGCTGCCCTTGGGCATCTCCTCTTGGGTTGGGGTAAAGCGTTTGCCGTCGGGCCCACAAACCTCTAGTTTACCATTGCGCAGAAAGAACACCCCTTGATCGCAGCAGATGGTGAGGTCTTCGTGCCATGTGGGGGCGTTACCTACCACCGAAATGTTGGCCAAGGCGCCCCCTTGAAACCGGAGGGAGAGGGCCGAGTTGATATCTACCGGTGAATCGAAGTTTTCGATGTAGCCAAACACGCTTTCGGCGGGCAAGTTGGTCATGAAGAGGATGACGGCCACCAGGTGCGAGCCGGAATCGTTGAGCTGGCCTCCACCGCTCAGGGCCGGATCTTGCCGCCATTTCCCCTTTGTGCCCCGATACCAGTTTTGGCTTTGAAAGGCCTGAACAAACTGCACGGGCCCGTACCGACCTGAAGCGATCTGGTCGCGGATGTAGAGAAACTCGGACATATAGTGGCGTTGATAGCTGACGACCAACACCTTGCCGCTCTTTTCGACCTGTTGTAACACACGGTGAGCATGTTCCACCGAGCAGACCATGGGCTTTTCGGTAAGCACATGCAGCCCGGCCTCCAAGGCCGCCATAATCTGTTCGAAGTGAGCGGTATGCGGGGTGTTGATGTTCACGGCATCCACGAGGCCGGAGCGGATAAGCTCGCGATAGTCTTGGAACTGCTGCACCCCTTTGAGCTGCGGGTGTCGTTCCAGGGTATGGGCGAGGGATTGCGGGGATGTGTCGCAGATAGCGGTGATCTCTACGGCAGGGTGCGCGAGGAGGCGCTGGATGTGGCCTTGGGCGATGCCACCGGTGCCGATGATGCCGACGCGGACTTTCTCCATGCTATTGCTACAAACCTCCTTTGGAAAAGTTGGGTTTAGAGAGCACGCATATCGTGTCTCTTACGACAGTTTTCCCTATTAAATTGCCTTTCTCGGCTCCCATTTCCTGCACACCCTCTCCTCACAGCTTTTTTCTGCCTTACCCCGATAGCGAGCGGCGTGCCAATAATGGACGCACGCATCGCAGGAAACCATCATCGTTAGCGCAGTCCCTACGAAATCGGGATGAAAGAAGGAAAAGGTGCGTTAGAGAAAGAATAGAATTTAATACATACAAGTTGTGTGCTCATAGCCCCGTGAATGTTGTGCTCGGCGAAAGTGAGGGAGAGAGCGATGCTGGATGACACCGAAATACCGATCCTGTTGACTCGCTTGCAGGATAAGAGCCCGCAGGTTCGTGCGAAGGCTTGTAAGGCGTTAGGCAAGCTAGGCCCTAAGGTTTTAGAGTTTAAAGGGATAGTGCCTAGCTTACTGAGGTGTTTGGAGGCTGAGGATTGGAAACTTCGGGCGGCAGCGTGTCGGGCGTTAGGAGATTTGAGCGATGGCGTTTTGAGATATAAGGGCGTGGTGCCCGCTTTGCTGAGTTGTCTTGAGGATAAACACTGGAAGGTTCGTCGTGCCGCCTGTCTGGGTTTGGCCTGTATAGGCCATGAAGTGTTGAAGTGGACGGATTTAGGCTCTAGTGTTAGGCCTTATGCAGAGGTGGTGCAGGGCTTTTTGCGCTGCTTGCAGGATGCGGATAGACGTGTTCAGGCTGCAGCTTGTGAAACATTGAGTGGTTTTGGTTCTATTATTTTGGAGTATAAAGAGGTTCGCGAGTGCCTGCTAAGCTGTTTGCAGGATGAAGATAGCGATATTCGCCGTGCGGCTTGTAAAGCATTAGGCAAGCTAGGACCTAGTGTTTTGCAGTATGAAGGGTTGGTGCCAAGTCTATTGAGGTGTTTGGAAGATAAGTGTAGGTCGGTGCGTCGTGCTGCCTGTGAGGCATTGGGTGAGTTAGGTCCCAGAGTTTTGGAGTATGGAGAAGTAGTTCCGGGTCTATTAAGGTGCTTGGAAGATGAGGATAGATCTGTTTATCACGCGGCCTGTACAGCATTAGGCCAGCTGGGGCCCAAGGTTTTGGAAAATAGGGAGGTTGTGGCGGGCCTGGTGAAGTGTTTGACGGAATGTTCGAAAGATGGGGAATGGTATGCTAGCTATGTCATCTGTGAAGTGCTAGGCAAAATAGATTCTGAAGTTTTGCAGAGTGCGGACGTAGTTCCAAACTTATTGAGATATGCGAAGGATAAGGATTGGCATGTTCGTGATGCAGTCTGTTGGGCATTAGGTCAGATAGGTTCTGGTGTTATGCCTTACGTGGACGTAGTTGCAAGTCTGTTAGGATGTTTGGAGGATAACGACAAGCGTGTTCGTCGTATAGCCTGTGACGCGTTAAGCAAGCTGGGACCTAAGATTTCTAAAAATGGGTTTTTGAAAGATAGCGAAGTGGTGCCGAGCTTGTTGAGGCGCTTGAAGGATGAATATTGGTGTGTTCGCAGTATCGCCTGTGAAGCGTTGGGCAATCTAGGTTCTGAAGTTTTAAGGTATCCGGAAGTCGTTCCCGCTTTATTAGTTGGTTCGAAAGATAAGAAGAGGGAGGTTCGCCGTAGAGCCTGTTTGGCATTATGTCAGTTAGGTTCCGGCGTGTTGCAGTACGAGAATGTGCTACCGAGCCTATTGCGATGTCTGGAGGACAAGGTTATTCGCAGTCACGTTTGTGGGGCATTAGGACTTCTGGGGCTTGAAGTTTTGCAGGATGAGGATGTGCTATCGAGCCTGTTGCGATGTTTTAAGGATGAGGATGCGAATGTTCGTGACGATGCCTGTGGAGCGTTAGCAGAGTTCGGCCCAGAGGTCTTGCAATATGGCGAATTGGTGTCAAGCTTAATACAATGTATATGGGACGATGATGGTGATGTCCGTGATACGGTTGAAGACGTGTTAGACCGGTTCGGTGTGGCACTTGTGCCAGGCTTGTTAGGATGCTTGAAATCTGAGGATTGGGGGCTAATAGCCCCAGCCTGTTGGGCATTAGGTCGGCTAGGCCCACGGGCTCTACGGTATGAGGCGGTGGTGCCCAGCTTGATACGATGTTTGGAGGACGACAAGGACAGGTTGGTTCGTGATGATGTCTGTGACGCGTTGGGCAAGCTAGGCCCTGAAGTTTTGAAGGATGCGGACGTGCTGCCAAACTTAGTGCAATGTTTGAAGGATGAATATAAGTATACTCGTCGTGCCGCCTGTGAAGCGTTGGGGAGGTTGGGGCCTGAGGTTTTGAAAAACAGGGAAGTCGTGCCGGGTTTGTTGAGGTGTTTGAAGGAGGAGGAGTGGGTGCGCACACGCCAAGCGGCGTGTGAAGCGCTCGGCCAGTTAGGTCTTGGGGTTTTGGCGTATGAGGAGGTAGTTCCGAGCTTGGTTGCATGCTTAGCGGATAAGGATTGGGGGTTACGTCGTAGGGCATGCGAAACGTTGGGGAAGCTGGGGCCTGCGGTTTTGAAAGATGCGGGGGTAGTTCCGGGCTTGGTGAGCTGTTTGGGGGGTGGAAGTTGGGACGTTCGTCTTGAGGCCTGTTGGGCTTTGGGGGAGCTAGGGGAAGGGGTATGGAGCTATCCTGCTGCGGTGGCGGGGTTGCAGCGTTGTTTGGAGGATGAGAATTTGTGGGTGCGGGAAGCAGCCCGTAAGACGATAGAGAAGTTGGGGGGTAAAGCCTCTTTCGGTGGATAGGGAGGAGCCTGTGAGGTTTGCCTTCATGCGGTCTGCTTCATTTGGGTTGCGGCGGTGCATCAGGGTGGCCTGACGGGGCGTTGGAGGGGATTTCTGAAATTGGTGTTTCTGCGAGTAATGGGCGGGAGAGGACTCTGTTGACGATGCCCTCCCCTGACCGAGGCCGGTGTCGTTCCTAAGAGGTTAGAGGTAGCTCATTCGCTCGAGATCCTCCGGATAGCGCTCGCCTTGGATCTGAATTTTGGAGGCCGCAGCCTCTATCTCCCGCAGATCTTCCGGCGTCAGCACCACGTCTACCGCACCGACGTTCTCTTCCAGGCGATGGAGCTTGGTGGTTCCCGGAATCGGCACAATCCATGGCCGCTGCGCAAGCAGCCAGGCGAGAGCGATCTGGGCGGGGGTGGCCCCTTTGCGTTCCGCAATGGCTGTTAGCAGCTCCACAAGTGCCTTGTTAACTTGCCGCGCCTCTGGAGTGAAACGCGGAATGCGGCTTCGCAGGTCGGTGGGGTCGAACTGCGTGTTTTCATCTATCTTGCCCGTGAGAAAGCCTTTGCCGAGAGGGCTGTAGGCCACAAACCCAATGCCCAGCGCTTCGCAGGTGGGCAGGATCTCTTGTTCGGGCTTGCGCCACCACAGCGAATACTCAAATTGCACCGCCGCCACCGGGCAGACCGCGTGGGCACGACGGATGGTTTGTGCGCCCGCTTCAGAGAGCCCAAAATGCTTGACCTTGCCGGCCTCGATCAGCTCCTTCACGGCGCCGGCTACATCCTCGATGGGCACGTTGGGGTCTACGCGATGTTGGTAAAAGAGGTCGAGCGCCTCCACGCGCAGGCGTTTTAGCGAGGCCTCGGCCACGCGCTTGATCTGTTCGGGGCGGCTGTCGGTTCCGGTTCTGGGGCTCGGGCCGCGATCGCCGTCATGCCGGAAGCCGAATTTGGTGGCGATAACCACCTGACCTTTGAAAGGCTCCAAAGCCTCTCCCACAAGCTCCTCGTTGATCCAGGGGCCGTACACTTCGTCCGTGTCGAAGAAGGTGACGCCGAGCTCCACCGCTTTGCGAATGAGCGCGATCATCTCATTTCGATCGGGTGACACACTGTAGCCGCCCGTCATGGTCATGCAGCCTAGCCCGATGGCGGAGACCTCTAAGTTGCCCAGTTTGCGTTTTTGCATTGTTTTTTCTCCTTATCCGGTGATCCAGGTTGGGGATCTGTTGCCTCCAAAGAAAGCGTTAGGGCACCAACATCACCTTAAGGGCTTGGCGCTCGTCCATGGCGCGATAGCCCTCGGCAACCTGCTCTAGCGGCAAGGTGCGGTCGAACACGCGTCCCGGCAGAATCCGTCCCTCCAGCACGTCGGGGAGCAGCTCGTCCATATAGGCTCGCGTTGGGGCAGGGCCACCACTGATGGTGATGTTGTTGTAGAAGGTAGGGCCGGCAGGGATACCCTCATGATGCGGTACCCCTACTCGCCCAATGGCGCCTCCAGGACGAACGATGCCGACGGCCGTTCGCATGGCCTCTTCCGTGCCCACACACTCCAACACGGAATGGGCGCCTAACCCGCCCGTTCGCTCGCGTACGGCCTCTATCGCCGCGTCTCCACGCTCGGTTACAATATCGGTGGCGCCGAACTCGCGGGCTAACGCGATCCGATCCGGATGGCGCCCCAAGAGGATAATCCTTTCCGCCCCGAGCCGCTTGGCGGCGATAACCCCGCAAAGGCCTACCGCCCCATCCCCGATGATCGCGGCGGTGGTGCCCTGCCGAACCCGTGCGGTTACCGCCGCGTGGTGGCCGGTGCCCATTACATCGGTTAATGTGAGGAGGTGAGGAAGGAGGGCCTTGTCGTCTTCACGCGCTGTCACTTTATAGAGAGTGCCGTCTGCAAAGGGGATGCGCACGGCTTCGGCCTGCGCTCCTTCGGTATGGTAGGAGAAAAATCCGCCGTGGGTGCAGGCGGTGTGCAGACCCTCGCTGCAGAATACGCAGGTGCCGTCGGAAAACGCGAAGGGCATCAGCACCAGATCGCCTTTGCGCACCGTTCGCACCTCCGAACCTACCTCTTCCACAACGCCTATGGCTTCATGCCCCATGCGCCGACCCGTTTCAGGAAGAGGGTCAAAACCCCGATAGGGCCAAAGGTCGCTGCCACAAATGCAGGCGACGACCACCCGAATAACCGCATCCGTCGGCTCGATGATCCGCGCGTCGGGTACTTGATCTATGTGAACCTCTCTCGGTGCACTTAAAACGGTTGCACGCATCGCTTACTCCTCCGTCTTTTGATGATAGTCTTCGTCAGAAACCTTTTCCATCCACTCCACGACCTTGCCCGCCAGCGCCTCTTGGATAGCGATGTGGGTTAAGGCCGTGCTGACTGTGGCACCGTGCCAATGTTTTTCGCCAGGGGGAAACCACACCACGTCGCCTGGCCTTATTTCGCGCTTAGGCCCTCCCTCACTTTGCACCCATCCACAGCCGGAAGTAACGATGAGGGTCTGGCCTAAAGGATGGGTATGCCACGCGGTTCGAGCGCCAGGCTCGAAGGTAACACTCGCTACCCGCACGCGGGCGGGATCGGGCGCCTCAAGCAGAGGATCCACCCGCACAGCGCCGGTGAAGTAGGCCTCGGGCCCTTTGCTCGATGGTTGCGATCCAACTCTTTTGATCTCCATAGGGGACCTCCTCTTGGGATTTCAGTTCACGAAGTGCGTTTTGGAGTTTTTCCACTGGAATCTACTCAGGGAACAGAACGATGTGATAGAATGATTTTCCAAAGATATTGCACTTTTCTACAAAGGGTGGAACCCCCTATGGATACGCAGGTACGACGACCGTCAGCTCATGAGGGGTTGCGGATGGAGGCCGATCGAGCGGAGTTGCTGGAGCGGATCGCCCGCGCGGTTCCACACGACGGCAGCGCTGAGCCGTTGCCGGGGCTCCTGCTTCACCGTGCCTCGGCCCCTACCTCCGCTCTGCCAGGGGTTTATGAGCCCGCATTTTGCGTGATCGCCCAAGGAAGTAAGGAGGTGTACCTGGGCAGGGAGTGTTATCGTTACGACCCCTATCACTACTGCTTAAGCACGGTGGAACTGCCGGTGATTACCCGCGTCGTCGAAGCCTCCAGACCCCGCCCCTATCTAAGCCTTCGCTTGGCCTTAGACCCCGCTCTGGTCGGCTCTGTAATGCTCGAATTGGGCTACTTGGGAGCCCGTTCCCATGCCGATGCAAAGGCGTTTGATGTCAGTTCGCTGGATGCAGACCTCTTAAACGCGGTGGTGCGGCTGCTGAGGTTGATAGACCACCCTAACGACGCCGCTTTTATGGCCTCTTTGGTAAAAAGGGAGATTATCTATCGCCTATTGATGGGCCAACAAGGGGAGCGACTTTGGCATATCGTGCGCTTCAACGGGGATATTTCCCCTATTTCTAAGGCGATCGAGCTTTTGCGGAAGAACTTTCATCGTCCATTGGCTGTTCACACCCTAGCGCGCGAGGTGGGGATGAGCGTGTCGGGTTTTTATCAGCATTTCAAGGCTGTTACCTCCATGAGCCCCTTGCAGTTTCAAAAACAGCTCCGCCTTCAGGAGGCTCGTCGCCTTATGCTCTACGAAGGATTGGATGCGGCGAGCGCTGGCTACCGGGTTGGCTACAATAGCCCCTCGCACTTCAATCGAGATTACAAGAGGCTGTTCGGTTTCCCGCCGCATCAGCATAGGGAGCGCCTGCAGGGCACCGAGCCGTAGATAGGGAAACAGCACCCTTCAGCGTTCGGTTGAAATGTCGGTGCCTAGCCAGAAGGAGGCCTTTTAAGACGCTAAGGTATACTAGCCTTGAGACCTTGCAACAAATAGTCCGCTACGGTTGGGTTTCGAAAGGGTAGCACACATCAGGAGGGGGCGTTCGTCCGGGGAGGCGGCCGATGATAGAGAGTTTGCGGATTCGTCATTTCAAGGCTTTTGAGGAGTTCTCCGTTGAGAACCTTGGAGCTATCAACCTGATAACGGGAAGAAATAATGTCGGTAAGACCAGCCTCTTAGAGGCGATCTGGGCGTTTATTGATAGAGCTTACCTTTCTACTCTCAGCCAGATATCTGTTTCTCGTGGTATGCAATCGAGTTGGTCGCAATTTGTTCCCACGCAACCCATTATCGTTGAAGTTCACTGGGCGCCGCACTTCGCTAATTTCGATCTCTCCCGCCCAATAGAGATATCGGTGCAACGTAATTGGGAAAATGTTCCGTTA
Organism: Chthonomonas calidirosea T49; assembly: GCF_000427095.1. Classification (NCBI taxonomy): domain Bacteria; kingdom Bacillati; phylum Armatimonadota; class Chthonomonadia; order Chthonomonadales; family Chthonomonadaceae; genus Chthonomonas; species Chthonomonas calidirosea. The sequence goes on from NC_021487.1 coordinate 3,258,909, forward strand.
ACCAGATGGCAAAGAACCGTCAGGTCGTTGCGCGCCTCAGGAGGCCAGGTGGGGACAGAAGGGACTGCCGGTGAAAATGCGACACGTAGGTTTTGGGAAACCCTCAAAATTAGCTTTTCACCAACGGCCCAGTCTCAGGGAATCCCTCTAACGGCCCAGTCTCAGGAAATCCCTCTGCAAGACCCTCACATATCCGAGATGCCTAGCCAGTTGAACATACCAACACATCAATCCCTTATTGCTCAGTCACCGGCCATTGGATCTCTTGTGTTGACCTATCGTTCGGAGGGAGTGAAACTTGGACAAGACTATCTAAAGGAGCGGATGAAAGTTGTGCTGTTAGGCAATACCGTTCAGCTAGAAGGAAACCTCTCAACAGATACTTGGAGCGTAGCCCCCGTGCCCAGCAGGGGATATGAGGATCTCGTTAGGCAAGCCCAGCGCTTTGGTGCGATAGATATAGAAAATGGGGTGGAACGCTTGGTGGAATACCTGCGTGTGATGGAACCACGCCTAAAACGGCTTATGCTGATTCCCGTGAGAGGCATTTCCCAGATTCATGGCGAGATAGAGGGCCCTGGTGCCTTGCCGATCCGTTGTATGGGCGATGGAGTGGATCGCCTTATATCCATTTTGCTCTGCCTAATGACGCCTCCCACGGTCGTTCTGGTTGATGAGATTGGGAGCGGCATTCATCACTCCGCCCTTCCTAGAATGTGGAAACTCCTTGCAGAGGTGGTGCGAGAGACCGGCTGTCAGCTCTTTGGCACAACACACAGCTACGAGTGCATTCAAGCGGCGATACAAGGACTAGAAGGCAACAAAAAGGATCAGGAGCTGTTTCGCTACATCCGTTTAGAACGCCCCAAGGAGGGAAGTGAGATAAAACCGGTTGTCTTGAACTATAACGATGCTGCATCTGCAGTCGAGAGTAACTTAGAGATTCGTTAGAGATCCGGGGAAGGGCGTCGGCATTGGAGGGGGAAGGTTTGCAGCGTTCGATGAGCAAAACAGAAGATCGTAAGCCTCAGGAGATCACGAAGCGCTTTGCGATCCTCGTTGAGGGGCCGGATGATCGTTGTTTTTTCCAAGCGGCTTGTGAGCATTTGAAACTGAAAGAAGTTGATATAGTGCCCGTTGGCGGAAAAGATGGATTCGCAGCATCGTTAAAGAGCATCTCAAACATAGGCAATTGTGAGAAAATTCTCCTCGTTCGCGACGCAGATAACAATGCGAACGGGGCCTTGCAAAGCCTTCAAGACGCTTTGAGACAAAAGAAGTTCCCATTTCCCAGCAAAGCATTTGAGTGGAAGACAGATGCAGGACTCCCTCACGTCGCGATCGCGATAATGCCGGGACCCAATGAAGATGGCTCGCTGCAAAAAGGGGCGCTGGAAGACCTCTATATTACAGTGAGGATGGAGAAGGATAAAATCTGTAAGTGTGTCGACGATTTTTTGAAATGCTGCAGAGGTAAGAACCCATCTCTAAAGATAACTTCAAAAAGTAAGGTCAGCGCCTTTCTTGCGGCTCAATATGCAGATTTGAGATTAGGTGAAGCCATCGCTAAAGATTTTGACTGGAGTCATGAGGCACTTAAGCCGATCATGCAGCTCTTAGAAGCCTTCTCAAAGTAACTCTGGCTAGCACGCTTCCCTGCTATGGACACGCGGCGAAGGGGCGATCGCTTCAAGGTTTTGAGGGTGCGGCCACAAGTAGGTACGCCACCGCGTTGGGCACCGTGTTCACCCGAAACGTGGCCTGAAGGGCGCCGTTGTGCACGCGAAGCTGAACCGGAATGCGGCCTATGGGCGCGCCAGCCGTGTTGAGCGCAGTGATGCGCACCCCCTGACGCCATAGGGGATCGATATCCGAGAGAACGAGAGTCACATCGAAGGCCTCGTCACGGGGGAAGGGGATAAGCACCCATTGGCCAGCTTTTTGGCGTTTGAGCCGCAGGCTGCCGTTGGTGCGAACAGGCCCGAAGGAGATAGCTACCGCCTTCACGTTTTGATGCGCTTCCAGCAGGGCTTGCGGTACGGCGGAGGTTTTGGTGTCTTTGGTAAGCGTGATGACCCTGCCATCATCAGCCACATGCAGGGTACCTACGATGATCCTGGAGGAGCCGTCATCATCACCTCGCAGATGGAGGCGCTCGCCGGTTTGAGGCGAGAAGATGCCGAGCTTGATCTGGTAGTCTCCATCCTTTAGGTCGGCAGGCAGGGTGATGGCGACGGGGCTGCCCTCCACCGTACCGAGCGGCCATCGGTCGGGCGGGGTCGCGATGCCGGAGTCGGGTTGAAGCACGATGCCTTCGTGCTCTTCGAGGCCAGGCTGAGTGATGTGCACGAACACGAGATCGCCTTGGGGTATGGGGGCACCCACCTGCCAAGCGAAGGCGATGCGGAACGCGCGAGGGCCGGTTTGTTGGAAGGAGAGGACGGAGGGCTGTACGGCTAGAGGGGGAATGGGTCCAGCCACATCGGTTCGCGCGTTCACATAGATGCGATTCGGTGTGCGCAGATAGTCCGCCACAACGCCCTGGCGGCGTGCGGTCCAAGCGATGATATCTTTGCCTAAGACCAACCACCCGTACTGGGGCAGCACGATGCGTTGGCGGCCGACGGCAAGCGGCCAATCGGAGTCGCGCGCGTTGGCGTAGATGCGAAGCCCGTTATTATAGGCCACAAAGACCCTATCGAAGCGGCTATGGGCGGCGATGGCCTGCTCGGTGGCAACCAGCTTGCCGTCTACCTCGTAGCGAATCTGTTGCGGAAGAGCGGTGGAGTAGCGCGACGTGATAGGCCATAAGAGGTTCTCCTCCTGCCAAATGTAGGCGAGGTTGCGCACGAGCTGGGAGGGGATAAAACCGTCGTGGCCGTAGGCGATCTCTTCCATACGGTACTGATCGAGCGTTTTAGTGGGTGGCACCCGTTGCCACCAGAAACCCTCATACCCTTGAGGAAGCCATCGTTCAAGATAGCCCATACCGTGGTTGCACTGCAGGGGGTGGATTTTAAGGAGGTCAAAATCCACAAAGAGCGGAGCCTCCTCGCCGCCATTAATGGGCACACCCTGTCCAAACTGGGCTTCCACCCCATCGAGTAGGCCGCTCCAGCGCCAATGTTGATTCCCTTCTCCTAGCACAGGGCCGTGGTGCACCTGCCGAAATAGCTGCCACAAGGCCTTGTAGGCTTCCCATACGGTGTGGAACTCACCGGCGCCCGGCCGGCCGGCTTGGAAGTCCACGTGCCACCAAGGAGGGACAGAGGAGTGCACGTCCAGATAGCTGGCGTTGGGAGCGTAGTGCTGCTGGACAAGGGTGGTGATGCGTTTGGCATATTTCAAAATGGCGGTAGGAGCCAGAGCATACGACTGAATGATGTTTTTCCATGCAGGTTGCGGGTTGCCTTGTGAATCTCTGGCGACATCGTTCCAGGTAAAAGAGGGGGCGTTCGGATAGAAATCCACATAGTTCTCGTGCAGCGCGATGCGCTCGCCTAGGCTTTCGGCGGTATGAGTCCACACCTTCATGCCCTCATCCCCACCGAGATCGGCATTGGCTGGCACGGTATCGGGCAGCTGATTGTCGTAGCCGCCGTGTTGCCACACATGAACGATGGTCAACAGATGCGTGAGGTCGTAGGTGGCTAGCTCGCGCAGCCAGGCGGCGTTGTCGGTAAAGCGTCCACCCCAAACATCGAGAACAACAAACTGCCCCATGAGTTTTAAGTAGGGCGAGGGTGGGTTCGGAGGGGTAGGCAGCACATCGCGCAGGTTGTTGGAGAGCGCGTAGTATACCGTTTCCTGAAGGGCGTTCCGCTGGCCGTTGGTCAGCGGGCCGTAGATGGCGGTGGTGCCATCGAATGAGCTAGCATGGGAAAGCACGAAGTCACCAATGGTGTTGGCATAGAGGCCAAGCTGGGGAAAGTAGTCTACGGTGCCCAGGTAGGGAACCACAATACGGCGGACAAAGGCGACCGGCCCAAGCCGGCCAAAATCCACTGCGGCGATGTAGGGATCGGGCGAGCGAAGGTCGAGCCGGACCGCATGGCCGGAGGGAGCCGAGAGGACTGCTTGGAGGCGAACCTTGCGATCGCCAACCGCATAGATCGCATTTCGCACAACCGAATGCGTGGCGGGATCGGTGTGTTGGGTTAAGGAAAGAAGACGCACCTGTGGGGAGTCGGAGCGTACCAACTGGCCGTCCGTTGTAACAAAGGTGATGGTGGCTCCAAATCCCACGAAGATGGGAGGCATGAGGCGTGCATGGGAGTCTGCACGTGGAGAGAGGACCAGCGACCAGCCATCAAAGAGCGTTTTAGGATGGGAGGTTACCTCGGCCTGAAGCCTGTAGCGGCTTTGTGGGGTGTAGGTGGGAGAGCAGCTGCCAAAGGTGGTGCGTCGGAGGAGCAGAGAGGCTGGATCGGGATGGAAAGTCGGAGGGCTTGGTGCGGGGCCGCCGGTAACGAGGATCTCTCGATCGCCCCAGAGAGCGTAGTCGAAGGAGGGATCACGTTTGGGGCCGGGGTCGGTTTCGAACCGTAGGGTCACTATTTGGCCTGCATAGGGAGTGAGGTCAAACTGATAGGAGGTCCAGGTGGAGTCGGTTTTGTTTTCATCCAGCTTTTTTTGGCCGTTGATGAAGAGGCGAAACGTGGCGCCATCGGAGAGATGAGGGCCGGTAAAGCCCTGCCGCATGGCAATCGAGAAGCGCAGGAGGATCCGCTTGGCCCGAGGCAGGCGAAGCCAGAAGGTTTGGTCGGTATCTCCTGTTCCACCGCGCCAAATGGGATGTAAGAGGAAGGCCTTTTTGCCGTTTTGATCGCCGAAGGGCTCGCATGCGATGCCCGTGTCCTCGGTGAAAAACCCGCTCCATCCGATAGGCATCGTGCCGCTGCGCCCGTCATCGTAGCGATAGGAGACCTGATAGAGCCCGATCTCGTCGAGGGAGGTCGTGCCTGTCGGTAGGCTGACCACCAGATCGGCGGGGACGGATGGGGGCTGGGCGGAAAGCAGACACGGACATAGTAGGAGAAAACAGAACGCGATCGCACGGCCTAGATGCCACATGATAGACTCCTCCGTCGCTGATCATCACCAATAACGACGCATGCCAGAGCGGTTTTGAGAGTTCAGAATCGAGATGCGGCTTCTGGGGTGCGCTCTGGGCGTCGGTCAGGACGATTTTCGTCTATAAGTACGCCAAGCGTTGACAGAAGTCCTGCTGCAGTGGAACAGCTTAGAAGGCGTTGCGATGTCCCGGGGGTTTTACGGCTTGGCGGGGGGCGAGGCCTGAAGCAAAGCGGCGAAAGACGGCAGGAGGGAGCGGGAGGGTTTGTGCGACGAGGGTGCCCATTTGGAGGAAAGACATAGGGGCAAACGGCGTGGGGCGATTCTTCCAGAGCCGGCTTTCGCGGGGTGCTTTCCGTAGCTATCTATCTGCACACGGGGGAGGCCTGCTATGGGAAACGAATGGGCCATGTTGGGCCGCCGCTGCCAACCTGTACACTGCAGCGCAGAGGGCGAGGCACCATGCGCGTTGGATAGGGTGAGGGTGGTGGTGGCGAGTCCGTTTTGTGTTGGCCAGGTGTGTCAAAAGCATCGTTTGCTTCCCCATTTCTAGGCTAAGTAATGGTTTTTGTCGGCAGAAAGAGGAGAGCGGTTGTTACTGCAAGGTCCTGCACCTTTTCACCGGCGGTTCTCCTCTTTCTGCATAGAGGTTCTGCCACTGTAGAGGGCAGAGGCCACCTGAGAGGTCTGCGAGAATTTTGCAGGAAGGCGGCCGTATCTTTGTCAAAGAGGGCGTTTTAGGAAGCTGCAGAGTGTCCGCTTTGGCTGAGCAGAGAGAACAGGATGGTAAAATGGTTTAAACTGCGGTAGCATATAAGGCGCGCCAACCAGCAGAAGCTTTTAGTCAGAAGGAGAGGTTATGGCTGCAGTAGATCCGAGAGTGTTTCGGAATTACGATATACGGGCGCTTGTGCCTGAACTGGTAGATGAACATAGCGAGTTCTACGCGATGCTGGGCGACCCGAAAGCGTTTCTGGCTCCGTTGGATACGGAGGGGGTCACCCAAATAGGTCGCGGTCTGGCCGGTCTGTTCGGCGCCCCCAAAGTCTATATTGGCTACGATGCCCGTCTTTCGGGGCCGGCTTGGGCGCGGGCTTTGGCCGAAGGGTTAACCCAGCAAGGGGTAGATGTGGTGTTGCTGGGGCGGTGTACCACCGACACCATCTACTATGTGTCGGGCAAGTACAACCTGCCTGGCGTAGAGATAACGGCCTCGCACAGCCCCAAGGAGCTCAATGGCATGAAGATGGTGCGCGGCGGCGCCCAGGTGATCGGCATGGGGTCGGGCATGGAGGAGCTGCGCGATAGCGTGCTGGCAGGGCGGTTTCCGGAAGCCGAGCGTGAGGGGCATGTAGAAGAGCAAGATATTCTGCCGGAGTATGTCGATCACCTGATGCAGTTTATTGACCCGGAGAAGGTGCGCCCCCTACGTCTTGTAGCCGATGCTGGCAACGGCGTGGGCGGGCTGCCGGCCCATGAGATTTTTCGACGGATTCCTCAGCTTAAGGTGACGGAGCTGTTTTTCGAACCAGATGGCCACTTTCCAAATCACGGCCCCAACCCCTTCGAGCCGGAGAACATTGTGACCCTAACGGAGGCGGTAAAACGCGAGGGGGCCGACTTGGGAGTCGCATGGGACGGCGACGCCGATAGGGTGTTCTTTGTGGATGAGACAGGCAAACCGATACCGGGCGACTTTATTACGGCGCTGGTGGCCCGTCACTTCCTTCAACGTTTTCCTGGTGCCACCATCGTCTACGATATTCGCGCCTCGTGGGTGGTGCCGGACTGGGTAAAAAAGATGGGCGGTGTGCCCGTCTCCGAGCGCGTGGGGCATTCGTTCATTAAGCGCACCATGCGCGCCCACAACGCTGTGTTCGGAGGAGAGGTCTCTGGCCACTACTACTTCCGCGATCACTTCTATGCTGACAACGGTTTCATCCCCATGCTCGCGGTGCTGCAGATGCTCAGCGAAAGTGGAACTAGCATGAGCCAGCTGATCGCTAGCCTGGGCGAGTACTATATCTCCGGCGAGATCAACTCCACGGTGCCCGATGTACAGGCCGTGCTCGATCGCATTAAGGAGCGCTACGCGGATGCCAAGCTCGATTTTCGCGATGGCGTTACCGTGGAGTATCCCGATTGGCACTTTAACGTGCGACCTTCGGCCAACGACCCCGTGATCCGTCTTAACCTCGAGGCGAAGAGTCAGCAGGAGATGGAGCGACGACGGGATGAAGTTTTGGCCATCATTCGTGGGCAGGCCTAAGTGAAGGAGCGGAAACGATGGACGATCTGCGTCACCAACATCTGGTAGAGACGGAATGGCTGGCCGAGCGCATTGCGGAGGGAGATAACACCCTGCGTATTGTGGATATGCGGGGGAGGGTGGAGCTGGAGACCCAGCCGGATGGCACGCAGATCTCTCGTTACCTGGGGGCACCTGACGCGTATGAGCGCGGCCATATCCCCGGTGCCATCTACCTGGACTGGACGAAGGACATCGTTGCCGAAGACGACCCGGTGCCTGTGCAGGTGGCCTCTTTCGAGAAGCTGGCAAAAGTTTTCGGCGAGGCCGGCATCGGCAACGAGCACTTGGTGATCGCTTACGACGACCATCCGGCCTCTCAATTTGCCACGCGATTGTGGTGGGTAATGCGCTATTGCGGGCATGAGAAGGTGCGCGTGCTGAACGGCGGGTGGAACAAATGGGTAAGGGAGGGACGGGCTATCTCCACAGAAAAACCCAACTACCCAACAGCGCATTTCGTTCCGAACCCACAGCCTCAGTGGCGCATAACGGCCGAGGAGTTAAAGGCGTGCCTGGGCACCGACGTGCAGATTATAGATGCGCGCGATGAGGGACAGTACACGGGCAAAATACGTCGCGGTCCACGGGCCGGACGCATTCCGGGCGCCCTCTCTTTGCCAAGAGAGCGTTTGGTAGGACCGGATGGCTGTTACCGCCCCACCGAGGAGCTGCGCAAGCTGATTGAGGAGCTGCGCCTTCAACCCGATCGCCCGGTGGTGGCCTACTGCAACGGCGGTGTGGCAGCGACGACCGTGCTGTTCACTCTCTCCATGTTGGGCCATAACCACTTGAAGAACTACGATGGCTCTTGGAACGAGTGGGGGACACGTCCCGATCTGCCGGTGGAGGTTTGAAGCAACCGCAGCCCCCCAAGCGTATCTTCTTGATGGAGACTCCTCCGCGGCTCCATAGCGGGAGCCGTTGCTCTTCCTCTTCTCCGCTATGCCGCGTTCTCGCGGCTAACGATCGAAAGCGACGTAAAAAACCTTCCATAGGAGTAGATAACGTTTATGCCTCACCCACAAGCCGGGAAACTGCGCGGAATCCTCACCGCCATTAATACGCCTTTTCACCCAGATGGGCGCTTGGCGCTGGAACATATGCCGGCCCTGCTCGACTTTCAGAGGGCAGCAGGGATTGATGGGGTGATCGTGGCGGGAACCAACGGCGAGGGGACCTCGCTTTCGGTTGCCGAACGTAAGCAGCTGCTTGAAACCGTGATGGCGCACCGCGGCGATCTGCTAGTGGTAGCTGGAACCGGAGCCGCTGCAGTGACCGACGCGCTCGATCTCACGCTTCATGCCGCCGAAGTAGGGGCGGATGCGGTTTTGGTGCTGCCCCCCTTCTTCTTCAAAAATCCGACCGATGAGGGGGTCGCCGCTTACTTTCGACCGCTGCTCGAGCATGTGGATATCCCTCTGCTGCTCTACAACATTCCCCAATATTCGGCGGTTCGCATTACCGATGGGCTGATGGCGCTTCTCTCGGACTGCCCGAATCTTTCGGGGGTAAAAGACAGCACGGGGGATTGGGAAAGCTCTCGCAATTTTATCGAGCGCTATCCGCATCTGCGCATCTTCACGGGCAGCGATAGGCTGCTGGCGCGTTCCCTGCGCCATAAGTCGGCGGGCGGCATTTCGGGGGCAGCGAACTGTTTCCCCGAAGTCATCGTTGCCGCGAGAACGGCTTGGGAACTGGGCGATGAGGCGGGGCTGGATAGGGCTCAGAAACGCATTGACGCGCTGCTCGATATACTGCATCGCTATCCACCTATGGCAACTAGCAAAAGCGTTTTGGCTCATCGTGGGTTGCCGCGACTCAGCGTGCGCCCGCCTTTGGTGGACCTAACGCCGTCGCAGGAGCAGGCGTTGCTGGGAGAGTTGCGCGAGGCCGGCTTTCTGCCGGCATAAACCCATCTCAAAGGAGGTGTAGGACATGAAAGCGATTGTGGTTCCAACCTTCACGAATCCGCCCACACTGCGTTACGAAGACGTGCCACAGCCGCAAATAGCGGAGGACGAGGTGTTGGTGCGGGTTCGGGCAACGAGCGTGAACCCCGTGGATACCTACATCTGCACGGGCGCAGCCCAGAGCTGGCTAAACCTGAAACTGCCTTTGATACCCGGTGCCGACTTTGCCGGTGTAGTGGAGGCGGTTGGCAGCAAGGTGAAGGACGTGAAGCCCGGCGATGAGGTCTACAGCTACTCGCCGCTGCAACGACTTGGCGCTTTTGCGGAGTATTTGGCGGTTCCCGCCGCTATTGTGGCTCCAAAGCCACCAACCCTCACGTTTGAAGAGGCGGCTTCCCTGCCCATTGTCGCGCTAACGGCTTGGCAGTCGCTGTTCGAGGCCGCGCAGCTGAAAGCGGGTCAGAAGGTGCTGATTCACTCGGCGGCCGGTGGGGTAGGCACGATGGCCGTGCAGCTGGCCAAGGCGCACGGTGCCTATGTCTACGGAACGGCCTCTTCCGGCAATATCTCCTTTTTGAAAGAGCTTGGGGTGGACACCCCTATTGACTACACCAGCACCCCCTTCGAACAGGTTGCCAAAGAGGTAGATGTAGTGTTCGATATGGTGGGCGGAGAGACGTTGATGCGCTCTTTGCAGACGCTGAAGCCCGGTGGCTGCCTGGTCTCCATCGTGGGAGGTAGTGCGAACCCGGAAGCGGCTAAAGAGGCCGAGAAGCGGGGCGTGCGCTATGTGTACGTGCTGGTACGGCCGGATAGAGCGCAGCTTCAGCACCTCAATGAGCTGATCGCGGCAGGTAAGCTGCGTCCCTATATTGCCAAAAGCTACGCCCTCGAGCAGGCCGGCGAGGCGTTAGCGCAGGTGGCTACGCGCCACACGCGCGGTAAGGTCGTGATGCATGTGCCCTAGGGGCGTTTACGCATAGATCTCGAAAAGCCCGGCAGCGCCCATACCGAGCGCGGCGCACATGGTCACCAAACCGTAGCGCGCCTTTCGCCGGGCGCCCTCGTAGAGCAGAGTCACCGTCTGACGTGCCCCGGTCGCGCCTAGCGGATGCCCTAAGGCGATCGCGCCGCCGTTCACGTTAACGCGCTCCATAGGGAGCGGATAGAGCTTGTTGGCCGCCAACACCTGGGCCGCGAACGCCTCGTTGAACTCGATGAGATCGATCTGTTCGAGGGCAATGCCCAGCCGTTGCAGCAGTTTCGGGATGGCGTAGGCGGGGGCGATGCCGAATTGAAGGGGGCTTACCGCTACCGTTGTGTACCCAACAAAGCGGGCAAGGGGCTTTAGATTCAGCTTGTTAGCATGGGATTCGCTGGTGAGCACCAACGCTGCGGCGCCATCGCTGCGTTGTGAGCTATTGCCTGCGGTGAGGATGCCGTTGGGTATGAAGGCTGGCTTAAGCGCCGCCAGGGCTTCGAGCGAGGTATCGCGCCGAGGCCCCTCATCTTGCGCAAAAAGGAGGGTCTCACCCGCCTCGTTGGTGATGGGAACCGGCTCGAGCTCGGCCGCAAAAAGTCCCTTGTCCTGAGCTGCTATGGCCTTTTGATGGCTCATGAACGCGTACCGATCGGCCTCTTCGCGGGTGATGGCAAAATCTTTGACCAGCTGTTCCACCGAGGGCCCCATGCCAAGGTAGGTATCGGGTCGTTTTTGGGCGAGCACGGGGTTAGGACGTAAAGAGGGGCCCATGAACGGGACGAGGCTCATCGACTCGGTGCCACCGGCTATCACGGTTTCGGCTTGGCCTGTGGCGATTTTGGCGGCTGCCAAGGCGATGGCCTCTAGCCCTGAGGCGCAGAAGCGGTTAATGGTTAACCCCGGTATCTCCTCCGGCAGACCGGCGCGGAGCGCCGCGATACGGGCGACGTTCAGGCCCTGCTCGGCCTCTGGGGAAGCACAACCTAAAATAACGTCCTCCACCGTATGGGGATCGATTCCTGCCCGACGAACGGCTGCTTCCACCACGAGGGCGGCTAGATCATCGGGGCGCGTCTCTCGGAGGGCACCTTTGCCCGCTTTCCCGATGGGGGTTCTTACCGCGCTTACAATGACAACGGATTCCATCGTATTCTCCTTCTGTTTAGTATACGTCGAAAGCGGCCTCGGGTGGATGGTCTCAGCGCGGTCTAGGTCACCTGCCGTTTCCAGTGGGGGCAATAATCTAGGGGGGTAGGGCGAGCTTGGGAAAGAGACGATAGGCGTTTTGGGTGGTGATGGAGGCAACTTGATCGAGATCGAGGCAGCGTAAGCCGGCAAGCTTTTCAGCCACAATGCGCGTGAAGGCCGGCTCGTTGCGCCTTCCCCGATAGGGTGCTGGCGCAAGGTAAGGGGCGTCGGTTTCTAAGAGAAGGTGCTCTGGAGCGATGCACATGGCCGAATCGCGCACGTTTTGCGCCGATGGGAAGGTGAGCGTGCCACCAAAACCGAGCGCAAGCCCTAAACTGGCAGCCCGCTGTGCCTGTTCTGGGGTACCGCCCCAACAGTGCATAACACCAGGCAGGGGATGCGCGGCGAGAACGGATAAGGTCTCCTCATAGGCCTCTCGGCAGTGGATGATAACGGGCAGGTCGAGCTCCTTGGCCAGCCGAAGCTGTTCTTCAAAGGCGCGATACTGCTGTTCGCGTGGAGAGAGATCGCGGTAGAAATCGAGGCCTATCTCTCCAATAGCGACGACCGCATCCATGCGGGCCAACTCGCGGAAGCGGGCGGCAATGGCGTCATTCCAGGTGGTAGCATCGTGAGGATGGATGCCGATGGCGGCGTAGAGGATGCCGGGATGGGCAAGGCTAAGCCGAAGCGCCTCCTCGCTGCTAGGCCCGTCGTAGCCCACCACGATCATCTTGCGAACATCGGCGGCGAGCGCTCTTTCCAGACACCCTTGGAGATCGTCTCGAAGGCGCTCATGGTTGAGATGGCAGTGCGTGTCAATGAACATGGTCACTATTCTACACCGTTTCTCTCCCGTTTTGCCATTGGAACCTCAGTAAGCGCGTTGGGCGTAAGGGAAATGAACGGCAATAATAACGAGGGAGAAGAGATGCGAAAACGTTTCGGAACGATCTTCGCGTTGGCTTTCGGCATGGCACTGCATGCGAACGCTCAGTTGGCACAGCCCCATTTTGTGAAGGTATCGGTGCAAAACCCAAAAACCGCGGCCGTCCATAAGGTCTTTCAGGTGAAAGTGCAGGTCATTATCGCTCCACCCTATCATATTCAGGCCCACTCGCCGGCACCCAATTTCATTCCCACCGTTCTCACGGTGAAAACGCCACCGTACCTGCATGTGGAGAAGATCCTCTATCCGCCAGCAAAGTCCATCCGGTTTGCCGGTCAGCAGATACCGGTCTACGAAGGCACGATCACGGTGGAGGCTCTGCTAAAGGCCGATCGCCCCGGCACATTTCTTCTCCCAATCGTTTTGCGGTATCAGGGCTGCAACGAAAGCACCTGCTATCCGCCCACGGAGCTGCAAACCAAGACCAAGATCGTGGTGGGGGCGACAAAAGTCTCCCTAAAGGCGTCTAGCGGCCTGGAAAGGGGACTAAAATGAGGCGCGTTTTTGGAGAGCTAATCGTTATTGGGCTCCTTATAGGCGCTTTTCTACCGGCCTTCGGGCAGCTGGGAGGGGCGACGCATATCGCGTTCCAAGCGACCCTTGTTCCGCCGGATGCCAGGGCGGGTGAGGGCGCCCAGATTGTGCTGACCGCCAAAATAGATCCCGGCTATCATCTGTACTCGCTGACGCAGCCGGAGGGGGGGCCGGTACGCACGACGATCACGGTGCCTGCTGGTGGCCCGTTTGCGTTTGTGGGAAAGGCGGTTCAGCCTCCCTTCCGGTCGGTTTTCGACCCAGGGTTTCAAATAACCGATCAGGAGTACGAGGGGGCGGTTGCCTTTGGCATCCCCGTGAAGCTGCGTTCAGGGATAGCGGGGGCGCAAAAGGCTCTTATCGAGGTGCACTATCAGCTTTGCACCGATAGGAACTGTCTCATCCCTACAACGGTATCGGTGCCGTTGAGCTTTCGCGTGGCGCCAGGCCCACCACGTCCCGACCATCTGCAGCCGATCACCTCGGTGCCGCCGCAGCCTGCGGGCGCTGCAACGGGTAGCCCTCCTTCAACCACGATGGAGCAAACGGCCGCCTCACCGCCGATCAGCGATTCCACCCGTCGCTCCATTGCTTTAGCAGAACATCGAGGTCTGTTGAGCTTCTTGCTTCTCTCGATGGGGGCTGGGTTCTTAGCGTTGCTTACCCCTTGCGTCTTCCCGATGGTGCCCATCACCGTGAGCTTCTTTTCCAAGCGGCGTCAGCAGAAGACGTGGGAAGGTATTCGTGATGCCTTAGCCTACTGTTTTGGTATTATAGCGACGTTCACGTTTTTGGGGGTTGCAGCGGCGGTGCTCTTTAAGGCCACGGGCATTCGCGCCATCGCCAACAATCCTTTTGTGAACCTTGCTTTGGCCGTTCTGTTCATTGCGCTGGGCATCAATCTCATGGGTGGATTTGAGATCGCGTTGCCAGCAGGTTTGGCCAACCGCTTTGCTGCGGGCGCGCAGAAAGCGGGGGTTTTGGGGCCGTTTTTCATGGGGCTTACCTTTACGCTCACCACATTCACCTGCACCGTGGCCTTTGTAGGCACGTTGTTGGCTGCCGCAGCGGAGGGCGATCTTTTCTATCCCATTGTGGGCATGTTGGGGTTTAGTGTGGCCTTCGCCCTGCCTTTCTTCCTGCTGGCCCTTTTTCCACAGTATGTTGCCCGACTGCCGCATTCAGGCTCGTGGCTTACCACCGTCAAGGCCTATCTAGGCTTTGTGGAGTTGGCTGCTGCCGTGAAGTTTCTTTCCAATGCCGACCTCGTATGGAGTTTAGGTTGGCTTACCCGCCCCGTTTTCTTGGCGATCTGGGCGGCTATCGCGCTGATCGCGGGCTGCTATCTGATGGGCTGGTTGCTTCTGCCTCACGATACCACGGCAACGGTAGGTAAGGTTCGGCGCGGCTTCGGCTTGCTAACTCTTGTGGCTTGTGTCTACCTCTACGCCGGAATAAACCATGCTCCGCTGGGAACGTTAGCGGCCTTCTTGCCTCCCGATCCCTATCCGGGTCAAGCGGAAATGGAGCGTGGTGGGCTGAACTGGCTGCACAGCTATACCGAGGCGCTCGCCCTTGCTAAGCAAGAAAACCGTCCGGTGTTTGTTAACTTCACCGGCGTCAACTGCACGAACTGCAGGGATATGGAGCAGAACGTATTTCCTCGCCCTGAGGTGGCTGCTGAACTGAGGAAGTTTGTCCTTGTGGAGCTTTACACCGATCGAGACAGGGAGGAAGACCGCCAGAACGCCCGGCTGCTTCAGAAGCTTGCTGGTGTTGCCACCCTGCCAACCTATGTGGTTGTTGGCCCGGACGGGCGGGTGCGCGCCGTTTTACAAGACCGAAGGCCACCTCAGGTTTTCTTGCGGTTCTTGGAAGCTAACGAACGATAGCGAAGTGCTGGCAAGGCGCAGTTTCTCATCCGTAAGGTACAATTTCTGAAGTTTGCGGGAGCTTTGTGGAGTAAGAGGATGAACTCAAGATTGCCGGATTGGTTAAAAAAGCGAGTGCCTAGCCCGGAGACGGTGGCATTAGTGGAGAGAATGATGCGTGAAAGCCACCTTCACACGGTTTGTGAGAGCGCTCGCTGCCCTAATTTGGGCGAGTGTTGGTCGAAGAAAACCGCCACCTTTATGATCCTTGGGGATATTTGCACGCGCAACTGTGGTTTTTGTGCGATTAAAGTGGGCCGGCCATTGCAGGTAGATCCGGAAGAGCCGAGGCGGCTTGCGGAAACAGCCAAGGCGATGGGCTTGAAACATGTGGTGGTGACGTCGGTGGCCCGGGATGACCTGCCTGATGAGGGAGCCGGCCATTTTGCGAACACCATTCGGGCCCTTCGTGAGGTCATTCCTGGCGTTATTGTGGAGGTGCTTACCCCCGATTTTAAGGGCAAGGTCTGGTGCATTCGCCAGGTTGTGGAGGCCAAGCCAGATATCTACAACCATAACATCGAGACGGTGGAGCGGCTTTCTCCTATGGTGAGGCCGCAGGCAAAGTATCGGCGCACTCTCGAGGTGCTGCGCACGGTGAAGCGGCTCGATCCCTCCATCCACACCAAATCGGGGTTGATGCTAGGTTTAGGCGAAACGCATGAAGAGGTTGTGCAGACCCTGCGCGATCTACGGGAGGTAGGCGTAAGCGCGGTGACGATCGGGCAGTATTTGCGACCAACGACGACACGCCATTTGCCGGTGGTGGAGTATGTTCATCCCGATAGGTTTGCGGAGTACGAGCGGATAGGAAAAGAGATGGGTTTTCTGTTTGTGGCCTCTGCCCCGTTTGTGCGCTCGTCTTACAACGCTCAGGCCTTTTCCGAACAGCTGCTTGCCGAGCGGCTAGCCCGCGTGGGAAAAGAGCCGCCATCGCCATCTGAAGAGCCGCTTCCTGCTATGGTCTGAGCGCGGCTTAAGCAGGAAATTTGCCAAAAACGTTAAATTTTTTGTGAAAGAGAATGGCTCCTCTTGCACCAGCGAGGAGGGGGAGTCTTTTTATACGCAAAGGGCCAAAAGCTTATAGAGGAGGTTGCGGCTTACAGAGCCGTACAAGAGGATATCACTATGAAACAACACGGCTACTATCGTTTCCCTACGATACACAACCATCGCGTGGTGTTTGTATCGGAAGACGATTTGTGGAGCGTCTCCACAGAGGGTGGAACTGCCCACCGGTTGACGGCGAATCTCGCCGCGCTGAGCTTTCCCTGCTTCTCGCCCGACGGCAAGAAATTGGCCTTCACCGGTCGTGAGGAGGGACACAATGAAGTCTATGTGATGGATAGCGAGGGCGGCCCTCTGCAGCGTTTAACCTATCTTGGTGTCACAAGCACCGTGTTGGGATGGACGCCAGACGGGCAGAAGGTGCTCTTCGCCACCGATAGTGGACGTCCCTTCGACCGCATCGGCTTTGTTCAGGCGGTTGGACTGGACGGCGGCCTACCGGAGCCGTTTCCGGTGGGACATGCGGTGAGCCTCTCCATCGCGCCGGACGGGCGAGTGGTGTTGGCACGAAACAATAACGACCCAGCCCGATGGAAGCGCTATCGCGGAGGAACCGCAGGCGACATCTGGATTGACGCCAACGGCGACGGCAACTTTCGACGACTTCTGACGTTGGAGGGGAATCTCACCTGCCCGCTGTGGATAGGCGATCGCATCTACTTCCTTTCGGATCATGAGGGGGTAGGCAACCTCTACTCTTGCACGATCGCCGGCGAGGACTTGCAGCGCCACACCAACCATAAGGATTTTTACGTGCGCTTTCCCAAAACCGATGGATCGCGAATCGTCTATCAAGCGGGGGCCGATCTCTATGTATACGAGCCGAAAGAGGATCGCTCTCGGAAAATCGCGATTACCTACGCCAGTCCGCGTGTGCAGCGCCAACGCAAGTTCGTGGAGATAATGGACTATCTGGAGAGCTATGAGCCGCATCCTAGTAAGGAACAGGTGGCATTAACGGGGCGCGGAAAGAGCTTTACCTTGGGCTGCTTTGAAGGGCCGGTAACAGCTCAAGAGAACGCTAAGGGGGCGATAAGACTGCGCCTTGCCCGCTGGCTTAACGACGGAGAGCGCGTGGTGGTGGTGGCGAATGTGGATGGCCGTGAGGTTTTAGAGGTTCATCATACGCTTGATCTGGAACCGGTCAAGCGCTTTGATGCGCTCGATATCGGCCGCCCCTATGAGATGATCGTCTCTCCTAAAGAAGATGTGGTTGCCATTGCCAACCATCGTAACGAGCTGCTTTGTGTGCAGCTGGAAGACGGCACGTTGACCCTCTGCGATCGCAGCGACTATGGGGCGGTGCGCGGCATGGATTGGTCTCCGGACGGCAAGTGGCTTGCCTATGGGCTGCCTATTAGCCCTTACCGCAGCGCGGTTCGGCTTTGGAATAAAGAGGAGAAGACCATCCACGAGGTCACCGACCCCACGCTAGCAGCCGATAGCAATCCGTCGTTCGACCCAGATGGCAAGTTCCTCTACTTTATCAGTGCGCGCGAGTTTACGCCGGTACCGGATTCGCTTCAGTTCGAGCTGAGCTTTCCGATGGGTATGCGCCCCTACTTGGTGACGCTGCAGGCCGATAGGTTCTCGCCGTTTTGGGAGCCGCTTTCCGAACCTGAAGAGAAAAGGGAAAAGGAAGAGACAAAGGAAGCGGGAGAATCCGCCTCTTCGGAGGCGTCCATGCCGCTACGTATAGACCTAGAGGGCATTCAAACGCGCGTTATCCCCTTCCCCGTGCCAGAAGGCATTTACGGAACGATTGTCGGCATTACCGGCAAAGTTCTTTTTCTAAGCTATCCTGTGGTTGGAGAGCAGGTGCCCGATTCGGAAGAGCGAATCGGATCTCTGGAGTGTTACGATTTCAAAACGCTAAAAAAGGAGACCCTGTTAGGGGGGGTAAAGAGCTTCCGGCCGTCGCGCGATAGAAAGCGGATTTTGGTGCATACCGGCAAGTCGCTTCGGTTACTGAAGGCGGGCGAGAAGCCGGATGAGAAGGCAGGAGCGGAACCCGGATGGCAGAGCGGCATTCTTGCCTTAAATCGCGTGAGGTTGGAGGTCGACCCCCCCACAGAGTGGCGCCAGATGCTGCGCGAGGCCTGGCAGCTGCAGAAAGAGTTCTTCTGGACGGAAGACCTTTCTGGAGTGGAATGGGACCGTGTTTGGGAGCGCTATGCGCCCCTTGTGGATCGGGTGGGAACGCGTGGCGAGCTTTCTGACCTCATCTGGGAGATGCAGGGCGAGCTTGGCACATCACACGCTTATGAGTTTGGCGGAGACTACCGTAAGGGGCCGGAGTATCCCATCGGATTTCTTGGAGCCGACTTTCGTTACGATCCTGAACACGATGCCTATCGCATCGTGCATATCGTACGAGGGACGGCAGGCGACCCAAAGCGCGACTCGCCCTTACGGGCCAGCGGGGTAAATATTCGTGAGGGCGACCTCCTGATAGCGATTGATGGACAGCGTTTAAGCGCGCAGCTTCAGCCCAACCAGGCGCTGGTGCATCGAGCCGATAGCGATGTGGTGCTTACGGTGCAGAATACTGATGGCGAGCGGCGCAACGTGCGCGTGCACACGCTGCGTTCGGAGTTTCCAGCAAGGTATCGAGAGTGGGTCGAGGCCAATCGTCGGCGAGTCCATGAGGCCACGAACGGACGAGTGGGCTATGTGCATATCCCCGACATGGGACTGCGGGGCTTTGCGGAGTTTCACCGGCTCTATTTGGTGGAGGTGGAGAGAGACGGGCTGATTGTTGACGTTCGTTTTAACCGGGGAGGTTTCGTCTCGCAGCTCATCATCGAGAAGCTGGCCCGCAAACGCGTTGGGTATGATCTGCAGCGTTGGGGCGCGCCGGAGCCTTATCCCCAGCACTCGGTTGCTGGGCCGATAGTAGCGCTCACCAACCAATGGGCCGGTTCAGATGGCGATATTTTTAGCCATGTGTTCAAGCTGATGAAGCTGGGGCCTCTGATCGGAAAGCGAACTTGGGGAGGCGTCATCGGTATTTGGCCCCGTATGCCTTTAGCAGACGGCACGATTACCACCCAACCGGAGTTTTCGTTCTGGTTTCAGGATGTGGGCTGGCGTGTGGAAAACTACGGCACCGATCCCGATATCGAGGTGGATGTTACGCCGCAAGACTATGTGCAGGGCAAAGACCCTCAACTGGAGAAGGGAATCGAGGTCATCTTGAAGCGTCTTGAGGAATCGCCTCCAATTCGACCCGATTTCAAGGACAAGCCGAAGCTGCCCTTGCCCTCCTGAGCAAAAAGGTGCAACGAGGCGTTTTTCAGCGGACAAACACCCCCAACAACGCCCTTGTTGGGGCGTTTGCATCGGCAGAGCATGATGACCAACTACTTAGCGCTGATAGCAAGCCTCTCGTTTCGCTTGTTCGGGTGCTCCTTTAGTCGCGCACGGTGACGTCCCATATCACCTCACGCAGACCCGGCTGCTGCCGAACAATATGGGTAATATGCTCCATCTCGGCCCGAAGGTCGATATCCGGATGGTTCCGAAGATGTCGGAGCACCCCGGTGAAGTGAACGGTCCCTCCGATAACGTGAATGTTTAACAGTGAGGCGTCCACATAGCGCCGATTCACGAGGGCACGAACCCTCAACATCGCTTCTTTATTAACTGCAGGCATAAGAACCCCCCTTTCGAGGTCTTAGCCTACGCTTCGGCAACGCGCATAGATATTTTATTCTAAAACACGGGCCATTCCTGCTTATCATGCTCTGGGAGGCAACTTTGTGAGACAAATTCGGAACCATTTGGGTCAGCCAATAGGTGAGGAAGTACCGCAATGGAAGCCACGGCCACGACCGGAACGGGTCTATTTGGAGGGCAACTACGCCCGCCTAGAGCCTCTGCAGGCCTCGAAACATGCCGACGCACTCTACAGAGCCAACTCGCTTGACGCTCAGCAGGCGTTATGGACCTATCTGCCTTACGGTCCCTTTCCAAATCAAGAAAGCTACTTCGGTTGGGTAAAGGAGATGAGTGAGAGGCAAGACCCCCTCTTCTTTGCCGTTGTAGATCGGGAGATCAGCCGAGCGGTTGGGGTGGCGGCCTACCTGCGAATCGAGCCTGAACATGGGTGCCTTGAGGTTGGACATATCTGTTATTCTCCCTTGTTACAAGACAGGCCGGCGGGAACGGAGGCGATGTATCTCCTGATGCGCTACGTTTTTGAGGAGCTAGCCTATCGGCGGTATGAGTGGAAATGCGATGCTCTTAATGAACCCTCACGCCGAGCGGCGCAACGCCTCGGATTCTCTTTTGAAGGAGTGTTTCGGCAAGCCTGCGTGGTGAAGGGGCGCAATAGAGATACGGCTTGGTACGCGATGATAGATAAGGACTGGCCGGCGCTGAAAACGGCGTATGAACGCTGGCTAAGCCCAGACAACTTCGACGCCAATGGAGTTCAGAAGGAGCGGCTTTCTCTGTTAACGGCACCTCTGTTGCGGCGGGATATACAAGAGCTCTCTGAAGAGTTATCGTGCAGCAGACTTAGTGCAGCAAAACATCGAGCAGCACGAAACCGAACAAAGTGACGCTTACCCAACCGTTGAGAGTAAAGAAGGCCAAATTCACACGACGAATGTCGTCTGGTTTTACCAAGCTCTGTTCGTAGAAAATAAGAGCAGCCACAACGATCAGCCCTAAGAAGTAGAGGAGGTGGAGGCCACAAAGACGGCCTACCACAAGCAAGAGCAGCAGCATGGTGGCGTGCATAAGGCGAGAAACCGTGAGGGCGCCGGCTTTGCCGATGCGTTTTGGTAGGGAGTGAAGCGGGGCTTGAAGGTCAAACTCGTAGTCTTGGAGGGCGTAGATAATATCAAAGCCGCCGATCCAGAGCATCACCGTGAGCCATAGGAGGATAGGGGGCCAGGCAAAGGAGCCGGTTACAGCGAGCCATGCGCCGATAGGTGCGATGCCGGTGGCCATGCCCAGAAAAAAGTGGCAGAGGGAGGTGAAGCGTTTGGTATAGGAGTATCCTAACGTGAAGAGGAGGGCGACGGGAGAGAGCAGGAGGCAAAGGCGATTAAGCTGTGCGGCTGCTAGTACGAAAAGGCTTATGGTGAGCAGAAGAAAGACGACGACTTGGGCGTGCGAAAGCAGCCCTCGCGGTAGATGCCGATTGGCCGTGCGAGGGTTTTGAGCATCGAAGTCGGCATCTACAAGCCGGTTGAAGGCCATGGCGGCGCTGCGGGCTCCTACCATGGCCACCAAAATCCATAGGATGGTATGGGCCGATAGACCTGAGCGGGTTTGGTGAGCGGCCAACAGCATGCCGATAAGCGCGAACGGCAGTGCGAAGATGGTATGTTCGAACTTAACAAGTTCAAGATAGAGCTTGGCACGGTGGAAAAGGGCGGTCATGGATGAACTACTCCTCCACAAGCTGCCATTGCGGCACGATATCTTGATCGATTCCGAGTTGCTGGAGGATGCGCGCCACCACGAAGTCGGCAAGCTCCTCCACGGTTTTCGGATGGTGGTAGAAGCCGGGGGCTGCTGGCAAAACCACCGCGCCGGCCTCGGCTAACTGGGTAAAGGTGCGTAGATGAACGAGTGACCAAGGCGTTTCACGCGGCACAAGAACGAGCTTTCGCCGCTCTTTCAGGCACACATCGGCGGCGCGCGTCAGCAGATCGTCGCTAATGCCGTGGGCGATGCGTGCCGCGGTTCCCATGGAGCAGGGCACGATGACCATGCCGTCGTGGCGAAAAGAGCCGCTGGCCGGTGGGCTAAAGTACTCTTTAGGGGAAAGCAGCTGCAGCACCTTGGCGGAAGCCTTTGGAAAGAGGGCTGCAAACTCTTGCGCATTCGAGAAATGAAGATCCATCTCCACAGCCATGATCTGACGGGCCTGTTCCGATAGAATAACGTAGATCCTCTCATAATGTCGGATGGCCTCACAGAGAAAGCGATAGGCATAAATGGCGCCACTCGCCCCGGTAATTCCCACGACAAGCTTTTTGGTAGAGAACGTTGGGTTCACTTGACGGCGCCACCCCGTAGACGCTGATAGGCTTCACGAGCGCGTTGAGGGTCGCATCCAAGAAAGGCGCGTACGATGCGTTGTCCCCCTTTACGGTGCGCGATGGTGCGGATGGCCTCACAAAGGAGGATGCGGTCGTGCAACACGAGGCGGCGTTCGCAGTCCTCACAGGTAAAAAGTGAGCGTGAGGCCACAATGCCCGCTGGATCTCGGCGTATAGGGTCAAGAGCACGTACGGTTCCTGTGTAAAGGGCTACGTAGGTATAGGGATAGGGGTAGCTCCGCCCCGGTAGTTTTTCTGTGCACTCGATGCGGATGCCGGCAAATAGCTCGAAGTCTGGGTTCAAATGGGCACAAGCCTCCTCATAAGCTTCCCGTAGCATGGCCTGATCCAGCGTCTCGTCGGGTTCAAGCCGACCTCCAGGAAATCCGAAGACGCCGCGGCGATCACAGACTACGAGCACACGGCCACCGTGAAACGCCACAAAGTGTACCGAGGTAACAGGGGCATCCATCGGCAGTTGGCAGCATTGAAAAGCGGTGAGGCGCACAGGCTGTGCTCCCCACTTTGTCTCAATTTCAAAAAGGGTTCTTCTCTCCTCCATCTTACTTAAAGTCCTAATTTAGGCCAGAGCGCGTCTATCTGCGCTTTTATCTCTTGGCTCATCTCGATGACATCGGGCCATTCGCGATGAAACCCTTCCTGAGGTCCCTTGCGCGTGCAGTCGAATCCGATTTTCGAGCCGAACCCTAAAGCGCGAGAGGCATGGTCGAGAACGTCCACCGGCCCACGCACGAGACACATGTCACGCTCGGGGTCTATATTGTTGCCAATTCTCCAAAGGCATTCGCTGATGTCTTGCACGTTGACATCGGCATCGAAGACAAAGATCATCTTCGTAAACATCGCCTGTCCTAGCCCCCAGAGGGCATGCATCACCTTGAAGGCATGTCCAGGGTAGCGCTTGCGGATGGACACGAAGGCTATGTTATGAAATACGCCTTCCACAGGCAGGTTGATATCAACAATTTCCGGCAGGTTTAGGCGCAGCAGGGGCAAGAAAAGACGCTCTGTGGCTTTGCCGAGCCAAGCATCCTCTTTCGGTGGGCGTCCAACTACGGTACATGGATAGACCGGGTTCCTTCGATGGGTAATGGCGGTGACATGAAACACCGGATAGAGATCGGCCAAAGAGTAGTAGCCTGTGTGGTCGCCGAAAGGGCCTTCCATACGCCTCTCTTGAGGGTCAATCCAACCTTCGATCACGATCTCTGCATCTTCTGGCACCTCAAGAGCGACGGTTTTTGCGGGCACCAAGGTAACCGGCTTTTTCCGGAGGAACCCGGCAAAAAGGAGCTCATCTAGGCCTGGAGGCAGAGGGGCTGTGGCCGCGTAGGTGAGGGCTGGGTCTCCGCCAAGCACTACGGCTGCCTGGATAGGGCGCTTCTGGAGGGCAGCAGCACGTTCATGCTCCGCGCCCACTTTATGCATCTGCCAATGCATGCCGGTGGTGCAACGGTCGTAGACCTGTACACGATACATGCCCACGTTGCGGCGGCCTGTTTGTGGATCGTGGGTGAAGACCAGCGGTAAGGTAATGGTGCGCCCGCCATCTTGGGGCCAACAGTGCAGAATAGGTAGGCGAAAAAGGTCTACCTGATCGCCCGTTGTGACGACCTCTTGGCAACGCCCAGGCCCTTTGGCATGTCGAGGCGGAATTTTGGCCAGCACACCCAATTTGGGGGCCAGCTCTCGCATGGCCTGCAGTTTACCGCTGGGCACCTCCGTTTTTAGGAGGGCTTCGATCTCGCAGGCGATATCCTCCAGGTCGGCGGCCCCTAGCGCCAGCGACATGCGTTTTCGCGAGCCGAAAACGTTGATAGCTACCGGAATATCGCTGCCAACAGGGTTTTCGATGAGAAGCGCAGGCCCGCCACCGGGTTGACGCATAACGCGATCGGCTACCTCGGTGATCTGCAGGTAGGGATCGAGAGGCTCCTTTATGCGTTTAAGTTCACCCATCTTTTCGAGGTAGGCAAGAAAGTCTTGAAAATCGGTGTAGGCCACCCCTCTATCCCCCTTATATGTCAGTCGCTAATGTTATATACGTTTATCGAAATTATACCCTGTCCCCTTGCTCGAACTTTTTAGAGGGAAAATCGAATTTGAAGCAGAAACTAACGTAGAGATGGGCAACCAAGCCCACTCGTTTTAGAAAAGGTGAACTTCCAGATGTCGACAGAAGATAGTTTCAGACAGTTCCTTCAACAGCATCTTGTCGTGATAGAACCTCTCTCCTGTGAGGCCGCGAGAGCCTCTTGGGAGATGCAGACGACGGGAAGTCCAGAAGCCATGGAGCGTGCCCGCAAGCTGCGCACAGAGCTGGCGTTGATCTACGCCGATAAAGAGACCTATCGCTATCTCAAAGAGCTACCGGTGGAGGCACTCTCCGACCCGCTTCTGAAACGTCAGCATACGCTACTGCTTCACGCCTATCTCAGTCGGCAAGGCGATGAGGAGACTTTGAAGGAGATCGTGGCTTTAGAGGTCGAGATAGCGGACATTTATAACCACCATCGGGCACGGCTGCGTGGACAAGAGGTGAGCGATAATGAGTTAGAGCAGATCCTGATTCACTCGCGAGATGAGGCGCTTCGCAAAGAGGCCTGGGAAGCCAGTAAACAGGTTGGCGCTGCAGTGGCCGACCGGATTCGCCGGCTAGTGGCTCTCCGCAACCAAGAGGCTCAAAAGCTGGGCTACCCAAACTATTACACGTTGCGCATCGAGTTACAGGAGATCGATTTGCAGTGGCTCGATGCGTTAATGGAGGAGCTAACCCGTCTTTCCGAGCCGCTTTGGAACCTCTACCGCGACGCGCTCGATGAGCAACTGGCAAAGCGTTACGGCGTTCCTCCTGAAGCGATTCGCCCGTGGCATCACGCGAACCGTTTCTTTCAGGCGCCAGAGCCTAGCGGTTTAAACCTAGACCCCTATTTTGCCGACAAGAACTTGGAGGCGATCACAGCGCGCTTTTATGCCGATATCGGGTTGCCAATCGAAGACATCTTGGCACGCTCCGATCTCTATGAACGTGCAGGAAAATGCCAACACGCTTTCTGCACGGATATCGATCGGCGTGGCGATATCCGTGTGTTATGCAATTGCCGGCCTAATGCACGATGGATGAACACCATGTTGCACGAATTCGGCCATGCCGCTTACGATAAATATATCTCTCCGGAGCTGCCCTACCTGTTGCGACGCCCTGCGCACACCATGACCACCGAAGCGATGGCGCTGTGGGCGGGAAGCAGAATCCATCAGCCGGAATGGCTCACGACGTATGCAAATGTGCCGGTGCAGACGGCAGAGACCATAGGCCAAAATGCCCGCATCTATGAGGCTCAGAGCCTGTTGGTGTTTATGCGTTGGTGTTTGGTGATGTATCACTTTGAGCGAGCCCTTTATGAAAACCCAGAGGGCGATCTGAACACGCTTTGGTGGGATTTAGTAGAGCGATATCAGCGCGTGAGGCGGCCGGAGGGACGCGATGCACCAGATTGGGCGGCGAAAATTCATGTCGCTACCGCCTCTGTTTACTATCATAACTACCTTTTAGGGCATCTCATTGCAGCACAGGTGGAGAAGCAACTGGAGGAGCTGGGCTGTGCCTCTACGTTCAATCCGGCGTTAGGAGACTACCTACGAGAGAGACTCTTTGCGCCGGGAGCGCTCTGGCCATGGGAAGAGTGGCTTCGAAGGGCGACAGGTGAACCTCTGAATCCTCACTACTTTGTGCAACAGTTACAGGAGGCTATTCAAAATTGAAGATCACGCAGATAAGCACCTATCTCACGGAGCCACGCTGGGTTTTTGTGAAGGTCTCGACGGATGAAGGGATTGAAGGGTGGGGAGAGTGTTTGGGCGATAAGGCCTTTGTGGTGGCTGAGGCCGTCCGTAGTTACGAACATGCGCTGATCGGTCAAGACCCCTTCCGGATCACCCATCATTGGCAGAGCCTCTATCGAGGGGCCTTTTGGCGGGGTGGCCCCATCCTTTGCGCGGCCATTTCGGGTCTTGAAATGGCTTTGTGGGATATTTTGGGGAAGGCGCTGAACGTGCCGGTTTGGCAGCTGCTTGGAGGAGCGGTACGCGACAGGATACGAATGTACAGTCGACCGCATGGCGCAACACCGGAGCAGTTGGCCAAAAGTGCAAAGGATGTGGTAGCGCGCGGATATACCGCCATGAAGTTCTGCCCTTTCGAGAAGGTACATGTGCTAGATCACTATCAGTTAGTGGAAGAGGCGGCGGCGCGCGTTCAGGCGGTGCGCGAGGCCGTAGGAGACAGCATAGATATTTTGCTGGACTTTCATGGAAGGGTAAGTCCAGCCATGGCTGTGCTGATGGAGGAGGCCATGCGTCCGTATCATCCGCTGTTTATTGAGGAGCCTGTTTTGCCGGAAAATGTGGACGCGTTGGCGCGGGTGGCAGCGCAATGCAAGACACCCATCGCGACCGGCGAGCGGCTTTTCACGCGTTGGGGTTTTCGGGAGGTATTGGAGAAAGGGGCTGCTGCCGTGTTGCAGCCAGATCCCTGCATCTGCGGCGGCCTTTGGGAGACACGCCAGATTGGGAGTATGGCGGAGGTCTACTATGCCGCCCTAGCTCCCCATAATCCCTACGGCCCACTTAACCTTGCAGCGAGCCTGCAGGTAGATGCTTGCACTCCTAACTTTCTTGTGCAGGAGTTCGTAGACTCCATTGGGTTAGGTGCGGGGGTGTTGAAGCAGCCTTTTATCGTAGAGAACGGGTACATCGCCGTGCCTCAAGGCCCCGGCTTGGGCGTGGAGCCGGACGAGGAGTGGTTACGGATGCATCCTCTTAAGCCAAAGCCGGACCCAGGCCGATGGTTTCATGAGGATGATGGCTCTATGGCCGACTGGTAGTAATATCTCCGGCAACGGTTCCCTTTCAGGATGGATTGGAGGCGGACGAGTCGGCCGATGGAGAGGCTGATGCTAATTCGCGGGCGAGGTTATCGGCAAGATGTCGCCATTGGCTGTGCGGATAGCGCTGCTGAAACAGGGCAATGAGCTGCTGTGCCTCCTCATGGTGGTGGAGATAGCGAGCACAGAGGGCTGCAGCTTTCAGCAGTGCCGTCTCTGCCTCAGGGCTATGGAGATTCTCTTGGGCCACCTGGCGAAAAAGCGTTAGGGCCTCCGTAAGGTGCTCTCCCTCCTCGAGGGCGCAGGCCAGAAAATACCGTTGTGCTGGAGATAAGGCCACCTGTGTGATGTGATGCGATTGCATCTCTAAGTAGAGCTTCACGGCCATCGAGCGCATTCTCATCTTTAGGTAGATATCGAGCGCGGTGTTGAAGTGGATCGCGGCTTGTTCCTGGTCACCCATGATCTCCCATGCACGAGCTAGCTCAGCGTGAGCGTTCGCATCGTCGGGGTGTTTTTGAAGCACGGCCTCCCAGCGAGGAATGGCCGCGCCGGGGCGATTCTGCTCCAGAGCCTGCTCTGCATCTCTGGTAAGATAGGCCATCTGAGCCTTCTGGGGAAGACGAAGCAGGTAGGCTGCGGTAAGACCCGTGACAAAGCCGCCTATATGCGCCCAGTGGGCTACTCCATAGGCGGTATCTCCCACCCAAAGTCGCCACAAGCCGCTGCCTATTTCCCCTGCTAGAAAGATTGCCACCACCAGCACAACGTGGGGGCGAATGGGCAACAGGGCAAAGGAGATGCGCGCTCGGTAATAGCGCACGGCGTAGACGCCGACAACCCCCGCGCAGGCAGCAGAGGCCCCGATGATCGGCACACGGGCGATATCAGGGGGTAGGAGGGTAAGAATAATAAGGCACTGCAACCAGCCGCCAATCGCGCCAGATAAAAGGTAAAGGGCTAGTAGCTTGCCTCCGCCTATGGCGCTCTCTACTCCCGTTCCAAACACCCACAGGAAAAAAAGATTAAGGAGAAGATGTGCCGGGTCGGCATGTAGAAAAGAGTAGGTTAAGAGGCTCAAGAGATGAAGATGGGCGGGCACAAGCCCATAACGATAGAGTAGGGTGTTTACATCCAGCGGCCAGAAATGAGCGCTTAGAAGGAGACACAGGGTAATGAGCCCCTGCAAGATAGCAAGGGCCAGTGTCATCCACGGTCTTCTCTCCGTCGGTTGATCGGTAGCATAAGGTAGGAACATCCGTTCTCCCCGTAAAGACGTTACGGTATCTTTTCCCCTTTTATTTCAACGTCTATATTATGGCTTCTCGCAGGCGGTAAGGCTCATAGTTGTGGCTCGGAGTGGTTTTGGTGGATAGGTTTTGCCATCGGGGCGTTGTCCTTTTGTGAGAGCGTGGCTACCAGAAAATGTGTTGGCAAGTTGTCCTCTGGATAGACAGCACGAGGGCTGTCGTATCTGGGGGTAGAGTCGGCTGGGGAGTCGCTAGGGCGCACATGGGTCGCTTTTCGGGCATCCGCCCGATCGTGAAGGTGAGTGACACAGTTAAACGTGTAATAAGGTGGGTTTTGTAGAAGCTTTGCGGGCAGCGATCGTTCCTCTTAGAGCCTCCTTCTTTCATTCAGTCGTGTGATTGAAGCAACTTCAACGCATGGTGGCCGGCATCGAGGAGAGCCATCTCTTTGCCTTGAGCGTAGCACTCCTCCCAATCTGCTTCGGTGTGTCTACGCTTTCTTTGGGTGATGTTCTCGCTCCTTGCCCTCTGTTTGGTTGGGTCAAGAACCAAGCCGGTGGTATCTTGATGATGTTCGAGCGCACCCCAGAGTCGAGCGGCCTCGAGATCGTCGTGCGGTGGCAAACAAAGAGCGGCGGTTGCCAACGCTTCGACCAGAAGAATGGCGTTAGGTGCTAGAGTTAACAAAGTCAACGCTTCTTGTAGAGGCGGAATGACGGCGGTAAACTCTGCTTTGGTGCTGTGCAAGAGTTTTGCTTTTAAGGTGTACAACATAGGAAGGAGCGCCCGCTCTTCGGAGCGACATGCCAACTGAATGGCCTCTTCGAGGTAAGCTTGTGCCGCATCCATTTGGGCTTGTTCCAGTGCGATAGCGCTAAGTTCATGGAGGGCATAGGCGATGGCACGTGTCTCTTGCGTTTGGCGCGCAAGAGTTAGGCTTTGTTGGCAAAGGGCGTGGGCATCTTCGCAATTTTGCTGGAGGCGAGCCAACCTGCCGAGATTAAGTAGGATGAAGGCGATGCCACCCACATCTTCCCATTTTTGAAAATGCTCCAAAGCCTCTTGTTGCAGCGCGGCAGCTTCCTGGTAATTTCCTAGATATAGCTCCACAATGCCCAGGTTTCCCAAAGCAAAGCCTAGCACCCGATCGCCGAGTTCCCGAAGTTTATGAGCGCTCTGTTGCAAATAGGTTCTTGCCGCTTGAAGGTCACCTCGTTCTAGCGACACGATGCCCATCATGCCCAACACACCACATGCCCTATCCTGGGTACCTATAGAACCATGGACGTCCCAGGCTTGCTGCAGCAACATCCATGCTTTTGTGAGATCTCCGTTTACCCATGCCAGCTGCGCGCATTGACGCAGTGCTGAAGCGAGATAGGCTTTATTGCCCAGTTGTTCAAAGAGAACACAGCACTCTTCCAAACAGGTACGTGCTGTGGCATAATCTCCTGCGTCGAACGAGAGCCAACCAAGTCCGTTAAGTGCCTTTGCATAGGTCAAGTCGCGTTGAGGGTAACAGGCTAGCGCTTTCGATAGCCAGCTACGACCTTCTTTATAGGCACCGCGTACCATCCAGTAGAGGGTAAGCGCCTCTGCGAAGATTGCACCTTTCTGCGGTTCCTTTGCAAAACACCAGTCTAAAGCGGCCCGCACATTGGCATCGTTTGTTTTTAGGTAGGACAACCACTCTCGTCTGTGCAGTTCGCTTTCGCTCTGTTGCCCGGAGAGCACTTTCTGAAAGAAGAAGTGATAATGGAGGTCACACAACCTATTTCTTTCCTCATCCCGTAGGTAACGCGCCGCGTACTCTCGAATCACCTCCAGCATTCGATAGCGGGTCTCTCCTTCCTGTTCCACCTCTATAAGCGAGTTGGTGCGAAGCGTTTCCAATGCCTGCATGGTCTCTAAAAGGCTCTCCCCGTCGAAACAGACCTTACAAGCGGCCTCAGCGTCCCAACCTCCTTGGAAAACCGATAGGCTCGCAAAAAGCTTTCGTAGGCGTATGGGAAGGAGATGATAACTCGTATCGAGAACCCTTTGAAGGGAACCCTGTCGATCGCCTTTCTCAAGAGAGGAGGTATCTACCGTCCAGTTGAGACGATGGGTAAATTGGGCTCGCATTTGGGCGGGGGAGAGCATTTGGGCGTGACTACTGACCAGCTCGATCGCAAGAGGATGTCCCTCGATCCATTGGCAAATCCAGGCCACGTCGTTGCGGTTACGCTCGTTCAAAAGAAATTTACGATTATGGCTTTGCAATCTATCTATAAACAGGGCTACGCTAGGGCACTGCAGCAGTTCGTTAAGCCCCATATTTGCGCTAGGAGTAGGCAACGGCTTTAGCCAAAGCTCCCGGTCTCCCCGAATGCCGAGCCTCTTTCGAGAGGTCACAAGGCAACACAGATGAGGTAGCCGTTCCAAAAGGTGCTGGATAGTGGCGGCTGCTTCGGGTAGCAGGTGTTCTATGTTGTCAAGAATCAGTAGACAATCCCCCTTTGCCTCCATAGCCTGAATGAGGTGTTCGAGAGGCTCTTGATGGTGCCCTTGTGAGATATCCAAGGCGTCCATAATCTCATCTCCAATGAGGGCTGAGTTGGAGAGACTAGCAAATGGAATAAACCAGACACCCCCACCAAAACAGTCTTGTACCCTTTCGGCTGCTTCAATAGCAAGGCGTGTTTTTCCGATGCCGCCTGTTCCAAGAAGGCTGATAAGCCGATACTGATGCGAGCTAGGAACGAGGTGCTGTTGGATCCACTCTAGCTCCTCTTCTCGTCCAAAAAACCGTGTAAGGCGTGGAGGGATGGATTGTCTTTGCTGAGGAGACTTTGGTACTTCGGTTGCGATTAGAATTGGAAGGACATTCTGAGCGGTCTGCTTCTTGTTGCCCAGATGCCCGAGTTGTGCTTGGAGTTGCTGTGCGAGCGCTTTTACTTTTGGGGAAGGCGCAGCGCCTAACTCTTGGCGAAAAAGTGCTTCAAGCTGTTGATAGTGGCGTAGAGCGGTAGAAGGCTGGGCGGTTAGGCTGTAGAGCTGAATAAGCTCGTAGTGGGCCTCTTCGTCCAGAGGCTCCGCGTAGACGGCTTTTTGGGCGTACTCTATGGCTTGCTGGAAGTCTCTATTCTGCTTTAACAGAGTGGTCAGTTTACGCAGTGTGTGATAGTAAACCTCGGAGAGATACTGTCGCTGTGCAAGCACCCACTCCTCCTCATTCCCCGGCAGTAGCTCGCCTTTATAGAGAGCGACCGCCTCTTTTAGAGCGGCGATACATTCTTGCTCGTTCGGAGCATTATCGGCCCATTTGATCTTATAGAGCATATCGAGTACATCGGAGGTAAAGGCATGAGGGTGCAGGCTCACGCTTAGACGGTTGCTCTGCAGAATAAGCCCGCGTTTGGTGCCCGGCGGTTCGAGATGATAACGCAGGGATGTTAGCATGACACGCAGCCGATTTTTTGCGACCTCCGGCTCCTCTTCCGGCCAGAGGAGCGCAAGAAGTTCTTCGCGGGGAGCGGAGTGGGAGCTATGCAGAATGAGATAGGCTAATAGCGCTCCCATCTTGCGGGTAGGTAGTCGGAAGTGAGTTTTATTATCTAGATAGGCCCTTAATCCGCCCAATAGCTCGATACGCCAAGCTTGGTTCATCATCGTTGTTTGCCTCACGACAATCTAAAGATCTCTCTAAAACAACTACTACAACAACTACTCGAAAGAGCCTTGTCAAAAGCAAACAAGCACTCTTATTTAATTATTATAGCCTAAGTGAGAAAGAAATAGATAGAGCGTCAAAACCTAAAAAACGCCCTGCTTCGCAGGGCCATACGGCGAAGCAGGGCAAAGCGAAAGCGTTATGGAGTTTTAGACAAGAGGGCCTAAGATTCTTATGGGATGTTGACTCGGAATGAACTTCCGAAGCTACCTTGTGTGTAGGTGCCCGCGATGCGCAGCAGACCTCTCCCTGAGACCACGGAAGCAGGGAAGGTGAGACTGACCGTGACGCTGCTTCCTGAGGGAAGGTTGCCGATGGCTCCTGTTCCGGCAGTGGCCATAACGGTGTTTCTGCTGCTATCCGTGAGCTTGGCGGAGGCCAAGTTAAGGTTGCTGACGGGAGCTCCTCCAGTGCTGACAAACGTGAGCTGTACGATCACGTTGTTGCTTTGGTCGCGTGCGACGGAGGTGAGATGGACTTGAAGTTGGGGCTGCCCTATAAGGAAAATAAGCGGTGAGGTCGTCGCCCCAATGATACCATCGTAGACCTGAACCGTGGCCGAACCGGGGCTGGCAAGCCAGGAGGCCGGAATGGTAGCTTGGAGTTGCTGAGGGCTGAGCTTTTTTGTTGCAACAAATTGTCCGTTCCATAACACATGCGAGAAATCCGTAAACCCCGTTCCTTGTAGGGTTAAGGTGAGATCGGAGGAGCCGGCTGGGGCGCTATTGGGGCTAAGGGCTAGCAGCTTTGAACCATAGCGGAAGACCACACCCGTGCCGTTGCTACCGCCTGAGCCTGTAGTGCCATAGAGTTCACCATCGGGGCCAAGGGTGAGGCCGCCAGCCGGACCACCTCCGTTATTGGGGTCCTGCCCAAAGTCGAAGGAGTGAATTTCGAAGAGGTACTCTGGGTTGGTGGAAGCGTAGGTAGGTATTGTGTAGAGCACTCC
Source organism: Chthonomonas calidirosea T49 (assembly GCF_000427095.1). Taxonomy (NCBI): domain Bacteria; kingdom Bacillati; phylum Armatimonadota; class Chthonomonadia; order Chthonomonadales; family Chthonomonadaceae; genus Chthonomonas; species Chthonomonas calidirosea. The sequence continues at coordinate 3,291,732 of NC_021487.1, forward strand.
TCCTCCGTTGGATGATCCTCCATTGATACAGGTGCCATAGATTTGATCACCCTTAAGAACCAGTTGTCCTGATGGAATAGAGGCGATCGGCTGTAGTAAGAACTCTGGACCTCCAAATTCGTGAAGCAGCGTGTAGTTGCTTCCGTCAGTCTGTATTTTGAAAAGCACTCCTCCACCGTACGTGCCTCCATCCAGTGTGGTGCCGTAGAGAGTGCCGGACTGGTCTTGCACGAGATAGGTGTAGGGTTCTGCGCCGCCAGCATTCACATAGGAGTTAGAGGTATAGCCGGGTGCGTTAAAGTTGTGGATTACCGTGAAACCGCTGCCATCGGGAAGCAGCTTGTACAGGTCGCCACCCCCATTTGCGCCACTGTCCCGACAAGCACCGTAGAGCGCTCCACCCATGCCTTGCAGTAGACCTATGGGACTGGCTCCGTCGGTGCCCGAGAAGGTATGGAGAACGGTGAAGGTTCCATCTAACTGCAGTCGAAAGACGACCCCACCTCCAAAGGCCCCGCCTTCAAGCGCAGTGCCGTAGAGCGCGTGGTCAGCTCCTTGGATAAGACCATAGGGAGCAACACCATCTGCATTGTAGGGGTAAGGCAGAGGGGTGATAACGATCCAGGCGGCAAAGTTGTGCACCACCTGGAACTGAGTTCCATCTGGGTTTACTCTATAAACGACGCCGGTTCCGTTCGTACCTCCTCCTGACGCCGTGCCAAACAGCGTGCCATCGGGGAGCTGAATGATGCTAACTGGATAGCCCCCATCGTTCCCTCCGGTGAAGGTATGGAGTACCTGGAAGTTGCTGCCATCAGAGTCTACGGAAAAAAGGACGCCTGCGCCATCCACTCCTCCAAATGCAGCTGTACCAAAGACCCGTCCGTCAGGCCCTACAACCACTGGGTTTTGTGGATATGCCCCATCCGCGTTAGAATACATAGAGTCTGACGAAAAGCTATGTAGCACGGCGATGGGCTGAGAAATATAAATAGGAACTGCATTGGGCCGGAAAGTCTGCCCCCTTCCTATCGTCGGATACGCTAGACCGAGGAGCAGTGCAAAAATGAAGAGAAGCTCTCGGTGCCGCCTGATCGAACCTAAAGGCTGTAGTGTAGCGTTTTTATGCATTATGGTGCTCTCCTTTCAAAGCTCTCGGATGGCCTGTCTTCTGCTTCGGGCGCGATATAGAGATAGGGCTGCGACCAGCATAAAGAGCAGGGTTAAGCTTGCAAGCGATCCCATCTCCGGGGTTGTGGCCGAGGAGGTGAGAGTCACTTGAAACGGCTCGCTTGCCAAGACGTTTGTATCCGAAGCGGTGGCACCCCCCAAAATAGAGTAGGTACCGACGTAGTTTCCGGCAGGTGCGCTCTGCGGATTGGTGGCTGTGAACAGGGCGATCAAGCCGGTAGTATCTCCTGGGTTAAGAGAGGGGGGGGCGTTGTTGAAGAAGTCGGTGTCATCAAGCGTCCAACCCGTTGCAGCAAACGAGAAGTTGTCGGCGTTTAGAAAAACGGTAGAGGTTCCGTTGTTGGTTATCGTGCCGATAAAGGTAAAGAGGTTGCTTGTTCCGGCAGGCCCCGATTGAAGAGCGGGGCTAAGCGTCAGGGAGATTTGGGCCTGCGCTTTTCCAAGCCCACCCCAAATGACCAATAGCAGTACAGTGAGAAGTAGAGGCGATTTCACTGTTTTCATGTTTGTTCTTTCTCCTTTGATAGTTTTAGAAGACTGGTATTTCACCTAAGTTTGTTTCGTTTCATGGCAGCACAACCCGCCAGGACTGTTGAAAAGCTCCTGAGTTTTGATTGCCGCCTACAGAGAGTCGCACCGTCTTCCCGCTTTGGCCCGCCGAGCTGGGGAAGGTGAAGGTAAAGGAGGTGCTTTGAGCCGAGTTCAGACTCATTGCTGCGGTGGGAAGAGAGGGAGAGAGAGGAGAACCGGCAGCACCTAACTGCGCCATGGTGAGGGAGACGCCGTTGACGGGTGTCGGGCCAACGTTGGTTACCTGTATTGTGACCGAGTAGGTGCCATTAGCATTCTTCTGCAGATTAGCGTAGGAGAGTTGCAGTGCGGAGGCCGTACCGGTAACGAAGACCGAGCTGGCACTCTGTGTGGTTCCTAAGGTAGGGTTTTGAGCGAGGACATGGAAGTGATAGACCTGATTGGGAATGGTCGGGATCGTGACGGAGTGGTTAATTCCCATTGTTGTATCTGAGAAAGAAGGGCCATTTGGTTCCAGAACAACACTGCCAGTGGAGGGTTCATCCGTCGTCCAGGTGATTTGGGCAGAAGTTCCCGTGGCGTTCACGATGACAGAGACATTGCCGATGTGAAACAGGGAGGTTCGGTAGTTCCAGCTCAGAATGTCGTGGTTTTCCCATGCGGCTCCTGTGGCGGAGGTTAGACCTACCCAAGCCAGTCCGCCCGGTAGACCAAGCGCCTGTTGAAGGTCAACGGGCACAGAGAGAACCTGCACTCCATCTAAGGAGACCGTCATGTTCCCTGGGGCTCCGGGCAGGTATTTTATCTCGGCGGTATGCACATTTCCATCCGCCATCCGCACCGGAAGGTTAGGATTATCTCCCAGGATCAGGGTGCCATTCTGACCGTCAGGAGAGTTAGGCCCGATGCCGTGCGTGTGGATGGCGATATGGTTATTGTTGGGATCCGGGGGAACGTACCACCAGTTCCAAAAGGTATCGAACTCTACCGCGAGACTATGGGTAATACCCACATATCCGATATCCCCACCATTACCGCCGATTGCTGAGGTGCCCGCCGGGTCATCTTGAATAACGAAGGCGATTCCATCGGCACCGGGGGTCACTCCAGGAAACGAACCTAGGTCAGTGATCTGGAACTGGAAGGTGCTGTCGAACCCCCCTTGTACGTAGAGCTGTGCGCTGAACCAAGCCGCGCCATCTTGGAAGTCGGTGGCTGGTGTCAGACGCAGCCGATTGTTGAAGAAGCTGGCATCACCCACTAGCGACAAGGTAAACGGGGCATTTGCCGCCAGGGAGCTACTGCTGAAATCAGGGTAATTGAAGATGGATTCGGTTTGTGCTTGAGCTGAACAGAAGCCGCTCAGCAAAAGCAAAGCTAGCACTACCCATGCAAGTGAAGCGATCCGATGGCTTTTCATTCTAAAGCCTCCTTGTTTAGATTTGAGTGTTGTGGAAAGGCTTTTGAAGCCCTTTCAATTCTCACTATAACAGGCCATCATTAGCCCATCATTAGCTCGTTCATTAGCTCAGAGATGTATTTGAGAGAGGATTGGATGTTGCTTGGGGATAGGGGGCAAAAAATTTTTAATTTTTTTCGAAGGTGGCGTCGGCGTACATGGCGAGAAACCATTAGGCAGGCCTGTGTACCGCACGAGGTGCCTGAGGGTGCACCGCGTCTTAACATTCTCTTAATATTTTGCGGGTTATAATCGTTGATCGGAAGCAAAAGAGGTTTGGGCATCGTCTGACGAGCTCAATAAAGCCGAAGGAGGCCGAGAAAGAAAGGATATGAATTTCAGGAGGTACCTGAGACAAGCAGGAAGTGTGGGGTTGTTGCTGCTGATGGTTTCTGGATATGCGCTTGCACAGAGTGTTACCTTGCGAGGGGCGGGCAGCACCTTTGCAGCGCCGATCTATACGCAGTGGTTTGCAGAGTATAAAAAGGAGACAGGGGTCTCTGTGGACTACCAGGCGGTGGGGTCGGGTGCCGGAATCAACGCGCTAAAGAATCGTACCGTAGATTTTGGAGCAACGGACGCACCCTTAACCGATTCCGACCTCAAGCAGATGCCTTTTCCCGTGGTGCAGATTCCCACTTTGGGAGGAGCTGTGGTAATGACCTACAACCTGCCGGGGGTTGGGTCAGGCCTGCGGCTCACCCCAGAGATCATCGCCGATATCTACATGGGCAAGATCAAAAAGTGGAACGACCCACGTATCTTGGCCATCAACTTTATTAAGAACCTACCCGATCTGCCTATCCATCCCGTTCACCGCTCCGATGCTTCGGGAACAACCTATATTTTCACAAGCTTTCTCACGAAAGCCGTTCCCGAATGGGCAAAACAGATAGGCTCGGGAAAGTCGGTGAGCTGGCCGGTTGGAATCGGCGGCCAGGGTAATCCTGGAGTAACAGCCAACATTATGCGCACCAAGGGAGGGTTCGGTTATGTGGAGCTAGCTTATGCCATCCAGAACCATCTGCCGCTAGCCTCCGTGCGGAATGCTGCCGGGAACTTCGTTACCCCCAGCGTTACCACCACCAACATCGCTATTGGACAGTATATCGGCGCTCTGAAAAAGGACATTCGCACTCCCACCGTCTATGCTCCCGGCGTCAATAGCTATCCCATATGCGGGCTGACCTATGTGCTGATCTACCAGCACGGGGGAAGCAATCCAGGACCGGTAACTAAGCTGTTCAGTTGGGCGATGGGCGAGAAAGCTCAGGAAATGGGAGAGAAGCTTTACTATGCTCCTCTACCACCCTCCTTAATAAAGCTGAATTTGGCGGCCCTTAAAACCGTGCAAGGTGCCCAAGTGGCGATAGGGCCTTAATAACTCAGGAACGATGGCGCAAATTTCATTGGCAAAAGAACCTCTTCCGAAGCCGCGTGGGCTAGGTGAACGGAGGATTTGGGCCTTTCTTGTCGATCGTCTTTTCCGCGGAACCGCCCTGCTTTTCGCCCTATCAACGGTTGTGATTATTCTAGGCATTGCCCTCTCGCTGGTGCTTGCCTCCCAACAAAACTTTCACCACTCCGGGCTTCGCTTTTTCTTGGGCGATCGGTGGATACCCAACCCACCTACGGCAGAAAAGCCCATTGGAAACGTTTTCGGCGTGCTGCCCTTCGTGTACGGCACGTTTGTGACCTCGGCTCTAGCGCTGCTTTTGGCTGTGCCTATAGGGGTTGGCAGCGCCATCTTCTTGGCGGAGCTGGCACCGCATCGGGTCAACAAGACGCTCTCCTTCTTCATCGAGATGCTTGCTGCGGTGCCCAGCATTGTGTACGGCTACTGGGGCCTGCTCTATCTCGTTCCCATTTTACAAAACCGCGTAGAGGTATGGCTGAACTCTCATTTCGGCAGCATCCCCTTTTTCGCTTCTTACTACGATACGGGCACCGGCATGGATTTTCTTGCAGCCGGTGTTGTGCTCTCTCTTATGATTCTGCCCTACGTCACGGCGGTATCACGTGATGTGCTGATGGCCGTTCCACGGGTACAGCGAGAGGCCGCCTATGGTCTTGGTGCCACACCGTGGGAGGCCACGAAGCAGGTGGTTTTGCGCTACGCAAGCAGCGGGATCATCGGGGCCGTTATGTTGGCGTTAGGTCGGGCCTTGGGGGAAACTATGGCGGTGACCATGGTCATTGGCGCTAAAGTGACCATAGCCCATTTAAAAGACCCCGCGAGCTTTTCCCTCTTACGCTCCGGCTATACGATGACCTCTGTGCTGGTCGATCAGTATAACGGACCTAACTCTCCCTTGCACGCGAGCGCTCTCACCGAGATCGCGCTGACGCTGTTTCTCATTACCATTGTCGTGAATGGAGTGGCTCGCTTGCTCGTTTGGCTTACGGCGAGCGGAGGTGGGGGATCGCGCCGCACGGTAGCGTTACGTGGTCATCTAATGGGCTTCCTACGTATCTTGCTTAGCCTGTTAGTGGCCGTGGTACTGCTTTATCAGATCGCGCATGATCTGCGATCGCAGGGCTTGCAAGGGCTTTTCGGTCCGGCGGAGTTGCTCGCGATATCTCTCCTGCTCCTTTGGGGCATTAACCGATGGGCGCCCCATACGCGCTTTTTCCAGATATGGCGACGCATCGGCAGTATCGGCGGTAATGTCGCCTGTTTTCTGTGTGCGCTGCTGGGGGCTACAGCGCTTGTTTGGCTTTTCCAGTATGTATTTCGAGCTGGCGTTCCCGCCCTGAACGCGCAGTTTTTCCGCCTTCCAAACCCGGCAAATCCGGAGGCGGGAGGCATGTTGCATGCCATTGTAGGCACGGGTATTTTAGTGGCGATGGCCTCGGCCGTGGGCATACCTGTGGGTATTTTAGGCGGCATCTATCTGTCGGAGTTTGGCAAAGGCCGATTGGGCTTCTGGATTCGGTTTTTTACAGATCTCCTTAACGGCGTGCCTTCCATCGTTGTTGGCATCTTCGTCTATAATATTCTGGTGGTTCCGACTCACGAAAACTTTGGATATGCCGGCGGCATTGCTTTGGGCATTTTGATGATCCCAACCGTAATGCGCACAACGGAAGAGCTACTAAAAGTGGTGCCTGTCTCTTTACGGGAAGCCTCACTTGCCCTTGGGGCCACCTATGCCCGAACGGTATGGAAGGTGGTGCTGCCAGCTGCCCGCGGAGGCATTCTCACCGGCATTCTCTTGGCAGTGGCTCGTGTGGCTGGGGAGACGGCCCCGCTGCTCATCGTGCTCTGTAGCATTAACCTATGGTCGGTGAACCCACAAAAGCCTTTACCTTCTCTACCGGTGCAGATATATCTCCTGAGAAACGATAACGACCCTGTGGCGCTTTCACAAGCATGGGGCGCAGCTTTGGTGCTTGTGCTCCTCGTTATCGTGACGAGCTTGCTAGCGCGCATCGTCTCCGCACGCGGAGAGATGCGAGCGATAAACTAAACTTTTGAAAAGGAATGAACGATCGAATATGCGACAGAGAGCTTATGGATTGTTGGGGATTGTCGGCTTGGCCGTGGCGCTGAGCGGCTGCTCTGCTAAGACGCCATCAGAAGGCACTAGTTCCGGCCAGGGGACGTTGAACAACGCCAGCAAGGATGCTCAGATCGAGGCCGATGTGAAGGCGGCACTTGCAGCCGATCCGGCGTTGAAGGGCGAGAAAATCACTGTCTCTGTTAAGGATGCCCAAGTAAGCTTGGATGGTACGGTAAAATCTATTGCGGCACATGATGAGGCCGAGAAGGATGTAGACCAGGTAGTTCAAAAGTACGCTAGCGTTAATGCAGGAGTGATCAACAACCTTTTGGTGGCAAGTGACCGCACGGCCATTTCCCAAAACGGGGAAGGGCGCTAGTTGCGAGGAGGGAATCCTCTGATGGAAACAACGGAACGCGGGGTGCCGCTCTCTTTGGAAGAGAGCGTGGTTGCTGGAGCCTCGAACGGGAAGAAAGAGGTTGTTCGCATCTCGGTGCGGCATCTTGACTTCTTTTACGGAAAGTTTCAAGCGCTACACGATATCAATCTCGACATTTTGCGTAATCAGGTAACCGCCCTTATAGGCCCTTCGGGGTGTGGGAAATCTACGTTTCTTCGCACCCTAAACCGAATGAACGACATCATTCCAGGTGCCCGCTTAAGCGGTCAGGTGTTGCTAGATGGAGAGGATATCTACGATAAGGGCGTGGATGTCATTGCGCTGCGGCGGCGTGTTGGCATGGTGTTTCAGAAGCCAAACCCTTTTCGGATGTCAATTCGAGAAAACGTAGAGTACGGGCCGCGCCTGCACGGTATTCGAGATAAGAAACGCCTTGCCGAAATTGTGGAACGCTCGCTGAAACAGGCTGCCTTGTGGGATGAGGTGAAGGATAACCTCAATAAGTCGGCGGAAGAGCTTTCGGGAGGCCAGCAGCAACGGCTCTGTATTGCGCGTACACTGGCGGTAGACCCGGAGGTTATTCTTATGGATGAACCCTGCTCCGCGCTCGATCCGGCCTCCACTTATCGTATTGAGCAGCTTATGGACGAAATGCGCGCGAACTACACGATTGTTATTGTAACACACAATATGCAACAAGCGGCCCGTGTTTCACAACGCACGGCCTTCTTCTTAAAAGGGGAACTTATTGAGGTGGGAAATACAGAGGATATCTTCTCTCGACCACGCGACAAGCGCACGGAAGATTACATTCAAGGCCGATTCGGATAAAAGATCCTATCTGATTACGTAGGGTATTGTTTAGGTAGGCAAGAGATCGCTACACTACGGTAACTCAGGCTCCCTCGTTCGTATGCCTCTCTTGACAAAAGTTTGGCAAAAAAGATACAATACACTGTAAACGAATGGCTTCCGGGGATATCGTCTAGAGGTTAGGACGAGGGATTTTCAGTCCCTAAACCGGGGTTCGATTCCCCGTATCCCTATTGACAAAACGAGTTGCTTGCCGAGGTGGTGGAACTGGTAGACACGTACGCTTGAGGTGCGTATGCCGAAAGGCTTGCAGGTTCGAGTCCTGTCCTCGGCACTCTCGAATGGTGGAGGGGCTTACCTTAAGGTAAGCCCCTCTTGTGTTGTTGTTTCGACCTCAAAGACTTGGAAGGCTTTCTGTGAGGGAGATGAGAAATCCCGTTGATACTTCGCAGTAGCATACGGGAAGCGAATCTACTGCGATACAACAATCTCCTCAGGCAGCGATACCTAGTTGTCTTCTTTTCCGTGTCGTTTTTGAAGAGCGCGCTCGAGGCGTTTTATGAAACTGTTTTCGTGGAGTTGGATGTCGGAAGGAACGATCTTGCCGATAGGTACGTCGAGCGTTGGCAGCAGTCCAGCTGCCTTAGAATAGCCAAGATACTGGCTTGAGAACACGCTGCGGTGCCCTACAATGAGAAAAGCCGTACAGGCGCAGAGGGCTGCTTCGACTCCAAAATGGCCTCCTAGCAGTTCGAGAGCCATTACTGAGGCGGCGATAGGAGTGTTGGCAGCGGCAGCAAGGACGGCAACAAAGCCGAAACGGGCGAAGAGCGGAACAGGCAGATGCAGAATCTGCGCCATCGCAGCGCCGGCGGTTGAGCCGATGAAGAAAAGAGGGGTGACGATGCCACCGGCACCCCCTGTTTTTAAGCTGAGTGAGGTAGCGATAATCTTTACCAGAAAAGCGAGAAGCATGATTCTCGCCGTTCCCTCCAGAGCCGATCGAATCAGGGGTTCGCTCAGGTCTGCATATCCTGAACCGGCAAGTTGGTAAAGCACAGCGAGAGCTGTTCCGCCGAATACTGCGACCCAAAAGGGATGGGATGCAAAGCGCCGTAGCTGCTGATCGAGAAAGCGCATTGTCTCAATAAGCAGCATCGCCACAAGACCAAAGAACACCCCGGAAAGCAGACTCAACAGTACAAGCATCGGCTGAGATAGTTGATGGGCGTGTCCGTTCCCAGGAACCAGCACGGGCACGGGAGGCGATGCGCCACAGGCAAGATGACCCACGATACCGGCTACAATGCAGGGAAAAAGCACCGGATATTCCAACCTACCCAGGTAAAGCACCTCTACGCCAAAGAGCGCGCCGGAGATAGGGGTTCCAAAGACGGCGGCAAAACCAGCGCTCACCCCGCAGATCACAAGACGACGGCGGTCTTCATCTGAAAGGCGCAGAAGGTCGGAAAGCAGGCTGGAGAACAGGGCTCCGATCTGGGCTGCCGGCCCCTCCTTTCCTACCGAGCCTCCGCCGAACAGGGTGAGAATGCTGAGAAAGAGGCGCACGGGGATAGCGAACGGATCGAGGCGACCACTACGGGTATGAATAGCCTCGATCACAGCATCAGTGCCCTCCTGCGATTCCAGGTCGTCGTGCGCTTTTTGGCGTGTGGTAATATGGGCTAAGAGCACACAAAGCGGAAGGATTAGCGGAAGGAGCCAAAAGTGTGGAATGCCAAAGCGATCAAGCGCATGCCCGAACCCAATGGCGTGGTTGAGAATGTAAAGATACAGGCGAACCCCAAGACCGGCCAAGATGCCAACCGCCGTTCCAAGTACCGCCCATTTGAACGTATTGACAAGCAGTGTCGCCTGCTCTAGGTACCACCGATAGGCTGCATATGTCTCTGTAGGCGCATCTGGCGGTAATGGGTTATAGGTTTCAACACCAGAGACGGCTACAGTAGGGCGTTCTTGAGGCTTTACATCGGATTTTGTAGAGGAGGATGCTGTCTCTTGAGACAAGGGGTTATCGGGTAGCGACATGGGGTTGAACCGGCGTTTCTTGAAGTTGTTCTGGAGTAAAGCTTGCGTCCTCGCTAAGCTCATGCACGCGACAGAACTCCTCTAAGAGAGTGAGCATAAGGGCGATGCGCGGGCCTCGAAGGCGATATAGACGTTGTGTGCCTTGGGCTTCGGCCACCACGAGACCTACCTGGTTGAGAACGGCCAGGTTTTGAGAGATTGTCGGTTGGGCAACGCCAAGCTCTCGCGCGAGCGCGTTCACCGTGCACGGCTGTTGGCAAAGCCGTCTAACGATCTGCAGGCGCACCGGATGCGACAGAGCCGCAAAGATTTTACAGATGGGCGCGAGGTGGCTCTGCGCTCCGCTCCTGGCATACGAGCTGACACTTCTGGGCTGGCTATTCTTCATAGGGAGCATTCCATAATATGCAAAATTTTGAATATTTCGGGTAAGATTATACCCAACTCTATCATGTCATCGGCCTTTTTAAGACAAGAGGTAGAGGCTCTGCCGACATGCCAACTTATGGATGTGCACCAATGGGCGCACACGATGGTTCGGCGCTACGGCAGGCAGTCTATTGCCTATCAGACATTGCTACCGGGAGTTGTGCTACGGGCTTATCCTCAGTTGCCAGCTTTGGTGGGGTATGTTGAGCGCTGGCATGCGCGCGTTGTTGTAGGGTTGCCGATCACGCCTTTAGAAAGTCTGCAAGAGTCTATGGCGATATTTGAACGAGAGGCTGCCGAAGCGGGACGTTCCGTCTGTTATTTTGGGGTAGAGGAAGGGGATGCGGCGTGTTTGGGCCGTAGGGGACGAATGCGGATCGGCGCACAGCCCATATGGATCCCGGGTCGTTGGGCGCAGACGTTGAAGCAACATCCTTCGATCCATGCGCAGATTCGTCGGGCGCGCAACAAGGGGGTTGAGGTTCACGAATGGCCTTTAGGGTGTGTTAGCGAAAGTAGGGCGTTAAGGGCTTGTCTAAGAGATTGGATAAGCCACCATAGGCTTCCTCCCATGCATTTTCTTGCCGAGCCGGATATTTTAGCCCATCTTTACGACCGCCGAGTGTTCGTGGCAGAGCGTGAGGGCGTTCCTGTTGCCTTCCTCATTGCAACCCCGATCCCGAAGAGGAAGGGGTGGCTGGTCGAGCAGTTAATACGCGGATCATCGGCGCCAAACGGCACAAGCGAGCTGTTACTGGACGCCCTAATGGGTGCTGTAAGGGGCGCTGAGATGGTATCGCTTGGCCTAACGCCGCTGACACTTCAGGGCAAAGAGGAGGGGGTGGAAGCCTTATGGCTACGACTAGTTGTGCGGTGGGCACGCATGCACGGAAGACGGTTTTATAACTTTCACGGCATCGAGGCCTTTCGAGCACGACTTGCCCCTGACCGTTGGGAAAACGTATATGCCGTGGTAAATGCCCCCCAATTCACCCAGAAGGATCTATTTGCCATTATCGCTGCGTTCACACAAGAGCCCGTGAGTATCTACCTCATGCGCGCTTTGTTTCGCGCTGCCCAATGGGAATGGAGGCGAGGACAGGAAGTCGTAACAAGGTTGTCCTCGCTTTTGTCTATTCTCAAGAATCGCGGAAAGGGCTGCTGAGTCCGTAGACTTGTCTACACCTTCCTAGTAAAGCGGAGCTCAAAGGAACGTTTTGGAATAGATTCATTGAAGACGTTTTGGAAAAGTGGGTTTGATAGACCGTTCTGCGAAGTACCAAAAGATTGGACGGCAGAATGTTGAAAAAGCCGACGGTCGGATTCGAACCGACGACCGACGGTTTACGAAACCGTTGCGCTACCGCTGCGCCACGTCGGCACGTATCGTTCAGCAGTATACTGCGCAGACCGCACAAATGTCAAGCCGAGGAGGAACCCGCAGGTTGCTTCCTAGGGTATAATCGCAGAAGAGAGATAGAAGATCACGTTTTTTCAGGAATAGAACGCTTATCTCCGTATAGGGGAGAATGTTAAGGAAGGCCTTTTGAGGTGAAGGTAACGGCATATGGCCAAAACACCGCACTATGATGAAAAGCGAATGGAGCTTACAGAGCATCTTGCGGAGCTGCGGATGCGCATTATCCGCTCGCTCTTTTATGTGCTTGTGGGTGCCATTTTGGCCTATCAGGTGTTCACTCCCATCTATAACTTCCTTTACCAACCCTTGGCCAAACAGATCGATCGGCTCGATAAGCAGCGCATTATTGCCAACACCACGTCGGCTAACAAGATCGTTTTTGGATCGGACGGTCATATCTATCTGCCACCCCTTCACAACCCGCCGACGTATCAGGATATCGAGAACCTGCGGGAGTTGGTGATTTGGGGTCTGCAGCACCCCGGTCAAAAGCCGGTAATAGGCGACGTATTTCGCAATTTCCATGAGATGTTTCTCGTGCGCCTTAAACTGAGCCTGCTTTTTGGCTTTATTCTCGTTATTCCCTTCGTTCTTTGGGAAGCGGCGGCTTTCGTGCTACCTGCTCTCACTCCGCAGGAGCGGCGGCCTTTACGGCTTATGTTTCCTATCTCGGTGTTTCTTCTGCTTTTCGGCGTGGTGGTGGCCTACATCACCATGTTCTATGCGATGGGCTGGTTTTTGTCCTACTTAAGCGATTTTCCTCCCGGCGCCACGCTGATGCAAGACCCTAACGACTACATCGTGTTCATGGTAAAGATGATGGCGGCCTTTGGGGTAGCCTTTCAACTGCCGGTCGTGCTGATGGCGGGTACCTACTTGGGCATTGTTAATTCAAAAAGCCTTATCAAGCAATGGCGCTGGGGTGTGCTCATTGCGGTGGTAGGTGGCCTGCTGACCCCTTCTAACGACATCATCTCGTGGACGCTCATGGTCATACCTCTGCTCGTGCTCTACTTCGGCAGCTACTTCTTGGTACGCCTCGTAGAGTGGATTAAAATACGCGATCAAGCGAGGGCGGCGCGCTCTCAACAGCCACGCCCAGGAACCGCCTAACATTGAGAAAGGAGCATTCTGTATGTCACTGCGAACTGTTTGTCTCGGTATGGCTTTAAGTTGCTTAATCGGCACTACCGCACTTGTGGCGCGAGCTCAAGACACCTCGCAAACTCAGGGAGCCGGAGACCAGATGGTGACGCTGGCCTACAAGTTTGAAAAAGGGGCGACGGTAACAATGAAAACGGTTGCCCATGTGATGGCAGCCGATGGTTCGTCGCAGGTCACCTATACCACAACGGCTCAGCGTGTTGTAAAGGAGGTAAAGCCGGACGGCTCAGTTGTTATCACGGTTACCCCCGGAAGCGCCTCGGTGGATTTGGGATCGGGGCCCCAGCCCACCCCTCCACCCCCGCCCTTCTCGGTCACTTTCGATAAACAGGGACGCTTGGTGATGGTAGGCGAAAAGAAAGAGGACGACACATCGCCTATAGTGCCCCAAGCGGCAGCTCTCCTAGAGGCTTCGGTGCATGTGGTTCTGCCGGATCACCCCGTCAAGCCGGGCGATACCTGGCAGTCTACCTTTGATAACCCGCTTGTCAAGGGTAAACAGGTCACTCTAAAGGATACCTATGACGGTATGGTGGTCTATCAAGGGCGGAACTGCTGGAAGGTTGAGCAGACCCTGGAGGCCGCTACCGATGACATGGGCACGATGATGACGGTGAAAACGACGGTCTATATGAACCCGACAGATGGCTCCACGGTCTACGCGAAGTCCAGCTTGAAAAACCTGCCCACTCTAAACTACGGTCCGATCAGTTGGGAATCGGAGACGACCTTGGTAGCGGATACAGGTAACAAGAATGCCGATGGTTCTGCAAAGCCTTGAGTCTGCATGATGCAATGGATTTTGATGGCTATCTTCAAGACCTGCGTCGTTCGGAATCCTATCGAGGCCAGATAGCGCATATCGAGCGTATACCTGGCCAATCGGCCTGCTATGGGGAAGTACGAACAGGTTCGGAACCTGCCTCTTCGGTGCGCGCGCTCCATCCGGATCTGGAGCGCGCCTTGCGTTCTCAGGGAATAGGGCGGTTCTACAGCCATCAGGCCGATGCTATCACCGCCGCACTCGAGGGGAAACATGTCACCGTGGTGACCTCCACGGCGAGCGGCAAAACGCTCTGTTATAATGTGCCGGTTATCCAAACGGTGCTCGAGCAACCAACAGCGCGCGCCTTTTACCTTTTTCCGACGAAGGCTTTGACACAAGATCAGCTCGGCAAGCTGAACGCGTTAGGGCTGTTTCCCACAGTGCGTTTCGCCTCCTACGATGGCGATACCTCTGCTGAAGAGCGCCGAGCGGTTCGTCGGTCCGCCCACATCGTGCTTACGAACCCCGACATGTTGCATCGTGCCATTCTGCCCAACCATATCCAGTGGGGAAGCGCTCTTGCAAACCTGCGCTATGTGGTGATAGATGAGATGCATGTCTATCGAGGGGTATTTGGTGCCCACGTAGCTCATGTACTGCGCCGATTACGTCGCCTCTGTCGTCACTATGGGTCGAACCCTCAATTTCTCTGTTGTTCTGCCACCATTGCAAATCCTAAGGAGCTGACCGAGCGGCTTACCGGCGTGTGCGAACCGGTGATCATAGACAAGGATGGAGCGCCAGCCGGCCGAAGAACGTTCGTTTTTTGGAACCCTCCTCTTATCGAACAGGACGACAATACGCGAAGCAGTACCCACACCGAGGCCACGAAGTTGTTCTGTGATCTGGTTTCTCAGGGGGTGCGTACCATTGTTTTTACCAAGGCACGCAAGGAGCGCCGAGCTTATTCTCCGCTATGCTCGCGATCTGTTGCAGGCTAGAGCGCCCGAACTTGTCGATCGAATCGCAGCCTACAGAGCCGGCTATACTTTGAAGGAGCGCCGCCGTGTGGAGGAACAGTTGTTCTCCGGGCAGTTATTGGGGGTAACATCCACCAACGCCCTAGAGCTTGGCATTGACATTGGGGGACTGCAGGCGTCCATACTTACCGGTTATCCAGGCTCAGTGGCCTCCACATGGCAGCAGGCGGGACGCGCCGGTAGGGGCGAAGAACCCGCTTTAAGTGTGTTGGTTGCCTACAATAGCCCTCTAGATCAGTTCCTTATGAACAATCCCGACTATTTCTTCAAGAAAACCTGCGAGCACGTGGCGTTGAATCCCGACAATCGGCGCATTCTGCGAGCACATCTGTTATGTGCGGCTTACGAGAAAGCTCTCTCCGAAGAGGATTTGGCGCTGCTCGGGCCGGCCACAGAGAGCTGCATCAAAGTGCTTGAGGAGGAGGGCACTTTGGTACGCCACGGTGGCCGCTGGCTCTATAACGCTGGGGACAATCCGGCTGCATGGGTAAGCATACGCTCTGCCGGTGGGGCGCCTTTCCGCATCGAGGACGTCTTTGGCAAACTGATCGGCACGGAAGAACCGGCAAGCGCTTTTCGGACGCTCCATCCAGGAGCGATCTATCTTCATATGGGGGAGACCTACCTGGTGCAGGAGTTAGATATAGAAGGGCGCCGGGCCATTGTAAGTCCTGCAACGGTTAACTACTATACGCGTTCCAGCAGCACCACGGACGTGATCATACTGCGGGCACGGAGTTCACAGGACTATGAGCATTTTACCGCTCACTTCGGAGAGGTAGTGGTTACCAACAGAGTGGTGTCGTATCAACGCATAAAACTGTACACCGAGGAGGTGTTAAGTATCGAGCCGTTAGACTTGCCGGAGCAGACCTACGAGACCGAAGCGGTGTGGTTCACAGTGCCCGCCTCGCTTTGTCAGCAGCTGGCCGGGTTTACCCAAGATCTGATGGGTAGCCTGCACGCTCTAGAGCACGCGGCTATCGGCCTCCTACCTCTGTTAAGTGGTACCGATCCAGATGATGTGGGAGGAGTCTCTTACTTCCAGCATCCGGATACTGCTTTGCCGAGCGTCTTTATCTACGATGGATATCCTGGTGGGGTGGGCCTTTCGGAGTTGGCCTACGCGAACTTACTGTTTTTATTGGAGGCAACCCGTTCTCTACTCCAACAATGCCCCTGCCGGGAAGGGTGCCCGTCTTGTGTGCAATCGCCTCTGTGTGGAAATAACAACCAGCCGCTGGATAAACGGGGAGCTTTGGCGCTGCTGAATCTGCTGCTGGGAGAGAAGCGACCTGCTGTGGAGGCGAGCGTACAGCGGTGAAGCCAAAGGTTGAAAAGACTTACCTAGCGCAACGACGAGCACGTGCCCGTCGTGCTTTCTGGTTGAGAATCGTGCTCTTGGTACTGCTTATGATCGGAGTAGCCTATGTAGCTTGGTTTGCTCCGTACGCGCTCCATCCGAAACCGGCTCGTATTGTGCTGCAACCTTGAAAGGAAAGAGTGAGGTTGGAGGTCGAGGAACCTGTTGGTGCAGAAGCGTTGCCGAGTGGCAAGAAAGCCTCTGTGCTTGGGCTTTCTTGGGAAACCATACGAGCCGTTGGCTTCATAACGCTGTTAGGGTTCTTGCTGCGTCTGTTTGGTATTACATGGAGCTTGCCAAATGCCCATCATCCTTTTGCAACCTATCATCCCGATGAGCTTATCAACTTAAGTGCAGCGCTTCAGGCAGATATTCCCCATCTCAAGCTCGACATAGGGTTTTATAACTACGGTACTTTCTATTTCTACCTAGTAAGTTTAGCTGAGACGATAGCGGCGGGCTATGGTCTGCTACCGTCCCCTCAAACACCCAACGCGGCGCATCAAGCTGCTCTCTTTCTTGTGGGCCGTCTTGTGACCGTGCTGATGGGTACGCTCACCATCCCCGTGGTCTTTGCCTTAGGCAGGCGCCTCTATGGAGCGCGTATCGGTTGGTGGGCTGGCCTCTTTTATGCGGTGGCGCCTTTAGCTGTGGTCTACGGCCATTTCCTGGCAGTGGATGTGCCGGCAAATCTCTTTGTGGCGCTTGCGCTCTTATGGAGCGCTCGGCTGATAGAGAGCGATAGCGCGCGAGATGGACTGTTGGCCGGAATTTGGGTTGGGCTGGCAGCGGCAACAAAATATACCGCTGGGGTAGTGATTGTAGCCCCCCTCATAGCCCTCTGTTGGGCTAAAAGCCCGCACAGGCTGAGGACAGCCGTGCTTGTAGGACTGGGCGTGCTGCTGGCGTTCTTTGTGGGGTGCCCTGGCCCTCTGGTGAACTGGAATGTCTTTTGGAATGGCCTTCCCGGTTATCCCGGTTCTGGGGTCTACTACGAGCTTTTTGTTCACTCACGTCAGGGGCACGGGCTTTTGTTTGTCCACACGGGACCTGGGTGGTGGTACCACCTCATCATCTCCTTTCCGTGGGGGCTAGGGCTTCCCCTCTACGCCGCGGCTTTATGGGGAGTAGGGGTGGCCGGTAGGAGGCGCACGATAGGCGATAGACTGCTGCTGCTGTTTACTGCCCTCTATTTTCTTATCATTGGGTTCTCTGCGGTACGGTTTGCGCGCTATACCCTGCCGCTTTTTATTCCACTTGCTGTACTTACGGCGCGGGGGTTAGAGGAGGTGCATGGGAACAGAGCCAGGGAGCGGTTGCGGCAAGGCCTCTTAACCGTGGTAGCGTTGCTTACATTGTTACTATCTGTAGGATGGGTTCGAAGGATGGTGGCACTCACACCCCAAGATCGGGCTGCAGCCTATCTTTGGCACGTGTTGCCTCCAGGTGCCTCCGTTGCGTTTCCAACGATTCCCTGGTTCTACTCGCCCCCGCTATCTCCGCTCTTTGGGTTGCCTTCACCCGTTCAACGGGCGAAAGCAGCCCAAGAGGACACGCGATTTCGTCTGCGCATTCCTTCTAGGGAATGGGATCGGTCTGTACTATCTCCACTGCCCGATGCCGTAGTGTTTTCCAATTTTGAGACAATGCATCCGTTGCGGCTCGCATTGCCCTCTGCCCGACGTTTTCTTGCCGCTCTGCCAAGAGATTATAAGCGGGTTTATTTTGGCTCTGGGCCACCCTTGGGCGCACCCCCTTGGCAGACCATCATTCCCGACGATTTTCTCTACGTATGTCCGAAGATAACCGTCTGTATAGCGCCCAAGTACGCCTTAGCACCAGAGTAAGCGGAGCTAACGGCCGAGAATTTCTCGCACTTTGGCCCCTACATCGGCCTCTCGCATGAGCGCTTCACCGATGAGCACGGAGTGAACGCCGGCCTGTCCTAATCGCAGGACGTCGTCATGGGTAAAGATACCGCTCTCGCTGACGATAGTTCGGTTGGGATCGGGGGGTAGCTCTGCCAGCAGGTCGAAGGTAACGTTAAGTGAGGTCTGGAAGGTGTGGAGATCGCGGTTATTGATGCCAATAAGGCTAGCGCCAGCGTCGAGAGCCTCGTGTAACTCTTCTCGGTCGTGGACTTCAACAAGGGCGGCCATGCCGTACTCTTGAGAGAGATGGAGAAGATCGCGTAGCAGGCAAGGCGAGAGGGCTGCCACAATAAGCAGGATGGCATCGGCGCCGGCGGCGCGACTCTCCGCGATCTGCCATGGATCTATGATAAAGTCTTTTCTCAGGAGAGGCAGAGAAACGACCTCACGTATGCTGGTAAGATAGTCGAGTTTTCCTTGAAAATAGGGCTCATCGGTGAGCACCGAGAGGCAGGCGGCGCCGTTTGCCTCATAGGCTTTCGCAATGGCAATGGGATCGAAGTCGGCTCGAATGACGCCTTTCGACGGCGAGGCTTTTTTCACCTCAGCAATAAGAGTTGGGCCTGGAAGTTGACGAAGCGCCTTCACGAAGTCACGGGGAGGAGGAGCGTCAATAAGGCGCTCTTGGAGGAGTTGTAGAGGGGTATGTTCTGCGCGGTAGGCCACTTCTGTGCGTTTCGTGGCCAGTATCTCTGAAAGCATGCTCATGGGTTTCGTCCTCGTTTTGGTATCCTAATTTCTCGTTGTAGGGCAGGACCTCTTTGATGATAGCGTATGGGCTACAGGGTCAGTCTATGATTCTATTGCGTAAAAGTCTGTTTTCGCTTTCTGTCGCATAGATAACTAGGAGCGGCCTAGAACTTTCGGGTGAATGCTACAAAGCGCTCAAGGGTCTCTAAGGGCTTACAGGAGGCGATAAGGTCTTGAGCCATTTGGTAGGCATCTTGCCAGTCTTCCACATAACCGCAGACTCGCAGGGCTGCAGCAGCGTTGACGGCTACCAGCTCGCGTTTAGCGCGTGTTCCAGTATCGTCGTGTTGGGGGGTGAAAACACGACGAAGGAGCGCCGCGTTGGCTTCGGGCGTAGCTTCGGGCATGAGGTCTTCTAAGCGCGGCTCTTGCGATGGAAGTCCAAAGTCACGTCGGGTGAGGGTGTAGGTATCAACGTGCCCCTCTCTCAACTCCGCAATAAGGGTGGTGCCCACGGTGGCGATCTCCCCGACGCCGATATGACCATGAGCTACGATGGCGCTTGTGGTGCCAAGCGCATGCAGGGCCTCTGCGGCCGTTCGACAAAGGCTTTCATCGTAGATGCCCATAAGGCGGAGGGTCGCCCCCGCCGGGTTGACTAGCGGCCCAAGGAGATTAAAGACGGTGCGAATGCCCAATTCGCGTCGAGGTCCGCCCACATGTCGGAGAGCTGGATGGTGAAGCGGAGCAAAGAGGAAACCCACGCCGACTTCATCTATACATCGGGCACACTGCTCGGGGCTGAGGTCAATGCGCGCACCAAGGGCTTCTAGAACATCTGCACTTCCACACGTGCCAGATACTGCACGATTTCCGTGTTTCGCCACATAGGTTCCGGCGGCGGCAAGCACAAAGGCGACAGCTGTCGAGA
This sequence comes from Chthonomonas calidirosea T49, assembly GCF_000427095.1. Lineage (NCBI taxonomy): Bacteria > Bacillati > Armatimonadota > Chthonomonadia > Chthonomonadales > Chthonomonadaceae > Chthonomonas > Chthonomonas calidirosea. The sequence goes on from NC_021487.1 coordinate 3,311,412, forward strand.
CGTTAAATACTCGAAAGCGCCCTCCACCGGTTCCGCAAGTATCCAGCAGGGGGGTGCTTTGTGGGTGGACCGGCTGGAGGCGAGTGCGCATGGCTTGGGCAAAACCAGTGATCTCCTCTACGGTTTCGCCTTTCATTCGCAAGGCCACCAACAGCCCCCCTACTTGCGCTGGGGTCGCTTCGCCCTCCATTAGCAGCTGCATGAGCTGAGCGGCCTGTTCGCGGGTGAGGTTTTTGCCTAATACAAGCTCATTCAAGATCTGTTTTAACATGGTTAGACCGATTCTTCGGTAGGTTCGCTAAAACTTTCCCAAGGGTTCAGGAGGGTGGCCTGCGGAAGCCCCTGAGCCGCTTGCGATAGACTGGGCAAGGAGGAATTTTGCCATACAGCCCCAGCGAAGGGGCTATCTGGCGAGAGCTTTTCCCCCTCGCCCTGAGGTTGATAGATCGAGACAATACCGCCTGTGGCCCGAATATCCACATGGTAGAGCTGATTCGTGAGCGGATAGGGCTGGAGGTGAAAATTTCGATTAGCCTGTTGCACGCTGGCGATCAGGGAAGGCATATCGTCGCGGACCACAATCAGGCGACTTCGATTCGGCACGGCGATCACGAAGTTGCTTTGTAGCCGCTGCCCCACGTAATTGCGGAATCGTTCGAAAAGAATCCAGCTCGATGTAAGGTAGTTTCCTTCAAACACAAAGCCGGCTTCCAGATTTAGCGGTCCTCCCTGCATCACGCTCACGATGTTGGGAAACGCCATGATACTCATATTGTTCATGGCCTGTTCTAGGGCCTGTTCCACGGTTACACCCCATCCGTCCAAAAGGTTTTGGGTAACCGCCCATATACGGCTGCGATGTTCGGCCATGACAATGACGTAAAGCTCTCCGAGAAAATGAACGGCGGGGAGGCTGTCGGGCACTTTTTGGCGTTGAAGGCTGCGTTGGGCATCGGCAAGAAATTCGCGACTGCGTAGTGAGGGACGCAGCATCGGCAGGGTATCGTACCAGGTTCCCGCGGGTGCTTCCGTTTCTAAGGAATCGAGAAACTCTGTGATGAGGGCGTCTCGCTTATGTGGCTCTTTGCAGTAGGCCGCATAAAGCCCGCGCAGGTTGCAGGTCTGCATGCGGCCATCGAGCACAATCGTGAAGCCGTTGGCTGCCGGGGCAAACTTTGCCGCCGGATGGGCCTCTTGCGCTGCACGCCGAATGCGATCGCAAAAATCTGAAAAGGAAAGCAGCTTATCTTTACCAATGTGAAGGCCAAGGATTCGCATCGTAGCTCTCCGTTGCAAAAGCAGTATCAATTTACCATAAATCTCCCACAACACCAAAACATGGGGTCTGGAGAGCCGATGTCGCGGCATTCACGGCTAGGCGGACGTCCTTAATAAAAAATAGAAAGGCTGTATTCCATGCTCGAAACCGTTCGGTTCGCACATAACAGAACGGAATGGCAGGATATACAGCCCTCGACAGAGATCGTTTGTTATTTCGGAAAACCTCACCATTATATCAGGGCGTTTTTTTGTCAAGGATATCTTGTGGGCTCAGCTGCCTGTTGAGGAAGATGACAGGGTTTTGGACGCATGACAATTGAAAACCGGATTTAGCGGAAAAGGCGGTATAATGCGGGCAAGATGAAGCCGCGCGTGATGAGTGTCCTCCTCTGCTCTATGCTGAGTCTTCTGACTTGGCAAAGCTGTAAGGCCGAAAGTGGCCCTCTGTTCCTCACCCACCTCTCGAACGGGCTAACCGTGGTGGTGAAGGAACGGCATTCTGTGCCTCTGGTTGCAATAGACCTATGGATGCGGGCTGGAGCAAGGGAAGAGCATCGTGATGAAGATGGAACGGCGCACTTTTTAGAGCATATGTTGTTTCGAGGGACTACCGAGCGGCCGGGCGAGGAGGCCGATATCTCCGCCGAGCGTTTTGGAGCGAGCCTCGATGCGGAGACCGGTCCCGATGCTTTGCACATCTACACCACCGTGGAGGCAGTCCATTTCGCGCCGGTATTGCAGATTATTGGGGATGTTGCACAACATGCCTTGCTGCCCGATTCGGCTATGGAAAAGGAGCGAGGAGTTATTTTAGACGAGCTTGCCCGTCGTGATGCAGACCCCATAAATCGCCTTATCACGTTGCTCTACGCACATACTTATTCTGACAGTGCCCCCTATCACCGTTCTCCTGGGGGCACACCGGAGGGAATTGCCTTGCGGGCACGAGATACCCTCATGGCCTTCTACCAGCGTTGCTGTAGGCCTGATCGCTCCGCGCTCGTGCTCGTTGGGGACGTGACGCCAAAACAGGTTCTGCCGGAAGTAGTGCAGGTTTTCGGCGGTTGGCAGGCTGTTGGCACTACAACACCACAACCCATCGTGAATCAGGAGCCGCAGTGGCCGGAGACTTCTCTTTTAACGGTGAAAGGCGACGCTGCACAATGGATCGCCGCTGTGGCGCTTCGGGCACCTAGAGCGGCTAATAAAACCATGGTGGCCGCAGGTTTTGTGCTGGCGGATCTCCTTCAAAGTGCTTTTGCCGATCACGACTCCGAGGCCGATCTGCAGGTGCATTTCTCTCCTCGGCGCGATCCAAGTTTGTATGTGATCACCTTTCGTGCTGAATCACAGGAACAACTAAGGCGGAGAGGGCAGGAGCTGCTCCATCTCCTTCAACAGCTGCAACTGTCCGTGCCACAGGATCTGTTTCTGGAGGCGAGGCAGCGCGCTATCGGTCGGTTGGACTATCAGACGGAGACCGATGAGGGCTACGCCACGGCCATAGGGGAGGCCCTTACAACAGGTGGAGACTTACCAGATCAGCTACGGGAACGCCTACAAAACCTTACCTCGCAGGATGCGGAGCTGTTTCTGAGCCGCTATCTACGAACCCAGGATGCCTTCACGGTCGTAATGGAACCTGCACTAACTTCCAAAGTGTCGGGGGAGAGCCTACGGCCTTGAGGAGAGCCTTCCATGTATGGGTCGCTTTCGGGCTTGGCGTCTCCCTTGTGCAGGTCTCCCTTGCCCAGGGCACGCCAGTCCAGACAATGACGCTCGCTAACGGCATGCACGTCCTATTGCAGCCCGATCCATCCTCGCATTTTGTGGCCGTCAGCCTTTTTGTACGAACGCCTCGTGAGAGCTTGCCTTTACGTCAGGCGGAGGGACTGATGGTTGCACACGCTCTGATCTATGGCAGCTCCGAGCGGACGGCGGATAAAGTAAAGATGCTCTTTCAAAGAACGGGTGGTGTGTTGAACGTGCTCTGCACTCCAGATTACGTGGCGTTAAGCTGTCTAACCGATCGTGCCGAGCTTGACAATGTGGCAGACATGCTGGGAAACATTCTGTTTCATGCCGATTTTCCGCCGTCCGCTTTACAGAAGGCCTTGCAAGATATCCTAAGGGAAAGGCAAAAGCGGACGAGTGATCCCTACGCATCGGCTATAGCGGCGGCGCAAGGTGCGCTGGGCTTTGCGGTTGAGCCTTCCAAAGCGCTGCTTGAACAGGTGACTCCAGATCGGGCGAAACGCTATTTTTTGGAGCACTATCAGCCATCGACCATCTTTATTGCCGTCGCCGGCGACTTTGCTCTCCAACAGGCACAGACCGACTTTGAGGCCTTTCTAGACGAGCCTATGCAAAGCGCCCCTTTGCCGGCAGCGGCCTATGTCGCGCCTCTGCCTCAAACTCCACCAAGCAAGCTTCTTCATGTGCGAGCCGCTGGGCCGGCAGCCTATGCAATGGTGGTGACAGCGGCGCCAAGGGCAGACAGCCCGGACTATCCGGCCTTTCTCGTGCTGCAGGCTTTGCTGGGACTAGGCCATGCTTCGCGTCTTTTTATGCAGTTGCGCGGTCACCTTGGAATAGGGTATCAGGTAGGAGCCGACTATTTAGCTGCGACCTCCGGCCCTTTTGTGCTCTACGCAGAGTGGGATGCTGCAAGAGAGCAAGCGGGCAGCCCCATCAAGGCCGAGCAGATGCTCGATCTTCTTCACACACAGCTGCAGACTCTCTTCACAAAACCGCCGTCGGAGGCGGAGATGGAAAGGGCGCGCAATATGGCCATCGCGCGTGCAGAACTTGCGCTGGAGCGAGTAAGCGATAGGGCGTTTTTGCTGGGGTGGTATGCCTCCATGGGCTTGGGGGCGGACTATCTGCAGCATCTGCCGGAGCGTATTCACGCGGTAACTGCCGACGAGCTGCTGGATGTGGCAAAGAGATATTTCGCCGATCAAGTAGCGGTGCTTGCGGTGCCTTCGTCGGAGAAAGAGCACTGAGCAGGAGAGCCGTTTTCTGTGAATAAAATAAAGAGGATACAGCTCAAATTAGGACTTTTGAGCGAACGCTTCACATGGCGTATAAAACCGTTGCTCCGTGCAGCAGGAGTATCTGCACACCGGTAACCCTGTACGAAAGAAGAGGAAAATCTGCAAGGAAGGAGGAAGCGGTGTTTCTCCCCGCCCTGGTGGATGGGGTTCTCACTGCGACTTTTATGAAGTTTCAAAGGGCTTCGATGTTTCTCTGTGGAATGGTTCTAGCGCTCAGTCTGCATGGCTATGCAAGAGCGCAATCGGCGCCGCGTGTGGCTGTATACGAACAGCGTGGATTTCCTTACTACATGGTATCCATTGCCACATCGCCCGCCCATGTTGTGGCCGATCTGCGTCGCGTGGGCATTGCCGCGGAGAGCCTTGATACGGCTGCGCTGGCCGATCCGGCTCGTTTTAATATCCATCGGTATGCAGCGTTGGTTCTGCCTTATGGAAACACCTATCCAGCGAGCGCATTTGCTAACATTCGTGCCTTCCACCAGGCCGGGGGCTGTCTCATCCTATCCGGCGTGCCGTTCACCCATGCGGTTATCTACGATGCAAAAAGAGGGTGGGTGGATGAAGGGCACGACAGTGCCCCAGCGCTTTTCGGCCCGCAGGGGATGGGGGTAGGTGGATTTAAAGATGGGCCGCAGGCGCCGCTGCGCCTGGCTCCACAAGACCCGCTCGGTTTGGGGGCGCTCCATCGGAATTGGGAGCAGACTTCCCATGCTCAGACGCTTGATGTCTCTACCTTGCCCCCAGAAGATCACGTCATCCCTATTTTGGTGGAAGGAGAGGAGCCTGTTGCAGCGATCATCATCCATCATGACTCCGCTTTCAATGGGGCGGTGGATGTGTGGACCCATCTTCCCGAAAATAGGGATGACTCTGCCTGGGATACGGAGCAGATGTTAGCGCGCGGTACCCTAGTCGCCCTTGTCGAAAAGCACCTTTTAACGCCACAGCAGATGCGAAAGGCCTTTGCCGTGCTCGATCGTCTGCCGCCTCCGCCCATTTACCGCGATGTGGTACTGCCCAATCCTCCAAGACCTTATCCCACGCTGCAACCGAAAATGCCGCCGCCCGCCGAGCATCTTTATGTGGCGGAGATAGGGAATCTGCCATTTGCTCAAAAGGTGCTGCTCTACTCGCTGCAGGGGATTGTTAACCGAAAGAAACCACGTATCTACTTGATCGCACAGGATTCCGATAGGTTTTGGTTGCAGGAGATGCAAAAGCAGAACGAGACCGGAACGCCTATCATGGTGAACGATCCATTATCGCTCGTCAGCCGGTTCCGGTCCGAGATAAACGGTGTCGTTGTACCCGATCCGAAGGTCTACGTAAGTCCGGATATCGCAGTAAATATTGCGGCGATAGATAATTTGGTGGTGGCGACCCCGCAGCTGGCCAAGCAGTTGCATCTGCCGATACGCCAAGACCTACGTGGCCGATTTAAGAACGATGCCGACGCGCTGCACTATCTAAATAGGCAGCTGCTGCCGCATCTTAACCCCTATCTCGCGCTCTGCTTAGACCCCTCTATTCTCGACAGTGGTGCGATTGACTATATCATTGCAGCCAAAGGCATCACCTTTTGGATTACAGGGCCGCGTGCGCAAAATTTGCCTGGGGCCGATATGGGAGCGGAATTGGAGCAGGTCAAATACCTTTTTGCTCACATGCCGCTGAATGCGGTGGTACACGGGTTTTACTGGCATGGCGAGGGAATCGGTATTGATGAAGGCCCTGGAGTGGCTCTGGCCAGCCGCTTTGGTAAGATTACCACTGTGAGCGACTATGTAGCCAACTTTTCGGTTTACAGTGGGGTGCGACTTGCGAGGGTGCAGCAGCCTCATCCGTCTGCGCCGCCCCCGCTTGATCGCTCGAAGGTCTATCTGTCCATCACGATGTCGGACGGCGATAACTTGTGTACTTGGCGCGATTTCTTCCGACGTTACTTCGAGGACCCGCTACACGGGTCCATTCCCATCGGTTGGGGCATGGGGCCAACACTGATTGATTGTGCCCCAACTTGGGTGCAGTGGTACTATCAACATGCCACACCAAACGATGAGTTTCTTTGTGACGTGTCGGGCGTAGGCTACATCTATCCCCCGGATTGGGCGATGGCTCTCAAAAATCGGGATGCAGCCTTTCGCTCCTTCTACGACCTCACATGGCAGTATATGAGACGCATGGACATGCATACGTTGCGATTGATGGGAGTCGATGCAGATGCCATAGCGAAGGTCGCAAGCTACTTGCCGCAGGTCTCTTTCATCATGGCGGACTACGGTTATCAGGGAGAGCGTTCTTATGACCAGCTGACGTATCGGCTGCCAAGCGGTCAAGAAGTGTTTCGGGCCGTTACAAGTGGAGGCAGCGGAGAGACGCTCGCCAATGAGATACGCCAACGTATAGGCAATGTGCGCCCAGCTTTCATCAACGTGTTTGTGATGAACTGGAGCACGAAGCTGGAGGACTTGCGCGATATGCTGAAGATTTTGGGGCCAGACTACGTAGCGGTGACGCCCTCGCAACTGGCCGCACTATATCGCGAAAGCATCACCACAACGACCTCCGCACGTTAGCATAGGTAAGGAGGATGGAAACGGAAGCTTGCGCGATGGAGTAGTAGTATATGAAGGAGAGAACAAGCGAGGTGGTAGCCTATCTCGGCTTAGGGTCGAGCTTAGGCGATCGCCTGCAGAATTTACAAAAAGCTCTTCAGCGGCTGACCAAAACAGGCGATATAACCATAGAGAAGGTCTCTCCGGTTTACGAATCGCCCCACCTCGGTAGAGAGCCGGAAGATGCGTGGCGTTACCCGCCGCATCTCAATGCGGTAGTAAAAATACGCACGTGTCTTACACCCGTGGCGCTACTTGAGCGAATACAGTATGTTGAGGCCGAGGGAGGCAGAGAGCGGAACATCTCTTGGGGGCCACGCACCATAGATATAGATATTCTGCTCTACGCGGACGAAGAGATAAGGACCGATCAGTTGAAGATCCCTCATCCGGAGATAGCGAATCGTGCTTTCGTGATAGTCCCTCTGTGGGATATCGCAGCCGATCTCCTTCTGCCAGACGGACGTCGGCTTGGACAGCTGATGGCTAGCGAATGCATTCAACGCCAAACACTGCGCCGTTGTGCACAGACGTTGGCAGGGTGGCAAGGAGCTTAGAGAGAATGCAGCAGTTTTTTTATGAGGCCGTTGACGCGACGGGCAAGACCGTTGTGGGCAAGATAGAGGGCAAGGATGCTTCTGAGGTACATCGGCGACTACAGCAGCAAGGCTATCGGCCTATCTCATTAGCACCGGCATCTCCGAACAGTAGCCTATCAAGTGCTTTAGATGCCAGCCAGCTTGTGGGTTTGGGGACGGCGCCTGTGTCGCTGTCGCAGGAGAGCAATGCGCCTTTTGTGCCCAGAGCGTCGGCCTCAACGCACATGCAAGGGGTCGGTAACGCCTCTCATAAGGTCGTGTTCACGGGCAATGCAGGACGCCTACAGGCATCGGCCAAATCGCCTGCAGTTCGTCCATCCTCTTCAAGCGGCTCGAAGCTCGGCGGGGTCAGCACCCACGATCTGCTTGTGTTCTTCCAGCAGTTCGCGACGCTGGTTCTTAGTGGCTACACGCTTTACAATGCGTTGGAAGAGTTGGGGCGGCGCACTCCCAACAAACACCTAGGCCAGGTTATTAGGGAGATGATGATGGCAACGCAGGCCGGAAGGCCTATCTCTGAGGTCATGAAGCGCTACCCGCGCATTTTTCCTGAGCATGTGACGGGAGCGGTGGCTGCTGGGGAGCTGGGCGGTTTCCTGGATGTGATGCTGCCAGAGATAGCGCAAACCTACGAACAGAATATCGCCCTCTATCGCGGCTCGTGGTTGCCGAAGTTGCTCGTGATCAGCGCCCTGTTTTCTGTGGCCATTGTCATCCCCTTTTTTCCATCGCTCTTCAGCAGCATGGATTATAAAGTCGGGCTCGCTCTCTATCTTAAGCGTTTAGCTTTCCTCTATTTGCCGGCCGCTGTGGGCCTGTTGCTGCTTGCCGTCAGCATAGGGCGTTGGATGCAGCTACCGGAGTATCGTCGTTATCTCGATGCGCTGGCCTTGAGAACACCGCCTTTTGGGCTGTTGCAACGGCAGTTTAGCCTAGCCTGTTTCACGCGTACGTTGCGCCGGCTCTATCATGCGGGGGTAGCGCCGGGAACCGCGTGGGAGAGCGCAGCGGCGGCCACTCCCAACGCCATTATTCGCGAACGCCTTCTTCAGGCTGCCGCCCTTATGCAACGCGGAGCCGCGTTTCCCGACGCCTTTCAGGCAACGCGCCTCTTTACGGGGCAAATCGAAAATCTGATTCTCACCGGTCATCAGGCCGGACGGGTGCCGGAAAGCCTCGATCAGGTGGCCGATTACTACCAAAATCTGGTGCTTGACAGCACCGGTAAGGTGCGCCATGCCATGCTTCATATCGGCATAACCGCCATGCTGGTGTTGGGTGGAGGCGCCTTTCTCTGGTTTGTCTACTCCTATTTTAATGGAATGTTCCACTTCGTGGACAAGTATTTCGGGAGCTAGAGGTCTTCCGAAGAGGAGGCATTAGAATGCCGACATATACCTATCAGGCCAAGGACGGATATGGCCGTATACTGGATGGCACTTTAGAGGCCGAAAACCTTGCGGTGGCTGCGGAGAGGCTGCGGCAGATGGGCTATACGCCAACGCGGCTGGAGCTGTTACAAGCTCCTGCACCGTCTCCAACGCTGGAACTTGCTGGTTCTTGGAGCGCTCAACCCACGCCGTTAGCGCCCCTCGCCGAGCCAGAGCCAACGCCAGACTCACCTATACAGCCCTGGGAGCGTGGCGGACCGGTGGCTCCCGCAAATCCGGTGGTTGCGGAACCGACTCAATCTGTAGCAACGTCGACGATTTCCATGAACGCCCCCCAAGGTCAGCGCTATGCGGCAACCATAGCCTCGACTTCCTATTCAGCGCGTGAGCGAGGCGCTGCAGAACACTCCGGAGCAACAAAAGGTTTTTCTCTGTATCAGAGGTTCCTGGAAACCTGCATCTATCCGGTTTGGAGCGGCGTTTTCCTGGGGAACATGGTGGAGTTTTACCGCCAATTCGCGGCGCTTATCAACGCAGGCATGTCTCTCTATCAGGCGCTAAGCGCCTTGGAGGCCAATACGAAAAATGGACAGTTAAAAAAGGTGATTCGCGACATGAAGTTGCGGGCCGAACGCGGTGGGAGACTGTCGGAGGTTATGGCGCGTTACCCATGGGTGTTTCCACCGATGCATGTGGCGATGGTACACGCTGCAGAGCAAGGGGGCATGCTTGATGACGTGTTTCGCCAGCTTGCGGAGTATGTGGAGCATGAGGTGGCGTTGCGGCGGGTGCTGCGTATGGAGACCTTCTATCCGAAACTCGTAATTTTTGTCGCTTTTATGATACTCGGCCGCGGCTTTCTGGGATCCAATATGCCGGCAATTTCCGAGCTTGTGCTGAGCGGGCTTGGCAAGGCACAGTATTCGCTGCTGCAGTATCTTAACGACACGCTCGTCTTTGGGTTGGAGTTGCTTCTGCCCTTCTTGGCGCTAGTGGTGATCTTTCGGCTTTTTCTGTTCAACATCAAGGGCGTTCGAGAGACGTACGACACCCTTAAAACGAGCTTGCCTGGGCTTGGCAAGCTGGTGAAGACGTTTGCGACGGCTAAGTTTCTCCGAACCTATGCGGCTCTCTACCACGCCGGTTTTCCTATGTCGGAGACCGTACGCATTGCCGGCGAGGCCAGCGGAAACGTTCTATTAAGAAACGCCGCCTTGCAGGCCATGAGTCAAGCCCAGTGGGGAGGAGCCGTCTCCGATGCTTTGTATCGTTCAGGGTTTCTAGATCCGGTGGCGCTGAACATGCTCCGTACCGGTGAGATGAGTGGAAATTTGGAGGAGATTCTACAGAAAACCGCCGATTATTACGAGCAAGAGGGGCAGGTTAAAGCAAGGCAATGGGCGATCGCTGTAGGGGTCATCGTGTTTCTTTTCGTGGCGATCGTGGTGGCCATGTTCATTGTCCGATTCTACAGTGGGTATGCTGCCAGTGTAACCTCTGCGGGAGGCTAAGGTAAGTGGAGGGGCATGGAGAGTTCATCTAAAGACTACTACGCCATTTTAGGTGTAGCGCCTTCGGCCGATCTCAAAGAGATCAAACGGCGCTACCGCGAGTTGGCACTGCGTTATCACCCCGACGTAAATCCAACTCCGGAGGCGGCTCGGAAGATCACCGAGATCAATGAGGCCTACGACGTGCTAAGCGATCCCGAAAGGCGTTCTCGTTACGACACGGAGCGTCTGTTCATGGCCACACGTCTTCAACACTCTACTCCCACTTCCCCCAAATCTCGCACGACTTCGTCGCAAAAACCCTCCGCTCCTACCTCACAGCCGAAAGTGGATTTTAACGGCTTTGGGCGTGTGGTGCAAGAAGAGACCCCCTCACGTCCACGACAGGCACCTTTCGCTTCGCAAACAACGACCGCAAGCCGTTCGGCCAGAGCGGAGAAGTTTCTGCACGAGGCTCAGTTGGCGTTCTACACACGGCGCTATGCGGAGGCAGAACGTCTCTGTCGGCAGGCCATCGCGCTGAACGTCACGCTATCGCCCGCCCATGAGCTGCTTGGCGATCTCTTGGCACGGCGAGGCGATAAGGAAAACGCTATAGCTGCCTACTCCTACGCCGTGCAGTTTAATCCCAACAACTACCAGGCGCAAGCCAAGCTCGAGCGTCTTACCATCAAGGAGCGTTCACAGAGGGCGCGACCCCATGTGACGCTCTCGCAGTCGCATAAGGTCTCCTTGTGGGAAGCCTTATATGGCATGGAGCGCGAGATATTTTTAGCAATCATTGCAGCTGCAGCCGCTTTTGCGCTCGCTTGCGTCTTCGCCCTGCTCTATCTTTTTCCGGGCGAACGGCTGGTTGCCGACATCTCTTTTAACCTTATTTTCGCTCTGATATTCGGAGGTTTTCTCTCTGGGTTGCTGCTTTCCCTATACGGACGACTCCATCCGCTTTCTCAGTGTGCTCAAATTTACGTGAGCCGCCACAAGAAGCTGCCGATAGCGGCGCTGCTTGCTTTCTTGGCCCTTTTGTGGATCGGATTATCGCTTCTGGTCTATCTGCTGGGGGCGACGTGGCAGTGGGTTCGATTTCGCAAGCGTTTGTCGCGCTCGTTACTAATGGTGTATGGTTGCGCGTTTCTGTTGTCGGTGCTCTTTTGGCTGATCTATCGTCCCAGCGGTTCATCTGGGGGAGCCAGCTCGCTAACGCTTCTTAGTGCCGGCAACTTCCTTTTGCCAACGCTTTTGGCCGGCTGGAAGATAGGAGATCGTTTGCGCCTTTACAGCCGAATATCGGGGGTTTAAAGATGGCTGTCTAAAGTAGTCTTGGCTGCAAAAAAATAGGAGCGTGGGCTTTTATCGCTAGAGTTGAGGAGCATTGGCATGTCACTAAGAATGGGCAAGCAGTTTGGAGCGGTTCCCCTCTTTGATCCGAAGGAGGGAATCGTGGTGCGCTCACCCCAACAAAGAGGAAAGGGCTGGTGGGTGGGCGCGCCCTCATCCGTATTCGACCCGACGACAGATACGTTTTATCTGGTCTATCGCGTACGTCGCCCTCCCGAACTTGGGCGTGGAGTGGAGTGTCGCATCGCTGCTAGCAGCAATGGAGTGACTTTTGAGGATATTGGGACGATCTCTAAGGACTCTCTCGATGCGCTGTCCGTGGAGCGAGGCTCGCTGATACAGGCACCGGATGGCCGTTGGTTACTCTACTTAAGCTATGCCTCTGCTGCCGATGGGCGCTGGTACGTGGGACGTGCCGAAGCCGATGCTCCTGAAAAATTTGAGGCGGACTGTGTATCGGTTTTGTTCTCTCCAGACGACCTGGCATGTGAGGGGGTTAAAGACCCCTGTGCTTTTCTTATAGGGCGTATGATCTATCTGTTACTGAGTTATGCCGTCACCTTACCGAACCTCACGGAAGAGCAGAAAGCCGTGCGCCATGCTACGGGCGATATCTACAATACGGGGCTTACCGAATCGCGAAGCGCAGCCGCCATAAGTGGAGATGGACGCGTGTTTCAGTGGCTGGGAGATGTATCACCACAACACGCGCCCCTGCTGCCGCTGAACTCGGAGAAAACGCAGCGATGGGATGGCTATTGCCGCCGGCTCGGTGCCTTGCTGCCCTTAGAGGATGGAGGTTTTCTCGCTTTTTACGATGGGAGCGCTTCTGTGGAGGGCAACTATGAGGAGCAAACCGGTTTGGCAATCACGTTCGACCTTCAGCATTATCATTCCCTCTCTCCGCACGGCCCTATTCTGCGCTCTCCCTACGGCAGCGGCTCCCTGCGTTATGTGGACGTTCTTCCAGTGGGAAATGAGCTTTTCTACTACTATGAAATGGCATGCGCAGATGGGAGCCATGAACTGCGCGTGAGCGTGGTGGAACGATAGCTTGGAAAAACCTGGTATACTAAAATCTGTTTTTGCGACATTAGGAGAAACCGTCTAAAGATGAACCTGTCTGTTTTGCGTTCCCATGTGGAACTAAGAATGTCTAAGTGCCTCGGTGTTGCCTGCGGCCTGGCCGGGATCGTTTTACCCATCGGCTGCTCGGCCGCACCGCCGAAACCAGCCGCCGTTTTGCAGAAGATGTTCGATCTCTACAAAAATGCGCATAGCCTTGCCATCACGGCGCGAACCTATCAAAAAAGCCTGTCGGCTCAGCAGAAAGTGGCTACTTTCACGGTGGTTCGAGAGATAAAAGCGACGCTACCCAATCGCTTCTATGAGCATTCCACCATTAGTGGCTCTCTGATGCCCCATAACACGAATGTGGTGCGCATTATCTGCTCTGATGGCAAGCTGACGACCCTTTACGATAGCGTACAGAACGTGTACATGCAACAGCCTGCAGGGCCTCAGGTGCCGCCGGCCTTTGTGTTTCTTCGTAGCATCGATCCGTTGTTGACGAGTGTTGACCTCAAAACCGCTCGAATAACGAAGACGCTACAGTATCATGGACAAAATGCCTATGTGATACAGGTAAGTTTAGTACTGCCTCCAGGTGTAAGCGCGGCAGTGCGAGCGAAGGTGAAACCTTTAGAGCTTACTGTGTCTCAGGGCAGCTACCGCTTGATGCGTATTGTGGATGCTAACCAGCTAAATCCTACCATTCTCGGGCTGGATACGGAAATTTTGGATCAGCAGATAGGGGCGAATATCCCTGAGTCGGTATTTCGATTTGTGCCCCCAAAGGGCGCGCGTCTGCTTAAGCCGCCCGCTCCTGCGGCCGGAGGTGTCCCTAGCAGCCCATCAAAACCCAATCCTTAACGACGAGGGCATATAGAGTGTCAGAAGGACGCCTGCGCCTCTATATCGTACGGCACGGCCAGACTATCTGGAATGAGGAAGGGCGCATGCAAGGGCATACCGATGTTCCGCTTGACGCAGAGGGGCATCGACAGGCGGAGCGTATAGCCGATCGTCTTTCGGCCCTTCCTCAACCTCTGCAAGCCGTTTGGTCTAGCGATCTGCAACGTGCTCGGGTGACGGCGGAGGTCATCGCACGCCGTTTCAGCTTACCCGTGCAGGCTACGCCGCTACTGAGAGAAACGATGTTGGGCGATTGGGAGGGGCTAACGCGTGCCGAGATTGTAGCCCGAGGGGATAAGGCCCTTCTTGAAGCCTACGACCGCGATTCCTTTCACAATCGCCCCCCCAACAGTGAACCACTTGCGCATGTTTGGCAGCGTATGCTACAGGTGCTACACACCATTCGCTCGGCTTTTCCTACCGGGCAGGTCGCCATCGTGGGGCATGGCAGTAGCCTGCGAGTTCTCTTTTGTAACGCATTACAAGCGCCTATGGAGTCTATGCCGCGGGTCTGGGTAGATAACGCCTCTCTGAGCCTGATAGAAGAGGAGCCGCGCGAACCCGAGCCATTTGCTCGGCTGCTTTTGCTCAACGATACGTCCCATTTAGTAAAATGATACGCCCACTGCACCCGCTGATCTACTTTCGGCGTAATCCGGCGAGGGTGGCGCCTTTGGTTTTTGTGATCATGCTTGCCGTGATGCTGGTGGCTTGTGTGGTCACCATTGTCGACTCGATCCGGTTGACCATCTATACGCTTTATGGATATAATCGCTATTTAACGGGACTAACGCCTCGCAATGCCCTTGACATTCCTTCGGATCAAGTAGAGCGCATCCGCAAACTGCCCCAACTTGGGGCGCTTTATCCGGCTCACTCTTATCAGGTGCTCATTAAAACCATTTTCGGCAAAATGCCTTTTCCCATTTTTGGGCTCAGTCCAGAAGGACGCCAGATGCTTTTGGAGCGGAGCCATGTTCGGTTGATAGCAGGTCGAATGCCAAGAGAGGGGCAGCCTGAGGCGGCGATATCGGATGATGTTGCCCGTAACCTGAAAGTCCCTTTGGGCGGTGTGCTTGCCAACCCGAACTCTCTAGATGACTACACACCCGTTCCGATTCGCTTGGTAGGGCTGCTACACGGCCCGGTATGGCTTGGCATCACTTCCAAATCCGAGGTAGATAAAACGTCTCCCTACAGTTTCATTGGGTATTTGGCCTTTGCCCCGAACGCCTCACCGAACGCTCAGAGAGCCTTAGATAGGGCTATCGAGCGAGCGGTTGATCATACACAGGTGCGGGTTTGGCGCTTCGCCGATTTAGTTCATGAGACGGAGAGCGCGCTCTCTAATCTCTATCTTATTCTCAATCTGGCCATTGGCATCATCGTATTTGCCATTGCTTTCGTTTGTGGGCTTTTAGCCAACATCTATTTTTCGCAGCGCTTGCCGGAGGTTGCCATGTTGGCAGCGATAGGCTATCATCGTGGGTTCTTGCTAAGGCGGGCGCTTGGAGAGGTGTGTCTTTACTGTGCATGCGGCTGGATTTTGGGGGGCCTGCTGACGATCGGCACACTCTGGGTGATTCGTGCGGTTTTCCTTGCTCCTAAAGGCCTTCTTCTGGATATCTTCGACCCCACAGCTTTTATGTTCACGTTGCCGTTGCCCCTTACCATTGCGCTCTTCGCTTTAGCCACAATCGCCTTCCGTTTGGCGTCGTTAGACCCCGTAAGCATCATCGAGCGTCGCTAGCGGGATTCGCGGTTGTTGGCACGAAGCACCTTGCCGGCTAGGGCGTTAGTAAGCCTGCCGTTTTCTAGAGCGACAGTGCCGTTAACCAGAACCCATTCGATGCCGATGGGGTAGGCATGGGGATGTTCAAAGGTAGCAGTATCTATCACCGTTTGCGGATTGTAGATGGTGATATCTGCATAGCAACCTGCTCGCAGAAATCCCCGATCGGTAAGACCCATTCGCTGTGCCGGAAGACCTGTCATTTTGTAGATAGCTTCCGCTTCAGAGAGCACCTGTTGTTGGCGCACGTAGCGCCCCAGTACCCGTGGAAACGTGCCGTAGACACGAGGATGAATCTGATCTTGTAAAGAACGCTCGTTTACTTGGGAGGCGACGGCATCGGAGCCGATGGCTGTGTAGGGATGTTGCATAACGCGCACGATATCTTCTTCACCGATCGAAAAATTGATAGCGCTTACAAAGCCCTCGGTCTCAATGATCAGATCGAGTACATACTCGACAGGATGTTTTTGGGCTTCCTGGGCGAGCTCCGCCACAGAGCGCCCCTGAAGTTCCGGTTTGCCGCGGCAGACGCCGATAAGGATATTTTGCCAAGGCTCTAAGTCGTTCCATTCCGGATGGGCCGCAAGAATTTCGTGAACGATTTGACAGCGAAATTGCGCGTTTTTGAGACGGTCGGCCATCTCTTCGTTGGTGCCCTGTTGAGCGGAACGTGGTAACGTTTGCACCACCAAAGAGGTCATGAAGGCGGGGTAGGGATACTGATCGAGTTGAACATCTAGTCCTTCCGCGCGCGCTCTATCCACCATTGCCAAGGTGATCTTGGTTTTGCCCCAGTTTTTCGTTCCCTCTGCCTTATGGTGAGATAGCTGGAGTGGAACCTGTGCTTTAGATGCAACTTCCAGGGCCTCCTGTACCGATTCGACAAGGGTATCGCCTTCATTGCGGAGGTGAGTGGCATAGATGCCATTGTATCTGCGTACAAGGCTACAAAGAGTGGCGAGTTCGTTCACATCGGCGTAACCGGAGGGAAGGTACTCCAGGCCGGAGGAGAGCCCCCAAGCGCCGGCCTCCAACGCTTCTTCAAGGAGGCGACTCATGGCATGCAGCTCCTCCTCCGTAGGAAGTCTATCGGCCATACCCATCACACGTTTGCGAAGGGTACCATGTCCGACTAAAGGAAGAAAGTTTGTGCCGATGCCCTGCTCTTCCAGGTAGAGGAGAAATTCGTTAAAGTTGCTCCATTCAATAGACTTGCCGTAGGCGGCAAGCCAGCGCTGTTCAAAGGCAAAGAGAGGATCATGAAGCGCTAGGCCGAGAGAGATGCCGCAGTTACCAACGACTTGGGAGGTGACCCCCATGGCGATAGCGCTGGACTGCCACGGATTGAAAGGAGCTGAGATATCGGAATGGGTGTGGATATCTATAAAGCCAGGCGCCACATGCAGATCTTTTGCGACGATAATACGCCGTGCTTTCGCTTGCGAGAGGTCGCCAATAGCTACAATACGCTCACCTAGAATACCGACATCTGCTTGAAAAGGCGGGGCGCCGGTTCCGTCAAAAAGCGTACCACGGGTGATAACGATGTCGAATTGCGGCTCTGTTGGCATGCGGCTACCTCAAAAAGCAGATTAGAGACGGGCGGAATGCTCGGGAAGGAGCTCTTCGACGTGCCCATCATGGAAGCCGAAGAGCACGCGAGAGGCCAGCCCATTGAACAAACCGACCTCTACTACTCCTACGATCTGCTTAAGCCTTTGTTCCAATTGAGGCGGGTCGGCGATCGTCTCCATGTGCATGTCATAGA
Source organism: Chthonomonas calidirosea T49 (assembly GCF_000427095.1). Lineage (NCBI taxonomy): Bacteria > Bacillati > Armatimonadota > Chthonomonadia > Chthonomonadales > Chthonomonadaceae > Chthonomonas > Chthonomonas calidirosea. The sequence continues at coordinate 3,328,743 of NC_021487.1, forward strand.
TGTAGAGACCATCGTCGGTAAGGTAGGGTTCAGGGCTGTCAGGCGCTTTGGGGCGTAGCAACACCTTCTGGCAGAATCGTTCGAGGCGACGGCGTGTAAGAGTATGCCCAAAAGGAACAACGGCCACAGGAAGGGGATGCTGACCAAAAGGCATCTGGCGTTTCGTCTCGTCACAAATGATGATGAGTTCACGGCTTGCTTGCGCCACGATCTTCTCTCGAAGGAGCGCGCCTCCGCCTCCTTTAATCAGAGAGAGATTCGGTCCCACCTGATCGGCACCGTCTATGGTGAGATCTAGAGCCTCCACCTCGCAGAGATCTATCAGAGGAATGCCCCATTCAGCGGCCATTTCCCTGGAACGGGAGGAGGTGGCGACGGCTCGCACATGGAGACCCTCCAATTTAACGCGCTCTCCGATCGCCCGAATAGCGAAAGCCGCGGTTGAGCCGGTTCCAATTCCAATAGTCATCCCATCTTTCACGGCTTTCACCGCCTCGCGGGCTGCCACCTCTTTGGGGTCTAACAAAACTCGTGACTCCTTTTTATTTTATCCGTCCTATGAGATTATACCTGCACCTTTCACTCTAGCGAGAGATCCCTTGCAGATGGTGCGTACGTAACTGTTTCTCTACTGCTAGCTCGAAATTAGTGGGCACGCATGATCTGAAAGAGGGCATAAGCCGAGAGGCAGAGCAATAAGGTGAGACCATAAAGGAAGTAGGTGACTTGAGTTTGCGACCAACCGCGAGCCAGCAGAAGATGGTGAAGATGGCGTTTATCGGCTCGGGTAAGAGGAGCACGGGCAAGCACCCTTCGGGTAACTACATGCACATAGTCGAAAATAGGCACGCCAAGCACCAGAATAGGCACGATGACGGAAACGGCCGTCGCCACTTTGAAGGCGCCCAGAATCGAGATGGCAGCCAGCGCTGTGCCGAGCACCCAAGCCCCTACCGTTCCCATAATGATACGAGCAGGGTGATGATTGTGGCGCAGAAAACCGATGCAGGCCCCAACGATGGCTGAGGCCAAAAGGGCTAACGTGGGGCCGTCGTACTTTTGAAGAGTGGGGCCATCGGAGGGATGAAGCTGTGCCGACATAAGGGCTAACGTCGCCGCGGAAATAGCGCATACGCCGGCGGCAAGACCGTCTACGCCGTCAATAGCATCTACCGTTTTCACTACGGTGAACACCCAAACAATGGTGAGGAAAATGGAGGTCGCCAAGCCGATAGGGTGCCAATTGACGGTGGGGTTGTAAGAGCCGTTGATGGGAGTAAAAGGATTGGATACCCCTTCAATGCGCACGCCCATAAGAAACAAGAGCAGCCCAAGGCCGATCAGTGCGAGGGCTTGCCACTTTGCTGGCAGATCGTAGAGGTCGTCAATAAGGCCGAGGAGGGCTGCTGCGGTGACGGCAACAAGAACGCCGAAGATGGAGAATGTCCAGTCGTGTTTGCCACTAGAAAGCTGGCGGGCGGTAATGGCAAGCACGGCCGCTATAAGAAACCCAATAAAGATAGCAATACCACCTGCTCGCGGCAGAGGCGTTTTGTTAATGCGCCGCGCTTCGGGATGATCTACCACACCACGGTGAACAGCCCACTCTTTCACTTTCGGTGTTAACCAAGTGGTGATAAGGAGGGCGATTAGCGCGGCGGCGGTCATTGCCAACATAGCATTACATTTCCTTCCTTATTTTGACAAGCGTTGCGGCGCTTGGGGAACGGTTGATCCCTTTTTCGGGGTCGCCCCACGCGGCGGATGAAAACGGAAGTCTCTTTCTGCTATCTCCGGGTCTATCTGCTCCTGCAATATCCGATATTCGATACGTAAAATCACCTTTGTTGGTTCAGGCTGTGGATGCCCCGGCAGACGAACCCTCAGCAGGGCCGGCTCAGATACCCCTTCAAGCCGCCATATCCAGCCGGTTCGTTTATCAATATACCACTTCCAGCGAACGGATACTGTTTGGCGTCCTAAAGGAGAGGGCGTAGATGGAGCGAGAGCGGAAATGACCCGACAGGCATGGCCATCTACTGCCTGATCCTCCTCTTGGCGGAAGTTCTGAAAAGAGGAGAGCAGGCTTGGATCGGCGAACAGATAGAGAGGACTTGGCACAAAGTTAATCTGGGCTCTCTTATGGAGAAGGGGCAGCAGTTGCGCGAAGGTTGGAGCTGTTGGGATAGAAAAGTACTGATTGGTGCCGGAGCTGTAGACGGTTAGCGTGTTGCCATCGCTGTAGACGGCCTGATAGGCAGACCGGTTTGACATGTTGATCACCATGCTCAGAAGGTTAGGGCGCTTGGCAGAGAGGACGATCCCCTCCACAAAGCGTTCTAGCGTGGTGCTACCGCTCTGTAATGAGGCTTCAACCGTCGCCCGCTCCGTGTAGCTATGAAGGTTCGAGTAGAGATTGACGGTATAACGTAAAGCGTCCGGTAGATCGACGGCGTTTGCCGAAGTGGGCAGCGCAAGCAAAAACAGTAGCGTGCAGCCGGATAGTAGAGAAAGTCGCTTCACCATAAAAAGGGCACCAATGCAAACATAGGCTACTGTAGTATACCTCTCGCTTGCTTTCTACGACTTGTTAGATCGTCGCATTGGCCTAAGAGCATGTCAAGAGGTGGCTTTCCGCCAAGAGGAATGTTGTGGGCAGTGTTATAATGTTAGAAGATACCATAGCGGACGCCAGGGGGACATAAAAACATGGGCGACACCATTCGAGTTATGCATTTTGCGGATACCCATTTTGGCGTCGAGCAGTATGGCAAGCTCGACGCTGCAACCGGCCTAAACTCACGTCTGTTGGATTTTAAAACGTCGCTTCTGCGCGCCATAGACCGCGCGATCGAAGAGGATGTAGACATCGCAATTTTTACCGGCGATGCCTACAAGGCGCGCGACCCTCGTCAGACGGAGCAGCGTGAGTTTGCCGAATGTATTCGCCGCCTTTCCGAGAAGAATATTCCTGTGGTGCTGCTAACCGGCAATCACGACCTACCCGTAATGAAGGGACGTGCCAACGCTATTGAAATTTATAAAACTCTTGGCGTTGAAAAGGTCTATGTGTTTAGCCGCCCTGATGTTGAGTGCATCCCCACAAAGCGCGGTACGCTGCTGCGTGTTGCCGCCATGCCCTATCTAGCGAAAGGGGTGCTCATTGGGCGTGAGGAGTTGAAACACTTCAGCTTAGATGAAACACGCCGCTATGTGGAGGAACGTTACTGTTTCTACATCGAGGGGTTGGCAAAGCAGGTAGAGGAGGCAAAGGACGATATTCCCACGGTGCTTATGGGGCATTTCTGGGTAAGCGGTGCCAAACTTTCGAGTTGGCAGCAGGGCTATCTAGGAAACTCCAACGAGCCACAGGTACCCCTCTCCGTGCTGACGAACCCCGCCTTCGATTACGTGGCGCTAGGGCACATACACCGTTTTCAAGATCTTCATCCGCAAGGGCAGCCCCATGTGGTCTACTGTGGGAGCCCCGACCGCATAGACTTCGGGGAGCGCGAGGAGGAGAAGGGGTTTGTGATCGCCGACGTGTACAAGGGAGGGGCCGATTATCGGTTTATTCCTGTGCAAGTGGCCCGTGAGATGGTGGAGATCGAGGTGGATGCCGATTGTGATGACCCTACTGCGGCCATCCTCGCTGCGATCAGGCTTCACCCGATTCGAGATAACATCGTACGACTAATCTATCACATTGAGGCCGATCGCGACCCTTTGGTGGATCAACGCCTTATCGAGGAGGCCTTATCTCCGGCGCTTGTGCGCATCGTGCGCCGCGCTATCCGTCGCAACATCCATACGCGCAACAGCGCATTAACCGAAAATCGTCAGCCACGTGAGGCATTAGCCCTCTACATCGAAACACAGGACAAACTCAAACCACTAAAAGACCGTCTACTTGAGGCTGCTGAACCGCTCTTTCAGATCTTAGAACAGGAAGAGAAGGAGCTTACTACTTCTCTCTAAGAATGAGGTGACAGGATGATCCCGATTCGGTTGAGTCTGAAAAACTTTATGAGCTATGGGGAGACGCCGGAAACGTTGAACTTCGAGGGGCTTCATGTGGCCTGTCTATCCGGTGAAAACGGCAATGGGAAAAGCGCCTTACTCGATGCCATTACCTGGGCACTTTGGGGGCGCACGCGCATTGCCTCGCAGGGGGTAAGCGAGGACGATCTCATTCGGCTGGGCGCTCAAGATATGGAGGTGCTCTTTGAATTCGAGTTAAATGGGCAGCGCTATAAGGTGACCAAAAAGCGTAAGCGTGGCGGTGGCAGCGAATGGCATCTTGCCGGTTGGAGTGGAAATGACTGGATATCGCTTAGCGGAACCTCTCAAAGGGAGACAGAAAAGCGCCTCACCCAGCTGCTTAGCATGGAGTATGAGACGTTTTTGAATTCGGCCTATTTGCAGCAGGGGCGCGCAGAGGAGTTTACCCGGCAGACTCCCGACAAGCGCAAGCAGGTGCTAGGGCAGATCCTTGGCCTCGAGCGGTACGACCGGCTCCAAGAGTTGGCACGCGAGCAGGTGCGGGATGCAAAAGCCCAGATACAGGAGATCGAGGGGGAGATAAATGTCTTAAAGCTCGAGGCGAACGATCTGCAGCGACGGAAGGAGCAGTTGCAAGAGGTACAAGCCAGCCTGGAAAGGTTGCGAGAGGAGCTGGCCCAAAAAGAGCGAGAACATGCGCAGCTGCAAACGAAGCTTATGGAGTTGCAGACTTTGGCCACGCAGGTCAGAGAGCAGGCGAGAACACTTGCCGAGCAGAGGGCCGATTTGCAAACGCGAAGGGCTGAGCTTGCCAAAGTCGAAAACCAAATTGAAGAGATGGAGACTATCTTAGGGCAGAGCGAAGCGATCGTGCGCGACTACCAGTCGTGGCAAAGTATGAAGCAGAAGGCCGATTCCCTTGAACCACAAATCAAAGCATATTATGAGACCAGCAACGAGAAGCTGCGACTAGAGGCCGAGCTAGCGCATGAGGAGCAAGAGTTGCGACATAGTATTGACGCGAAGGGGCGTGAGATAGAGCAGCTCGAAAAGGAGATCGAACAGAGGAATCGATTGGTGGCCGAAATTCAAAATTTAAACGCTTGGATCGAGTCGAACAAGGATGTGCTGGTGCGCTACGATCAGCTTGTTCAACTGCAGCAAAAGCTGGAGCGACAAGAAGAGGCTCTACAGGCCGAGTGCGACGCGATCAAGCAGCTTGAAAGTGACTACAATTTGGCACGACAGGACCTGCAACACCAGATAGCCTCGAAGCGACGAGAGCTTGCCCAACTGCAAAAGAGCCTCGATGCTCGCAATAGGATTCTTGCCGACATCGCAAATTTGAAACAACAGTTAGCTCAAGAAGAGCAGCTTGAAGCGAAGTTTCAGGAGGTGCGGAAGGCGCTTGAGGAGGCAACGGAAAAATATCAGATGCTAAAGTCGCAACGCGATCGTTTAAATCAGAATATAAAAGAGATTAATGAGATATTGCCTATCCTGCAACAAGCTGGAGCCAGTTGTCCGGTATGCGCTTCGGAGCTGAATGAGGAGAAGCGGGCGCGACTCGTGGCTTCACAGGAGGCAAAATCGAAGCAGTATGCGGAGGAACTCAAATCAGTGCTCCAACAGGGCACTGAGCTGAAAGAGAGAAAAAAGCAGCTTGAGGAGACACAACAACACCTCGAGGGGCAGAGACGCCAGCTCATTGAGCAGAAGGCGCGCCTACAGGAGCTGCAAGAGCAACAAAGGCAGTACGCCACCATAGAAGAAGAGATACAGAAAGCACAGACGGAGTTGGCCGATCTTGAGGCGACGGAAGCAGATGACGCCCTGCGTCCTCTGTTTTCACGGCTTGAGAATGCGCAGGAACTTTTGCAGCGCCTCGCCCGTTTCGACATCCTTACTGCGAGGGAACTAGTTGCACGTCGTCAAGCGGTGGAAAAGAAACTTGACGAACTACGACAACAGGAGAGAGAGAACCGAGAGGTGATAGAGGCACTGCAGAAGCAGAAGGAGGAGTACGCAAAACGTGCCGCTACTTTGGACTCCTTGCAGGCGCGTTTGAAGGACTACCATGAGGTAGATGCGAAGTTGAAGCAGGCACGCGATGAACGCAACAGCTTGCAACAAAAGCTCGAAAAGGGAGATTTTGGTCATCCCATTCGGGCGAAGTTAACAATCGCACAAAGCGAGCTTGCCCGACTGAAGAAAGTCCATGAGGAGTACGAACAAGTGAAGCGACAGGTGGAAGCTTTGGAGCCGGCCCGTGAACGTTTTCGCTTGTTGGAATCCGCACGTGCCGAGATTGAACCGATGCGGAAGGAGCGGCAGCGGCTAAACCATCTTATCGCTGAGAAGCAGAAGCAGGTGCAGGATTTGGAGGCAGAGCATGCCAAAAAATGCCTCCTGTTGGAACAGATTGAGGATGTGCAACGCCAGTGCGAGGCCGCTAGGCTAGCGCTGGACGAGGTTCGCCAACGTTCTGAAGAGCGAAAGCTCGAAGAGGGGCAGTGTGCCGAAGCTGTGCGACGTGCTGAGATGGGCGCACTGGAGTTGAGAAAGAAAGAGGCTGCCCTAAAGGCTTGGAAAGAGCGGCAAAGCCTCTACGAGCATTTAGACGCCGCCTTTGGAAGAAAAGGAGTTCAAGCGCTTATTATTGAAAACACGCTGCCGGAGTTGGAGGAGGAGGCCAACGAGATTTTGCGCTCTTTGACCGATGGTAAAATGCAACTGCGTTTTGAAGTGGTGCGCCCAACAAAATCCAAACGCAGTGAGATCGAAACGCTCGATATCCGCATCACGGACGATATGGGGACACGACCCTACGAGCTGTTTAGTGGAGGAGAGGCCTTCCGCATCAGTTTCGCCATCCGCATCGCCCTCTCGCGATTGCTTGCCCGCCGTAGTGGGACGCGTTTGCAAACCTTGATTATGGATGAGGGGTTCGGATCGCAGGATGGAAAGGGGCGCGAGCGCTTGGTGGAGGCCATCGAGGCTATCAAGGACGATTTTGAGAAAATTTTGGTGATAACCCACATGGAAGATCTGAAGGATGCCTTTGCACATCGTATTGAAGTAACAAAAGATGAAAGAGGCTCTCATATCCATTTAGTGTAGAGGAGGAGAAAGTTGCTACGGAAACACCAATGGACAAACGATGGCGCGTTCGTGTGCACGGCAAAGGCTCCTCTGCTAGTGGGTGTTGCGGAAGAGGAGGACACCCCTCTCCAGAAAATCGCAAGATTTTCTGGGCATCCTAGGATTGGCCTTGAAGAGAGAAACATGGGATTGGTAGAGAACTCCATCAAGGCGCTTCCGAAAGGAGAGGAGCTAGAAAGCACCGGCGGCAGCGGGGCGGAGTGGATTGTTGTGGTATACGACAACGACTACAACACGGTGGAGGAGGTCATTCGAATCCTCATTGCCGCAACCCACTGTTCGTTTGAGGAGGCTGCCATCGAGACTTGGGAGATACATCACTTAGGTAAGTCGGTGGTTCATCACGCCGATAAGGAGGAGTGCGAACGCGTAGCCAGCATCATTGCGACGATTGGCATTCGGGTAGAGGTAAGACAGGAATGAAGAAGCTCCGAAAAGACTCCGAGCGGCTTGAGGCAGCACCTCCTCCGCTTTCCGTATCACCTGACCTCAGCGCCGGTCAAGAGGAGAAAGCCATACGTGACGCCATCGGCCTCGAAGAGCCTTTCGGTTTTGTGGGGGATCACGGCGTTGATCTCGCCTATGCAGAACTGAAAACCTTGAGCGATCCGGAGCAGATAGCCGCCTTCTTTCTTGCAGAGCGCGAGAAGCTATGCGATGAGATAAGAGCTCCGCTGCGGAATGGAGAGAGAAAAGCACCCTCTGGCACGGAGATGGCACGTCGCTTCAGCGATCTAACCGACGCGGTGATCGGACGGCTGTTTGAGTTAGCCTGCGAGCGTATTGGGGAGACACCTACCGGTGTGCCGCTCTGTGTTGTGGCTACGGGAGGCTACGGTAGAAGAGAACTTTGTCCCTACTCCGACATAGATATCACCTTCATTCCTCTACGCGATGGCGAAGCCCGCACCGACCAGGTCGTCCGGCACATGTTTCAGGCGCTTATGGATATCGGGATGAACCGTGTTGGGCTGGAGGTGGGGTATGCCTATCGTCTGCTGGAGGATTGCGGCAATCTCGACCTGCTTACCATCAGTGGGCTCTTAGATGCCAGGCTCATTGTGGGCAGCGAGAGGCTCTTTATTCAGTTTGAAGACGCATTTTGGAACAACTTTAACGCTACCGATTTCATTTTTGCCAAACTGGAGGAGCGGACAAAGGCGCTTGCCAAGCATGGGATGGTACCGTACCACGTCGAGCCACACTTGAAGGAGGGGCCTGGGGGGCTGCGAGATCTTCAGACGATGGTATGGCTGCTGCAGGCGCGCCATCATCTGCCGGCAGCGCGTGTTCGCGGTGAACGAGTCTTTCAGGTTCTGCAACAGGAGATGCATTTAACCGAGGAGGACTGTAAGCAGCTCGCTACGGCAAAAGAGCACCTCTTTCAAGTCAGGAACGCCCTACATGCCCTTTGCGGCGCCGAGCGTGATGTGCTGGTGGTTACTCGGCAGGAGGAGGTGGCACACGCTTTGGGCTACGGTCAAGAGCCTGCCTCCACAGAGGCGTTTATGGCTCAAACCTTTACCCACCTGGCAACGATTCGGCGATTTGCCGCCTCCATATTTCGACGGGTGGAGCATAGCCGTCTCATTTNAGGCATTGGGCTAGACTGTAAACATCGGCAGATCGTACCTGCTAACGACGCCCTTATCGCCGACGACCTCGGCTGGATTTTATGGATTTTTGAGGTGGCTCAGAAATATCAGCTCGAAATCGGAGAGGCTTTGGAGCCTGTCATTATCGAGCTATTGCGTTCTAAACCGGAAGTCCCTGCGGATCGTAGCATCCGTCAGGTATTCACGCGGATTCTTTCGGCAACAGGCAAGGTCTATCCCATTCTGCAAAAGATGGCCGATTTGGGGGTACTGGGCTGGCTATTGCCGGAGTTCGGCGTGTTGATGAATCTCATTCCCTATGACTCCGCCCATGAGTATACCGTGGGCCAGCATACTCTCTATGTGATCAAGCATCTTGAAGCGCTCTTGGAGCCGCATCCGACCAACGAAGAGCTATTGACCGAGATGCGCCGTCTTCTCCTTGAGCTTCCTCATCCCGAATGGCTTATGTTAGCGGCTCTACTTCACGATTGTGGAAAGGCCATTCCCGATGTGCCGCATACCGAGAGCGGAGAGAGCATTGCTCGGACGATCTGCAAGCGACTGGAGTGGGATGAGGAGGCCACAGAGACCGTCTGTTTTCTGGTGAAGAACCATCTTTTAATGGCGGAGACCTCGCGTCTCCGCGACCTCGATAGGGAACAGACCATTGCCGATTTTGTGCGCGTGGTGGACGATGTGGATCGCCTCAACATGCTTTTTTTACTAACCTACGCCGACACACGCGCTGTGGGTGAGGGGGTATGGACACCGGTAAAGGGGCATTTTTTGAGGACACTATGGCTGCGAGCTTTAGATGCCCTCTATGCCCGTGAAGAGGTTGAAGATGAGGAGGCACTGGTGGCACGTGCCCAGAGGGCGCTATTGAGAGACACCAGTTTCCACACGCTTCCGACCGAGTTGGTGCAAGAACATATTCAGGCCATGCCAACGAGCTATCTATTGAATCAACCGGTGCAACGCATCGCCGCCCACATCGAGTACGTGCGGCGCGTGCGTGCAGGCGAGATGGTCATCGCATTTGAAGATGAGCCGACAGCGACCTACTCCGAATTAACGGTCTGTACCTATGACGACCCGCAGCCCGGGCTTTTGTCTAAGATCGCGCTAGCGCTCTTCTGTGCCGGGGTAACCGTTCATGCGGCCCAGGTGTTAACGCGTGTTGCTGGGGAAGAGCGTATCGCAATAGACACTCTTTGGGTAGATTATCGTGGGCGCCATCTCCTGCCCGGCAAGAGGAAAGAGGTGACCGAGCTCCTAAAAAAGGTTGTCCAAGGAGAGACGCTGGCCTTGCCAACAGCCTTGTTGCAGCAAGCAAAAAGGATGTATGTGCGAGAGGTACGTAGAAACGTAGAGGAGGAGATCGTGCTCATTGAGGTGGCTGGTGAGGAGCAGATGGGCGCGCTCTACTGGCCTGCTGCGGCTTTAGCGCGTTTAGGATGGAATATCCAGAGCGCACGGATATCTACGTGGCAGGGCGAAGCCCGTGCGGTTTTCTACGTGCAGATACCACAAAATCTGTCGGAGATCGAGATAGAGCACCGGTTAAGCGCCGCCTTACAGCTTGACAGGGGTGAGAGAAGCAAGACATAATGCGTATTCAGATTAGAGACCCAAAAAGGGTTGAGGAGGTTCAACGTTCTCGCTTATGAAACGAAATTTCTCGTTAACTCAGTTACTTATTGTTGTTTTGCTCATCGTGATCCTCTATTTAGGAGGACGCATGGTAGCACCGCCACCGGCTGCACCGCCCAAAGAGGATAATCAGGTAACAAACCTGCCATCGGCGCCGGCAAAACCCCCAAAACAGGCTCTCGTGCCGCTTCCTGCCGGTATGGACAAGAAGCTGTTGAAGCATGGAATCGCGAAAAAAACGGTGGAGCAGTGGAAGCAGAAAGGGATTCCTGCCCCCATGCTCAGCGAGCTTTATGAGATGGTGAATCATCCGGAGAAGCCTAAAAACTCCCTGCCGAATCCCTACACCATTGATGTCTCCGATAAATATTGGCATCAAGCTCAGATGGGGGAAGCGGGTATCAAGCAGCAGCGTGCTATCTTTCATAAGGAGATGGAGGAGCTGAAGGCGGCCACAATGAACCCTCAACCTCCATCATCGGCACAGTAGTTCCAAGATAGTTCGTGTTTAGCAGGGCGCGAAACTCGCGCCCTGTGATCTTTTAACCGCCCACTATCAACAGACAAAGCGTGGAGATGGACGGTAGCAAAAAATTTTTGTCAAAAAACTCTTGACACATCTGCCCAATTGTGATAGAGTATATAGGCTCTAGAATGCCCATATGTCGTAGCAAGTATCACGACGCCTCTTGGGCACGGATTCCGAAATCTTCACGAACCTTCGGTTGCAATTTCTCCGCTAAGGCAGTGAAGTGCTGCATAACAAGCCACTTCGTCTGTTTTTAGCTTAGGTGGAATTGCGAAGGTAAGCGCAGCACCGCGCGGAAACAAAGGAGGCAAACTGCATGAAAAAACGTATGGCCTGGATGCTCGCCCTTGCTGCCGGCACAGGGCTTGGTCTAGCTGCAACCCCACCGAGCTTGGCAGACCACATCACAATGACAAATGTGGGCGGGCTTCAACTCTCGATCTCTCCAGAGGCCACAGTCACGGAGGCCGGTAACGTTGCTCTAACGGTTCGCTACATCGGGGGCAACATCCGCTCGATAATGCTTTACATTGACGGAAATCTCCTCGAAAAAAGCGCACTGACAACCGACGCCAAAGTCGGCAAAATTCGTTTTGAGATCGATCCCTCCCTTGTGGAGGCCGGAGATCACATTGTCGTTGTAAAGGGAATAGATGCTAACGGACGGGTTGTGGTTGCCAAAGCCACCGTGCACTTTGGCGAAGGAGGTCCCGTTCGCCTAACATCGCCCATGCAAAATGCAGTTGTACAAGGGGTGGTGCCCATCGTTGTACAGGTTGACCCCTCTTTAAGTGGGGCGTTTGTTTCGTTCTATGTGGACAATCGCTTCCTCATGATGAAGAACTATGCGCCCTACACCTTTAACTGGGACTCGACTCGTGTGGCCAACGGCAACCATGAGATCTACATCGAGGTCCTCGACGCTCAAACCCAGGCAGTGGTAAAGAAGATCCGCACCTTTGTAACCGTTAACAATGTGATGGGCTTTACCAATCGCCAAACCACCATTCCAGACCTGCGTAACTCGCAGCCCTCTCCGGCACAAAATTTGGTTAATCGTGCGGTGGAAGCCACGCTAGCTCTTCAGCCGGAAGGACATTTGGAAGCAGATGCGGCTGTAGCACCAACGGAAGACGCCACCTCCGCGGCATCTCTCGTGGGTGGGTTGCGGGCCGCCGTGGTGCCACAGGAGGTAACGAAGGAGCATCCGCTGTTGGCACTTCCCGCACCGAACCGCTTCAAGGCGCCTACGCTGCCAGAAACTGCCTGGAGTACACCCGACCGACAAGTGCCTGCCGTGCATTTCGCGGTGCCCACCGCTTCGGTTGGTGTTCTGGCTATGCTGGCCGAGCCGAAAGGCGCGCTAAGCCTTAACAAAGAGGGGCTATCGTTCGTAAGTCGCACCTCCCAACCTTTGGTGGCTCCGCAACGCATCGGCAACTTCGCCGTTATGCCTCATGTGGCCGCTGCCGTAGGGGTAGGGACAAAGCCTCACGCCTTCACCGGCTTCGTGGCACAGCCTGTCGTGAAACGCATTCAGCATACGCGGCTGCTCGGCACCGGCACAACCGTTCATCGTGCCAGAACGCTACAGATCGCCTTCGACAACCAGTTGATCGCCTTCGATGTGCCGCCTCGAGTGGTCAACGGAATGCCGCTTGCGCCTTTCCGACAGATATTTGAACACACAGGAGGAACCGTGGAGTGGTATGCCCACTCGAAGACGGTGCGAGCCATTAACACCAGCCGCGAAATCGAGTTTCGCATTGGACACAAGACCGCCACTGTCAACGATCAGTCGCTCAAAATGCAAACGGCGCCTTACATTGATAGAGGTCGGGCGATCGTGCCCCTTTCTTTCGTGAAGGATGCGCTCAATGTGAACGTTCAGTACGACCCACAAACCGGGCATATCCTCATCCAGAGTAAGTAGCCCCACTGAATCGTAACGAAGCCGCTCAATACGTATTGAGCGGCTTCTGTTTTTAAACGGCCGAATCGCTGCTTTTCGATTCAGAGGAACTGTCCGATGTTTTCTCGGTAGCAGAAGCGTTTTCTTGCTTGCGCGAATCGGTTATGTACCATCCGGAACCTTTGAAGATGATGCCCACAGGATACAAAAGACGCTTTACGGGCCCGTTGCATTTAGGGCAGGTTTCAATGGGGGCTGCGCTAATGGTTTGAAACGCTTGAAACTCATGTTGGCACTCAGTGCATTGGTAGCCATAAGTTGGCATAAATATCTCCTCCTTATCTTTAGATTACCTTGGCCGCTACTTTTTTCTATACTATCATTATCGTGTAAGAGCACGGAGGAGTTGCAACTTAAGCTAAGAAAGGAAGTGAGAAAGTGTCTGTGCACCCTATTCTCTATAACGTGCAAAAACCGGTCTTTATGGTAGGACTCATGTCGGGCACCTCGGTGGATGGCGTGCATGCCGCTCTTATTGAAATTGATGGAGAGGCTCAACAGCTCCGCTGGAAGTTGTTGGGTTGGTACTATCTACCATGGGAGCCGGAGCTGAAATCTGAGATTCTTGCCGCATGTCGCCCCGATACACCGCTCCAAAAGGTTGTCCTACTGAACTATCGGATCGCGGAGGTCTTTGCAGAGGCAGCCAAGAAAGTGATCGCACAATGCGGGCTAAAAACAGAGCAGATTGATGCCATTGCTTCACACGGACAAACCATCTGGCATCAGGCGGAGCCGATGCTGTTGGTGGGTAGGCTGACACGTGGCACCCTGCAAATTGGCGAGCCTGCTGTCATCGCTGCGAGCACGGGGTGCATGGTCATCGCGGACTTTCGGGCGGCGGATATAGCAGTAGGTGGGCAGGGAGCGCCGCTCGTTCCTGTAGCCGATCGCCTGTTATTCGGGTCGGATAAGGAGACACGTGTCGTACAAAATATTGGCGGCATCGCCAACGCCACCTATTTACCACAGGGCTGTCAAGCACGGGAAGATGCCGAGATCATCGCCTTTGACACAGGGCCAGGAAACATGGTGATGGACGAGATCGTCCGTGAGATGACAGCAGGGCTGCAAGAGTACGATCGAGAGGGGCAATGGGCAGCCCAAGGTCGGATTCAGGAAGACCTGCTAGCGGAGTGTTTGGCTCATCCCTATTTTCAGCAGCCGCCGCCGAAATCTACCGGCAGAGAGCAGTTTGGAAAAGCCTATGTCCAATGGTTTTGTCAACGTGCACGTGAACTCGGCCTGCGATGGGAGGATATGCTGGCCACGGCCTCGGCGCTTACCGTGGAGAGCATAGCGCAGGCCTATGAGCGTTGGCTACTACCAAAGGCGCCCATCCATCGGGTTATCGTAGGTGGAGGAGGGGTGCACAATCGTTGGCTCATGCAGCAGTTACAGCGGCGGTTGGCGCCTATGACCCTCTCGACACATGAAGAGTTCGGCGTGCCTGACGATGCAAAAGAGGCCATTGCCTTTGCTCTCTTGGGCTATCTCACCCTACGGGGGATGCCGGGCAATCTGCCCTCAGCAACCGGTGCTACGCGTCCGGTAGTGTTGGGGAAGATCGTATTTCCTTAAAGGAAGGAAACTTCTTGCCTGAACGCGAACTCTAACTAAACAAACGCATGGCAAATGCCGGAGGTTTGAAATGGTATTGACGGAAGCAGAGGTGCGCTCCTTCTGGGAGAACGGGTTTCTTGTGTACGGAAAAGTTCTGAGCGATGAAGAGCTGAGAGAGTTAAACGCCGCTTTGGATCGCGTTCTGCGGGGCGAGAGCGCTGCAAAACCCGAGTCCAATCGCAACCTTTTGGGCGACTCTTCCGAAGAGGTCGTTACGCAGGTTGTCAACATTTGGTTGGCTGAGCCGGCTTTCCGGCGCCATCTTTACCATCCGATCATCGTGCCCATTATTGCCCAGCTGATGAATACGGATACGGTACGTGTCTGGCACGATCAGATACAGATTAAGCCGCCTCGTATTGGCGGCCCAACCATTTGGCATCAGGATCACCCCTACTGGCCGATCATTCAGCCACCCGATCTCATCAGCGCCTGGGTTGCATTAGAAGATGCCACTGCCGAAAACGGTTGCATGCGCATGGTCAAACGAAGCTATAAGTGGGGGCCTTACCCTGGCGGCACCATCGGCAACGACCCCGTGACGCATTCACCTACTCCCAAACCGGGGTTTGTGCCGGAAGGTGAGACCATTGAGGAGGTGGTTTGCGAGGTGCCGGCGGGGCATGTGGTCTTTCATCACTGCCTCACATGGCACGGCGCACCGCCAAACCGTTCCGAAAGAAATCGCCCAGCCATCGCCGTGCACTATATGCCGGGCTACACGCGGTTTGTGCCGACGGGGCATCATCTTGTGGAGGAGCACATACAGGTAGCTCCTGGCGAGGTGCTTAAGGGCGACTATTTCCCAACGGTCTACGAAAACGGTAGGCTCCTTCAACCAGCCGATCTATCGCCTGTAGGCTAGGGTGGCCGCCTCTAGCCGTCTCTTTTCCAACGGTAGCCGAAGCCCTCTTGACAAGAGGGTCGGAAAAGGCGATAATAGAGGCTAGACTGGGAAAGGAGGTGGTGTGTAGATTATGGATCACAGTCAACGAGGTGAGCAGGCGGTCTAAGCCTGTTTTAACCAAACTGTGTTCTCCTTGAGGCGTTTCTATGGGATGTCCTTAGGAGTACAGCGTAGTGATGAACGGGACGATCGTCCTGTTCGCCTGCTGAAGCCCGGCGTGTGCGCACGTCCGGGCTATAATTTTTGAAAGGTGATCGCAGATGTTCGATCTTGTTCTACGAAATGGAACCATTGTGGACGGCACGGGCGCTCCGAGCGTGAAGGCAGATATAGGCATCGTTGACGATCGAATTGAGGCGGTGGAAGAGCTTCCGGCCGGCGTGGATGCCGTCAGAACCCTGGAGTGCAGCGGGTTGATCGTGGCCCCGGGGTTTATTGACATCCATACGCATGCGGACATCGCTCTGCTAAATAGTCCAGAACACCTTGCAAAAGTCATGCAGGGGGTTACGACGGAGGTTTTTTCTAATTGTGGGCTTGGTTTTGCTCCTGTTACCGACGACGGCATGCGGATCCAACGGCATTACATTGCGGGGCTGTTTGGCGATTCGGAGGCACGAAAGGATAAAGATACGCCTCGAGTCGATTGGAGTTGGCGTCGTGTTAGCGATCTGCTCGCGCGCTATGAGAGCGCTGGCATCGGTACCAATGTAGTCTATCTCATTCCTCACGGAGCCGTTCGTGTTTCTGTGATGGGCATGCAGGAGCGTCCTGCGACCTCAGAGGAGATCGCAGCGATGGAAAGAATGGTTATGGAGGGGATGGCGGAGGGAGCATGGGGGCTATCAACTGGGCTTTGGTACGCCCCAATGCGTTCGGCCTCTCGCGAAGAGAATGTACGGCTTTGTAAAGCGGCCGGCTTTTTCGCAACGCATCAGCGCGACTATGGAGAGGGGCTTTTTGATGCGACCCTGGAGAGCATACAGATCGCACGGGAGGCTCAAGTTCCCGTCCAGATCGCTCATCTGCAGATGAATGGGGCGCAGAATCGGGGACGTGCCTCGGAGCTGTTAGAGATTTTAGAGCGGGCACGAGCCGATGGAATAGACGTAACATGCGATACCTACCCCTATACCGCCGGTTCCACGTTTGTTCAATCGCTGTTGCCGGAGCAGTTTGTGGAAGGAGGGCCAGAGGCTTTGTTGCGGCGACTCGGGCGCGCCGAAGAGCGCAAAGCGATTGCAGAGGCTCTAAACGATGGGCGTGACTGGTCGCTCTATGTGCTATCGGGTGCAACCTCTTCAGCGAATGCTGGGTTGGAAGGTCTCTCCTTCCCGGAAGCAGCTGCCAGGCGTGGGCTAACGGTTGGCGAATGGATATGTGCTCTACTAGAAGAGGAGCAGTTACGCGCCTGTTTCATTCATCATGCGGCGCATGAGGAGAACGTACGCACCATTTTACAGTGGGAGCACCAGATGGTGGGCAGCGATGGACTGCATTTGCCTGGGAAGTGCCATCCACGTCTGTTTGGAACGTTTCCGCGTGTGCTAGGCCGCTATGTGCGAGAGGAGAGAACGCTCTCTTTAGAACAGGCTATCCGCAAAATGAGTGGCGCGCCAGCGGCACGTTTGGGTTTACGGCGACGTGGCTTGTTGAAAGTTGGCTATGCAGCCGATATCGTTGTTTTCCATCCCCAGCAGGTTCAGGATCGGGCTACTTTCGAGAGCCCTAGAGAGTATCCAGAGGGCATTGTGCATGTGCTCTGTAACGGGGTCTTTGTCGTGGAAGAGGGCAGGCCCACGAAAGCCCTGCCGGGGCGGGTTCTTAGGCGATAAGAAGCAAGGAAAGATTTTTGCGATTTTTAGAAGGAGAAGCAGGAATTCGAGGAGGAGGTGTCGAAAACTTTAACTGCATCAATCACACGCACGCGCAAGGGGCTATTCACCAGAAGTCGGCAACAACAGGACACGACTCTGTCTAAGGCTCCTTGCAAAGGAGGAGACTCTGTGAAGAAGCTCGGAACGCTATGCTCTCTCATGTTGGCGCTAGCACTCTGCATGGGGGGGCTGTTATTGGGAAGTCCTGCACGTGCGCAGGAGGATAACTATAGCCTGCCGGAGCTTAGCCGCGATTGGACGGTACGTATAGGTCTGTGGGTGGCACAAAGCAAAACGGCACGTAGCGTGGAAGGCGATGTGGGGATTAGCGGCCTCGTGCAGCGGCGCGTCTATGCCGGTGGTACGTATGATCTGCTTCTTGGCATCGGCTATAACGGCTTCGACAAGGTGTACAGTGTGCCGCTTACCTTGGAGATTCAGGCCTTTCGTGGCAATCTTCGGTATGGCATTGGCGGTGGTTACTCTTTCGGTAAGCGCCTAAATGGCCGAGGAAGCAACGGGGCCGTGCTGAATCTCCTCGTTGGCTACCAGCTCACCCATGGAACAAATCCCGTTTCTGTCGATCTGCGCTACTTCTTTGTGTCGGGTTCAAACGATGAACTAGACGGCTATAGCTTAACGTTGGGCTACCAGTTCTAGCCTTCGCTTAGGTGCTTTTCCAACCCCTGTTGCCAAAACAGGGGTTTTTTTATAGACAGTGGCGGATGCAGGGTAAAATCTCTACGTCCTTAAAGAACGCGGCAAAGCCGCTAGATAGAGCACAATCTTGTTCTGTAGGAGGGAATCGGTGTCGCGTATACAGCCCCGCAAAGAGGCGCCTTATGTGGTAGGAGTAGACTTGGGAGGAACAAACGTTCGTGCGGCTGTGATAGATCGCAATGAAAAGCTTTTGGGTCGAGCGGAGAATTCGTCGGAGGCAAAAGGAGGGGTAGCGCGAACGGTGGCGGCCATCGCTACCGCCGTTCGTAATGCAGTGAAAGCGGCAAATGTCTCGATAGATGAGATCGGCGCGATAGGGGTGGCCGTGCCGGGGCACATTGATGTACCTGCCGGCATGGTGCGATGGGCGCCCAACTTTGGAGATTATGTAGATGGCACCTATGTGCCCTACAAGGATGTGCCTTTGCGTGAGTTGGTAGAAAAAGAGCTAGGCATCGCCATGGTGATGGATAACGACGCTAATGTGGCGGCCTTAGGCGAGTTTCGATACGGCGCCGGCCGTGGAACCCGCCACCTCGTGATGTTTACCTTGGGAACGGGCATCGGTGGGGGAATCATTGTGGACGGTCAAGTGCTGCGCGGAGCAACCGGTGGTGCTGCAGAAGTGGGGCATATCATCATTGCGGACGGCAAAGGCTCCAGCCCCAACGGCCCGCACGGACGCCTGGAGGTTTTGGCGGGTCGTGATGGCATTGTGGAGCGCGCGGCCTTGAAAATGGAATCGGGGCGCGATACGCTGTTATGGAGGCATATCACCGGGCCGGAAGCCCTGCAGCAGTTTCTCACGCCAAAACTCATTGATCAGGCTGCGGAAGAGGGCGATGCATTGGCGAGAGAGGTACTAGAGGAGATCGGACATTTCGTGGGGCTTGGCATTGCCAGCATGGTTAACGTGTTTAATCCGGAGGTCGTTGTTCTTGGCGGCAAAATCTCCAATTCGCGCACGCTCTTCGACGCCGCCGTCCGCACAGCACGTGCCTCTGCCATAGGGTCTATTCTGGCGGCTGCCCGCATTGTGCGCGCTGAACTTGGGGATGACGCCGGCATTATGGGAGCCTCTGAACTTGCCTGGCGCGAGATGGCTTAAGGAAACAGCCTCATGCCACGAATAGAGCAGAAGATTGAAATAGAGGCGCCCGTGGAGCGTGTCTATGCTATTGCACGCCATGTGGAGGCCTTTCCAGAGTTTATGGCCGACCTGCAGTCGCTGAAAGTGTTGGAGCGTAGTGAGGATGGGCGACGCACCGTGACGGAATGGGTGGGAATGATCCAGGCCGTGAAGATGAAGGTGCGTTGGACGCAGGAAGATCGCTGGGACGATACCAACTATCGGGATGATTTTCGCATGATACAGGGCGATCTTGACCGCATGGAAGGATATTGGCAGTTTACCCCTATAGCCGAGAATCGCACGCTTTTTGAGAGCGTTGTGGACTACGATATCAACATTCCCATGATAGGGCCTATGGTAAAAGGGCTGGTGAAGAAGCTCATGACAGAAAACCTGCAGGCTACCTTAGAGGCCATTAAGCGGCGTGCGGAGAGTGAGCTGAGCTCATGAAGGTCTTTTCGCCATCCGTTGAAACCGTGCGACTCCGCGAGATTGCCGATCTCTTCAAAGCCAGCGGGCACTCGATTAGCATCAGCACCGGCATCGCTGGAGCGGCGACCCAGGAGGAGCTGGAGAACCCCAATTGGGAAGCCGCCTTTGTGCGTTGGCATACCCCCGAGTTGCACGACGTCTATCTGTTAGAACGGAGTGTCGTTGAGGCGGAGGCGGAGGCGCGCGAGGCGGTTGAAGAGGCCTTGCGGTTCGCTTACAACTGGCCGGATACAGCAGCAAAGCTGATCACCATAGATGTGCTGAGGCGTACCCAGATCGTCTACGACGTTCAACTGCTCCCTGTGCTTTTCGAAGATCAGGATCATCCGGGATGGGAGACATTGGAGAGCCTTTTGCGTCTGCTGGCCGCTCCTGGAGATGGCGTCATCTTTGCCGAAGAAGAGGGGTTTTTCGATGCGGAGGGCATGCCTCTTATCCTTATGGAGGATGATGAGACATCGCCATAACACGAAATCTAGAGGAGGCTTGATGAGTAGGTATGAGCATTCTCATTGACGAGAACACACGGGTTCTCGTTCAGGGTATTACTGGGCGCGATGGATCTTTTCATGCAGAACAGATGATAGCCTATGGCACGCAGGTTGTTGGGGGTGTAACCCCTGGAAAGGGAGGCCAAACCGTTTTAGGGGGCGTGCCCGTTTTCAATACGGTGCAAGAGGCGGTGCAGGCGACGGGCGCCAACACCTCGGTCATCTTTGTGCCCGCACGACTGAATGCGGCCGATGCCATTATAGAGGCGGCCAAAGCGGGAATTCGGCTGATCGTATGCATTTCTGAGAACATCCCCACCCAAGATATGATCCGCGTTCATGCTATTCTGCGACGTATAGAGGGCGTACGCCTCATCGGCCCTAACTGTCCAGGGCTTATCACCCCGGGAAAGTGTAAAGTTGGCATTATCCCTCCTACGTCGTTTGTGCCTGGAAGCATTGGGTTGGTTTCACGCAGTGGCACTTTGACCTATGAGATAGCAGATAGCCTTACACGTGCAGGATTAGGCCAGTCTACGGGAGTTGGCATTGGTGGCGATGCCATGATCGGCTCTACCTTTAGCGATATTTTGCCGTTGTTTGAAGCCGATCCGCAAACAGAGGCCGTGGTGTTGGTGGGAGAGATTGGCGGCAGTGATGAAGAGCGCGCGGCCGAGTACATCAAGCAGCACATGAAAAAACCGGTGGTGGCCTTCATCGGGGGGCGCACCGCTCCTCCCGGAAAACGCATGGGCCATGCTGGGGCGATCATCAGCGGTAACACCGGAACGCCTCAGGCCAAGGTAGAGGCTCTTTTAGCGGCAGGAGTGCCGGTTGCCGAGACGATACAAGAGATTCCCGAACTTGTAAAGAAACGACTCAGACGCTAGCGAGTTGCTTTGGCTTTGCGATACGAGATGAGAGCCGCTCATCGGTTTGCACCATGGCGTTTCATCCCTATCTAGAGGCCTCTGCGGTTTTCTGAAGAATACGGTAAAATAGAGAGTCCGTACCTTCGAATGCTCTTCACTTTGGGGGGAGTATTCCCCTCTCTTGCTCCTGCGTGTCCAGTTGGGATTGCCCTTAGACCTCGCGTTTGCGGAGAGGTCTACCTCATTCTTGTTAGAAAGGAGATGGGTGACAGATGAGGAGAAATACCGCGCTTCACAAAATAGCTTTTGTGGCGGATTATATTCCGCGCAAGTGTGGTATCGCCACTTTTACGGCCGATTTGCAACACGCCGTGGCCGGACAGTATCCGTCGGTAGAGTGTTTTGTTTGTGCGGTTAGCGAGCCGGATCGCTCTTATGACTACCCGCCAGAGGTGCGCTTTGAGATCGAAGAGGAGGAGCCGGACTCCTATCGTCGCGCCGCCGACTTTCTTAACTTCAGCAATGCGGACGTGGTCTGTTTGCAGCATGAGTATGGAATCTTCGGTGGACGAGCGGGGGGTTATGTGTTGCGCTTGCTGCGAGACTTGCGCATTCCCGTAGTCACCACACTGCACACGATTCTGCGTGAACCCGACCCCGATCAGCATCGCGTGTTACGGGATATCGTGGCGCTTTCGGCTCGAGTGGTAACGATGACGGAGAAAGGGCGTTGCTTTCTCCGCGACATCTATGGCGTTCCCGATGATAAGATCGATCTGATACCGCACGGCATTCCCGATATGCCTTTTGTAGATCCCAATTTCTATAAAGATCAGTTTGGCGTAGAGGGGAAGCATGTGCTTTTGACCTTTGGCCTGCTCTCGCCTAATAAGGGCATCGAGTATGTGTTGCGCGCCCTTCCGCAGATTGTGGAGGTGTTTCCGGAGACGGTCTATATTGTGCTAGGCGCCACGCATCCGAACTTAGTTCGGGAACAGGGCGAGACCTACCGCTTAAGTCTAGAACGATTAGCGCGCGATTTAGGAATCGAAAAGCACGTTATCTTCTATAATCGGTTTGTAGATATTGATGAGCTAAAAGAGTTCCTAGGCGCTGCGGACATCTATATCACACCCTATCTAAATCCGGCTCAAATTACGTCGGGGACGCTCTCCTACGCTTTTGGTTGTGGCAAGGCGGTTATCTCCACCCCTTATTGGCACGCAGAGGAGCTGTTGGCGGAGGGACGAGGGGTTCTTGTTCCCTTTGCCGACTCCGAGGCCATTGCGCGCGAGGTAATTGGGCTTTTGCAAGATCCCACGCGGCGTCACGCCATGCGGAAACGAGCGTATATGTTGGGGCGAGAGATGGTTTGGAGCCATGTCGCTCACATGTATGTGGAATCGTTTGAGAAAGCGCGGCGGAGTCGCTGGGACAGCTCGCATCGTCCTTTGGTGATAAAGACGTTGGAGCAGAAGCCGCGCGAGTTGCCTACGCTTCGGCTCGACCACTTACGTCGCTTAACCGATTCGACAGGTCTCTTACAGCATGCCACCTATGCATTGCCCAACTATGCGGAGGGCTACTGTTCGGATGACAATGCCCGTGCCCTTCTATTGACCATCAATCTCGAAGGCATCGGGCACGAGATTCGCGAAGCGCAGCGTCTCGGCGTTATCTATGCAGCCTTCTTGAACAACGCCTTCGATAGAAAAACGGGTCGCTTCCGTAATTTCATGGGATACGACCGGCAGTGGTTAGAAGAGACCGGTTCGGATGATTGCCAAGGGCGTGTGATATGGGCGCTTGGAGCTTGCGTGGGGCGTTCGCGGGATAATGGGCTGCGGATGTGGGCAGCCGGCCTATTAGAAAGAGCGCTTACCACCATTCTCGATACCACCTCCCCGCGAGGTTGGGCCTTTGCATTGGTGGGAATTCATGAGTATTTTAGGCAATTAAGTGGCGACCGTCTTGTCAATCAGGTGCGAGAGACGCTCACCCAAAGGCTTATCGCACTGTATGACAACACCGCCTCTGAAGATTGGCCTTGGTTTGAGCCGGTGGTCTCTTATGATAATGCCAAGCTACCCCACGCGCTGATCCTGAGCGGGCGGTGGGGGGATAACCCACGCGCTTTTGACATTGGTTTAAGAACGCTGCGATGGCTTGCAGAGCTTCAGACCGCGGAGGCTGGGCACTTTCGACCGATTGGTTCGAACGGGTTCTATCCGCGCGGAGGGGAGTGCGCTCGTTTCGACCAGCAGCCTATTGAAGCCTACAGCATGCTCTCCGCCTGTTTAGAGGCCTATCGCTCGACCAACGATGAGTATTGGTTGCAGAAAGCGCGGGCAGCGCTCGACTGGTTTTTGGGGAGGAACGACTTAGGCATGGAGCTTGTGGATTACCGTACGGGTGGATGTCGAGATGGTCTGCACGTCGATCGGGTTAACCAGAACCAAGGTGCCGAATCCACCCTCGCGTTCCTGCTGTCGCTTACCGAAATGAAACTACAGGAGAATCTGTTAGGTGACCTACTGCCCATGGATAAAGACCTCCCTGAGTGGCAGCCAAGTGGACCAAGCGGACGCTAGCAGCGCGGACGCTGCCAGAGACAGGTTTTGCTTTAGACAAGCCAATAAAAAAACCATGAACACGAGGAGAAGAGTTTGCGCGTTCAACGCATAGGGCCTATTTTAAAGCCGGATAGCTCGCGTGTGCTCTTTAGGGCTTTCAACCCTATGGGAGATCGTCAAGACCTACACGTTGTCGCCCGCATCATGGCTTTACCGGAACAAGAGGTCTATAGGCTGCTTGAGCAGGTAATGAAGGAGTTTCAAGATAGGCACTACAAGCTGCGAAGCTTCTTCCTAAAGCGTTTCGAGGAGGTACGCCCTCTGTTGCTGACCGACGCTCCGCTGAGTGAGGAGCGCCGGTTGCTGATAGGTGCCTATTTCACCCATGAATATGCTTTAGAGGCCGCCGCCCTGTTTAACCCTTCCATCGTATGGCATCCCGATCAAAGCGGACTGCCGGAGGGCGTGCGTCGTTTTGTATTAAGTTTGCGGGCTACAGGAGAGGGGCATATCTCTTCCATCACTTTTCGGGAAGGAACCATAGATGCCGACAACCATATCGTCCTCGAAAAGCCTACCCGCTACGTGTCTACGCCAGAGATCGTCCCTAACCCGACGTACGATCGGAACCTGTTTGAGCGGAAGTTATATGAACTCGATCTGTGGGACGACTTCGCTGCGGAGGTTTTAGCCTGTCTGAACGAACAGTTCACTTTGGAGGAGTTAAAGGAGGCGCTGCAGTTTGTAGAAAAACAGCGTCGGGGGCGATACCGTGGTGAAGATCAGGTGGCGCGAGGCATTCTGGCGCTTGCACAGGCCAACTATGAGGTCTTCTTCTCTCCAGACGAGCCGCTCTCGGAGCGCGTTCTGTTCCCGACCTCCCCTACAGAGGTCAATGGGATGGAGGACGCCCGATTTGTGCAGTTTCATGAGGACGATGGTCGCGTCATCTACTATGCCACCTATACCGCCTACGACGGCAAGGTGGTTTTTCCGCAGATCTTGGAGACCGAGGACTTCTTACATTTCCGGATCAGTACGTTGAACGGACCCGAAGTTCAAAACAAAGGAATGGCTCTCTTTCCACGGCGCATTCATGGTCGCTACGCCATGCTATCGCGGCAGGACAATGAGAATCTCTACATTATGTTTTCCGACATGTTGCATTTCTGGTACACCAAGCAACCCCTGCTAAAGCCGACTTATCCTTGGGAGTATGTTCAGGTTGGCAACTGCGGCTCGCCCATAGAGACCGAGGCGGGCTGGCTTGTTTTGAGCCATGGGGTAGGGCCGATGCGCAAGTACTCGATAGGGGCTTTCTTGTTAGATAGGGAAGATCCCACCAAAGTGATCGGGCGCCTTAAAGAGCCCTTGCTGATGCCAAATGCCGATGAGCGAGAGGGTTATGTGCCGAATGTGGTCTACAGCTGTGGGGGCGTTCTTCACAACGGCTATCTTATTTTGCCTTACGCGATGTCAGACTACGCCAGTCGTTTCGCCATCGTGCCTTTGGAAGACATTCTTGAAGCAATGGTATGGGTTTAGGCGGTTTCCCTTACGAAAAGCCACCAATGTGTTATTCTTAGGCGGAGCGTAAAAATTCCCCTGCCTCCTTTTGCAAGGCAGGGGAATGGAGAACGGAAGGAGATTTTACGCGCCAGGTGTGGAAGTCTTCTCCTTCTCCTCTTTCTTTTCGGTGACGAGGCACTCGGTGGTGAGAATGAGACCCGCTATGGAGGCTGCGTTTTGCAGTGCGGAGCGCACCACTTTCGCAGGGTCTACCACCCCAGCCTTCACCATGTCCTCATACTCACCGGTTCTGGCATTGAAGCCATGGCCTTTGGGCAATGACCGGACCTTTTCTACCACCACACTGCCCTCAAGCCCGGCATTTTCGGCGATTTGGCGAAGCGGCTCTTCAAGGGCACGGCGCACGATGTTGAGGCCGATCTCCTCGTCTCCCTCCAGCTTAAGGCCATCAAGAGCGGGAGCGGCGTTCAGCAGAGCCACGCCACCTCCGGGCACGATGCCCTCTTCCACGGCCGCGCGCGTCGCATGGATGGCATCCTCCACGCGAGCTTTCTTCTCTTTCATCTCCGTTTCAGTGGCCGCGCCCACCTGAATAACGGCCACGCCTCCGGAGAGCTTGGCGAGACGCTCTTGAAGTTTCTCGCGGTCGTAGTCGCTCTCGGTCTCCTCGATCTGGCGTTTAATGAGCGCGATGCGGCCTTTAATGGCCTCCTGCGAACCGGCTCCGCCGACAATGGTGGTCTCCTCTTTGGTCACCACCACGCGTTTGGCGCGGCCAAGTAGGTCGGCCGTAATATTTTCGAGCTTCATGCCGAGGTCTTCAGTAATGAACTTCCCGCCCGTGAGGATGGCGATATCCTCCATCATGGCCTTGCGGCGATCGCCGAAGCCTGGGGCTTTAATGGCCACGCTGTTCACATTGCCGCGAATCTTGTTGACAACGAGGGTGGCAAGGGCTTCGCCGTCTACATCTTCAGCGATGACCACCAGCGGGCGTCCAGCGCGAGCTACAAGCTCCATCACAGGAATGATATCGGCCACCGCGCTGATCTTTTTCTCATAGAGCAGAATGTAAGGCTCTTCGAGCACCGCCTCCATGCGCTCGGGGTCGGTAACGAAGTAGGGCGAGATATAGCCCTTGTCGAACTGCATTCCCTCTACCACTTCGAGTTGGGTGCTGGTGCCCTTGCTCTCTTCCACGGTGATGACGCCATCGGTTGTGACCTTTTCGATGGCTTCGGCCAGTATCTCCCCGATCTCCGGGTCGTTTGCGGAGATAGTGGCCACCTGTTGGATAGCGGAGCGGCCCTGGATGGGGGTAGCCTCTTTACGGATATGCTCCACGACGGCTTCGACGGCCTTGTCTATGCCCTTTTTCACCTGCAACGGTTTTGCGCCGGCGGCAACGGCCTTAAGGCCCTCTTTCACCATCGCTTGGGCGAGCACGGTTGCTGTGGTGGTGCCATCGCCGGCCACATCGTTCGTTTTGCTAGCCACTTCGCGAGCCAGCTGAGCCCCCATGTTTTCGAAGGGGTTCTCTAGCTCGATCTCCTTGGCGATGGTCACGCCATCGTTAATGATGTTGGGGCTGCCGTACTTCTTTTCCAGAACCACGTTGCGGCCACGAGGGCCGAGAGTCACTTTCACGGCGTCGGCAAGTGCATTAACGCCGCGCTCAAGGGCGCGACGCGCCTCTTCATCGAAAAGCAATATCTTTGCTGCCATCTCTACCGACCTCCTATTCTCTTACTGCCAGAACATCGTCCTGGCGCAGGATCACGTATTCATCTTCACCGATCTTCACTTCCGTTCCGGCATATTTGGCGTAGATAATGCGGTCGCCGGGTTTCACCTCCATCTTTACGACTTTGCCGTTGTCAAGCGTCTTTCCGGGGCCAACGGCCACCACTTCCGCCTCCTGTGGTTTCTCTTTGGCGGTATCAGGCAAAATGATTCCCCCTGCCGTCTTCTCTTCTGGGGTAACAGGTCGGGCGATAATGCGATCGTTGATCGGTTTCAACGTTGGCATTGTCTTGAGCCTCCCTTGCGTGTAGAATGGTGTGACGATGCCTCTGGGTGCAGTGGCATCCGCGGTTTAGCACTCAAACCGTTAGAGCGCTAATTCTGCCACCAATTTACCCGAATTAGCACTCGCCTGTCAAGAGTGCGAAAATCGCGGTTTGGTCTATAGGGCGCCTCCTACACCGAAACACGTTGGCTATTTTCTGGCCGTTTCGCGGCCCGCTTGAACGACTTCGAGCGCGCCTTCCTCGATGTTCTTTCGATATTGCCGCGGCGATAGCCCCATCTCGCGTACGAAGACGCGGTGGAACTGCGCGTAGCTGCCGAAGCCAGCCTCCAAGGCAAGGTCGAGAAGCTCACGATGAGGGTAGGCCAGGCAGAGACGGCGAAACCGATGAAGTCGCTGTTGATTGCGATAGTCGGCCAGACTCATTCCAACATACTTGTGGAAGAGGCGTGACAGGTGAGAGGGGCTTTGATAGCACTGTTTTGCCAGGGCAGACAAAGTCAGCGTTTCCTCATCTCTTAGCAGCCGAAGCGCTTTCTGGACAGAGGGAGGCATCCACGTTCCATAGGGTTGCTGTTCGGCCTCCAAGTAGAGCCTCCAGGCGAGCGCCAGGGCGAAGGCAAGCCCCAGGTTATAGAGGGGGCTATTGTCGTAATGGGCGCTCAGCTCGGTGAAGAGCCTTTCAAGACGCTCGCGCTGAGGGAAGGCAAGGGTGCGGCAAAAGCTCTCTTGAGGGGCGGCTGCACACAGTGGATGGGCTGCAATGGCCTGACACACCTGCTGGACAAGGTGTGGACGAAAGACGCCTATCCACATACTGTAGTCCGGCGATTCGTTGACAAGCAGATGATCCTGTTCCGGAAAGAGCCAGACGAGGCTACCCTCGGTGAGCCGGTAGCTTCGACCTCGCAGAAGGTAGGTGCCTGTGCCGGAGAGGACGAGGTTCAGCTCAAGCTCATCGTGCCGATGCATGAAGCGTGGCACTCCGCTACGCCGGTAAAGCCAAAGGCTTCCATCCAGTTGAGAAGGAAGGTCAAGCGTCTCTTTCATGGAGATTCTCCCTAGACAAGATAGCATAAAATGAGAGGAAAATGCGATACCATGCGATGTTTTTCCTCAAGAAGAGGGCGAATAATAAGAAGTACCCTGATAAGGGAGTTTCAGAGAGGATGACGGAGGTTGGAAAAATGGTTTTAGCGCCTGTGACGATCACGGAAGAGCAGCGAAGGCAGTATCAGGAGGAGGGTTATTTCATTCTCGAAGGTGTGATTTCTGCAGAGGTTCTTGAGGGGCTTCGTGCTGAATGCGACCGCTTGGTTCGGCAGAAGGATGAGGAGCTTGCCCGTCGTGGGGTGGAGAGCGAGGGGATTACGCATCGTGGAAGCCGTTACTTCATCAGCTCGCATGGGCACGATAGCGAAACATTGGAGCGCTTTCTCTTCAGCGATCTCATGGCCTCGATCTGTTTAGCCACGTTGGGGCCGGACGCCTATCTGTTTAATGAGCAGTTTGTGGTAAAGCGCGATAGAGCGGGAATGAGGTTTGCGTGGCATCAGGATTCGGGGTATATCGGCCATCCGCACCGCCCCTACCTCAGCTGTTGGTGTGCCTTGGACGATGTCAGTGAGGAGAACGGCACGGTGTACATTCTCCCTTACTCTCGGGCCGGCACGCGGGAGTGGACTCCGCATCGGAAAGAGGAGGGCACCAACGATCTCGTGGGGTATTTTGGCGACGACCCCGGCATACCGGTCGTCGGCCCAGCCGGCACCATCGC
This sequence comes from Chthonomonas calidirosea T49, assembly GCF_000427095.1. Classification (NCBI taxonomy): domain Bacteria; kingdom Bacillati; phylum Armatimonadota; class Chthonomonadia; order Chthonomonadales; family Chthonomonadaceae; genus Chthonomonas; species Chthonomonas calidirosea. The sequence goes on from NC_021487.1 coordinate 3,357,682, forward strand.
GGTGTTTTCGAGTGTGACCTTTCACCGAAGCGGCGCCAACACCTCGCCCCATCTAAGGCGCATCTATCTCGCCCAGTATTCCGCGGAGCCCATCCTCAATAAAGAGGGCACGGCACTCTGGCACTGGGCCGATCCCTTCTTGAAAGGGGGGAGGCGGGTAGACCCCTTCGTAAGCAGGTAAAATATCTCCACCAACCGCTCAACGTATCGAGCGGGGAGCATTCACGTGGAGAGGAGAGCAGGAATGTCGGAGGAGATGAAGCGGCGCAGTCGCCTGACTACCGAGGGTATAGAGCGAGCTCCGAATCGGGGGATGTTGCGCGCAGTGGGGTTCTACGATGAGGATTTCGAGCGCCCCATGATCGGGGTCGCCTCGCTGTTCAGCACGATCACCCCCTGTAACGCCCATCTGGATCGGTTGGCCCAACGCGGTTGCGAGGGGATACGCGCTGGTGGAGGGGTGCCGCAGATATTCGGTGTGCCCACCGCCGCGGATGGCATTATGATGGGGCATCTTGGCATGCGCTACAGCCTTGTATCGCGCGAGGTGATTGCCGACAGCATCGAGGTGGTGGCAGGCGGGATGAACCACGACGGCGTGCTCGCCTTCGGAAGCTGCGACAAAAACATGCCAGGATGCGTTATGGCCATGGCGCGCCTAAACGTCCCGAGCATCTTCGTGTATGGAGGCTCGATTCTCCCTGGGGTGGGCGAGGACGGTTCCGACATAGACATCGCCTCTATTTTTGAGGCAGTAGGGCAGTATCAGGCGGGGAAACTGAGCGCCGAAGGCGTTCGACACATCGAATGCGAGGCCTGCCCTGGGGCGGGCGCCTGCGGAGGCATGTACACGGCCAACACCATGGCAAGCGCTATTGAAGCAATGGGCTTGTCGCTTCCCTACAGTGCTAGCAACCCGGCGGTCTCTGCGGCCAAGGAGCGAGAGGCCTTTCTCGCGGGCAAACAGCTCGTGGAGTTGATTCGGCAAAACATTCGTCCACGCGACATCATTACGCGCAAATCGCTGGAGAACGCCTACACCCTGGTACTCGCGTTAGGCGGTTCTACCAACGCCATTCTTCACCTAAAAGCCATTGCTTGGGAGGCCGGGGTGGAGTGGACTTTGGCGGACTTCGATCGGTTAAACGACAAAGTGCCGCATCTCGCCGATCTGAAGCCTGGGGGGCGCTATGTGATGTACCACCTCCATCGCGTGGGGGGAACGCCCGCCGTGCTAAAGGCCCTGTTAGAGGCCGGTTTCTTGCATGGCGACTGCCTTACCGTCACCGGGAAAACGTTGGCGGAGAACCTTGCCAACGTGCGCTCGGTCTATTCCCGACGTCAGGAGGTGGTTCGGCCGTTAGATAACCCGATGTTTCCAACAGGACATCTCACCATTCTACGTGGTAACTTGGCGCCCGAGGGGGCGGTGGTGAAGACGGCAGGGGTCAAAATAAGGCGTATTACCGGCCCGGCCCGAGTGTTTGATGGAGAGGAGGCCTGCTTTGCTGCGGTACAACGTCGCGAGATAAAGCCGGGCGACGTGGTGGTGATTCGCGGGGAAGGACCGGTAGGTGGACCCGGGATGCGCGAGATGTTGGCGGTGACGGCGGCCATTGTGGGCCAGGGATTAGGCGACTGTGTTGGGCTCATCACCGACGGCCGCTTTTCGGGAGCTACGCACGGGCTTGTGGTGGGGCACGTCGCTCCGGAAGCCTGGGTTGGAGGGCCTATTGCGCTGCTGAGGGATGGCGATAAGGTCACCATTGACGCCGATGCCAAGCTGCTGGCGGTAGAACTAAGCGACGAGGAGTTAGCACGGCGTCGGGCGGAATGGAAAAAGCCGGCGCCTCGGGAGGAGCGGGGCGTTTTGGCCAAATATGCCGCCTGCGTGCGCTCGGCGTCGGAGGGGGCCGTTACGGTTCCTGTCTACTGTCCCTAGCGTTCGCGGAAGGAACAAGGGTACCGGCAGGCCCTTACGACATGCTGGTACCCTGTTTTTTTATTTGGCCGGTCGCTGATGTTGTAGAAACCATTGAGGCAGGTTGGGGTCATCGTAGGCGTTATCCCACGAGTCGTGGCCAACCCCCGGATAGAGGGTGAACTGGATGTCGCCCCCTGCCGCTTTCACGGCATCAACGGTTTTCTGATCGGCTTCTGGAGAGACGACGGGGTCGGCGGCACCATGGAACACCCAGAGGGGGATCTTGGCTAACTCGGATGCCTGGTTGGGATCGCCAATGCCGCAGATCGGTGCCGCAGCGGCGAAGAGGTCGGGGTGCTTGGCGGCCAAAGCCCAGGTTCCAAAGCCCCCCTGAGAGAGACCGGTAAGGTAGAGGCGGGTTGTATCCACCCGATATTCGCGTTCGGTTTTTTTAAGCATGGCCATCAGCAGATCGTCGTACTGTGCCCATGTGTCGCGCACTTCGGGTTTCTGCGGAATGATAACAAGGAAGGGCCAGCGCTCGGCATGGCGCATGATGTGCGTGCCAATGCCCACCCCTAGCGGCTTGAGACCATCGGTGCCACACTCCCCAGACCCGTGGAGGAAGAGGATGGTGGGCCAAGGATGATCGCGGGTATAGTCGGCGGGCACATAGACGAGGTACCGATAGGTAGTGCCTTGCCACTGAATGGTCTTTAAGAGGAAGCCTTTGGGGGTATTGTCGGCACGGCGGCTTTTTGCCGAGGCGGGCGCGGCGGTTGTGGCCAAACCGCACACTGCAAACAGGGCGAGAGCCAGAGTTATGTTGCCAGACAGGCTCGTGGGCATCATTCGCGATTCTCCTTTTTCAATGCGTGGATTTTGTGCATGACTCTGTGTACGTGGAAATATATCTTCCCCATAGGGGCGTTGCCTTCCTGCCCGCTTTTTCCATCGGCCCTATACGAGAAGGCCTCCTGCGCCTTGCGGCGTGCGGAATCTCTCCTCAACGAAGGCGCTGCCACCAACGCACCTGCTCGGTAGGCTTCTCGGTTAGGGGGCGTAGGGGACCCTCTCACAAAAAATTTTTTCTATTTTTCCAAAAAACCCTTGACAACTTTGCACCCTGTGTGTTATACTTACTTTGTAAGTGAGCTGCTTCTACATCGCTCACTTCCCTTACAAACCTATAACGCTTTCCCTGTGGCCATTCTGAGGCTCCTGAGAAGACCCCTCTGACCTCTAACCCCTTTTGAGAGGCCTCCCCAGCCCTCTTGGCATAGACCCTTTCAAAGCTTCCTGAAAAAGGAGAACTCAAACAATGGCTAACCACAACAAGCGCAACAAGAAGCTGCAACAGGGAGAAGGGAGTGTCCCCCCCCGTAGGTGGTAACCCACCGCAACCTTCTGCTCGTTCACGCGGCATCGCACGCCGCCAGTTCCTCACCTCCGCCCTCGCCAGCCTCGGCGCCGCTGTCTTTGCGGGGGCTTCCCTCGAAAGCGCTCAGAGCGCCCAAGCCCTCTCCACCGGCTCTCCGCCTCTGCCGCCTACCCCCGGCCCTGCACACTCCTGGCAGCCTCTCGTCTCTTTGGGCATAGGGCAGTCCAACCTGGCCTCCGGCAACGCCCATGGCACCTTCCCTCTCTTTGGCTGGAGCGGAAGAGGAGGTGGGCTGAACTTCGCTCTCTTCTACAACTCCCAATCCGCCCGCACCAGCCCCTTAGGCCCGAAATGGAGCCACAGCTATCGCAGCTACCTGCTGAATGTGCCCAACACCCAAAACGTGGTGTGGGTGCAAGAGAACGGAAGCGAAACCCTCTTCACCTGGAACGGCTCGGCCTATGTGCCTCCGGCCGGCTGCTACGACAGCTTGAGCCTCAACCCCGACGGCAGTTGGACGATCGTGCGCAAAGGAGGCACCAAATACTTCTTCTCCTCAACAGGGTGGTTAACCCAGATCACCGACCGCAACAGCAACACCACCACCTTCAGCTACAACAGCGCCAACCTGCTGACCAGCGTGACGGATGCGGCCGGCCGAAGCCTCAGCTTAAGTTACGACGGTTCGGGACGGTTGACGAGCGCCGCGGACTGCGCAGGTCGGACATGGAGTTTTCAGTACGATGCCTCCAACCGGCTAGACACGGTGGTGTGGCCGTCGTTGAACGGCAACCTGTATGCGGAGCTGTTTGGCTACGATGCCTCCAACAACCTGACCGCCTACATCGACAGGCTGAACCGGAGTTGGAACTACACCTATGGCAGCAACGGGATAGTGACCGGTGAGGTCAACCCGGCCGGTTCCAAGAGCGGGAGTGGGTCTTATCAGGCGATAGCGGTTCAGTCGCAGACGCGCACTCAGGTGATCAGCAGTTCGAGCAGTTGGCCCAGTGGGACGACGGTGGTGGCGAGCTGGACGGACGCCAATCAAAACACCGTTCAGTATGGGATGGACAGCCAAGGTCAGCTGTTGGGGGTGGTAGATGCGTTGGGTCATCAGACCAGCTTCAGCTACGACAGCGCCCACAACCTTCTGTCAACGACGACGCCTTCGGGGAGCGTGTGGCAGCAGCAGTACGACAATCGGGGCAACATGTTGGTATCGCAAGACCCGCTAGGCCACAGCACCCAGCTGGCCTATGGGGTGTTTGACCTGCTGGTGTCGGTGACCGACCCGTTGGGGAACAAGACGCTCTTCAGCCTGGATAGCAGCACGGGCAATGTGCTTCAGGTGACGGATGCCAACAACAACGTGAGCCGTTTCAGCTACAATGGGGATGGAAGCGTGGCGAGCGTGACCGACCCCGCGGGTCGCACCAAGCAGTTTGGGTACGACCAGTGGGGGCATCTGACGAGCCGCACAGACCCCTTGGGGAACGTAACCCGCTACAGCTACTCGGTCGACAGCCTTTTGCAGCAGCGGGTGGACGCGTTGGGCTATGTGACGCAGTACAGTTATGACGGGTGGGGGAGGCTAGTTTCGGTCAGTTATCCTACCAGCGGGGCACCGGGGATCAGCTATAGCTGGGATGCAGGGGGTCAGTTGATCCAGAGCAGCGATAGCACCGGTGTCCGCAGCTACACCTACGACGTGTTGGGTCGGAAGGTGAAGGCGGTAGACCCTCGCGGGACGACGCAGGCCAGTTATGATGCGGTGGGCAACCTGTTGAGCCAGACCGATGTGACGGGTCGGGTTCTGACCAACAGCTACGATGCGGCGTATCATCTGACGAGCGTGGTAGATGGGAGCGACAACGCGCAGGTGAGCCTCAGCTACACGGCGGACGGTCAGGTGTCGAGCGTGATGTACCCCAACGGCGTGGAGGTGCAGTACAGCTACGATGCGGCGGGTCGTGTAACGAGCGTTCAGCACGTGCTGGTAAGCAGTGGGACGGTGTTGGTGGGCTACAGCGCCAGCTACGATGCGGCCGGTCGTTTGGTACAGGTGGTAGAGCAGCCGAGTGGGGATGTGACGGTGTACCAATACGACGCGGTGGGGAACCTGCTGAAGGAGCAGCGGAGCGGTTCACGCAGCTACAGCGGGAGCTACACGTACGACCCCTCGAACCTTCGTTTAAGCGCTCAGGTGGTGGTCAACGGGGTGCCGGTTCATATGGGCAGCTACAGTTACGACGGCGGGGGTCGTTTGGTACAGGTGGTAGACAGCGCGACGAACACGACGGAGGTGTACAGCTGGAACGCGACGGGGACGTTGTCGAGTGCCCCTGGTCCGGGCTACACGCGCGGTTTTATGTGGAATGAAGAGGGCCAGTTAGTGGGGATAGCGCACAACGGGGTTTTGGCGTACCAGTACGGTTATGGTGCGGACGGGAACCGTCGTTGGCGGAAGGACTTGGCGAACAACGTGTGGGTCTGGTATCCGTGTGGGGTAGCGTGCAGCGCTGGGGAGCTGGTGGAGGAGGTAAGCGACCTGAGCGGTGGGGTATGGAGTGTTCAGGCGTTGTATCTTCGTGTAGGCGGCGGCTGCAGCAGCCAGTTGGTTCGTCGGAACGGGGAGTACCATCACAGGGATGTGTTAGGCAACTATGGGGTGATAACAGACGGGAGTGGGAACGTGCTATCGAGTAATCTGTACGATGCGTTTGGAGTGAGCATGTACACGAGCGGTAGCGCCCAGAGCCCGTATCGTCCAGCAGGAATGGTATTGGATGTGGAGGGGTTGGATTTCAGCGGACCTCCGGTAGCCTGCCCTGCGTATGCCAACAGGGACTTGGTACTACAACCGCTGTGTACAGGAAGAAAACGGCGAAGGCCGCCCCACAGGCCCAAACCGCCTCATCCGCACCCACACCCACCGCTCCCACCACAACCACAGCCACCCAAACCAAATTGTGGCACTCTTCTGGCCCATTGCGATTCAGTCTGCTCAGGACTCCTAACAGCTTGCTTAGCTGCATTTGGTGCTGGTGTTGCAGTGTGTCTGGCAGCGTGTTTAAATCCTACTTCCGTCGCTTGTTTAATAATTTGTGGTGTTCTAGTGGTAGGCCTCCTAGCATACTGTCTGATAAGCTTCCATATTTGTAAAGACGACTGCTTCAAGGCATATCAGCAGTGTGTGGCTCACGGTGGCACGCCCTAAACACCTTGGAGGAGTAGGAGGTAGGAGAAGGGTGAAACCGCCTTCTCCTACTCCTCGTCTATTGGCTAGGAGGTTGGACGGATGAAACTATGGCAACAACTGGTTACGAGGCTCCAGGCCATTAAACCAAGAGGTTCCACAAAGGCCCCTCAGCTAGGAGAAAAGCTATTTTCGATAAAGGGGTCAAGCAAGAAGGTGGGCTTTAGGCTCCTAACTCTTGGTCTACCTTTTAGTCTATTGCTGTTATTCGTTCTTTTTGTGGTTAGATGGATCTATCTCTTCCTGACATCGGTTAGCTTGCAATCTCCACATCCATCGGATGTCCTTAACTGGCAGGCGCTCATGGTGCTGAAGCTTCTGACACTTCTTACAGGGGTTGAAGGAGTGCTTTTGATAGCCAGTTACTTTATCAACTCATGGCGTGGGGAGATCAGCGTGTGGCAGGGTGGACTGTGTATTGAGAGCCTACTATCCACAGTGAGGTTACCATGGGATGAGGTTCTGGATGTGGTGGAGCGCAACATAGGAAACAAAAACGAGCCAACCCTGCTTATTCTTACCACAAAAGGTTGGCTCTCGTTGCCAGCGCAGTCGGAGGAGGCGCAGCAGCTAAAGAGCCACCTCCTCAACCATCTAAAACGCGATCACCCTATTCCTCACGACCGAAGTCGTGGCAACCCTCCATCCTACTTGCTCAATACCATAAGATTTATAAGTCTTCTAATGTTTATGTCGTCAGTGACGTTCTACATCATCAACAAAAACTTCAATCCTGAGTTTGTAAGTATTTCTGTCAATCTTGAGTTGGTAATTTATTTTGTCAGTATATCTCTAGTTTGTGTATTGGCATCCTTGGTGCTCTTGTGGGAATTCACGACCTATCCTCTTCGCTCCTACGGGAATCAACGTGACGTCTTTCATTTGTCCTCGCTCGTCAAAGAGATATTCCGTATGAAGAGGTTGCGAAAGACCTTTTCTGATTTACTATTGTCCCCGCACAACCATCCTAGAACACTGCTGGCCGTGTACAAAGCGTTGGCGCTCAGAGTGCTTGCCGCCTATGCTTCCGACGATGTCCGCAAAATTGACGAAAAAACGCGACGCTCACTTCACAAGCTGCTCCGCAGCGAAACAGATCCAGAGTTCCTCTGTGCTTTCCTGCAGTCATATCGGCCCCTTGTAGTTCCCAGCGATGCACCTGTGATGGAAGCGTTGGTGCAGGGCAAGACCGCTCTGGGATATCATGCGGAGGTAGCCCAAGAGGCTCAAACATGTTTGGATGTTATCAGGGAGCTGACCAACCCACAGACGCTTTTGCGGGCAGGTACGTTGACTTCGGAGCATCTGTTACGCCCGGTTTCGAACCCCACACCTGCAGAAAATCTGCTGAGGAGCGTGACAAACCCTTCGGAGACGTTAGAGGAGGATCGAAAAGAGCCACTAACGCCTGCCACCAGGTTGCAGGCGGAGCCGCAAGAACAGGCAGCAAGCTAGAGGGTGGCTCACCTTCCTGTTTCAACGATGCTGGGACTTCACCAAAAGGAGGGAACTCGACGGAGAGCCGCCCGATAGACCCAAATCAACATCCTTGTGCAGGAGCCAAGAAACTCCGCAGAGTGGAGGTTCCACCTGCAAACAAAAAGCGTACAAAGCCCCCGGCTTGCTGATGCTGGCCTGCGCTAGCTGTCTGTTAGGCGGTTGTCAGTTCGTCCTCTATGAAGACAGCAATGGAATCTACGGCCTTGACCCAGTAATGCATCAAATTTTCACCCTTGATGCGAACAACCAACCTCACACGGTCTTTCGGTTTGCGGGGAGCAGGTTAAAACGTGTTGGGGCTGTTGGTGCTGCTGCCACTGCCACATTGCAGCGTTCGTTGCTGCCCACGGAAGAGAGGGTGGATGACGTAGGGAGCAAGGCCGGATAGTTGAGCGAGGTGCTCCGTTCGCGACATTTGAAACGATAGCACGTGAAGGAACACTCCACGGCTTGATCGTTGGTAAGCGTCTCGATCCTGGGTGTTGGGGGAACGTGCCCAAGGAAGAGCGGAGGCGCTTACCGATGCGGCCATAGCGCTACGCACACCGGCCAGCTGAGCACCAGTAAGATGGTCACCATGAGGACGACAATAAGGCGATCGAGCGTTTTGATAAGTTGCGCTGACATGTTTTTGTGTTCCTGTAGATTGTTAGGTTGGAAACCAAGAGGCTCAAATTCCCGATCGCTGAGGCCCAACCTCCTGCTGGGAAAGCCGGCAAGGGCTTGTGGCATGAGCGCACTCGGTTTCCAAAACCTCGCTTTTGGGCATTCACAAGGGTTGTTCCTTTTCGTATAGAAACTGTGGGCTGATGAGATCACGGGTTTTTGGGGTGGCTAAGAGAACAGCACCTTTTGAAAAGTCGTCTGATCAAGTTGGGAGGAGTGGAAACCATGTGTCAGCAGAAGCGATATTGTGGCAACCCAGCTGTTGAGAAGGTTTTGAAAGAGGCAGAGCGCAAATCGCGGCGCCAGTTTTTGCGGGAGCTGACAACCGGCGGGTTATTGGTGGCCTTAGCAACAATGGACGAGAAAGCTCGTGCCGACATCTTTATGCCGAGCATTTCTGAGCAGAAGAGGGTGGGGCAACAGGCCGAGCGGCAGATACTGCAGCAGTACCGCGTTGTTCATGGGGCTCAGGAGAGACGGTTGCAGCGCGTGGGCGAGCGACTGCGTGCCGCTCTGGATGAAAAAGACAGAACGACGTGGGATTACCGATTTCATGTGATAGAGAGTAAGGAGATCAATGCATTTGCGTTGCCGGGTGGGCCTATCTTTATGTTTACCGGGTTGATGGATCGCATTCATGACGATTCAGAGCTGGCTGCTGTTACCGGCCATGAGATGACCCATGTGCGTCTACAGCACTGGGCGCGGGCGGTGGCGGCTCAGCGCAAAGAGGAGCTGGGCTTCTTAGGCATTGTGCTGTTGACCCACGCCAATCGCACGCTGCAGAGTTTGGGGGATCTCGCTTTAAGCGCCATAGACCTGAAATACTCTCGTGATGAGGAGAAACAGGCGGATATAGGCGGTTTGGAGGATATGGTGGCTGCCGGATATAACCCCAACGGCATGTTGGAACTGTTTGACATGTTGGAGCAGGCTACGAAGGGGCAGCCACAGCCACCGGAGTTTCTTAGCGATCACCCTCTCACACGGGAGCGTATCCGTTACGTGCAGCAGCTTATCCAGGAGAAGTACAGCGCCTATACCGATCGGCCGATGTAGTGAGAGGGCGATCTTGGCGAAGAGGGGCGGGAACGGAGGGTCAATCTTTATAGGGATCGACTACGCCGCGCCCTGCCATGGCGACGCCGATGGGTTTGAGGGTATGAAGAATACGCACCGTTTTCCCTTGATGGCGTAGCACCTCATCGAGGCGCTTGTAGCACTCGGGGCTTTCATCCACATCGCCGCCACGTAGCGTAACACCTGCACGCCGTACCCAGTTCTGCATGCTATCTCGGGAGAGCGTGCGCTTCGCTTGGTTGCGCCCAAGCACGCGACCGGCACCGTGTACCGTGGAAAAGAGCGTGTAGTGCAGCAGCGGCACGTTCTGATACTTTTCGCTCTTTTCAGGCGCAACTCCCTCCAGAATAACCGCTGGCTCGCCCATGGTGCCGCCGACGAAACTTTTCTGGCCTGGGTAGGACGGCGTAGCCCCTTTGCGTACAACCCATACCTCGACCCCATCAATGGTCTCTTTCCAAGCGAAGTTGTGGTGGTTATGCACCTCCTCCACGATATTGGCCCCAATGATTTTGGCTACCTTCTCGCAAACCCAATCGCGGCCGGCATAGGCATAGCGACCAGCGAGGTGCATGCACTGAAGGTAGAGTTGGCCTAACTCCTCTTTCAGCGGCAACACCAGCGGGTCCACCATCATGCCATCTTTGGTGCCCGTCTTCTTTAAGAACCAGGTGAGGGTGCGATGCCCTAGCCCGCGGCTCCCAAAGTGAACGCCAACCCACACGCGATCCTCTTCATCCACGAAAATATCCACATAGTGGTTGCCACTGCCCACGGTGCCAAGCTGTTCGTAGGCCATCTGCTTAAGGTCACGCACCGGTTCCAGCTTCCAAGCCGGGTCGTCAAAGAGCGGGTGATCTACCGGCTCCTTGTTAACGCGGCCAAGGCCGAAGGAGATCTGTGAAACAATGTCGTCCATAATGCGGCCAATGTTAGCCCTTACCTCTTCGGCCGGAACGTCAAGGCGCACCGCCTTGTTGCCGCAAGCGATGTCGAAGCCGACTCCCGAAGGGGAGATGGCGTCGTAATAGGCGATCACCCCTCCAATGGGCACCGCGTAACCCACATGGTGATCGGCCATAAGGGCTGCGCGGTAGGCGTTCTTGTGCCTCATGCAGTTTTTGATCTGTGTTACAGCGCTCTCTTGAGGCTCTCCGAAGACAGGGATACCCTCGATGAACTGCACCTTTGCGCTCATATTTGGTTCCATAAGCATGTCAAGCTTTCTATTGGAGTTTACCGTAAAATCCCTACGCAAATCTCTATCGAAAAGTTATCCACAAAAAGTAAAGAGATCGTCGGATGTGCCCTTAAAGCGGAGGCCGTTTTGAGGCCAAGGCGGCCAATTTCGGGAAAACGACCCGAAAAAGGTTGACAAAAAGAGAAGAGTTGGAGTAAACTACACAGGTTCTCGCGCTAGGAAGTTTGTGGCGCGGTAGGACAGACGCACTTAAGGTAAAGGAGGCGGTTAAAAGCGGGGTTTCTCCCGACTTCATGAGACTTCCGTAACGACGATACAACTCCTGTGCGCGTGTTGTCCTGCCCTGCCGTCGGCTGAGGGCATTTTTAATGTCTTTCCTCATTATCTGTGCGTGAACCATGGTTTCATAGGATCTCTTGAGGAGATCGTAAAAAAACTCTGCTTTGGGTTAAGGAAGCGGCAAAACGTATGCCAACAATCAATCAGCTCGTACGAAAAGGCCGTAAACGGCTTATTAAAAAGACGAAAGCGCCCGCACTGCGAGGACATCCGCAGCTGCGCGGGGTCTGTTTAAGCGTGCGAACCGTGTCGCCTAAGAAGCCGAACTCGGCCTTGCGCAAGATCGCGCGCGTACGCCTCACCAACAAGGTAGAGGTGACGGCTTATATTCCGGGTATCGGCCATAATCTGCAAGAGCACTCGGTGGTGCTGGTGCGTGGTGGCCGCGTGAAAGACCTGCCCGGAGTGCGCTATCATATCGTGCGCGGCGCCCTCGATGCGGCAGGCACGCGCGACAGAAAGTCGAGCCGCTCGAAATACGGAACAAAGCGTCCTAAATAAAGCGAGGAGAGAGAGATGCCGAGAAATGCGCCTGAGGGCGGTGTTCGCCCGCGTGTGATCCCGCCGGATCCGATCTACAATAGCGTGATGGTGCAGAAGTTTATCAATCGCCTTATGAAGGACGGAAAGAAGAGCGTTGCCGAGACCATCTTTTACAAGGCGATGGAGCAGATAGAGCGTCGCACCCAGCGGCCTGCGCTCGAAGTGTTCGATCAGGCCATTCGCAATGTGGCGCCGGTGGTGGAGGTAAGGCCGCGGCGTGTTGGCGGGCAGACCTACCAGGTGCCGGTGCCGGTGCGGGAAGCTCGTCGCTTCTCATTAGCTATCCGCTGGATCGTTCTTAATGCGCGTAAGCGGTCGGGGCGTAACATGATAGACAAGTTGGCGGCAGAGCTGATAGATGCGGCCAACAACACGGGCGCTTCGGTGCGACGCCGCGAAGAGGTGCACCGCATGGCCGACGCCAATAAGGCCTTCGCGCATTATCGTATTTGACGGTTTTGTTGCTTTGGGAGAGAGCGTAGAGCCGACAAGGTTTGAAGCGGAAGGGGAATATAACCCTAAAGCGCCAGGGAAAACGAAAGGATACCTAACCCGCGTTGCACCCGTCAACGAGCGTGGTGTTAGCAAGGGAGAAGTGAGTGGAGAGTTATGGCAAGAGAGTACGCCTTAAATAAAACGCGAAACATCGGTATCGCTGCCCATATTGATGCAGGGAAAACCACCTGCACCGAACGGATTCTGTTTTACACGGGTCGAACCTATAAGATCGGGGAGGTCCATGAGGGCTCTGCCACAATGGACTGGATGGTGCAGGAGCAGGAACGGGGTATCACTATCACCTCCGCGGCGACCACCTGCTTCTGGGGCGTTCAGCGCGATGCCAAAGGGGAACGCATAAAAGATCATCGCATCAACATTATTGACACGCCTGGCCACGTGGATTTTACCGTGGAGGTGGAGCGCTCTTTGCGGGTTTTGGACGGGGTGATCGCCATCTTTTGTGCCGTCGGCGGGGTGCAGCCGCAGTCGGAAACGGTGTGGCGACAAGCCAATAAATACCATGTACCCCGAATCGCTTTCATTAATAAAATGGACCGCATGGGCGCGAATTTCTACGGGGTGGTCGAAAAGATTCGAGAGCGCCTCGGCGCTAACGCCGTACCTATTCAGCTACCTATAGGCAGCGAGGCCGACTTCGTTGGGGTGGTAGACCTCGTCGAAATGAAGGCGATCCGCTACCTCGATGACATCGGCCAGAAGTACGAAGTTGTGGATATTCCTTCCGACCTTTTGGATAAGGCGAATGAGTATCATACGCGGTTGGTGGAGGCGGCCGCCGAGGTAGATGAAGACCTTATTGAGAAGTACCTTGAAGGGGAACCGATCTCGGTGGAGGAGATCCGCAAGGCCCTGCGCAAAGGGACCATCTCCGGTGCCATTGTGCCGGTGTTGTGCGGCTCGGCCTACAAAAATAAGGGGATTCAACCGCTGCTTGACGCGGTAATCTACTACCTTCCAGCACCAGATGATATCCCGGCCATCGTGGGGAAACACCCCGATACGGGGGCGGAAGAGATCCGCAAGCCCTCCGACGATGAGCCGTTCTGTGCGCTAGCTTTCAAAATTGCAACCGATAAGTACGGCCTGCTGACCTTCTTCCGCGTCTACTCGGGCACCCTCGCCACCGGCCAAACGGTGTTAAACGCCTCCACTGGTAAGAAGGAGCGCGTGGGACGCATTGTGCGCATGCACGCCAACAACCGGGAGGATGTGGATGCCGTCTACGCCGGCGATATCGCGGCCATCGTCGGGTTGAAGGATACCCGCACCGGCGATACGCTGTGCGATGAAAAACATCCCATTCTTTTGGAGTCTATCTCCTTCCCAGAACCGGTTATCTCGATCGCCATCGAGCCGAAAACAAAGGCCGATCAGGATAAGCTGGCCACCGCCTTGCAGAAGTTGGCCAGCGAAGATCCTACCTTCCGCGTCTCCACCGATCCGGAGACCGGACAGACCATCCTGAGCGGTATGGGCGAGCTTCAGCTCGACATCAAAATTGACATTTTGAAGAGAGAGTACGGCATTGAGGCCAACTACGGGGCACCTCAGGTGGCCTATCGCGAGGCGATTCGCCATAAAGCCTCCGCACGCGTGCCGTTTAAACGGCAGACAGGTGGGTCTGGGCAGTATGGCGACTGCGAACTCGAAATTGAGCCTCTAGAAACCGGCGAAGGGTTCGAGTTTGTGAACAAGATCACCGGCGGAGTGATTCCAAAAGAGTTTATCCCTGCCGTGGAGAAAGGCGTGCGCGAAGCCATGGAATCCGGCGTGTTGGCCGGTTATCCAGTGGTGGATGTACGCGTCTCGGTAGTGGATGGCTCTTATCATGAGGTGGACTCCAGCGAGATCGCCTTTAAGGTGGCCGCCAACCAGACCATGAAAGAGGCGCTGCGACGTGCCGACCCCTACCTCAAAGAGCCGATTATGGAGGTTGAGATCGTCACCCCTGAAAACTACATGGGCGACGTTATCGGCGACATCAATCGGCGCCGCGGTCGTGTGGAGGGAATGGAGCCGGGGCCTGGTGGCACTCAAACCATTCGGGCGCTGGTGCCGCTGGCTGAGATGTTCGGCTACGCAACCGACCTGCGTGGCATGACTCAGGGACGAGCTACCTTTACCATGCAGCCGTCCCACTATGAAGAGGTTCCTCGCCATGTGGCGGAGGAGATTTTGGCTAAAACCGGGCAGAAACAGCCCGTTAAGACCTGATAGGTGGATTGGCTCCGATGAGAACAGGATCTCTTCCAGCATCTTCGGAGCCTTCCTTTTACTTTATTCAATTCTAATAGAACGGTGAACGCTGCACTAGGTGGAGAATAGGAGACTGATTTATGGGAAAGCAGAAGTTTGAGCGTACGAAGCCCCATGTGAACGTGGGGACGATAGGTCATGTAGACCATGGGAAGACGACGTTAACCTCGGCGATCACCCGGGTTTTGGCGGCCTACAACGGCAGCAAGGCCTTGAAGTACGAGGAGATCGACAGCGCTCCGGAGGAGCGCGCGCGTGGGGTAACGATCAACGTTTACCATGCGGAGTACGAGACGGACGCCCGTCACTATGCACATGTGGACTGTCCGGGTCATGCGGACTACATCAAGAACATGATCACGGGTGCGGCTCAGATGGATGGGGCGATCTTGGTGGTCTCTGCGGCCGACGGTCCGATGCCTCAGACGCGGGAGCACATTTTGTTAGCGCGCCAGGTAGGGGTTCCCTACATTGTGGTGTTTTTGAACAAAGTGGACATGGTAGACGACCCGGAGCTTTTGGATTTGGTGGAGATGGAAGTTCGGGAGCTTTTGAGCAAGTATGAGTTTCCTGGGGATGAGGTACCGGTGATCCGGGGTTCGGCGTTGCAGGCGATGTTAAGTGAGGACTTAAGCCGTGGGGATAAGTGGAATGGTCGGATATGGGAGTTGTTGGATGCGATAGACACCTACATTCCGACGCCTCAGCGGGAGGTAGACAAGCCGTTTTTGATGCCGATAGAGGACGTGTTCACGATAACGGGTCGTGGGACGGTGGTGACGGGTCGTGTGGAGCGCGGGCAGTTGAAGGTCAACGAGCCGGTGGAGATCGTGGGTTTACGTCCGACGCGTCAGACGGTGGCGACCTCGTTAGAGCAGTTTCACAAGACGTGTGATGTGATTTATGCGGGGGACAACGCGGGGATATTGTTGCGTGGAGTGAACCGTACGGATGTAGAGCGAGGTCAGGTAGTGGCAAAGCCGGGGAGCATTCGTCCTCACACGAAGTTTCAGGGAGAGATCTATGTGTTAACGAAGGAAGAGGGGGGCCGTCACACGCCGTTTTACAGTGGGTATCGTCCTCAGTTTTACTTTAGGACGACGGATGTAACGGGTTCGATGGTGTTGCCGGAGGGTGTAGAGATGGTGATGCCCGGGGACAACGTTCGGATAACGGCGGAGTTAATCCAGCCGGTAGCGTTGGAGGAGGGCTTGCGTTTTGCGGTACGAGAGGGCGGACACACGGTAGGAGCCGGTGTCGTGACCAAAATCCTGGATAGTGGGGAAAAGGCAGGAGGAAAGGCAGCGTATGGCAACCTATTTGCGCCGGGATAAGGTGCGCATTCGCCTGAGGGCGTTTGACCATCGTATCCTGGATCAGTCGGCAGAGAAGATCGTGGAGACGGCGAGGCGTACAGGGGCGCGTGTTTCCGGCCCAGTGTTGTTGCCTACCGAACGCCAGATCTTCTGCGTGATCCGCGGTCCCAATATTGATAAGGAGAGCATGGAGCATTTCGAACAGAGGACCCATAAGCGCCTGATTGATATTTTAGAGCCAGGGCCGAAAACGATTGACGCCCTCATGCGGCTCGATCTGCCGAGCGGTGTAGACATCGAAATCAAACTGTAGAAGGAGACATCGGTGGTAGACACAATTTTGGGCAGGAAGATCGGCATGACCCAGATTTTCAATGAAAACGGGGAGGTAGTGCCGGTCACCGTGATAGAGGCAGGTCCCTGCATTGTCACGCAGCTCAAGAGTGTTGAGACGGATGGCTATACGGCCATTCAAGTGGGGTTTGGAGAGGTGAGCGAGCGGCACGTCAACCGCCCTCTCAAGGGACACTTTCAGCGTGCAGGTGTAGCGCCAACGCGATACCTGCGCGAGATACGCACGGACAATATCGAAGAGTATAAGGTGGGCGACAGCATCCGATGCGATATTTTTCGCCCTGGGATGCGTGTGAAGGTCACCGGGATCTCGAAGGGAAAAGGGTTTCAAGGGGTCGTGAAGCGCTTCCATTTCCATGGAGCCGATATGACCCATGGTTCGATGATCCACCGAAAGCCTCAGTCAAGTGGTGCAACCGATGCCGCACGTACCTTTAAGGGAACAAAGAAACCAGGCCATATGGGGGCTAAGCAGGTGACGGTGCGCGGGCTGCAGGTGGTACGCGTGGATGTAGATAGGAATCTCATTTTCATCAAAGGGGCGGTGCCGGGGGCGGAAGGCGAGCTTGTCCGCATCCAGCGCTTGCCGATCCGCTAGGAAGGGAGAGTAAAGAGATGGCGTCAGTACCTTTGTATAATATGGAAGGCAACGAGATAGGTTCTCTATCTCTCCCGGATTCGATATTCGGTGTGGAGTTTCGTGAGGCTTTGGTGCATCAGGTGGTTGTGGCCGAGGAGGCCAACCAGCGACAAGGCACCCACGACACGAAACAGCGCTCTGAGGTGCGCGGAGGTGGAAGAAAACCCTGGCGGCAAAAGGGAACCGGTCGCGCTCGCCAAGGCTCTATTCGTGCACCGCATTGGCGTGGCGGAGGCGTGGTTTTTGGACCGCACCCGCGCGACTATCGAAAAGATCTTCCAGTGAAAATGCGGCGAAGCGCCATGCGCTCGGCGCTTTCGGCTAAAGTGCGCGAAGGCGCCGTGATCGGGCTGGAGAAATTGGCGTTCGATGCTATCAAAACAAAGCAGGCGGTGGCTCTTCTGAAAGCGTTGGGGCTTGAGTCGGAACGACGTGTGCTGATCATAGTGCCGGAGTACGATAAAACAGCGCTGCTGAGCACACGTAACCTGCCAATGGTAACGTTGCGCTATGCGCCCAATTTCTCGGTTCGCGATGTCATGGTGGCGCACAAGATTGTGCTGGTAGCCGCTGCGGTGGAGAAAATTGCGGCGGCTTGGGCGCCAGAAGAGAGTAAAGAGGAGGTAGCGGTAGTATGAGAGATCCTCATGAGATTATTGAACGTCCTCTCTTAACGGAGAAGACCAACGCTCAGGCTGGACTCAACAAATACCATTTCCGAGTGCGGCTCGATGCCAACAAATTCGAGATCGCTCAGGCCATTCAAACCATCTATGCGCACCAGGGGGTGAAGGTGCTTTCCGTAAACACCATGCGGGTTAAGGGCAAGAAGCGCCGTGCGCTGGTGCGCGGGGGCAAGCCGGGCTATAGCCCGACCTGGAAAAAAGCGATTGTAACGACAGATCGTCCTCTTACACTGTTTGAGGGGGTCTAATTCTTGAGAATGAGAGAGAAAGATGCCCATTCGTAAGCATAAACCTATAACGCCGGGGAGACGATGGCGGGCAACCCCAACCTATTCGGAGCTGACGCGCGCCGAGGGAAAGAACCAACCGGTTGAGCCGTATAAGCCGCTTCTTGAACCACTCAAGAAGAGTGGGGGACGCAATAACAAGGGGCGCATCACCGCCAGGTTTCGCGGTGGCGGCAACAAACGGATGTACCGGATTATTGATTTTAAGCGCGATAAGCTGGACGTGCCCGGCAAGGTGCTGACCATCGAGTACGATCCGAATAGAACGTGCCGTATCTCGTTGGTCGAGTATGAGGATGGAGAAAAACGCTACATCCTAACCCCTCTGGGATTAAAAGAGGGAGACACGGTTATTTCCAGCGATACGGCCGACATTCGTCCTGGCAATGCACTGCCCTTACGGGCAATTCCTGTGGGTACAACCATTCACAATATTGAGCTTTACCCAGGACGCGGAGGGCAACTGGTGCGCTCGGCCGGTACCGGGGCGCAACTGATGGCAAAGGAAGGCAAGTATGCCCAGGTGCGTCTGCCTTCCGGAGAGACGCGACTCATTCGGCTTGACTGCCGTGCCACCGTGGGGCAGGTGGGCAACCCAGAGCATGAGAATATCTCGTTGGGCAAGGCTGGGGCCACTCGCTGGCGAGGCCGAAGGGGTCACGTGCGCGGTGTGGCCATGACCCCACGGGATCACCCGCACGGTGGAGGTGAGGCGCAAAGCCCGATTGGGCGCAAGAAGGGGCCGGCCTCTCCTTGGGGCAAACCGGCTTTGGGACGCAAGACACGGCGGAATAAGGCGACCGACAAATACATTGTGCGCCGACGCAACCAAAAGTAAAGGAGGAGCGATATGGGACGTTCTTTGAAAAAGGGGCCTTATGCCGACCCGAAGCTTTTGGAGAAGGTGCGGGCGATGAACGCGCGCGGCGAGAAACGGGCTATTAAAACCTGGTCGCGGCGTTCCACCATCTTCCCCGAGTTTATTGGGCACACCTTCTTAGTGCACGATGGACGTAAACACGTTCCTATCTTTGTAACCGAAAACATGGTGGGCCATAAGCTGGGCGAGTTTGCCCCGACCCGCACCTTCCGAGGCCATGCCGGACAGCAGGTGGAACGACGGACGGGTATTAAGTGATAGGAAGGATAGAGAGAATGGCGGAAGATAAGGAAGCGGATATCCTAGAGCGCCCCAAAACACACCGGGAAAACCGCAAGAAGAATCGGCCGAGAAG
Organism: Chthonomonas calidirosea T49; assembly: GCF_000427095.1. NCBI lineage: Bacteria > Bacillati > Armatimonadota > Chthonomonadia > Chthonomonadales > Chthonomonadaceae > Chthonomonas > Chthonomonas calidirosea. The sequence goes on from NC_021487.1 coordinate 3,376,871, forward strand.
GGTCGCAAAGAATCAGGCCATGGCAGTCGCCAAGTTTGTTCGGGTGCCTCCGCGCAAGGCACGCCTGGTGATAGACGAGATTCGAGGCCTCTATGCGCAGGACGCGCTTGCGTTTTTGAAATTCGTACCAAACCGAGCGGCTGGTTTTATCTATCGCGTGCTGGACTCGGCGGTGGCGAACGCCGTGAACAACCACTCGCTCGACGCAGAACGCTTGAAGGTGGTATCGGCCCGAGTGGATGAGGGGCCGCGCATCAAGCGCATTCATCCTCGGGCACAGGGGCGAGTCTATCGCATTCTGCATCGTACAAGCCACATTACCATTGTGGTGGAGGAGAGCGAGCCCAAGCCGAGACGTGTTCGTCGCGCCACTCGCTCGCGCGCCGAGGCCGCACGGGCCGCACGTGCTGCAAAGGCGGCTGAAGCGACCCCAATATCTGCTCCTGAAACCACGGAGGCTGTGGCCACCGTGGTCAGCGAACAGAGACCGGAAGAGCTGGTACCGCAGGAGCTGGAAGCTGAAGAGATGAAGGCGGAGGCGACTGCATCCAGCGAGCCGGCATCACCTGAAGGTAACAACAAAGAAGAAAGCTGATTCTGCGAGAAGGGAAGAGAACTTGGGACAAAAGGTTCACCCCATCGGGTTTCGTATCGGTGTTATCCGCGAGCCGGATAGCAAGTGGTACCTGCCAAAGCGCGGCTTTGCCGAAGCGGTTCATGAGGACTACCTCATACGCCGCTATGTAAAGGAGCAGTTGCCGAACGCGGCGGTATCGCGTGTGGAGATCGAACGAGCGGGCAATCGCATTAAGATAACGCTGCACACGGCCAAGCCAGGCGTGATCATCGGCAAGAGCGGCAAAGGGGCGGAAGAGCTCCGTGCAGCGCTTGAAAAGCTTATTAAGAAGCCTTTGCTGCCGATCAGCGTGCAGGAGATACCTCACGCCGATCTCGACGCACAGTTGGTTGCCGAATCGATCGCCATGCAGATATCCAAACGCATCGCCTATAAGCGCGCGATGCGTCAGGCCGTGTTGCGCGCGATGAAGTTGGGAGCGAAGGGCATCCGTGTGATGTGCTCGGGGCGGTTGGCCGGTGCCGAAATGGCCCGACGTGAGCAAGACCGGCAGGGAAAGATCCCGCTCCAAACGCTGCGCGCCGATATAGACTACGGTTTTGCGGAAGCGCCTACAACCTACGGGAACATCGGCGTAAAGGTTTGGATATATAAAGGCGATGTTCTGCCTGGCCAACCGCGACAGTCGGAGCTTCCGCCCACGCGCCAAGCCCGTTATGAGGCACGTGCCGATCGGACGGCCGCTCGTGGTGGGCGTTCTCGGCGCTCTGGGCGGCGTGGCTCCCGCCCGCGACCGGCAGCTTCTAACGGCTCATAAAACGATCCAAGGCATTAGAGCCTTACGGCGGCGCAGGCTTCCGCTGAGGGAGCGCTGCGCCGCCTTATGGAGGAGAAATAGACGATGTTGATGCCAAAACGCACAAAGTACCGCAAGCAACAGCGAGGTACGATGGCAGGAAAGGCCACACGGGGAAATACGGTGGCCTTTGGGGAGTACGGGCTGCAGGCTCTGGAGCCTTGTTGGCTAACAGCCAACCAAATTGAGGCCGCCCGTATCGCCATGAACCGCTATATACGACGCCAAGGCAAAATCTGGATACGTGTCTTTCCGGATAAACCCTTCACTAAAAAACCAGCGGAGACCCGCATGGGGTCTGGAAAGGGTTCCCCGGAAGGATGGGTTGCCGTGGTAAAACCGGGGCGTATCCTCTTTGAGATGGGGGGCGTACCCGAAGAGGTGGCCAAAGAGGCGATGCGCCTAGCTTCGCATAAATTGCCAATCGATGTGAAGTTTGTGCGACGCATAGACCAGGAACAGGCCAAAAACTCGCCGCAAAATACGGGAGAGGTCGCTGTAACCAGTGCAGAGGAGACGAGCAATGGCTGAGTTGAAGCTGAAGGAGATACGTCGCCAACTGCGCGAGATGAGCGATGAGGATTTACGCAAGGAGATCGCTGCCAACAGGGCTGCCCTCTACGATATGCGTCGTCAGAACGCGCTGCATCAACTAAAAGACACGGCGGCCATTCGCAAAGCACGCCGCCAAATTGCACGAGCACTAACCATTTTGCGTGAGCGCGAGCTTGCACGCGAGCGGGAGGGAAAGAAGTAAGATGGCAGATGAGCAGATGCAGCAGCCTGCGTCGTCGCCTCAGAGGGGGCGACGTAAGGTGCGCCAGGGTAAGGTTGTGAGCAATAAGATGGATAAGACCGTGGTGGTGGCTGTGGAACGCCGCGTGCGCCACCCTCTTTATGGAAAAATCGTTCGCAAAACCACCAAATTTAAGGCGCACGATGAAGAGAACGCCTGCAATGAGGGCGATATCGTGGAGATTATGGAGACACGCCCGCTCTCGAAAGAGAAATGTTGGCGGGTCGTGCGCATTCTAGAGAGGGCGAAGTAACCATGATACAGCCGTATACGCGACTAAAATGCGCCGATAACTCCGGGGCGCGTGAGATAATGTGTGTGCGTGTATTAAAAGGCTCTAACGCACGCTATGCCCATGTGGGCGACATCATTGTGGGCGTGGTAAAGTCGGCAACGCCAAATCAGGCCGTGAAGAAGAGCGACGTGGTGAAGTGTGTGGTGGTACGCACCCGACAGCCCATTCGTCGCCCCGATGGCTCCGTGCTGCGGTTTGATGACAACGCTGCGGTGGTCATCCAAAACAATCTGGAGCCACGCGGAACGCGCATCTTCGGCCCCGTAGCCCGGGAGCTGCGAGACCGTGACTTCATGAAGATCATCTCGTTGGCGCCGGAGGTGCTGTAAGGATGGAAAAACTAAAGCGCGCGATTCCAAAGAAGCCGGTTAAGTTGCGCATTAAGAAGGGCGACCTTGTCGAGGTGATCTCCGGCAAGGACAAAGGCCGCCGCGGCGAGGTGATCCAGGCCTTTCCAAAACTGAATAAGGTGAAGGTAAAGGGGATCAACATCATTACTCGACACCGCAAAGAGCGCGTGCGACGGGGAGCAGACCCCAACGATCCGGCCCGGGTAATACCCGGTGGCCGTATCGAGGAAGAGGCACCCCTCTACGCCTCGAAGGTCATGCTGGTGTGCCCAAACTGCAATCGGCCAACGCGCGTTGGCTACGCCTACAGAGAGGGTGAGGCCAAACCGGCGAGACGAAAATATCGCGTTTGCAAACACCCGGATTGCGGAAAAGAGATCGGGTAGTGAAACACAAGAGGTATAACAGACCGGTCGGAAATCGGTCAGGAGAGGTGAGAGAATGGCTCGACTAAAAGAACGCTACCGTAAAGAGGTGGTGCCTGCCCTGATGAAGGCGTTCGGCTACCGCAATGTGATGCAGGTGCCCAAACTCGAGAAGATCGTGATCAATATGGGGGTAGGGCGTGCCGGCCAAACCGGCGGACAGTATGCATCCGAGTTAGATGGGGCGATGCGCGACATGGCCACCATTTCAGGGCAGAAGCCGGTAGTTACGCTGGCACGCAAATCCATCTCGAACTTCAAGATACGTGCGGGCGCCAAAGTGGGGTGTAAGGTAACCTTGCGCGGCGATAGAATGTACGAATTTTTGGACCGTCTTGTGAACGTGGCCTTGCCCCGCATTCGAGACTTTCAGGGGGTCTCGCCCAACTCGTTCGATGGACGTGGCAACTTTGCTATGGGAATTAAAGAGCAGCTGGTCTTTCCGGAGATAGATTACGATAAGATCGATAAGGTGCGTGGTATGGACGTGATCATCTGTACCACCGCCCGCACCGATGAGGAGGCCAGAGCGCTGCTAAGAGAACTTGGTATGCCATTCCGTGCGCGCTAACCGGCATTGCCCTTTGTTGCGAGCGCCAATGTGAGAAATAAGGCAGGAATTCGCCTTAAGATGCATAAATATCTCCCTTGCAAGCATGCTAGGGAGATGAAAGGCCGCGCTTTCAGCGTTTCGGAAGGACATCTCCCAACAGGCTGATGAGGATTTCCATCAGCCTGCCAACATCCTAATCTTTGGTGGAGATCTGTCCATGAGGAGCTATAGTATCGAGGCGATACGGAATGTGGGCCTGTTTGGTCATCAGGGAAGTGGCAAAACGTCGCTAGCAGAGGCTTTGCTCTATACGACCGGCGCCATAGATAGGCTTGGGCGTGTAGATGATGGCACGGCTACGTGCGATTTCGATCCGGAAGAGCAGCGACGACATATTAGCATCAATATTGCATTGGCACCTTGCGAGTGGCACGGCACCAAGATCAATTTTGTGGACGCGCCCGGCTATCTCGACTTTGTTGGTGAGGTCGGCAGTGCGCTTGACGTGGTGGAGGCGGCCATCTTGGTAACTCCAGCACAGGGGGCGCCCGAGGTCGGTTTTGAGATCGCCTGGGAGATGGCGGCGAGCCGTAACCTGCCGCGTGCCGTGTTCGTGAACAAAATGGATCGGGAGAATGCCGACTACCAAGGCGTGGTGGGCGCGTTGCGCCAACGCTATGGCAACACCATCGCGCCGTTGCAGCTGCCGATAGGGAGCGCCGCCTCGTTTCAAGGCGTTATTGATCTGGTAGAGATGAAGGCCTTTATCGGCAGTGGCAAAGAGGTGACGTGCGTGGAGATACCTGAGGAGTATAAAGAGGAGGCCGCCCGCTATCGGGAGCTGCTGGTGGAATCGGCAGCTGAGGGAGATGACGAGCTGATCGAAAAGTTTTTAAGCGGTGAGGAGCTTACCCATGATGAGGTAGTGCGTGGCCTTCATGAGGGCATTGACGCCGGTAAGGTGGTGCCGGTGCTCTGTGGCTCCGCCTTGAAAGATATAGGGATGACCGATCTGCTCGATATTATCGTGCACGAGTTTCCGAACCCATTGGAGTTCGGGGCGGTGCACGGTAAGAACCCGCAAACCGGTGCGGAGGAGGTGCGTGAAGCCTCTGAGAGCGCGCCGTTGGCGGCGCTGGTGTTTAAGACAATCGCCGATCCATTTTTGGGCACCCTGAGCTACTTTCGCGTGAAGTCGGGCGTTATCAAGATGGGCAGCACGGTGTTGAACGCCAGCCGAGGTAAGGAGGAGCGTGTAGGACAGCTCTACTTCGTGCGCGGAAAAAACCAGGAGCCAACGTCGGAGATAAAGGCCGGAGATATCGGGGTAACGGCTAAACTTGCCGATACGCGCACAGGGGATACCTTGTGCGACCCTGCGAAACCGATCGTGCTTGACCATACGCCGTTTCCCGAGCCGGTATTTGAGCAGGCGATCGTGGCGAAGTCGAAGGTGGACGAAGACAAAATGGGGCCGGCACTCCAACGGGTGGCCGTGGCGGATCCGGCATTTCGGTACTATCGTGATCCGGAAACCGGTCAAACGGTGATCGCAGGAGCCGGCGAGACGCACTTGGCGATCGTGGTGGAGCGGCTCAAGAAGTTTGGGGCTAATGTGGAGGTCGTAGAACGAAAAGTGCCCTATCGCGAGACCATCAAGGCCAAAGCGGAAGGGCAGGGCAAGCACAAGAAGCAGACGGGAGGGCGTGGCCAGTATGGCGATTGCTGGATACGGCTTGAGCCCAACCCGGGCGGCGGCATCGAGTTTGTGGATGCCATCGTAGGTGGGGTGATACCACGCCAGTTCATTCCGGCCGTGGAAAAGGGGATTCGGCAGGCCGCTGAGACGGGGGTGCTGGCCGGCTATCCCGTGGTGGATTTCAAAGTAACTTGCTACGACGGCTCGTATCATGAGGTAGACTCATCGGAGGCCGCCTTCATTATGGCCGGTATTCTGGCGTTTAATAATGTGGCGCCAAAGGCCAACCCGGTTCTGTTGGAGCCTATCCTCAACGTAGAGGTGGTCGTGCCCAGCGAGATGATGGGCGATGTGATGAGCGATCTCTCCACACGTAGAGGCCGGATCTTGGGCAACGAAAGCCTTGGTAATGGGCGCATGTTGTTGCGAGCTCAGGTGCCTCAGGCGGAGATGTTGCGTTACGCTATAGACCTTCGTTCGATCACACGGGGGCGTGGCACCTTCTCGACCTCGTTTTCGCACTATGAGGAGGTGCCGGCGCATATCGCACAGAGCATCATTGCAAAGCATAAACAGGAGATGGCTCACGCCGGTTAAGCGAGAACATCAAAGATCGAGCGAGAAGCCTCTCGCTCGATCCGCATCGCGAACCACAAGAAGGAGCGCGAGGCAAGGGAGACCTTGCAGATTCTTGGCACAGAGAGACAACATCCTGTGACAAGGGCGAGCTTGTCGCCCTGAAAACCTAGATAGAAGGAGCAAAAATGCCAAAGAAAGCGTTAATTGAGAAAGCGAAAAGAAAGCCAAAGTTCGCTGTGCGAGCCTATACGCGCTGCAGCATTTGCGGCAGAGCCCGGGCTGTTTTTCGTAAGTTTGGGCTATGCCGCATCTGTTTGCGCGAGAGGGCGCTGCGCGGGGAAATTCCCGGAATCCGAAAGGCGAGTTGGTAGGAGGAGACGATGGCCTATACAACCGACCCTATCGCCGATCTGTTGACTCGGATCCGCAACGCCAACATGGCCGAGCATGAGAGCGTGGAGGTTTCTGCTTCGCGTTTGAAGCAGGAGATCGTGCGTATTCTGCACAAAGAGGGCTTTATTAAGGGGTACGAGGTGATCGAGCAGACCCCTCAAAACAAGATAAAAATATATCTCAAGTACGGCCCACGCCGCGAGAAGATCATCACCAACTTAAAGCGAATAAGCAAACCCGGTCGTCGGGTCTACTGCAAGAAGGACGAGGTGCCGCGTGTTCTGCGTGGTTTAGGGATAGCGATTATCTCTACATCACAAGGTGTAATGACCGATAGAGAAGCGCGCCGGCGCGGTGTTGGCGGCGAAGTTATCTGCTACGTGTACTAAGAAGGAGTTGAAGCGATGTCACGAATCGGCAAACGACCTATAGTGCTGCCTGCTGGGGTCAGCGTTACGCAAGATGAGCGGGGCGTGGTCACTGTAAAGGGCCCGAAGGGAACCCTCCAAAAAGCGCTTCATCCGTCTATAAAGGTAGTGCAAGAGGACAACATCGTGCGAGTGGAGCGCCCAAGCGAGGAAGAAACCGGCACCAACCGTAATGAGAATTTTCGTGCGTTGCACGGGTTAAGCCGAACCCTCGTCGCCAACATGGTGGAGGGTGTCACCAAGGGGTTTGAGAAACAGCTTGAGATACAAGGGGTTGGCTTTCGCGCTGCAATGCAGGGCAAAGTGTTACAGCTCAACGTGGGTTATTCTCACGCGATTGAGGTACTGCCACGCGAGGGAATCGATTTCAACGTTACCACCGACCCCCAAACACGCAACCCTGTGATCGTGGTAAGCGGTATAGATAAAGAACGCGTAGGGCAGACGGCTGCCGAGATACGCTCCCTGCGCAAACCGGAGCCTTATAAGGGGAAAGGTATTCGTTATAAGGGCGAGGTGATCCGCCTGAAACAGGGCAAGTCCGGTAAGCGAGGTGCCAAAGGGAAAAAGTAGGCGCATTTGGAGTATAATAACGGACTGCGTCTGCCTATGGCGTTTCATGTCTAGTGATCGAAAAGACATTGGGAAAACTATAAAAAGCGTCGGGTCGGAAATCCGACGCGGGAGAAGAGAATGCGACCTGATCTGAAAGAGAGCCTAAGAAAGCGTCGTCATCGGCGTGTACGGGCAAAGATATTTGGTACGCCGGAGCGACCTCGGCTGAACGTATCCCGTAGCCTACAGCACATTTACGCTCAGTTAATTGATGATACGGTAGGTCACACCTTGGTTTGTGCCTCTACGGTGGACAAGGCACTCCGCTCAACCCTGAAAACAGGAGGTAACGTGGAGGCGGCTAAGGCGGTGGGGAAGCTTTTGGCCGAGCGTGCGCTGCAGAAAGGCATTACCTCGGTGGTTTTCGATAGAGGTGGATACAAATATCATGGCCGGGTTCGCGCATTGGCAGAGGCTGCGCGAGAAGGCGGGCTTAGATTTTAGGAGAGGATATCCGTGTTAACCACAAAGATAGACCCTGACAAGCTAAGTTTGGAGGAGCGAGTCGTCCGCACCAACAAGTGCCAAAAAACCAAGAAAGGTGGGCGTACCCTCAGCTGGAGCGCCTTGGTGGTTGTTGGTGACGGCAACGGGTATGTAGGAGCCGGCTTGGGGAAGGCTCGTGCCATCCCTGATGCGATTCGCAAAGGGGTGGAGGCTGCCAAGAAAAACATTATCTATGTGCCCATTGTAAACAACACCTTGCCGCACGAGATCCTCGTGAAAGAAGGCGCTGCTGAGGTGCTCCTCAAGCCGGCCTCCGACGGTACGGGCATCGTGGCCGGCAGCAGCATCCGTGTTATTTTGGAGCTAGCGGGCGTGCGTAACGCCCTGGCCAAATCGCTCGGATCGTCCAACGCTATCAACATCTGTTGGGCTACGATGAAAGCGCTGAAGCAGATGAAACGCCCCGATGAGGTGGCTACTCTGCGAGAGACCTCTTTACGCACTCTGATGCCCTGGGCAGCGCCTATGGAGGAGGAAAGCGTAGCGAATGAAGAGCAGTAAACTTCGAATTACCCTGCGACGTAGTCCCATCGGCTATGAGAAATCGCAGGGGCTGACATTGCGGGCGTTAGGGTTGCGCCACCTTCATCAAACAGTGGAAAAGGCCGACACGCCGGCTATTCGTGGGATGATCAAAAAGGTGATTCACCTGGTGACGGTAGAGACGGCAAATCAAGAAGGAGCAAAAGGAAACTAACAATGGCCATCGGATTACACACACTGGAGCCAGCAGAAGGGGCAAAGCACCGACGGAAGCGACTCGGTCGCGGAATCGGTTCCGGTCATGGAAAGACCTGTGGTCGTGGTACGAAGGGAAACAAAGCCCGTGACCAGATCAAGCCCAATTTTGAGGGTGGCCAGACCCCGTTGCATCGGAGGTTGCCACAGAAACGTGGTTTTAAGCCGGTGAATAAAAAGATCTATTCTGTCGTAAATCTATATGTGCTGGAAGAGCACTTCTCCGACGGGGCTGAAGTAACCCCAGAGGTCTTAATACAGCAGGGGTTTGTGCGTGAGCTGCACGATGGCCTCAAAATTCTCGGTGAGGGCAACCTAACAAAAAAACTCACCGTGAGAGCGCATCGATTCAGCGAGCGCGCCAAGGAAGCCATCGAGGCGGCGGGTGGCACGGTTGAGGTCTTGCCGTCGTTAGCGAGGTAATGTGATGATCGAGGCACTGCAGAGAGCTTGGGAAATACCGGAACTGAGGCGTCGTATCCGCTTCTTGATGCTGATGTTTCTTATCTATGCCTTTGGGGCCTTCATTCCCATTCCCGGCATAGATTTGCGTAACGCTGCAAACGGTTTTGCGGGCAACGGCGCCGCTAGTAACGTTTTTAATCTTATCAATATCTTTACCGGCGGCTCTCTACGTCGTGGCTCGGTCTTTGCGATGGGCATTACCCCTTACATCAATGCCTCCATCCTGTTTCAGATGCTCACCGTTGCCTTTCCGTCCCTGGATGCGCTTCAGAAAGAGGGCGAGGCCGGTCGAAAACAGATCGCTAGATATACTCGATGGACCACCATCGGCCTCTCTATTCTACAGGCCTTTGGGGTGATCGTGCTCTTCAAATCTTTCGGCATCAATATCGGGCTGTTCTCTCCGGCAAGCTTTCTCGCGGTAACCGCTATGGTGGCCGGCTCTATGTTTCTGTTGTGGCTGGGCGAGCAGGTAACCGAAAAAGGGGTTGGTAACGGCGTCTCTCTGGTCATTTTTGCTGGAATTTTGTTGAACCTACCGCAGCAGGTAAGCAACATGGTTCAAGAGATCGAGAGCGGAACCGCCTCTTGGTTCAATCTGTTGCTCCTTCTTGCCCTCTTTTACGTCACCGTGCTTGGGGTTGTGTATTTGGTGCAGGGCACGCGCCGAATACCCGTTCAGCACAACAAGCGTGTCATCGGTATGCGCCAAATACAGGCTGGAGGCGGTGCCTACCTACCGATTAAGGTCAACACAGCTGGCGTCATGCCCATCATCTTTGCCATTTCGCTGTTACTGCTGCCAGCGACCTTGGCTAGCTCGCTGAAAGCGTTGCTATCGCACAATACAACGGGCTTCTTGGGGTTTTTCTATCATTTTGCCGACTGGCTTACACCCATCGCCAATAAGCTCAGTCCTGGAGCCAGCTGGATAGCGGCCGTTCTTTATGCGCTCTTAACCATTTTCTTCACCTACTTCTACACGGCCATCGTGTTGAACGTGGAGGATATGGCGGAAAACCTTAAGAAGTATGGAAGCTATATCCCAGGAATTCGTCCTGGCAAGCCAACCTTTGAGTATCTGGATGGCGTCGTATCGCGTATCACGTTGGCCGGGGCTGTCTTCTTAGCGGTTATTGCGCTCTTACCCTATCTTGTACCGATTATCACCCATTTCTACTCCTTCTCTTTGATTGGAGGGACGTCCCTTCTGATCGTCGTTGGGGTAGCTATTGAGACCCTGCAGGCCATCGAGGCGCAGCTTCTGCTTCGCAACTACGAAGGGTTCATTAAGAGCAGCGCTAAGTAGGAGAATGTTTCTGTGTTTGCCGCTTCACGACGGGTGGGAATGGGATGTTACGTTAAGGCGTATCCTCAAAGGTGCGGTGGGTAATGATTATTGTGCTATTGGGGCCTCCTGGCGTCGGGAAGGGAACGCAGGGGGCACGCATTTCTCAACACTTCGGTATACCCGCCATCTCGACCGGGGCGATGTTTCGTGAAGCCATTGCCAAGGGAACGCCGCTTGGAAAAGAGCTTCAAAAATACCACATTGAGAGGGGAGAGTACGTGCCCGACAATGTGGTCATTCGCGCGATAGAGGAGCGCATCACACAGCCCGACTGTAGTAACGGTTTTCTGCTCGACGGGTTTCCGCGCACAGTAGCCCAGGCAGAGGCTTTTGCTCAGCTCCTCGAACAGCAACAGCGGCGGCTTACGGCGGTTTTGGATTTCGAGGCTCCCCAAGAGCTGCTGATACGTCGTTTTAGCGGGCGTCGCGAGTGTCCCAATGACGGTTCAACCTACAATCTTGAGACAAACCCGCCTCGCCGGCCTGGTCTGTGCGATCTTTGTGGTGCGCCGCTCGTGATGCGGGAAGATGATCGGCCCGAGGTAGTGCAGCGCCGTCTTGAGGCCTATAAAGAGAAAACGGCACCGCTTATCAACTACTATCGGGACAAGGGGGTGCTCTATAGTGTGGATGCCGATGCCGACCCAGATGTTGTATTTGAACGGGTTCTGGCACTGTTGAACCGACTGCGTGGCGAGGCCGGCAAGGAGATACAATGATACGCTTAAAAACGCCGCAGGAGATCGAGCGGATACGTGCTGCAGGAAAATTGGCACGGAAGGTGATTGATGTAGTTCGAGAGGTGGCCGAGCCGGGGATGACCACCGGAGAACTCGAAGAGATTGCGATTCAGATTATCACGGAGCAGGGGGGGCGTTCTCCTTGTTTGGGCTATGCTCCGCCGGGACACCCGCCCTATCCGGCATGGACGTGCATCTCGGTGAATGAGGAGATCGTGCATGCCATTCCCGGCAGTAGGGTGTTGAAGGCGGGAGACATCGTAACAATGGACTGCTGTGTTGAGCTAAACGGCTATATTGCTGACACCGCCTACACGTTTGGAGTGGGCCCTCTAAGCCCTCAAGCCGAGAGACTGCTAAGGGTTACAGAGGAGGCGCTCTATAAAGGGATTGAGAAGGCCAAGCCGGGAAACCGGTTAGGAGATATTGGGCATGCAATACAAAAGTTTGTTGAGGCACACGGCTATTCTGTGGTGCGCGAGTTACACGGGCATGGCGTGGGGCTGCGCATGCACGAGTCGGAAATAGATGTGCCTAACTATGGACGGCCTGGAACAGGCTTACGTCTGGAGTGTGGAATGACATTTGCTATTGAGCCGATGGTCAACATGGGTCGTAAAGAGATACGGACCCTTGAAGACGGTTGGACGGTGGTGACGGCCGATGGGAAGCTATCGGCCCATTTTGAACACACGGTAGCGATCGTGCCCCATGGGGCCGAGATACTCACACAGGGCTGATTCTCTGTGGACTGGAGAGTGCATGCAAACACCTAGGAAAAAAGGGACATCGAAAAGCTCTAAGGGGGGCGGTGGGCGTCCTACTGGTGGGCATACGTCGTCAGGAGGGACGCATAAGCCGGCGCCAGAGACGACCAAGGAAGAGGGCATTAAGGTCGAGGGGGTAGTGACGGAAGTGCTACCAAACGCCATGTTCCGCGTGGAGATACCCGTGGGCGATCAAAAACGCTACATCTTGGCCTATATCTCTGGCCGAATGCGTCGCAATGAGATACGCATTTTGCCTGGGGATAGGGTTTTAGTGGAGCTATCGCCCTACGATCTAGAACGTGGCCGCATAACCCACCGCTGGAAATAGAGGCCTTTTAGAGCTTTTTCGCAAAAGAGCGCGTACGGCGACACATTTTTCTTGTGTTTTGGGGTATACTTTAGCGCTCAAACTCCAGAAGGAGGTAAGCGTATGAAGGTACGCGCGTCTGTCAAAAAGATCTGTAACAAGTGCAAAGTCATCAAGCGCGAAGGGGTTGTTCGCGTTATCTGTGTTAATCCGAAACATAAACAGCGTCAGGGATAGGGATCGGTTAGAAGCCGATCGATACGAGGAGGAGTAGCTTGGCACGTATTGCAGGCGTGGATCTACCACGCGATAAACGAATCGAATATGCGTTGCCTTATATCTACGGGATCGGTTTGCCGAGCGCGAAGAAGATTGTGGCGCAGGCGGGAATTGACCCATCGCGCCGTGTTCGTGACCTCACCGAGGCCGAGTTAGGGCGTCTACGTGAGATCATCGAGCGGGAGTATCGCGTGGAGGGTGACCTCCGGCGTGAGGTTCAGTTGAACATCCGGCGACTGATGGAGATACAGTGTTATCGAGGTCTGCGCCATCGGCGCGGGCTGCCGGTGCGCGGCCAGCGCACCAAGACCAATGCGCGTACTCGCAAAGGAAAACGGCGCACGGTTGCCGGTAAGAAAAAGGCGAAGAAGTAGGAGCGACTTTATATGGCAAATAAGCAGACGGCTACACGAAGTGGGCGTGCCCGGGCGAAGGAGAAAAAGAATGTCGTTCAGGGAATCGCCCACATCCAAGCCACTTTTAATAACACGCTGGTCACCTTAACCGATATGCAGGGCAATACTATTTCCTGGGCGAGCGCGGGCACGGTGGGTTTTAAAGGCACACGCAAAGGAACCCCTTTTGCCGCCCAGGTGGCAGCAGAGCGGGCTGCACGGGCTGCCATGGAACATGGAATGCGGCAGGTGGAAGTTTATGTGAAAGGGCCGGGGCCTGGTCGTGAAACAGCGATCCGCTCTTTAATGGCGGCCGGGCTCGAAATCACTTTAATTAAGGATGTTACCCCACTGCCTCATAACGGGTGCCGTCCTCCCAAGCGACGACGTATCTGAGGCGAATCGAAGGAGTGTTTTAGAGGGACTATGGCAAATAATCACGATCCAAGGTGTCGTCAATGTCGCCGCGAAGGAGTGAAGCTGTTTCTTAAAGGCGACAAATGCTACACCAAGTGCACTTTAGAAAAAACGAGCAAGGATGGGAAAACCAAGTGGCGCGATAAACCCCCTGGGTGGGGAAGTGCCATTAGCCAGATTGCCGCACCTCAACGCAAGATCACAGAATATGGCATGCAGCTTCGAGAAAAGCAGAAGCTGAAGCGTATCTACCGCGTTCTCGAAAAACCGTTTCGGCGCTATCTCGATGAGGCTATGCGCCGTTCTGGTGTGTCGGGCGACAACTTGGTGACGCTGCTGGAGACCCGGTTGGATAATGTGGTCTACCGTCTAGGGTTAGCTGCCTCACGGGCACAGGCCCGCCAAATGGTAAGCCATCGCTTCTTTACGGTGAACGGCGAACGGGTGAACATTCCCTCGTATCAGGTGAAGCCCGGCGACGTGATCGGCGTCCATGAAAGCAAAGCTCAAAAAGCCTGCATTAAAGAGGTACGGGAGCGCTTACATACGCGTCCTAGCTTGCCGGAATGGTTGGAGCTGAACCCTCAAACCCTGGAAGGGCGCGTGCTCGCCATACCGTCTCACGACCAGATTGACACCCATAACGTGGTGCAAGTTCAACAGATCATCGAATTCTATTCGCGCTAAGCCGCCCATTCGAGGAGAGAGAAACTTATGGAAATCACCCTGCCGAACATCCAGACGCTCGAAAAGAGTCGAACTTACGGAAAGTTTGTCGTCGAGCCGCTGGAACGTGGGTATGGGGTAACGCTCGGAAACTCCCTGCGGCGTGTGCTCCTATCGTCCATTCCGGGAGCTGCCATCACCTACGTTAAAATAGATAAGGTGCTGCACGAGTTCGACACCATTCCCGGTGTGAAAGAGGACACCACAGAGCTGTTGCTCAACCTTAAGGAGCTGCATATAAAAGTCTATCACGATGGCAGCGAGGGACGAAAGAGCGAGCCGAGAAAGCTGCGCATTGATGTTCATGGAGAAGGGGTTGTTACAGGGGCCGACGTGATCTGCCCAGAAGACGTTGAGGTAGTAAACCCTGAGGTTTATCTTGCCACCCTCTCCGATGAGAACGCTCATCTCTCTATGGAGATGGAAGTGGAGATCGGAAAAGGCTATGTGCTTCCCGATCGGCAGGAACGTCGCAGCCAGATGGGGATAGGTGTCATCGCCGTAGGTGCGGCCTTTACACCGGTTCGTAAGGTGAACTACACTGTGGAAGCGACGCGAGTGGCCTCTGATACGAGCTACGAGCGCCTTATCCTAGAGATATGGACGAACGGAACGATCTTCCCCGATGCCGCCCTTCGTGAGGCCGCCCGTATTCTCAATCGCTACTTCAATCTCTTCGCAGAGTATGAGGACGGTGGCTTGCCCCTCTCTTATGAAGAAGGCCCCCTGTCCAATCCCGAAGCGATACCCCATGTACGTATCGAAGAGCTCGATTTCTCTGTACGTACCTATAACTGCCTGAAAAAAGCCGGTATTCTCACCATCGCCGACCTCGTGCGCTACAACGAGGAAGAACTCATGCAGATTCGTAACTTCGGGCGGAAATCGCTCGATGAAGTGCGCGAGCGTCTTGCCATCTATGGCCTGCATCTAAAGGGGGAGACGGCTCTGCCTCCGGGTACCAAACGCCCCACCTCCGATACCGGTACGGAAGATGAGGAGAACGGGGAGGATGAGGAGGAAGAGGCCACTGCCGGCGCTGAGGCAGAATAGAGCGACCCTATTGAGAAAGGAACCTGAAAGAAGATGCGACATCGCAAGGCCTATCGGAAGTTCGGTCTACCCAGCGACCAGCGCCGTGCCTTACTTAAGAGTCTGACGCGCAGCCTTTTGCTGCACGACCGAATCATAACCACGGAAGCGAGGGCCAAAGAGGTTCGTGCGATTGCAGAAAAGCTTGTTACTATCGCGCGCGAAGGAGGTGCCGACGCTCCGATAGAAAAACGGCTTCATGCGCGCCGACTTGTGCGTCGCTTTATAGATAGCAATATAGACGAGTTCGTGCGCGATACCGAACATCGCGGCCCTAAGGGGGGCGCGACCATTGCGCGGAACCCCTACTATGTTATCCCGCGCCTTTTCGATGAGATAGCCCCGCGCTATGTGGGGCGCAATGGGGGCTATACCCGCATCACGAAGATAGGCTTTCGTCGTGGCGATGGGGCTCCTCTCGTTCTGCTTGAGTTCGTGGAGGGCCTGCCAACTGCCCCAACCACTGAGACGGCTGCCCCGACTAAAGAAGGACGCCGCGGGCTTCTTGGGTTGGGCCGTCGGCGAAAGTAGCGCACCCTAAGGCATGGGGCGTTTGGTGCATGTCAGGGCTGTCGTGGAGTACGACGGCACCGATTTCTCTGGATTTCAGCGCCAGCGCCATGCGCGAACGGTGCAGGAAGTGCTGGAGGAAGCAATTGCCAAAAGGCTGGGCCAACCGCTCCATTTTGCCTGTGCTGGTAGGACGGATGCGGGTGTACACGCGCTCGGCCAAGTGGTGAGTTTCGACTGTGAAACACGTGTGCCGAGCGAGAGAATGGCAGTGGCCCTTAACAGTGTGCTGCCGCCAGATGTCTGTGTGAAACAGGCCGAAGAGGTAGATCCGAGCTTTCATGCACGCTATTCGGCGTCGTCGCGAGTCTATCTCTACGTGATCCTAAACCGCAGCACACCTTCCGCGCTACTACATCGCTATAGCGCCTTCTGCTCGGCACCTTTGGATGTCGAGGCCATGCGAAAAGCGGGCAACTGCCTGCTGGGTGAGCATGACTTCGCCTCGTTTGCTAATGAGCTCCTACCAGGGGAGCCTACCGCAAGAGAGCTGATGGCCTGCCACATTCGACGCAGGGGTGAGTTAGTGACCATTCGTGTGGAAGCAAACGCCTTCTTGCGCGGCATGGTGCGTACCATTGTGGGTACGCTCATGGAGATAGGCAAGGGAAAACGTGCTTGGGAGGATGTGCCCTGCCTACTGGCTGCGCGTGATAGGCGCCTCGCAGGGCCCACAGCACCGCCACAAGGGCTTTTCTTGCTTCATGTGCGTTATGGGCAACGAAAACGTTATGGTGAGCAGAAGGATAAAGATTCTTGTGAAGAGTACGGAGAATAGTATATGAGAAAGCATGGAACCTATTTTGCACGCAAAGAGGATGTGGAGGCACAGCGCCTCTGGTATGTAGTGGATGCCACGGGGCGCCCTCTTGGGCGTCTAGCTGCAGAGGTCGCGCGCCTTTTGCGAGGTAAGCATAAGCCTATCTTCACCCCGAACGTAGATACGGGCGACCATGTGATCGTAATCAACGCCGAAAAAGTAGTGTTAACGGGTAGAAAATCCCATGAGGTGGTTCGACATCATTCCGGATGGCCTGGCGCTCTTAAAGAGATCGAAAGGCGCTATGAGTTAGAACGGCATCCAGAGGAGGCGATTCGGCGCGTTGTACGAGGCATGCTTCCGCATAATCGGTTGGGCGATGCCATCATAAAGAAGCTGAAGGTCTATCGCGGACCGGAGCATCCTCATGCGGCTCAAAAGCCTGTCGTCTATCAACACGGCGCTCGAAAAGGAGGAGAATAGCCCATGGTGATGGAAGCGGTACGTTACTACGGTACGGGAAAACGGAAGAATGCCGTTGCACGCGTGTGGCTTAAACCCGGAACGGGGAATCTCGTTATCAACGGACGTCCTGGCGAGAAGTATCTAGGCCGGCGACTGCTTCTCCATATGGTTCAGCAGCCTTTTGTATTGACGAATCGAGTAGGCCAGTTCGACGTGATTGCACGGTGCCATGGGGGAGGCATATCCGGTCAGGCAGGAGCTATCCGCCACGGGATCGCTAAGGCGCTTTTAGAAGTGGATCCGGAGCTGCGGCCTATTTTAAGACGAAATGGGCTGCTGACGCGTGACCCACGCGTGAAAGAGCGCAAGAAGTATGGGCGCAAGCGTGCTCGACGGGGATTCCAGTTCAGCAAGCGCTAGGCAGTGGGGTTTGGTGAAACATGCAGAGGTGCTGCATATCCCAACGATGGAAAAAGCCGATGAGAGGAACGCTTCTGTTTCTCTCTTCGGCTTTCGCCTTCTTCTGGTTTGCAGGGGCTTGTCCCTCCGCCCTCGGCGATGCGACCCTTACGCTGCAGCTACCTCCCTCAAAGGCTGCTCTTCAAGCGAAGGCCGAAGCGGAACGCGCCGCGTTAGCCCGGCGACAGGCAGAACGGCGAACAGCTTCCCATAAAACACAGGCGAGCGCTCTCTCCGATCGTTTACTGCCCTCACGAGGATGGTCGCATGGGCGCTACGTAGTGGGCGGCCTAGGTGTCATCGTTCATCCAAGCGGCATCTATCGTCTGTACACTTCACGCTCGGCACAACTATCGCGCGTGGTTCCCGGAACCGATGTAGCCATTGTGGACAGCCGAGGTGGATGGCTGGGTATCCTTATGAGCGACTACTCGACCGGCTGGATACCTGCCGATCGTGTGAAGATCATTCCCGACTATCAGGTTACCTCAGATACGCCAGTAGAACCCCGCTCAAACGCCCTATTGGGCAGCTATCCTGACATCTATCCCCATACCGACACCCCTTTCTTCCAAGGCAATGCCCAGGAGCTGCTTTCCATAGCCTATAGCTACTTGGGAGTTCCCTACGTTTGGGGAGGAGAAAGCCGCGAAGGACTGGACTGTTCCGGCTTTGTGCAGAAGGTGTTTGGCAAGTTAGGCTACCATCTACCACGCACCGCAGCCGAACAGATGGCTGTTGGTATCCCTGTGCCTGTTGACCAGTTGCAACCTGGCGACCGTCTCTATTTCGAGCCTTCCTCAACGCCACCCTACGTTCGACATACCGGAATCTACATAGGGAACGGTTACTTTATCCACTCTTCTGTTAGCGGGCACGGCGTAGCAATCAACCGCCTTGATGAAGGAATGTGGCCGCGTATTTTTGTTTGTGCCCGCCGCTAAAAGAGTAATTGGGGGCATTTCTCCGCTTATTTATGAAACGAAGGCTTTTCCCTAAGGAGAGACGGCAACAACCTCGTTCGAAGGTACCTTTTGCGAGCCCTGTATATGCAAAAGGTGGATTCTAGCTCCCGGTTTCCAGATAGGGGTCGTGCTGTTCCAATAGGCACAGTAAGCTTTGCGGCCATCAATGGTGTCAGTCCAGCCATCTTCCCCTTTGCCGTGTAGGAGGACGACACGGGTATAGGGTTGAATGGCCTCGTCGGCTTTGAAGATATAGATCTCCTGGGCTAGGCGTTCGGGGTCGTTCTGTAGGTAGGCTTCCGAGCAGATGGCCCATCCCTTTAGGTTAACCGAGACAAGGCCGCAATTTTGTAGAACGACGTAGCCTCCACGTCCTCGGGTGGAGGGGCATATTTCCACGATTCGCAGCATGTCGCTCTCTCCTTTGCAAGGGCGCCCTAGGGTTAACCCTAGGGCGCTAGTGGTGGTTTTCAGTTAGGAGCAACCGTAGACAGAGCCGCAGTTGAGGCACTTGAAGCAGGCCCCGTTGCGCACCATAAGGCTCCCACAATCTATGCAGATAGGAGCATCGGACTGGTTTTGAAATGTCTCTTTTTCGTGCGCCAATAGGGCTTCGCTGGAAAGAGCAGGGGACGGGGTGGAGAGCGTGCGCTCCAACGAAGAGGTTTCCTCGACCCCATTGCCCGATAGGGCCGGCTTCTCCGGTTGCGGCACACGATTTAGGAACTTCATTCCCAGATAGCGGAAGATGTAGTCCGATATGGATTTCGCGATGGGAATATCTGGGTTATTGGTATATCCTGCCGGCTCATAGCGTGTGTGGGCAAATTTGTCTACCAGAGTTTGAAGTGGCACGCCATATTGCAGGGCCAGTGAGACCGCTGTGGCGAAGGAGTCCATGAGGCCGGAGATGGTAGACCCCTCTTTGCTCATGGTCAGAAAGATCTCACCGGGTTGGCCATCAGGATAGAGCCCCACCGTAAGATAGCCTTCATGGCCGGCAATACTGAACTTATGGGTAATAGCTTGCCGTTCATCGGGCAGCTTACGGCGCAAGGGGCGCACGATCACTTTCTCCTGAGAGGTGGCTGGCGCGGTAGGTTGGGCAGTAACGGGTGACTCGGCAGGTTGCTCCTCGACCTTTTTGGTGGTCAGAGGCTGAGTGCGTTTCGAGCCGTCCCGATAGATGGCGATGGCTTTCAGGCCGAGTTTCCAGCCCTCCATATAGACGCCCATAATATCCTCTGGAGTGGCCTCGTTGGGCATGTTAACGGTTTTTGAGATCGCGCCAGAGATGAAAGGTTGGACGGCAGCCATCATACGAATGTGCCCCATGTAGTGAATGGAGCGGGAGCCATTGGCCGGCTTGAAGGCACAGTCGAAGACGGGTAGATGCTCCGGTTTTAAGTGCGGGGCGCCCTCGATGGTGTCCTGACGGTCAATATAGGCCAGGATATCTTCGATCTGCTCTTGGCTATAGCCCAGTTTGCGGAGCGCTTCGGGCACCGTTGTATTGACGATCTTCATAACGCCCCCCCCAACGAGGTTCTTGTACTTCACGATGGCGATATCGGGTTCAATGCCGGTTGTGTCGCAGTCCATCATGAAGCCAATGGTGCCTGTTGGTGCCAGCACGGTGGCCTGTGCATTGCGATAGCCATATTGGCTCCCAAGGCGGATGCCTTCGTCCCAGCATTGCCGTGCAGCTTCAAGCATTGTAGGAGGCACATAGCGCGCATCTATGTTTTCAACGGCATCGCGGTGCATCTGCATCACTTCAAGGAAAGGCTCACGGTTCCGCTCAAAGCCGGGGAAAGGCCAACCGTGATCGCGGGCAATGATGGCGGATTGTCGGTAGGCTTCGCCGGTCATGATGGCGGTAATGGCTGCCGCGTAAGCGCGTCCCTCATCGCTATCATAGGGTAGACCTCGCGCCATAAGAAGAGCACCAAGGTTGGCGTAGCCAAGCCCAAGTGGGCGGTAGTCATGGCTGTTTTCTGCGATGCGCTGGGTGGGGTAAGAGGCGTTATCTACGATAATCTCTTGAGCCGTAATAAGAATCCGACAGGCATGCCGGAAGGCGTCAATATCGAAATCGCCACTTGGGGTTCGGAATTTCATGAGGTTAAGTGAGGCGAGGTTGCAGGCGCTGTCGTTGAGGAACATATACTCGCTGCAGGGGTTGCTGGCATAGATGCGGTCGGTGTTTTTGCAGGTATGCCAGCGGTTGATGGTTGTATCGTACTGGATGCCGGGGTCTCCACAAACCCACGCGCTCTGGGCGATCATATGCATGAGATCGCGGGCACGGTAGGTATCGGCGATTTTTGTTTTATCCAAAACGAAGCGGGTGTGCCACTCTTTATCCTCTTCAACAGCTCGCATGAACTCGTCAGTTACGCGAACGGAGTGGTTTGCATTTTGAAAGTTTACGCTATCGTAGGCCCCACCGGGCACGTTGAACATGCCGCTGTAGCCGGCCTCAATAAGGGCCCAGGCTTTTTTCTCCTCCTTCTCTTTGCACTGAATAAACTCCACAATGTCGGGGTGGTCAATATCGAGAATGACCATCTTCGCCGCACGGCGAGTCTTACCTCCGCTTTTAATGGCCCCAGCGAACTGGTCGAATCCACGCATAAAGGAGACAGGGCCGGAGGCCGTGCCACCCCCATGAAGAGGTTCGCGAGAAGAACGGATCGTCGAGAAGTTTGTGCCGGTGCCGCTACCGTATTTGAAAAGCATGCCCTCCGTTTTCGCAAGTGTGAGAATGGATTCCATTGTGTCTTCTACGCTATTGATAAAGCAGGCAGAACACTGTGGTTTCGGTTGGTCGGGCAAGCCTACATTGAACCACACCGGCGAGTTGAAAGAGGCTTTTTGATAGAGAAGAATGTGAGTTAGCTCGTCTTGGAAGGCTTGAGCATCCTCTTCCGTGGCGAAGTACTCCATTTTGCGACCCCAATCGGCGATGGTGTCGGCCACACGGCGGATGAGCTGTCGCACGGAGCGTTCTCGTTGGGGCGTACCTAGGTGTCCTCGGAAGTATTTAGAGACCACGACGTTGGTGGCCAGTTGCGACCAGAAGGCAGGCACTTCCACGTCTTTTTGCTCAAACACCTTTTCGCCACGTTCGTTGGTGATCGTGGCATCGCGTAGTTCCCAGTCACAGGTAGCGTAGACGTCCTCACCGGGACGAGTAAAGCGGCGCTCTATGGTTAGTCCTGGCGCGTTTAGGCCGCGTTTTATAGCAGGTTTGTTCCCGTCGACGGGAACGGCTCTCTCTTTCACCACGGCTTGCTCCTTATCGTTGGTATAGTTTGCAGCACCTTCCGCTCCAAGAGGAGTTGTCGAGACGGACGGTAACTCGGTAGGTTCGGGGTGAATATTTTCCCCTTCTGTAGGCAGTACCGAGTCGATGCTTGTTTGATGAGGCATAGGGTCTTGATTCAATTTTTCTGCTCCTTGTTCAGCGATATGCAGGTGTCTCCAAGAAAAAGAGGCACCCGCGCTAGAGACTCAGCCGGATTTGCGGTTTCCCTGACGTCGAAGCATGTTCACGATCTCTCGGAATTGGGTGGCATCCTCGAACTGCCGATAGACCGACGCGAAGCGCACATAGGCCACCTGATCGAGCGCTTTCAGTTTTTCCATCACCATCTCCCCAATTTCACGTGAGGAGACCTCTTTTTCAAGGCGATTATAGAGTTTGCGTTCGATATCTTCGGCGGCTTCTTCGAGGGTTTCGGTGCTGATTTTGCGGCCGGTGCAGGCAAGCTGCATGCCTCGCACGATCTTCCGTCGGTCGAACGGTTCCCTCCGTTTATCGTTTTTGATGACAAAAAGTTGCATCTCTTCGATCTCTTCGAGGGTTGTGAAGCGCCTTCCGCAGGCCTCGCACTCTCGACGTCGTTTAATTGTCGCCCCCTCGTTGATCGCCCGTGTTTCAAGCACACGGTCTTGGTTGAGGGCACCGCAGAACGGACATTTCATCTTCGCTTTGTCTTTGCTGGCGATTGGTAGCCGGCGCCGTTGCTACCTATATGCAGGGACACTCTATAGGATAACACACTATATTTAGTTTGTCAAGGGCTATTTTGGCGGCGTACCCTGATCATAGGCTGGCCTTGGGGCCGTTTCATCTATGGCAATGGAAGGCGGCAGAGAATGTTAAATTTGCGTTAAAGGGAACGATAAGCTGTTGGCGATGGGTATACTAGAGATGTCATGAGCGCCTCAACAACAGAGTTTATGCCTGTGTCTTCTGCAACCGAACGCGCCCGACCAAAACGTGGCAAGCGTTTCCTGCTGGGATCCATTTTTGTTTTCCTCTTGCTAATAGCCCTACTCTGGTGGATAGGCGTATTCGGTGGAAATGTACGAGTGGTTGTACCAGGGCGTGTTTATCGAAGCGCCCAGCTTACCGGCAACAACTACACCGCCGACACCGCTCGCTTGATAGGCGACGATCTAAACGATGTGTTGCACCGCTACCATATCCGTACGGTTATTAACCTGCGTGGTGGAAACATGGCCAACGATTACTATCGTCAAGAGATCGCCGACTGCAGGCGTTATGGGGCAGTTCATGTGGATATCTCAATGAGCGCCCATCATCTGCCACCTCCCCAATCGCTGCGGCAGCTACTGGCCGCCTTCGATTCTCTGCCCTATCCCATTCTCTTCCACTGCCAGGGCGGGGCCGATCGTTCCGGACTTGTGGGCGCGCTCTATCTCAATATCTATCAGGGAGTTCCCCTCCAAGAGGCTTTACGCCGTGAGCTTACCTGGCGCTATGGTCATTTCGCCTTTACAGCAGCCGGGCGAATGAACGATTTCTTCGCACTCTATCAGCGTACATCACATGGCTTAAGCTTACGGGATTGGATCAACACGGTCTATCCCAATCTCTACCCAAAGGTCTCCCGCTCCGCTGCTTCGTCCAATTAAGTACATGGGGCAATGAGACCGACGTCATAGGCTCTCTAAAAAACCGCTTCTTCGCTCGATAGATAAAGAAAATCCAATAGCACGCGGTTTTCTAAGGTCGCGGGGGCTATTGCGTGTTCGATTTCGAAAACGGAGATGTTGCGATGATCTCACAAACAAAGCCTACTTCACGAGCTCTCTTCCTTGGTTTTGGTCTTTTCGTCGTCTGTTGTATGGCTATAGGGATTGCCCGAGGGCGCCAGTCTACGAACACCGCCCATCAACTGCCTACCGGTCGAACCGTTGCGCCTGTGGGTCAACAGGACGATGTGGGCAGTTTCCCCGCTAACATGGCATTAAGCCCGGACGGGAGATGGTTAGCCGTTACCGACACCGGTTTTCGGCAGTATCTATCCATTGTGGATGCACAGAGCGGGCAACGGGTCTCGCAACTGGCCTTCAACGGTAGAACCAACGGACTTTACTACGGATTGGCCTGGGCACCTACTCTGCAACAAGACGGCTCGCGCCTGCTCTATGCCTCGTGTGGAGCGCTCGATCGTGTCGCGGTGCTTTCAGTGGACGCTTATGGAGTGGTGCACGATACGGGGAGAGTTTTGGAAGACCCCTCCAGTTTACCCAAGGAGGCGGGCAACGCACGACCAAATTTTGAGGCGGGTATCGCGCTCAGCAGCGATGGCTCAAAACTCTATGTAGCCCACAATGAGAGTAGCCTCTATACAAACTTTAAGGGCTCTGTGAGCATCCTAGATACGCGAACCGGAAAGCGTTTAGGAGAGGTAACTACGGCTGGCTTTCCCTATGCCGTCGTGGCAATAACGGCAGGGCCTAATGCCGATAAACGACTCTACGTTTCTAGCGAAATGGGTGGGGTCGTCTCCGACATTGACGTTTCCGACCCCGAGCATCCAAAGGTGCTGCATGAGATCCCCACCGGCGATCATCCTATAGCGCTTCTTCTAAACCCTGCGCAGGATCGCCTTTTTGTGGCCAACGCCTCTTCTGATTCGGTCTCATTGGTGGATACCAGCACCGATCGGGTGCTGCAGACTTTGTCGCTGCGCGGTAAGAATGGTCTTCCTGGAATAACGCCTACCGGCCTTGCGCTTGATCCGCAGAGCATGCGCCTCTACGTGAGCTTAGGCGACCTCGATGCTGTGGCGGTTATTCACCTACAGCATGACCATATGGCACTGGCCGGTATGGTTCCGGCTGGTTGGTACCCAACGGCCGTCTGTGTGGCGAACGGCAGGCTCTATGTTGCCAATGCAAAAGGAGATGGCACCCCTGTTCCTAACGGTGAGCCTCGCGGCCCGAACGGAGAATGGGGGCATTATATTGAGAACATTCTTGAGGGAACCGTGCAGGTGATGCCTGTTCCCGATGAGCAGCAACTTGCGTCGCTTACCCGCAAAGTTGAGGAACTCGATAGGATGCAAAACCAGCAGCCGTTGCCGCCTACGGGCATAAAGCATGTCATCTATATCATTAAGGAAAACAGAACCTACGATCAGGTGTTGGGAGATCTGCCGGAGGGCAATGGCGACCCTAAACTCTGCATTTTTGGACGGGCGGTAACTCCCAATCAGCACGCTTTGGCCGAGCGGTTTGTGCTGCTCGATAACTTCTACTGCGCTGGTGAGGTCTCGGCAGATGGGTGGAACTGGTCTACTGCTGGTATGGCCAACGAGTACGTGGAACGTAACGTGCCCTATAACTACAGTGGGCGCGGTCGAGACTACGATTTTGAGGGTGAAGTGAACGGTGTGCCGGTAGATCGTATGGGGTTGCCAAATGTGGCGGCTCCGCCGAACGGCTATCTATGGGATGCCGCCCAGCGAGCGCATATCACCTATCGTAACTACGGCTTCTTCGTGAGTTTCGATAACAGCCATACGCCGGACGGCAAGCCGATTTTAAGTGTTAACCAACCGGTCGAGACAGCGCTAGTGAACCATACCGATGTCAACTTCATGCGTTTTGATACCAACTACGCCGATAGCGAGGCTTATCGCATCTACAACTGCCCTGCTCCCACTCAGCTGCTCGCCTTTGGAGCCAACAAAGCGCCGGATCGCATTATGGAGTGGAAGCGCGAGTTCGATCAGTTCGTGAAAAACGGTGATCTGCCGGCTTTGGAGATGGTGCGCATTATGCGTGATCATACGGCGGGCACACGTCCTGGAGTCCCTACGCCCTCTGCCATGGTGGCCGATAACGACTACGCCGTAGGCCAGATCGTGGAAGCCGTCAGTCATAGCCCGTATTGGAAGAGCACGGCCATCTTCATTGTGGAGGACGACGCGCAGAATGGCTATGACCATGTGGACTGTCATCGCTCCACCGCGTATGTGATCAGCCCCTACATCCGGGCTCACAGCGTAGACCACCATTTCTATAATACCGACAGCATTCTACACACCATTGAGGAGCTTTTGGGGCTTAAACCGATGTGCCTTTACGACGCTATGGCGCCAGTGATTCGCGATTTTTCTGCGAAACCCGACAATAGTGCTCCCTACACGGCCATTCTGCCGGCTAAGACGATCATCGCGCAGATCAACCGGCGCACCGCCTATGGGGCACAAGAGAGCGAACGGATGGACTTTAGCCACGCCGACTGCGCACCGCCAGATGAGCTAAACGCCATTATCTGGCGCTCGGTAAAAGGGGCAAAGGCGCCGTTGCCACCGATACGTCACTCTCTTTCGATAGCCTTTCGGCGAGATGACGACGATGACTAGGCCATACGAGGTGCACGTGGTAAGCTATGGGGTTGAGAGGCAGCCGATGCGAATCAATTTATGAGCCCAGCGCTCTTCCTTGGGCTCGTTGGTTGCAATGAGCACCAGTCCGCCTTGGGGTCTTTGGCACTGCTCGGCAATTATCTGCTCTACCATGGCAACCCCATCGCTGTCGAGGTTGGCGGTCGGCTCGTCTAAGAGAAGCACGGGGGGATCATTACTCAGAGCCAAAGCGTACTTAAGCCTTTGACGCATACCTGATGAGTAGTTGGCCACCAGATCGCTGCCACGCCCTAGCAGTCCAACCCTAGCAAGCAGCTGTTTAAGGTGGTCTCGCGAAAGTTTTGTACCGCGCAACTCGGCAAAAAACTGTAGGTTCTCCACCCCCGTTAGTTCATGATAGAGCCGAAGATCGGGTGCCACGTAGCCAATAAAGGTTCGGCGCTCTAAAGCGTCTAAGGCATACCCGGCGATTTCGAACCGAGCCTCCCCTTGGGTTGGCGTAAGCAGGCCGGCAACGATGCGTAGAAGCGTGCTTTTGCCGGCGCCGTTGGGACCGCAGATGGCTCCTATCTGCCCACTTACAACCTCTAGATGAACTTTTTCAAATACAGAGCGTGTTCCGAAATGGTGTCCTAGATTGGATAGCACAATGCGAATAGGAGCCATAAGCTTTTATAGCCTTCTAAAAAATGGAGGGGAAGAGGAGGTAAGTTGTTTCCTCTTTCCCCTTAAAAGGGTGTTTGTCGCTGTTGGCATCGTTATGCGGCGGATTGAACCTCCGGATATTTCCGGAAAAACTTTTTCAGCGCGGGCCAAACATCCTCTTTAGAGTTTATCTTCACCGTACACACGCGCGGTTCATTGGCGAAGGCCTCTTGGATCGCTTGTCCCAGTGGCGCGAAGGAGGTGGACTGATTCCAAACATCGCTGGCGATCTCCCCGTAGCCAACAAGATTGCAGATAGCCACCATTTTACGAATCTCTTCCACACACTCTTGGTCGCCCCAGTTATAACCATCGGTAAAGAGGAAGGGGTAGATGTTCCATTCGCGTGGGTTATAACGCTGCTCGATGATCTGTTGGGCAAGTTTATAGGCCTCACTCATGCGAGTGCCGCCCGAATCGCCCAGAGTAAAGAAGGCGTGTTCGTCTACCTCTTTGGCTTCTGTGTGGCACGTGATGAAGACGATTTCGGCGCTGGCATATTTTCGGCGCAAGAATCGCAGCATCCAGAAGTAGAAGGAACGGCAGATATAGGCCTCGAACTCGCCCATGGAGCCGGAGACGTCGCGCATGGCGAAGATCACGGCGTTGCGCTGAGGCTGTGTGGTGATCTCCCAGTTTTTGAAGCGCAGATCCTCTTCACGAATCTTCCAACCCGGTTTTCCCAGCTTTGCGTTGCGTTTATAAGCTTCCAAGAGAGTGCGCTTTCGGTCAAGATTGCCCCGCAACCCCTTCCGGGATACCGTGTTGAAGTCAATAACGTCGGAAGGAACCTGCTTCACGCCGCGCTCTTCGAGGTTGGGGAGGTGGAGGTCCTCGAACACCAGATCGGTGAGCTCTTCTAGAGTCAGTTCAGCTTCGTAGAAATCCACGCCAGGCTCTTGGCCGGCCTGTTTTCCACCCCCCACGCCTTGGCCTGAGGAAGGCGCTCTCCCAAGAATGTCTCCAGGTTTCGTGTTGCCTGGGCCCTGACCCACGCGTTCGCGATCGCCATCGTCGAAGCGCAGGCGGGGCAGTTCCAGACCTCGAATAGGAATTTTGATGATCTTGCCTTGGTCTGCCGTGATGATATCCTGCTGACTGATGATCCCGCCCAGGTTTTTGCGGATCACCTCTTTTACTTTCTCGTTATGGCGCTGCCGGTCGCGCTCTGCGCGTCGGTGGAGATCCCAGGCATCGTCACTAAGAGAAAAGTTCGGCATAGCAGGCTCCCTTTCAGCGATTTAACAGCGTTCCAACATAGCGAAGCAGATCGTTGGCCGACTCGGGCGTATAGCCTTGCTCGCGGCACATGCGCTCCACCACCTCATTCACCTTCTTCAGCTGTTCGGCATCCGGAGTTTTAGTGCTAGTAGTAATCTTTACAATATTCTTCAGATCCGCAAACAGCTTCTTCTCGATGGCCTCGCGGAGGCGTTCGTCGGAGGAGACGGTGAAGGTAAGCCCACGTCGGGCCAGCGAGCCAACCGAGCGCATAATGCCTTCTCGGAACTCCCGCTTCTGGTTTTCGGAAATATTGATCTGCTCCTCTATAGAGCGCATCAGCGCCTCGTCTGGGTCAATGTCTTCTCCGGTAACCGGATGCTTTACCTTTTCGTGATTGCAGTAGGCTTCAACGTTATCAATATAGTTGTCAAGAAGGGTTTTGGCCGACTCGTCGTAGGAGTAGACGAAGGCGCGCTGAACCTCTTTTTTGGCGTACTCATCGAACTCTTTACGCACTTCATCTATAAAGCCAAGCAGCTTTTTGCGCTCTTCTTCGTTATTGGTATATTCGGTGATGCCGTCGCGCAGGGCCCGCAGCATATCAATGGGGGTGACATAGTTTTTGCCACCGCGCACAAGTGCAGCCGAGATACGGTTGATAATGAAGCGAGGCGACACCCCTGTCATGCCCTCGTCGAGATACTCTTCGCGCAGCTCTTTCACATGGCGCTGGTCCCAGTCGCCCACCTTCTCGCCATCATAGAGTTTCATCTTCGTCATAAGGCTAATGCCGGCCCGTTTGGAGGGCTTAAGGCGGGTAAGGACGGCAAACATTGCAGCGACACGAAGGGTATAGGGAGCGATATGGACACGGGCAAGATTGAGCTCGGAACCAGTGCTACGGTCGCTCATATCGGACTGACTAATAAGTTTTTCATAGATGCGCACCTCATCGCTAACGCGAAGGTTGTAAGGCACTTTCACCACGAAGATGCGGTCGATCATCGCCTCGTTCTCTTTATTGGAGAAGTAAGAGTTGTACTCGTACTCGTTGGTGTGGGCGATGACGGCCACATCACAGTAGATGAGTGCAAAACGACTCGCTTTAATGGTCTGCTCTCCAGCCACGGTGTTCAGTTCATAGAGGAAGCGCTTTTCGGCTTTAAGCATCTCGATAAACTCCATGACACCGCGGTTGGCGATGTTTAGCTCACCATCAAAATTGTAGGCGCGGGGGTCCGATTCACGGCCGTACTCCGTGAGGGCTTGGATGTTCACGCTTCCGGTTAGCTCGGCCACGTCTTGGCTCTTCGGGTCGGCCGGCTTGAAGGTACCGATGCCCACGCGGTCGCGTTCCGAGAAGAAGATGCGTTCCACGGGAACTTTATGGTAGTCGGTGCCCCACTCGTTGTCGAGACGATAGCGGCAGACAGGGCAGAGGTCGCCTTCGATATGGATACCAAACTCCTGTTTAAATTGGGGGCGCAGGTCTTCGGGGATGAGGTGGAGTGGTTCCTCATGCATGGGGCAACCTTTGATGGCGTAGATGGCGCCATTAGGGGTTTTGCTATAGCGTTCCAGACCGCGTTTTATGAGGGTGACCAAAGTGGATTTTCCACCACCAACAGGGCCAACCAACATAAGAATACGTTTGCGAATGTCGAGTCGGCGCGCTGCCGGACTGAAATACTCCTCTACAAGGAGTTGCAGGGTTCTATCTAGTCCGTAGAGCTCGTTCTCAAAAAACTTATAACGGCGTTGGTTCTCACCGATCTCCTCGATACCGGCATCCAAGATCATGTTATAGATGCGAGCATGGGCGAGATCGGCGATGCGGGGGTTTTTAATGACCATGTCGAGATAATCGGCAAAGGTCCCCTCCCACGCCAATTCGCGTTCATGGGCACGTTGTTCAGACATCCTTCTCAGGAAGTCGGTAGTGCTTGTGCCTGTCATCTTCATACAGCCTCCTGCTGTCTGCCTTTCATATATGCAAACGGATTGTTTTGGTTTTCGTGATAAGCTCTTCTGTTTTTGGCATTCGGGCCGTTACCCTTTAAAGCGAAAAGCCCCATCGGTGCGAAGATCGCACACCGAAGGGACTAAATTGTCAAAACGACCATGTTATTCGAGCCTCTGCTCTTTCTAAAGGCCTTTTCAGCCCTCCTCAAACGGATTATATCATAATCCTCGGTAGGTGGGCGAGAACGTAACCCTTACAACATATTATGGGTATTTGGCCTTTAAATCAATATACGTTCTCATAGAGATGCAGTGCGCCCATAATCAACGGAGCGACGGTTCTTCTGACTACGTATTTACCCAATTTGTTCAAACAGCAACGTTCTGTAGTAGATTACTTAGAGAAGGGGGGAAAAAGGTTCCCAAATGCTCCCTAGGAACATTAAAGAGAGGGTTCACATTACCCATCATCAGTATTGCGCGATGTTTCAGTCTCCTCATAACAGCCTTTCGGCCAGCGAGCACGTATATACTCTAAAAATCGGGAGAGAGTAGGGGCCGAGAGAAAACCCTCGCCTTGGGGAACGAGCTCGGGGTGATCGTCAATATAGTGACCACCCACAGCAATAAGAAACGCATGCTCCTGACGCAACTTGTTGAGATGCTGTAGAAGGCGCTGAGCCTCGTCCCATTGCTCTTGCATGGCGACGGATACGACCACAAGGTTGGGTTTGGCCGAACGCACAATCTCCACGAAACTAGGGGTGGGAACATTGGCCCCCAAAAAGAGGGTTTCCCATCCGAGGGCGTGCAGGCTATCGGCGATCATGCGTAGGCCAAGCTGATGCCAGTTCCCTGCGACGCAGCCTAGCACAGCACGGCACCCAACGAGGGCAATGGGAGTGTAGAACTGAGCGATCCGAGCCATAAGACGCTCGACGATGGCCGAAGCGAGATGCTCGTGCGCTTCATCGGTAAGACCCTGTTGGTACATCTCACCGATCTGCTGCAAGCAAAACTGAAAGATCTCCTCGTAGATGAAAGGCATAGTAACGCCTTGAGCGAGCATCGAGTTAACGAGGATGACGGCGGTGGACTCTTCTCCCTGTAAGAGCGCATCGAGAAGAGTTTTGCGCCACGCAGCAACTTGCTCTAGCGAAGGCGGATTCACCGAAGATACCTCTGTAGAGGGGTTTGGGGTGGAGGATTGGGGGGCTGAAGTTGCGGAGGCGGCGATCTCATGCATGCGAAGAAGCACATCGGCGAAGGGCATGGCAAGGGAGTAGTAGACAAATCGGCCCACACGTTCAGCCCGTACAAGGCCTTGTTGGCGCATCTTCGCCAAATGGTTAGATACATTCGGTTGCTTCAAGCCGGTCGCTCGCACAAGCTCTGTTACCGTGCGGCGTCCGAACTGAAGGCTCTCTAGAATGGCGCGACGCGAAGGTTCGGCCAGAGCTCTAGAGAGAGCGTCGGGGGTTCGTTCCCCTCGCATTGTATTCTCCATGTTAATCAAAATGACCGGCGACAGTCCGTCTTGTCTTCTTGCTTAGATTAAAATAATTTTGCGTAATATTGTACCTACGTCTAACGCTCATTATGGCGCACGCTTGGGGAGCTGTCAACACATCCAAAAAAATGCTCTCGTCCTAAACGAGAGCAATAAGCAGTGCCAGAAGGCCTAGGAACCAATCCACATCCTTGGTTTCTTAAAAGCTTCCAAACCAAGATGATCCGAGATCGCAAAACCTTTTAGGCTTCAATATCCAATCGTGTAGGCGATTCGGAGGCAGCTGTTAGACTATAGGCCGTTGCGTCACCAGCATCGCCTGACGTCGGCGACGCTGAAAAGAGGGCACGCCGTATCTGCGCGATACGCGCCGAGAGCTGCTGCTCGAGCTGTTGCCCAAGCGCCTGCTCACGTGCCATTGCGTCGGCCTTTAGAGGTTTAGTGTCCGATGGATTCGTCCAGAAGAATCCACCTTGCGTGTAGGGTTGTACAGACATCGTGTTTGGTCTCCTTTTACAGGAACACTAAGACCTACCGTTCGTTTTGGGCTCTCGACGTCTTGGGCTTGCACCTGTTTCGAGATCCCCTTGTTGCCCTCCGCTTCGGGGCGTAAGGCCGGTGATGTCTTAATTCTATTGTCGCATAGATTTTTGCTATCGGCAACGGAGATTTTACCGGTTTCTCTCCAACAAATGAGAAAAATTGTTCGAACTTTTTCCTTGCTACTGCGTCTGAAAGGTTATCAACGTGGCCAGAAATTGTTGTAAAGCGTTGAATCTATCTCATTCATAGCGCCAGTCTTTCAGGGCTGATGGGAGACGAAATATGAGTGCAGAGGTACATTCGCAAGATTATCAGAGAATGGCGCATCTGCTGCGCCGGGCGGGTTTCGGAGCCGATCGAGACACAGTGCTCGCCTGCTTAAAAGAGGGTTTTGATGCCACCATCCACAAGCTTGTCCACTACGACGAGGTGCTTGGCCCCGATACTTTCGAGGCCATGGAAGACCGGCAGCTCAACGACATTCTTGATCAAAACAACATTGCCGATCTTCAGATATGGTGGCTCAATCGAATGGTGCAGACGGATAGGCCGTTACAAGAGAAGATGACCCTGTTTTGGCACGGCCACTTCGCGACGGCCTATTCTAAAGTGAATTCTGCGCGATTGATGTTTCAGCAGAACCAGCTGTTCCGCCGCCATGCCGTCGGTAATTTTCATGAACTCACGCTAGCCGTGTCGAAAGACCCTGCGATGATCTGGTATCTCGATAACAACACCAATCGCAAGGGGCACCCCAATGAGAACTACGCACGCGAATTGATGGAGCTTTTTACGTTGGGCATCGGTCACTACACCGAGCAGGACGTGCGTGAGAGCGCTAGAGCCTTCACCGGTTGGACGTTCAACCGCCTTACCGGTGAGTATGTATTTCTCCCCCGTCAGCATGATGACGGCATAAAGACCTTTCTTGGGCAAACGGGCAACTTCAACGGGGACGACATCGTGAACATCATCATGCAACAGCCCGCCTGTGCTCCCTTTATCTGCACTAAGCTGTTTAAGTTCTTCATTCACGAAAACCCCACACCGGAGGAGGTACGGCCTTTCGCAGAGATTTTCCGCAAGTCCAACTACGAGATAAAGCCCGTGCTTGAAGCCATGTTCCGTTCACCTGTTTTCTACTCGGAAAAGGCCATGTGGAGCAAGGTTAAAAGCCCTACGGACTTCGTGGTCAGTGCGGTTCGTGCGACAGGAGCGCAGGTCCCCGTGCGATTTCTTCCTGCAGCGATGCGGGCGATGAACCAAGAGCTGTTCAACCCACCCAGCGTGAAAGGATGGGATGGAGGGCTTACCTGGATCAACACAACTACGTTGATGGCACGGTTCAACTTTGCTATGCAGCTTGCCCGACTGAATGAAGAGAACCAGCCCTTGTTGGCCAGCCTAGAGCAACAGATCGCCGAGAACCAGCTGCGCAGTGCAGAGGCTATTGTAGACTATTTGGCCGAGCGCGTGCTGCACCGCCCGGTGATGGAGAAGACCCGCGATATTCTGGTGAACTATATGAACACCGAGCGAACAGGCACCTACCAGCCGTTTACCATTGCGAATACGGGGCGTATCCCTCGGGACAAGCTGATGAAAGTTCATGGCCTACTTCACCTGATTCTGCTGACCCCGGAGTATCAACTGGTTTAATGAGGGAGAAATTGACGCAAAGATATCCATCGTTTGCCTTGAGAGCAAGCGGATGGAAGGAGCGAGGAGACAAAGCTATGCGAACGACACGTCGTGAATTTATTCGAAACGGGTTAACCTTCCTTTCGTTTGGAATGATGGCTCCTAGCAGCCTGGTGCGTGCTGCTGCCGAGCTGACAGATGAAAACGGTCGCTCGAAAGCCGGCACGGGAAACATTCTTGTGGTGCTGCAGATGTTCGGAGGGAATGATGGGCTCAACACGCTCATTCCCTACACGAACCCTCTATACTATCAGAACCGACCCACTATCGGTATTCCAAAAGATCAGGTGCTGCCTATCTCCAACTCGGTTGGGCTACATCCCTCCATGTCGGCTTTACGGCAGCTTTTTGAAAAGGGACATGTTGCAGTGGTGCAGGGAGTAGGCTATCCCAACCCGAATTTCTCTCACTTCCGCAGCCAAGAGATATGGCAGACCGCCGACCCGGTGTCCACGGTGGTACGAGAGGGATGGCTGGGGCGTTACTTTGACGACGATGGACACCTAAGAGAGAATCCGTTGGCGGGTATCAACATAGGAGGCGAGCTTCCTCGTGCGCTCTACAGTGACTTCGGCTCGGTTGTCTCCATGCAGAACCCCAACGCTTTCCAGCTACAGACGATCGCTCCCGCCGAGCACAACGCCGAGATCGCCGCTTTTACCGCGCTCTACTCGCAGGGCACCATGGCCAACAGCACCGACGACCTCGTGCGGAAGCTGGGACTAGAGGCCTACACCTGTAGCGAGCGCATTCGCAAGGCGCTGCAGGCCGAGGCAAACCAGCAAGATGACGAGCCTGGAAGCCCAACAGGGCGCACGCTGGATGCGCCCAGCTACGTGGGACGGACAGGACAGATGTCGCCGCTTGCGCGTAATCTGCATACCATTGCGCAGTTGATTAAAGCCGACCTCGGCACCAAAATATTCTATGTCTCGACCGGAGGCTTCGATACCCACGCAAACCAGTTCCCAACGCAAGCCCGACTGTTGCAAGACCTTTCCGACTCGCTGGCGGCTTTCTACGCCGAGTTGGAGCAGATCGGGGTAGCCGATCGTGTTACGTTAGTGACTTTCTCCGAGTTCGGACGCAGGGTGCAAGAGAACGCTTCTGGAGGCACGGATCACGGCGCAGGCAGCTGTCTGTTTGTGATGGGCGGAGCCGTGCGAGGTGGCTTCTACGGCGAGTATCCGCCGCTGGACGATCTCTATCTGGGCAACCTGAAGTTCAATGTGGATTTCCGTCAGGTTTATGCCACGCTGCTCGACAAGTGGCTTGGCGTCTCCTCCCAGAAGATACTTAACGGAAGTTTCACTAACCTCCCGTTGTTCGCCTAAAAAATATAAAAAACCTGAGAAGCAAAGAGGCTTAAGGGAGATCTCCCTTAAGCCTCTTTTTGTTGAAAAAGTCGTCGTCTTTCAGAGCGGTTTGGCAGAGAGGCTAATGCCTTCGATCACAAATGCATTTCAAGCCATTGAAATAGCTCTTCCCACATGGCGGGTGTCCATTCGTGGCCGATGTTAGGGTAGACCAGGCTTCGATAATTTGCCGGCTGCTCGTAGAGGGCGTATATCGCTTCAACGGCCGCATTGATCGCCTCAACTCCGGGTACCGGTGTGCTGCGATCGAGTTCGCCGTTCAAGAGCAACAGGGGCCTGGGGGCGCACAAGGCGACAACAGCTTCGGTGTCGAAATGGCGAAGGAAGTTGGGCACAAAGAAGTAGATGCCGTGGGTAGCTAAGGCACCAGTCTGTATAAGGTTTTGGTAACGGGTAAGGCAGGCGATGCCGATGCCGCATCGCACGCGCTCATCCACGGCCATATGCCACCAGGCTCGGGTGCTGCCCATGCTCATGCCCATGGCAGCGACTCGTTGACCATCCACTTCAGGACGCGTCAGCAGATAGTCGAGGGCAAGCTGCTCATCTCGAAGCATCATGCCCCATAAGGTGCGTCCGTACCAAAGGTTCAGTTTTGCCCAAGAGGCCTCTTCTTGGCCGCCTCGTTCCTCCGGGCCATCGGGGCCGGTGCCAGCGCGTTCTCCGAAGCCATAGGCATCTATGGCCAGAACCATATAGCCTCGAGATACAAGCTCTTGTGCAATGGAGGTTCCTCGCGCACCACGTCGCCAAAGTTGCTCTTTCCCCACATCGTACTCCCCACCGTGCCAATGAAGATACTGAATAGCAGGGGCGGGGCGGTCTAGCTGTTGCGGAAAGAGAAGATATCCCGTCACGATCGCACCCTCACCGCCAAGTGGGTCGCCGTTATGGAATCGGAAACGTTCAAATCGCACTCCTTCACGCTGTCCGCATTCAAGCTGTTCGACCTCGGGAGTAGATTTTGGAGGAAGATCGCCCAGGAGTGAGAGGAGCGTTTGCTTTATTCGCTCGCGTTGCTCTTGCCATTCCGCCAACGTTGGGGGGCAAGATAGGGGCGGCACAAAAGGAAGGTTGCGCTTTATCATCCTATTCCTCTGCTCAAGTTTCGAAGGGCACATCCAACCATTCTATAAGCTCTCTTGTGTTTCCTGCTCAATAATAAAAGGAAGGTGTCCGCTTCCCGCTCTGAAAAAACTGGTGGGTTCATCCCAAACGGTTACTCCTCAACGATCTCCTTCAATGTTATGGCGACTTCGCTGGGCTGTCGGCTTCGAGATAAGTTGTTTCGGGAAGTATCTCCCAGAGGGGCGATTCTGCCGCAACCGTGTACTGGGCAACCACATGCCCATTCACTTCGGCCTCCCATTGATGCCCAATAAAAGAGTGCTGCACCACGCTCTGGCCCGGTAACAAGGTGTGGTAGAGCACGCGGTCGCTGCCATTAATCCAGTAGATTTTAACCGGTTGGTCCAGTAGATTCCGAAATGTAACCGTGCATCCGTTATCGCCGCCTTGAGTCAATAGGAACTCTTTGGGAGGTTTTTTGTGCAGCAGATGCTGCACAAAATAGTCCCACATACGTCGCTGAACATAAGGGCCAAAACCATGGCCGGCTTCCGGCACAAAGAGCATATCGAAATCTTTGTTGGCTTGAATGAGTGCGTTGACAAACTGCATGGTAGAGGCGAACGGATTCACGTTGTCGTCAAGGCCACCGTGTATCAACAGGAGATGCCCTTGTAGCTTGGAAGCGAGCGTCACGTTGGATTGTGCTGCGTACTGGGGCCCAACGGGATAGCCCATCCACAGCTCGTTCCACCACACCTTATCGGTACGCGAATCGTGGTTGCCCGCCATAGAGACAGCCACTTTATAGAACTCTGGGTGGACGAGAAGCGCATGAGCCGATTCATAGCCGCCGGCTGACATACCGTAGATGCCCACGCGGGTAAGGTCTAAAGAGGGATATTTCGCGGCAGCCGCCTTCATCCAAGCGATGCGGTCGGGAAAGCCACAGTCGCCCAAATTCTTATAGCAAACATCATGAAACGCTTTTGAGCGGTTCGCGGTGCCCATGCCGTCCATCTGTACCACGATGAACCCCAGTTCGGCTAAGGCTTGGTCGGCTCGTTGAGCGCTGAAGGAGAGAGGGGTAAACGAATCCTGGGGGCCCGCATAGATATCTTCGATTACGGGATATTTCTTATGCGGGTTGAAATTAGATGGGCGATAGATAACGCCCCAAATATCCGTTTTACCGTCTCGTCCTTTGGCGTGAAACGGCTCTGGAAAGCGCCATCCGGTGGCGAGTAGGCGGCTAACATCGGCCTTTGCCAATGTACAGAGTAAGGCCCCATCAGAGGTGCGCCGCAACTCGGTGATGGGCGGCATATCTACGCGAGAGTAGGTATCGAGATAGAATCGGTGATTGGGAGAGAATTGCAGGGTATGTTGGCCGTTACCGGGCGTTAGGCAGCGCAGGCCGGATCCATCGAAGTTGACCTCGTAGTAGTGAATGTAGTATGGGTTTTGGTTCGGTTCACGGCCACAAGCGGTAAAGAGGATGCGACGGTGCTCAGCGTCTACGTCGAGCACGCTCCTAACAACCCATGGGCCTTTGGTGATCTGGTTCTTAACCTTGCCGGTCTGCTCATCAATGAGATAGAGGTGGCACCACCCATCGCGTTCAGATGCCCAGATAATTTCGTGAGTTGAGTCGAGAAATTTGAGATAGTTGCAAGGAGGATAGACGAAGGTGTTGCTGCGCTCATCTATCAGGGGGCGTACTGCCCCTGTAGCTGCATCTCCTTCGTAGAGGCATACGCGATGATACCCACGGTAGGTTTGTAGGTAGGTAAAGTGTTGACCATCGGGCTGCCAACGAATTTCTGGTGGGCCACCCCAATCAATTGGGTCGGCCTTCGCCTCCTGTTCCGTTCCGTTTTGAAGATCGAAGAGGATAAGATGATGGATATCGAGGCGGTCGCCTGGAAGATCGTAGGGGTAGGCGCGCAAAGTGGGACGTAGTGAGCCGTTGCTAGGAACAGACACGACATTGTACATTTCACCATGCTCTCCCGGAACGGTGCGCCATGCCGCAAGATAACGGCGGTTAGGCGACAGGGAAAAGGCGGAGTAGGTGTTCTGCGCATTGCCATCGGTGGTTAGAGGCTTCTCGTCGTTTGCGGATATGCGCATGACGATGTTATTGTTCGCCAGGTAAAACTGCGGATAGGCTGAAGGTGAGGGCTTTTGGGTTGGGGCAACGGCGGGCAAAGAGAGTTTAGGCGTTGCGATATACCGGTAGGAGTAGTCCTTTAAGGAGATACGAAGCCACTTTCCTGCCAACTCAAAGGCTATTGCATCGCGTTGTGGTGTGTAGAGAAAGTTGGAGAACGGCAGCTGAAGTGGAAGCACAGGCTTGTCGGTTATGCGAGCAAGGAGATGGGCCACCTTGGAGGCATCGAAGGCCGGCTCTAGGCGACCGGTGGACGCATCTACGAGGATAAAAGTCGTACCTTTTGGAGAGTGGAAGGCGTACCAAAAATGATCGCCATCGGGCAGCCAGTGAGGTTGAATGGAGGCGTTGGTGACCAAGCGCCCCATGGCTTCTGAGTTGAACTGAGCAGCGCGCTGATAGGCCGGCAGCATGGTATTTGCGGAAGAGGGTGGAGAGGATGGGCAGCTGTGGGTGAGGAGAGGCGCAGCAAAGGGCGGCCACAGTAAGAAGATGAGCCATGGTAGAGCCATATCAGTTCCTTCCTTAGACGATACAGGTGTTGGCGAATAAGTGCACAATAAACTTCTTTTTCGACCTAGAGAAAACCTGCTAAAGAGAAAGGGCACCGTGAAGGTAGGCAGTGCCTAACAAAACATGCGAACATCGCCAGCTACTTTGCCGTTATTTTTCAGTGAGAGGTAAAATAGTGGGGATAAATATTGGAGATTGACCGATGCAAGAGCTTTTGGAGAAGCGATCAAAAGAGACAGAAGAGGTGGTTGGAGGTTATCATATTCTCACATGGGGCTGCCAAATGAACGAGGAGGACTCAGAACAGATGGGGCTCTTCCTCGAAGGGATGGGGTATCGCCCTGTGGAGGATATGAATCGGGCGGAGGTGATTTTGCTCAACACCTGCAGTGTACGTGCCAAGCCGGAGGAAAAGGTTTGGAGCGTTTTGGGGAAGTTGCGACATCTTAAGGAGCGCCGTCCGGAGATCATTCTTGGCGTTTGTGGCTGTATGGCTCAGGTGCGAGCCGAGGAGTTTAGGGAGCGGGCACCCCATGTAGATATGGTTATTGGTACGGGCAACATTGCCATGCTGCCCACGCTTGTGCAGCAGGTGAAGCAACGTCGCGCACAGTTTTCAGAGCAGGCGGCTCCCCTCATGGCTACCTCGGAATCGCAGGGGGCGGCGTCTCTAAAAAATTTTGTTCCGCTCACCGCGCTTGCGTTGCCACCCCGCAAGGGGGCTGTGGTAACCGACGTTCCGAAACGTGTGGTGGAGCGCAAGCCGAAGTTGAAGGCCCATGTGCCTATTATGTACGGTTGTGATAAGTTCTGCACGTTCTGCATTGTGCCCCTTACGCGCGGAAGAGAGCGCAGCCGGCCTCCAGAGGAGATCGTTGCGGAGATAGAGATGCTGGCGCGTCAGGGAACCAAGGAGGTAACCCTGCTTGGACAGACGGTGAACTCCTATGGGAAGAATCTGCCTGGCGGCAAAGTGCCTTTTTATAAGCTGCTAGAGCGCATTAATGCTATTCCGGGCATAGAGCGCATTCGCTTTACTTCACCGTATCCACGAGACTTCAGCGATGAGCTTATCGAGGCCATCGCCAGGCTAGAGCATGTGTGTGAGCATGTCCATCTACCGCTTCAGGTAGGCGATGACGAGCTTTTGGCACATATGCATCGGGGCTACACGGTGGCACAGTTTTGTGAGATTGTGGACAAGCTTCGGGCGCGTGTTCCCGGGATAGCGATCACCACCGACCTTATGCTGGGCTATCCGGGCGAAACAGAAGAACAGTTTGAAAACACGTTGCGTGTGGTGGAAAAGATCCGCTTTGATTCGGCCTTTATGTTCGCCTACAGCCCGCGTCCAGGCACAAAGGCAGCTGCAATGGAGAACCAGGTGCCGCGCGAGGTGAAAATTCAGCGATTGAACCGGCTCATCGCCTTACAAAACCGCATTACATGTGAAATCAATGCTCAACAGGTTGGCCAGATACAGGAGGTGTTGGTCGAGGGGTTCAGTCGTAAAGACCCCAGCAAGCTGAGCGGGTACACACGCACGCTCAAGCTCGTACATTTCAGCATGCCTCCCGGAAGCCCACGTAGCCCCCAGTCGCTTATCG
Organism: Chthonomonas calidirosea T49; assembly: GCF_000427095.1. NCBI lineage: Bacteria > Bacillati > Armatimonadota > Chthonomonadia > Chthonomonadales > Chthonomonadaceae > Chthonomonas > Chthonomonas calidirosea. Next base: position 3,417,519 of record NC_021487.1, read on the forward strand.
GGCGTTTGGTGCCAGTACGGCTTACGGAGGCACATTTAACAGGCTTTACGGGGGAGTTCGCAGGGTAGCGAAAAGTTTGTAAGGAGGAGATTGTGGCGCGTATAACCCAAAAAGAGATCGCGAGACGCTTGAACCTATCTCAGAGCCTCGTTGCCGGAGTGTTAAATAATCGGCCGGGCGTTTGGGTTTCTCCGGAGAACCGAGAGCGTATTTTGCGGTTGGCGCGTGAGTTGAACTACCGGCCTAATACCGCGGCGCGTGCCCTTCGCCGTGGGCGTACAGAAGTGGTGGCGTGTGTATTCTTTGGGCCGGCAGGCTATAGCGCCATCGTTGAGACCTTGGCGGATGTGGTGGCGGAAAAAGATTACGACCTGCTAGTGAAGGCGGTGTTGAACGAAGAGCAGGCTGCCCTCCATATCGCGAGGTTATTGGCTCCGGGCACGTGTGATGCCATTATCCTTTGGGGGCTGGAACGTGACATCGAGAAGCCGGCGGCTCAGTTCGCTGAGATCGGCATCCCATTTGTAGTAAAGGGGCGCTTTGAAGAGGCGCACCCGCAGTGGTATCAGGCGGACTTCGATCATGAGGTCATGATGCGAAATGCCCTCGAGTTTTTGAAGGCAAGAGGACATCGCCGGATCGCCTACTTTGGCTATGATGATGGCCTTGTCTACTCACAAAAACTTTTCAAAGGCTACATGCAGGCGTTTTGCGATCTTTTTGGTGAGGAGCCACCGCAGTCGTTCCTTGGTTTTATTGCGGGGAAAGGCTTGCCTGAAGAGCATGAGGCCGCGATGTTCATGGAGCGCTGGCTATCTATGCCGGAACAAGAACGTCCGACGGGGGCCGTCTCGGCCGCAGGACGAGGCACCTGGTACGGTGTGGAGATGGCGTTGGCACGTCATGGCATGCGGTTAGGCTTTCAACCTGGCGAGTTCGCAATGGCCGGACAGGGAGGCACGGAGATGCCGCTGCTGTTCGGCGAGGGCTATGCCTATCACGACGTAGATTTCATCACCCTGGCACGCGCTATGGGCCAGAAGCTGCTGCTGCCGCTCCTTGAACGTCAAGAGCCGGAAACGCGCATTTTGCGCCTTCTGCCTCAACTGCGTCCTATGGAGACGCTTCGCTTCCCGGTTGCGGCGCTGTCACAGATTCCCAGCGCATTTTCACCTTTTACCGCTTAGTATCGCGGCGATGGAAGGGCTGGAATCGCGTTTTCGCACTTGCACGAAAGCCGATCTAGCTCTGAAAGCCCTAGATCGCCAAGGCTTGGAAGGTATGCTCCAGGTTCTTTAGATGATGCTGCAGGCTAAAGGCCTCTTCGATCTCTTGCGGGGTAAGATACTTTTGGACGTCTGGGTCGGAGGCGATAGCCTGGCGGAAATCTTCACCCGCCCAAGCTCTGGCGGCATTGCGCTGAGCCACCATATAGGCCTCTTCTCGTGACAGACCCTTCGCAATAAGTGCCAGCATGATCTGTTCAGAAAACACCAGTCCACCCATCTTTTCGAGGTTGCGGCGCATATTCTCTGGGTAGACTTCTAATTTCTCTAATATCGTCGCGAATTTTTGAAGCATCCAGTCCACCAACGTGGTTGTGTCGGGCAGTACGATGCGCTCCACACTGCTATTGGTGAGATCCCGTTCGTGCCATGTCGCCATCGATTCGAGAACGGGAAAGAGGTTACTGCGCACCACACGCGCGAGGCCGCAGATGGTTTCACAGTTCCAAGGATTGCGCTTATGTGGCATGGCCGAGGAGCCTTTTTGGCCGGGGGCAAAGTACTCTTGGACCTCACGGATCTCGGTGCGGGCGAGGTTACGGATCTCGGTAGCGAACCGCTCGAGGGAGCCAGCTAAGATGGCCAACGTGGCCATCAGTTGGGCATGTCGATCGCGAGCGATGATTTGAGTAGAGATGGGGGCTGGTTTTAGCCCGAGCCGCTCGCACACGTAGCGCTCCACTTCGGGGCCGATATTGGCGTGCGTACCCACTGCCCCTGAGACCTTGCCCACGCGCACAGCCTCACGAGCCTGATGTAACCGCTCGATATTATTGTTCATTTCATCGAGCCAGGTGGCCAACTTAAAGCCGAACGTGATGGGTTCGGCATGGATGCCATGGGTGCGCCCGATCATTACGGTGTGCTTATGCTCACGCGCGCGCATCCGAATGACCTCGTTGAGCGCTTTAGCCCGTGCGATGATCTGGTCACAGGCCTCGCCGAGCAGCAGAGCGAGCGCGGTATCTACAATGTCGTAAGAGGTCACGCCGTAGTGGAGAAAGCGCCCCTCCTCGCCAAGGTTCTCCGTCACGTTTTTTACAAAAGCCATCACGTCATGGCGCGTCTCTTTTTCCAACTCATCGATGCGGGCGAGATCAAAGCGGGCGTTTTGGCTTATTTTTGCAGTCGTTCCGGGCGGAATGTAGCCAAAGTGTTCAAGCCCTTCGCAAACGGCGATCTCCACGTCCAGCCAGCGACGTGTTTTGTTTTCCCGGCTCCAAAGCCTTCGCATCTCCGGGGTCGTGTAGCGATCGATCATAAAAAGCGCTCTCCAAAGTTCCTAGCTACAAAGTCACGAAATCTCTGCATAGTTTACCCAAAGATGTCAGCCGCTGTGGTCTTGTAGGCTACAAGAAGGAATCTAGGTCGGTTATAAAGAATCGTATAACGCCCATTGTCATAGTACTGACTAAGGGAGAAAAAGGAGACGCAACCGTCTCAAAATAAAAGGAGGGAACGGATGGCACAGTACTATGTGCTTGCGCAAGATGGAAATCGGTACGGGCCGGCAGATATTCCCACTTTGCAGCAGTGGATAGATGAGAACCGTATTCTGCCGACAACGATGTTAGAGGATGCTTCAACGGGTCAGCAGCTGCCCGCCTCCGCGTTAAGCGAGCTGCGGTTTCCCACCGCAATGCCTCAACCCACAATGCCCTCTCAGCCGACTGTGGAGGCTACGCCGCCGACGCCAAGCGCCGGCCCTATCTATGGGAGGGGTGTGCAGGTCGGTTATAGCCAGCCCGTAACGGCTCAGAACACGTCTGGCATGCGCGCGGACGTGCCTCCTGAAATCGAGGCGTTAAAGTGGAACTGGGGCGCTTTTGGTTGTGGTTGCCTATGGCTGCTCTTTCACGGCCTTGTGTTAGCTGGCATCGGGTTGTTTTGCCTCAATGTACTCTTGGGAAGCATGTCGAGTGTACTTGGCAATGTAGGTGCCGGTATCGGGTGGTTAATTGGCTTTGGCATCAGCATATGGTTAGGTCTGAACGGCCATAAGTTAGCTTGGCGCTACAATCGTTATGAGAGCGTAGATGACTATTTTCGACGCGAGCAGGTATGGACGATTTTAGGTTTCATCGGGTTTGCTCTAAGCCTCATCACGCTCGTTTTTGGGATATTGGTTCGTTTAAGTTTAGGCAGGTAGCGCCGGGTGCAACGCTCATGGCCTCAATAGAGGGCGCGACGACTGCTGCGACGTGAGGTGCCTAAGACGAAGTCTCGTGGCAAAACCGATCGTACAGCAAACCCCAACGCAGCCCACGAATACTGACGGCGATCTGCTCGGCTTCTAGGTGAGAGAGAAGAAGCGAAAGGATGAGGGCTCCGGCCACAATGATGTCGGCACGGGCCGGCTCTAGCCCTGGAATCGTCTTTCTCTCCTCGATAGATAGGGTGGCTAGGCGGCGCAGAATCTGGTCTAGTCGTGCCACCGGAATAACATGATGGTGCAGTTCCGTGGCGCTCTGAACTCCGCCCTTATCTATAGCGGCAAGGTTGGCGATGGTGCCGCCAACCCCAACCAGGGTGCACGGCCGTTGTCGTAATGTTGCCGGCAGGTGTTCGAGGGCGGCGCGAACGGCCTGGCTCGCTCCATCAAGTTGGGCGAGCGTTGGTGGATCGGAACGCAAAAACCGTTCCGTGAGCCGAACCGCCCCAACCTCTAGGCTCACTCGGAAAGCGATGTCTTTGCCTGCCGAGTCGCCGACGATCACCTCGGTGCTGCCCCCACCGATGTCCACCACCATAAGGCGCGGGCTTTCCCTCCACATAGGGTCGCGCCTCACGGCCAAATACGAGAGACGCGCCTCCTCTGTGCCCGATATCACCTCGATGGGGATCCCGAGTCGCTCTTGGGCACGCTGCAAAAACTCGTCGCGGTTTTGCGCCTCCCGCAACGCGGCGGTACCTACCGCGGCGATCTGTTGGGCTCCGTGGGCGCGCGCTTGCTGCACCAACTCCTCGAGGGCCTCTAGGGTACGTCGAATGGCCGCCTCTTTGAGGCGCATACCATAGGCCTGCATTCCCTCCCCGAGCCGACAGATAAGGGTATTTTCGTAGAGGAGACGTTCGCAGCCTGCCGTGGCGTCTACGACGATGATCTTTACCGAATTGGTGCCCACGTCTATGGCAGCGACGATGCGCGGAGCGGTAGCGGTCATCTCTTTTGTCCTCTCTGTGAGGCCGATTCGAAGCCGAGGTCTTTGGCGATTTTGCGAAGTTGTCGTGCGAGTCGTGCCTGCGCTTTGTTGTCCATGCCGAGGCGTGAGCTCTGGGTAACCGCATCAGCTAGGGTGCGTTGGAGGAGAGAACAGAGGCTCTGCAGTTGCTGCAGCTTGGTGTCGTCTTCCGGCGGTGTTTCGAGTGGTGCCTGCTGCAGTAGAAGCGCGCAGCCTTGAAGAAGGTGCAGCAGCGCATGGAGCAGACGGCGACGGTAGCTTAAGGCAGCAGAGGAGAGAAGAATAGCGACGATCTCTCGAAAAACCTCGCGTGCGGCTCGCTGCAAAGGGGTTGCCTGGCGTGGAAGAGAGACCACGCGGAGCCAGCTGAGGTCGGCGAAAGGGCTTGCAACCGTAGGCTCTGTTGTTCCTAGGGCGACAGGAGGGAACTGCTCCACATAGTTTTTGATCTGGCGCGCTTTTATCGGCCCAATGCCAGGAATGGCGGCCAAACTCTCCTCTGAGCTATGTTGGAGTGCTGCCAGGCTATCGAAGCCCGCCTTTTGTAAGGCACGAACGCGGATGGGGCCAAGTCCGGGGATGCGGTGCAGATCGAAGGGCGGGCTGGTGGCGGTTTGCTCGGTGGGCGGTTTCTGGCGCGACATGGTTTGGCTACCCCTCCTGAACAGGGGCTAGCTCGGTGTCAAGCCGGGCAAGCAGCTTTGCGAGATCAGAGAGAAGTTGCTGTCGGTCGGGGCGCTCCCAAACTCGGCGCAGTTCAGCATAATGTTGTGCTCGTTGCTCCTTTATACGGCAGCAGAGCGCAACGAGGCCTTCACACCCCTCAAGGTCCACATGGTGTACCCCGATAATTGGCATGCCGTGGGCATCTTTGCCATAGCCTTTATGAGCCATACGGCCGAGCTGTTTGAGCAGGGTGGGCATAAGAACATCGGCATCGTGAATGTTGCCAAGCAGCTCCTGAAGGCAGCGAAGGTCTACGAGAAGCGCTTCCAAGGCGGTTTTCTCGGAGGGATAAAGAACAGTCTCCATCTCTGGCGCCTCCAAGAAAAGCTCTAAGGTATAGCGAAGATGTTTGATGGCGATGCGCAGATCGTGCAGCTCGTGAACAGCTTCGGGCTGGTGGAGCGCTGAAACATGTTGCATGACCTCGGCAAGATGACGCCGCATTGCCACAACAGCCGCTTGTGGTACCGACATAGATCGCTGTTTAGGGAGGGGTTGGTTTGCCTTTGCCATGTCCGTTCTTTGGTATCTTTTGACTCGTTCTTAGTTTGAGTGTGGCGCCATAAGGAGCGAGCAGTTTTTCAAACCGCTCTTTCACGCGCTGTGCTTCAAAGCGTGTTAGCGTTGCAGCCACCTCCCGCTGCTTTTGGGCACGCCGTTGGGTCAGTTGTTCGCAAAGTTGTTGAATGCCGGCGCGTTGCGAGGTGGGCAAGCTCTCTTGTTCCCTTTGGAGGCGCTCTAGCATCACGTCGAGGTCTCTTGCTTCCCGTAAAGCGCGCGTAATGCGGCGAAGCTCCTTACTTAATTCTTTGAAATCTTTCTCATCAAAGCAGTTGGCAAAAAGTTCAAAGACCACACGAGCTCTTCGCGACCAGACACGCATCTGATGCACGGCCTCTGGGTCTTTGCCGTTTAACACCCCATCAAAGTAGGAGAGCATGCGGCTAAGGCGATGGGCGAGCGCTTGCGCTGCAAAGGTACAGGCGTCGCGTGGCCGATGGGTTTGGTTGTCCGTCATGTTCGGCTCGCTTACGGTTCTGCAAACAGGTCGCGGAGCTGGCGGGCTTTGTCAGCTGTCACCAAGGCGATAACGCCATCTCCTTCCATCAGAGTCGAATCGGCCGTTGGCAAGATGGCCTGCTCTCCTCGAATCAAAGAGATGATAAGCGCTTGAGTGGGCAAGTCGAGGTCACGAATGGTTTTGCCAACTGCAGGTGATTTCGGGCCGATCTCGATCTCCACGATCTCGATGTTACCGCGGTTAAGCGCGGCCAGCGGAATGACTTCACCCCCTCCAACCTCTTGTTCAATAAGATTATAGATGATTTTTGTAGAGCTCACGGTGGCGTCTATGCCCAGGGTTTTAAAAAGGGCTTCGTTTCTAGGGTCGTTAACGCGCGAAATGGTGCGTGGAACGTTATGTTCCATTTTGGCCATTTGGCATACCACGAGGTTATCGTCGTCGCTTCCGGTAACCGCTACGACCACATCGGCCCTTCCAAAGCCCGCTTGGCGTTGGATGGCGACCTCACACCCGTCGCCCTGCATGACAAGCTCGCCCAGCTCCGCGGAAATCGTTTGGTAGCGAAGGCGGTCTTTTTCTAGCAACAGCACCTCATGGTGTTCGGCTGCAAGGGTTTTAGCGAGGTAGTAGCCGATATTTCCACCTCCCACGATGATCACATACATTGGTTTTCTTTCCTAAAGCGCCAAGTTAAATTTATACGTTCAGCTCTACATACTCGGCTGAGTAGTCTTTTGCCAGTCCCCACGTGTTGGTATTTACAAAATCACGCAGCAGCCCTGAAACGATGGTTGTAGGGCAGATGGTAACGATGCCCATTTGGCGATAGCGATCGGCCCGAATGGGGTCGTAGATTCGGGCGATGACGGTGGGCACTTTAAAGACTACCTTAGCGATTTGGGCGGCCATGATGTTGCGGTTATCGCCTTGAGTTGCCGCCACGAACACATCGCAGCTACCGATGCCTGCTTTGCGAAGAACATCTTCGTCAATGCCGTTGCCGATAATGCGTTCCCCTTTAAAGCGCGTTCCCAATCTGCGGAACGCCTCGTTTTGCAAGTCAATAACGGTAACATGGTGATTGTCATGATACATAAGGCGGGCGAAGGTTGAGCCAACGCGACCACAGCCAAGAACGATGATATTCATAAGGGCTTGAAGCTATCCTCCTTTTTCATATAGCTGCTGCCGGTCTTGTTGGTTTCAGTATACACCAAAACAGAAGCCGCTCTGTATGCAAGGGCAAATTTTCTGTGAAATTTTTCACAGTCCCTTGAAAAAGTCGCGTTGCGGGGTATAATAGAGCCATGCAGAAGGGGCCGTCTTCCAAAATCCGTGCGCTGTTTTTAGACATAGACGGCACCTTAGTGGGAGCGGACAACCAGATCTCGGCGGCGGTACAGAGGGCTGTTACCAAAGCACAAGAACGGGGCCTATGGATTGGCCTCTGCACGGGACGTACACGTTATACGGCGGAGCCGGTGGCAGCGCAGCTTTGGCGACCCCCGGACTATCTCATTGTATCTAATGGCGCTATTGCCATTGAAACGCCTACGGAGACGCTTCTACATCGGAGGCTCCTGGAGCCGGCGCTCGCTTTGGAAGTGGCCCGCATATTGATAGATGCTGGAGAGCAGGTCTATATCTACGAGCCAGCCTTTCGTCCTCTTGTGGAGGAGTCACGCGTGCTCTATCATCCTGCTCGGCCTGTGGGGGCCTTCGCCACTCCACCACGCTATCAGCCTTATGCGTCCCTACTATCCGAACTGCCATTTACTCCGGTGTCGGTAGCGTCCTTTGGGCCGCAGCAAGAGATGCAGGCCTTAGTAAAGGCTATGCGCGAGTCGCTGTCTGAGGATTTCTCCGTGATTCAGTCGGGCACCCACGCGCTATGGGGAGTCGAGATATTTGCGGCGGGGGTAAATAAACGCTCTGGAGCGGAGATGGTGGCGCGGCGACTAGGAATTAGCTCTCAAGAGTGTATGGCGATTGGCGATCATATGAACGATATCGAGTTGCTTGAATGGGCGGGTATTGGTGTAGCCATGGCCGACGCCCCTGCAGAGGTGCAGGCGGTGGCCGATTGGATAACCGCCTCTGTGGAGGAAGACGGGGTGGCTGAGGCCATTGAGCGGCTTCTCACTATAGCGGCATAAAACGTTTCGTCGTCTGTTTCACGCGAGCTGGTAGGTCAAGGAGTAACAACCCAGGATGGTTCAAGTACAAGATGCGGCGCAACGCGCCCATACAAAAGAGCGGGGTGACCGATGGGACCCCGAGGTGACCTATGTGATAGGGCATCAGCGACCCGACACCGATGCTATCGCCTCGGCGTTGGGCTACGCGTGGTTTCTGAACCAGATCGGCAAGAAGGTGACGCCTGCGCGGGCAGGACAACCTGGAGAGCAGGCCCTTTTTGCCCTTAGTCGCTTCTCCATGGCACCGCCCATGCTGTTAACGGGGGTCGCTCCTACCTTTGGCCACTGTGCACGCCATCAGGGGGTTGTAGCGCCGGATGCCCCTCTCCCCGCTGCCATGGCACGGGTGGCGGAGGGCGATCGCATTGTGCCGGTCGTAGACCCCGAAGGGAAGCCTGTCGGCGTGGTAACCTCCCTGGCGCTTGCAAGGGCCTACATGGCTCCGATGAATGTGACGGCCATGCTGGCGCAGCCCTGTCTTTCCATCGCCGAGACCCCTGTGGTGTTTCGTGTGAGCGACCGCATCAGCGACTATCGTAACCAGCTACTGCGGAGTGAGACGGACGATTTCCTGGTTGTCTCCGAAACGGGGCGTTACGTGGGGGTGGCCACGCGTAGCCGCATTCTTCAACCGCCACGCGCCCGACTGATCCTGGTAGACCACAATGAGCTTTCTCAGGCGGTTGCCGATGCCGAAGAGGCCGAGATCGTGGGGGTGTTAGATCACCATCGGCTTGGAAACCCGCCCACAGCTGCTCCCATCCCGTTTTTGGTGGACCCTGTGGGCAGCACGTGTACCCTGATCGCCGAGCAGTGCCAAGCCCACAAGTTGGAGCCACCGGAGGGATTAGCAGGGATGATGCTGAGCGGGATTCTCTCCGACACGCTGGTTTTGCGTTCTCCCACCACCACCGATCGCGATCGGGCGGCTGCAGAGTGGTTGGCGCGGTTAGCCAAGGTCGAGCTAGAGGCCTACGGTCAGGAGTTACTGCATGCCGCTCCGGGGCTTACCGAGCGCAGCGCCGACGAGATTCTGGATGGCGACCGCAAGAGCTATCAGATGGGTGGAGTGGCCGTCTCGATCGGGCAGGTAGAGGTTACCGGTATGGAGAGCCTGGCACAGCGTCGAGAAGAGCTGTTGCAGGCCTTAGAGGAGCGTCGTGAACGCGAGGGGTTGGCCCTCATCGGCCTTATGGTCACCGACATCGTTACCGGTCGTAGCCACCTGTTATGTCGTGGAGAACCGTGGATCCTCACGGCGCTACCCTTTACGCGTGTGGCGGAGGGAGAGTTCGACTTAGAGGATATGGTATCACGCAAGAAGCAGCTGGTGCCCATGCTACACGCCGTTTTGGAGGAGGCGTTCTAGAAAAATTTTTTGGCAAGGCTTGACACATCTTGCTTCTACGTGGTAAACTAGATGCGACTTGCCAATAATCTAGATTGACAACCGAAAATGGCAATGCGATGACGAGGCCAGTAGGCACGACGCTCTCGCTTCAGAGAGTCGCCGGTTGGTGCAAGGCGATGCAGAGGCGTGCTGAAACTCCCCTCCGAGCAGAAATGCTGAACCGTGCCCCTGAGGCACGCAGTAGGCTTTCCGGTTAGCGCCCGATAGAGCGCCTTGAGTGATCGGCAGAATGCCTAGGGCATTCAACGTGCGCATTGCGTTAATGCGTGCCGATATCAAGGGTGGTACCGCGTGAGCAGAGCCTCTCGTCCCTTGGGGATGAGAGGCTTTTTTGGATTAGGATGCACCGCAAGTGTGGAGGAGTGAAAAGAGATGCAACTGTCAGGAGCACAGATACTTCTAGAGTGCTTAAAGAAAGAGGGGGTTACCCATATCTTCGGCTATCCGGGAGGGGCTGTACTGCCCATCTACGACGCCATCTTCGACTGTAAAGAGATCGAGCATGTGTTGGTGAGACACGAGCAGGGGGCGGCTCATATGGCCGATGGCTATGCGCGTTCGAGCGGAAAGGTTGGGGTTTGCCTCGCCACCAGCGGCCCCGGTGCCACCAATTTGGTAACCGGAATCGCCACGGCCTATATGGATTCTATTCCCATTGTGGCGATCACCGGCCAGGTGCGCACCTCAGCTATCGGCAAAGATGCCTTCCAAGAGGCCGACATTACCGGCATTACAATGCCCATTACCAAACATAACTTCTTGGTGAAGCGAGTCGAAGACCTTGCCGAGGCCATTGCCGAGGCCTTCTATATCGCGCGCACGGGACGCCCCGGCCCAACGCTTGTAGACATTCCGCTCGATGTCAGTAAAGCCGTCACCGAGTTCGATCCGGACGACTATCCTCGTCTGGTATCTATTCCCTCTTATAAGCCCATCGGCCCTCATACGCGGGTGCCCGAGATGCAGTTGCGAAAAGCGGCACAGCTCATCGCCGAGGCGGAGCGCCCCGTGCTCTATGTGGGTGGCGGTGCCGTGGCATCGGGCGCACAAGCGGAAGTAACAGCCCTTGCCGAAAAGACCAATATTCTTGTTACCACCACTTTAATGGGTAAGGGCGCCATAGATGAAACTCACCCGCTCTGCATCGGTATGCTGGGTATGCACGGCACGGCTTATGCCAACCACGCCGTCAATAATGCCGACTTGCTCATCGCCATAGGCGCTCGCTTCGACGACCGTGTAACCGGCAACGTAGATAAGTTCGCTGTGGGCGCACGCATCATCCACATTGACATTGACCCTGCCGAGATCGGAAAGGTGAAAACCCCCGATGTACCCATCGTCGGCGATGTAAAGACCGTGCTCACCGAGTTGCTGCGCCACGTGAAACCGCGTCCATGGAGCGCTTGGAACGACACCATCATGCAGTGGAAAAAGATGTTCCCCCTGGTCTATCCCAACGATGGCAAGCTCTACGCCGAGTACATCATCGAGCAGATCAATGTGCTCTTCGACTACGATGCCATTATGACCACCGACGTGGGGCAACATCAGATGTGGGCGGCGCAGTACTTTAAGTGTCGCAGACCTCGTCAGTGGATAACTTCGGGAGGGCTAGGTACCATGGGCTTCGGCCTGCCGGCCGCTATCGGAGCCCAGTTTGCAAACCCGAACAAGCGGGTGGTGTGCCTCTCCGGCGACGGCTCCTTCCAGATGTGCAACCAAGAGCTGATGACGGCAACCGTCTATCGCTTGCCTATCATCACGGTGGTGGTCAACAACAAGTCGCTGGGCATGGTGCGTCAGTGGCAAGAGATGTTCTATGACGAGCGCTACAGTGCGGTAGACCTGGAAGCCTCACCCGATCTGGTGAAACTCGCCGAGGCCTACGGTGGAGTGGGAATGCGCGTAACGCAAAAGGAGGAATTGCTACCCGCTTTGGAGAAAGCAAAAGCGGTTACCGATCGCCCTGTCGTCATTGACTGCGTAATTCCGACCTCGGAGAACGTCTACCCGATGATTCCGTCCGGGCAGTCCATCGAAGAGATGATGCTGAGGAAAGACCTCGAGCAGCTCAAGGCGAGTGTCCATGCCGATTCGGAGGATTGGTCTTTCTCGGAAGAGGATCGGGTGCTCTCTCAATATATCGAGGTGGCTAAAACCGTACAGTCCGACGATAAGGAGAGCTAAAGCAAACAACGACATGGGGCGGCGGGCCATGCCGCCGCCCTGGTTTGAGGTGGTTTATGCAAAATATTGACCAGATCGCGCCCGATGAGCTTTGGTACTACTACCAGCGTGGCTATCACTGCATGGTACGAAATGGCTTTTTCTTCCGCCAGGTGCTGCGACCGGCCCTCTCGCACGTCTTCTTCCAGCGGGCTGTGCCCATCTTTATCGAGTATGCACGGGCCAATCACGGTATGGGTGAGCTCCCTCCGAGCTTTGCCGAACAGCTCCAGTCGTGTCCGCTCTCTCCACGTGACCTTTTGCATCTCGATTACGCCATTAGTCTGGGGCTGGCGGAGGAGCAGATGGATGCCCTCAAAAAAGCGGTAGCCCCAAGTGGCACCGTCATGGATTGGCCCGGCCCTCCGATCTTTGGGGCTTTTATCGCTGGAGATATGCCCAGCGTCACAGAGAAGTGGGAGAAGTGGCTGTTATCCGATGACGACGATATCGAGGAGGAGGTAGAAGACGAGGACGATTTCGATGAGGACGATGGCAACCCGCCACCTACTCGTTTTGATCTATAGCGGCGCATCGAATTCGCTTCGTTTGTATAGAAAGGATGTTTTCAACCGTGAGTAACAGTATTCTTGCGCAATTGCAGCAGTATCACACCATTACCGTGTTGGTGGAAAACCATCCTGGCGTACTGGCCAGAGTGGCAAGCCTTTTCGCCCGACGCGGCTTCAATATCGAGTCGCTGGCGGTTTCGGTGACGGATCGCCCCGAGATCTCACGTATGACCATCGTGGTGGAGGGGGACCACCGGGTGCTAGAGCAGATCACCAAACAGCTCAACAAGCTTGTGGAGGTGATCAAGGTGGTCGAGTACACCGAAACGGCCGCTGTGGAGCGGGAGCTCGCGCTGATCAAGGTAAATGCGGAACCGAAAGACCGTGGTGAGATCATGCAGATCGTCGAGATTTTCCGAGGCCGCATCATTGACATGAGCGAAAAAACGTTCATCGTGGAGGTTACCGGCAGCACGGAAAAGCTCGACAAGATCGTGCAGCTGCTGAACACCTACGGCATTCGCGAAATGGTTCGTACAGGGATTATCGCTATGGCGCGAGGTGCTAAAACGGCAGCGCGCTCCGGCAGGGATAGCATAGACTAGGCAAAGCCTATGCTGCACGAGCTGATCGGCCTGGCGGAGTTTACCAAACTTTGCGTTGTGGTGGCCGTTGCGACACCGATCGTAGCTTTGGTCTGGGCCGTCGCAAGGCCTCCACATCGGCACAAGGCCGTTCTGTTGGCGCTGCTTGGGCCGGCCAACCTCGCTTTGTGGGCCCTCTACAATCGCATCACCAATCGTTTTGGGCTCGACACAGTGCGCAATCTCGCCATCAATGTTGGGCTATTTGTGACGCTAGGGGTGCTCGGCGGCATTGGCTATGGGCTGTTGGAGAGCCGTTGGCCAAAGGACACCCGGCCTGATGAGAGCCGTGAAGCGGAGCCGTAGAAAGGAGGAATAGATGACCTACTCGCCGCCGGGGAGGGGGACGAACCCACTTGTTTATATTCTAGCTGCCTGTGGCGGTTGCGTTATTCTGGTGGTAATAGGCATTTTTGGCTTAGGCCTTTTCGTTACCCATAAGTTCGCGGGTGCCATCAATCAGATGGCAGTTATTAGCCAGTTTGGGGAAGCGCTACGGCAGCAAAATTACGAAAAAGCCGCTTCCTTTCTCACGGGGTCGGCACAGCAACAGTACTCTGCAAACACGCTTCGACAAAAGATCGAGAGGCTGGAAAAAGAGTACGGCGCTTTAGAAAGCTTTACGTTGGATCCTCAACAGTTTTATGGCCAAAATCAAAACCCGTCACAGGCGCCGAACACATACCAGCTGTCTGACTATCTCTGCGACCTGCAGTTTCAACGTGCCTTAGTGCATATAAAGCTGCATTTCGACCCCAGCGATCCGCGCCATATTTCTGGTCTTACCTGGGGCAGCGTATATAGAAACGCCTCAGAAACCTCTCCCTCGGAGGGAGCTAAAAAGCACACACCGTGAAAGCAGGGCGCTTCAAGCGGAAATAGAATTAAAAAAACATCTTATGATGAGAGAGGAGAAAGTTTAGGATGCCTGCAACGATCTATTATGATAAGGATGCCGACCTCGCTACTTTGCGTGGCAAAAAGGTGGCCGTGATCGGCTACGGCAGTCAGGGGCATGCGCATGCCCTCAACCTCCGCGATTCCGGTGTAGACGTGGTGGTGGGGCTGCGTCCTGGTAAGTCGTGGCACGCTGCCGAGAGCGACGGACATGTGGTGTTGCCTGTTGCTGAGGCCGCCGAACAGGCCGACATCATCATGATCCTGGTAAACGACGAGTATCAGGCGGCTCTTTATAAAGAGGCGATCGAGCCGCATCTCAAACCAGGAAATGCCCTTGCCTTCGGGCATGGTTTCAACATCCATTTTGGGCAGATCGTGCCGCCTGCCGATGTGGATGTGTTTATGGTGGCGCCAAAAGGGCCTGGGCATCTGGTGCGGCGCGTATTTACGGAAGGAAAGGGGGTTCCGTGTCTCATTGCCATTCATCAAAACCCCACCGGCAACGCCAAAAATATCGCACTGGCCTATGCGAAAGCGATTGGCGGAACACGGGCTGGCGTTATCGAGACCACCTTTAAAGAGGAGACCGAGACCGATCTCTTCGGCGAGCAGGCGGTGCTGTGTGGGGGAGCCACAGCTTTGGTGAAAGCCGGCTTTGAGACTCTGGTGGAGGCCGGCTACCAGCCCGAAATCGCCTATTTCGAGTGCTTGCACGAGCTAAAACTTATTGTAGATCTCATGTATGAGGCGGGTATTGCCGGTATGCGTTACTCTATCTCCGATACGGCCCAATACGGAGATATGACGCGCGGGCCGCGCCTTATTGACGACCACGTGCGCGCTACCATGCGCGAGATCCTTCAACAGATCCAGAGCGGAGAGTTCGCGAGGGAGTGGATTTTGGAGAACCGCGCTGGACGACCGGTTTTCCGCGCCCTGGATCAGCGCGATCGCAACCACGCCATCGAGCAGGTGGGCCGACAGCTACGCGCTATGATGAGTTGGGTTCAGCAGGGAGGGGTTCAAGCTCAAACGCAGACCCAACAGCAGGAGGAGCAGACACAATCGGTCTCTGCTACCGGCGAGCGCATCGGTCGTCTGGAATGGGAGAAGAAGTAGCTGTTTTAGAAACATCCGCCCTTACCCAGGGGGTTCACGAATCTCCTCAGTAGCAAAACGATTTGGGGAGTTTAGCAAAGGAGCAAAAGCACCTATGGCAACACGAATCTATATCTTTGATACCACACTGCGCGATGGGGAGCAGTCGCCAGGCGCCTCCCTCAACGTCGCCGAAAAGCTGGAGATAGCCAAACAACTGGAGCGCCTCGGTGTGGACGTTATCGAGGCCGGTTTTCCCATATCCTCACCCGGTGACTTTCAAGCGGTTCAGGAGATAAGCCGCACCGTACGAGGCTGTACGATCTGCGGCCTCACGCGCGCGGTGGAGAAGGACATTGATGTCGCTGCGGAGGCGCTGCGTGAAGCGGCGCATCCGCGTATCCACACCGGCCTCGGCGTCTCTGACATTCACCTGAAGTATAAACTGCGAATGAGCCGCGAAGCGGCCATGGAGCGTGGCGTGCAGGCCGTGCGACATGCCCGTCGCTATGTGGCTGAGGTGGAGTACTTTCTGGAAGACTCGGGGCGAGCCGATCGGGACTATCTGTGCCAGGTGATCGAAGCCGTGATTAACGCCGGTGCGAGCGTCATCAACATTCCGGACACCACAGGCTACTCGACACCGGAAGAGTATGGCGGCCTCATTCGATACGTGATGGAGCATGTGCCGAACATTGATAAGGCCATCGTGAGCGTGCACTGTCATGATGACCTCGGCCTCGCGGTTGCCAACTCATTGGCGGGCATTCAAAATGGCGCGCGGCAGATCGAATGCACGATCAACGGTATCGGCGAGCGGGCTGGCAACACCTCTCTCGAAGAGGTGGTGATGGCCATAAAGGTGCGTGCCGACCGCTATCCTTTTGAAACAGGCATCGTGACGCAGGAGCTATATAAAACGAGTCGAATGGTGAGCACAGCCACCGGTATCCTCGTTCAACCGAATAAGGCGATTGTGGGAGCCAACGCCTTTGCACACTCCAGCGGTATCCACCAAGATGGTGTGCTGAAGGAGCGTACCACCTACGAGATCATCAACCCCAGCGATGTGGGCATTCAGGAGAGCAAAATCATCCTCACGGCGCGATCCGGACGCCACGCGCTTCAGCACCGGCTTAGAGAGCTGGGCTATGAGTGCAATGAGGAGCAGATAGATCGTATCTATGCGCGTTTTCTGGAGCTGGCCGATCGTAAGAAGCAGATTTACGACGAAGACCTCGAAATTCTGGTGGCAAACGAAACCAGTATGCTCCATCGTACCTATGAGCTGCTCCATGTGCAGGTGTCCTGCGGCGATAAGCTCATTCCCACCGCGACCGTCTCTATTCGAAACGAGGCCGGCGACGTGTTTACCGATTCCTGCCACGGCACCGGCCCGGTGGATGCGGTGTATCGAGCCATCAATCGGATAGTGAACGAGCCCAACGAGCTGATCGAGTTCAGCGTCCAGGCTGTGACACAAGGCATTGATGCGTTGGCCGATGTCACCATTCGTATACGCCGTGATAACGATATCTACACCGGCCGCGGGGCCGATAGCGATATCGTGGTGGCGAGTGCAAAGGCCTATATGCACGCTCTCAATAAGCTGGTCGACCGGACCTCTCACGCAAGCCGTAAAGAGAGCGTTCTTCAACACCCCTAACCGACATAGGGGATGAGGTTTGGAGCGGAACAGGGAAGGGAACTGCTTTCCTGTTTCGTTTTTAATTTGGATTGGGTTTCATGAAAGATGCTGTTTTTTAAAACCAAGAGGGAGGCAGAGAATGACCGGCAACCAAGAGCCCGGTGGTCAGCCAACTTTGCGCGAGCAGTTGGAGGTGGCAGGGCATCAGCTCGAGAAGAAGGTGAGGGAGCTGCTGCATGAAGGAAATGTACAGCACCTAATCATCAAGCACGAGGGGCAGACCATTCTCGAAATTCCGGTAGGCCTTGGCATTGCGGCCGCGGTGCTGGCGCCCGTGTTGGCGGCGGTGGCGGCTGTAGGCGCCCTGTTGACGCACTGCACCGTTGAGGTGGTTCGCAAAGGCGAATAAAGACCTAAAAACATCCCTGGGTGGGTGGCTTTAGGGGAGAATTTAGAAGCGGGCGAAACGAAATTTGATGAGCGTCCATATGGCAATGACGCCGTCGGTCCACCGAATTTTTTTGCCCTGTGCGATGGTTCTCGCCTGGTAGCGAATGGGCACCTCCACAATGCGATGGTGGCGCCGGATGAGTTTGGCCGTAACCTCCGGGCAGAACTCGAATCGACGGCAAGTCAACGGCAACGAGCGCAGCACCTCGGTTCGAAAGGCCTTGTAACAGGTGGCCTCATCGGTGAGAGGGGTGCGATAAAAGCTGCGAACCATCCAAGCAAGGAGGCGGTTGATGAGTCGATTGGCAAGCCGCATTTTGGGCATGCCGTGGGTGAAGCGTGATCCGTAGACCGCGCTGACGTTGGGGTCTGAAAAGGCCTTCAGAATAACCAGATAGTCTTGGGGATCGTACTCGAGGTCGCCGTCCTGAATGATGCAGAACTCGCCTTGGGCGTAGGGTAGAGCGGTGCGTATGGCGGCACCTTTGCCTTGATTTCGCTCGTGATAAAATACACGTACATCTGGAATTTTGCCCTCAACTTCCCTTTGTAGCAGCTCGCGGGTACCATCGGTTGAGCCGTCATCTACGATCAGTATCTCCTTCTCAACCGGCACGGCCAGCACACGGTCGAGCAGGGTAAGCAGCGTTCCCCGTTCGTTCATGACAGGCATCAGCACGCTAAGCACGTAGCGCGATGAAGAGGGAGTGACTTGGATAGAGGTGCCAAGCTCCTGAGCGCCTCCGTTCGATGATTTCATAAAACTGTGGCAAGAGACCTGCTCCCTTTCAGTGGGGGAGAGAAGCCGTCTCCTCCTTTCTATGGGCATAAATATTTTCGGCGGGAATCGTCCGCATAAACCTGTCTCCGTAGGGCCAAGGTAGGCGTTCGGAAAACGCAAGAAGACTGCCGAAGAGCGAATTTGCTCCTTTGCAGTTATACGTGTTTTGCGCGCATCGAGTCGCGTTACAAAGAGCCGAAAAATTTGTCAAAGAGTCGTACGACATAATACTACGAAATATAACAAGGAGGAACCCGATCCATGCTGCGACAGCCAATCTTTTCTTTTGGAGTAGTGCTAACCACCCTCTTTTTGGTGGGAGACCTCGCACGTACCCAAACACCCACATTAGGAGGCTACAAAGCGCCGCCGGGAGTCTATCGTACGAGCTGGGTGGGTAACACGTTTGGTGGAAGCGGAGGCCCCAACGGTTTCGGCTATTGGGTTCAAGATGGGGTCGCTAAGTTGGCCGTAAGCCCGGATGGAACCGCCTTTTGTGGGGTTGATTGGGACGAGGCAGGGCGGTGTGTGGGGCTTTACAAAGAGGGGCAGGTTAACCGAGTGCTCCTGAAAGGGGCTGGTAAAGAGACGGCTTGGGGATGGAACACCGCCAATAGGGCTCTGGCCGTATGGAAAGACACGATTTACATTGCCAACGAGGGTAAGCAACTGCTTCGCTTCCGTTGGCATCCGGGCGACATCAACTCGGCGGTCTTTGTGGATGAAACCGCTCTCCCTGCGAAAGCTGTTGCCGTTGCCGCAAACAGGAGATGGATTGTGGTGGCCTACCCCGATGCCATTGAGTTGCGCTCTGCACAGAACAGGCGGGTCGTGCGTCGCTTTCCTTTGCAAGGCGTGAAGGATGTGGCCTTAACAACGGACGATAGCCTCTGGGTGCTAGCCGGCAAGAACGTTCAACGCCTCTCTGTGACGGGGCAGGCGCTTCCCGGCATAATCTCTCACCTTCAAGACCCAACGGCCGTCGCCATCTCTAACCGAAACCCCCATCAGCTGCTCGTCTGCGATAACGGCCCGCGACAGCAGATTCTGTTTTATGATCTAAAACCTACACCCCGTCTCGTTAAGGTATTTGGCGCCTATAGCGGCCTGATGTCAGGACAACCAGGGGAGGTCAAGCCAAACAAGCTTTTTGGTTTGCGAGGTGCAAACACAGACGCCGCCGGAAACCTCTATGTGGCCATGAGCTTCGGTAACGGGCCTAATGGACACTGTCTCCTGCGCTGCTTTGCACCAAATGGTGTCCTAAAGTGGCAAGTCATGAATCTCTCCTTTGTAGATACGTTTGGCTTTGACCCGGACTCCGACGGAAGCTTGGTTTTTAGTCGAGATGCTATCTTTCGGCTTGACCTTAACAAGCCAAAGCCAGGGAGCGAGTGGAGTTTAAAGGCTTTCAGTGTGCCCTATCCACAGGAGCAGCACTCAGACCGATTGCGCTACGGACAGTCGGCCATTGTGAGGGATTTGCAGGGGAGGCGCGTCCTCTACCTCATTGGCCAGTATGCCGGTGGGTTTCAAATCTATGCTTTTCGAGGAAATATTGCCTACCTCGTAGGCAAAATAGGTAGAAACGATAGTTGGGCCTGGTATGTAGATTCGCATGGCGATATCTGGAACGGGGATGGCCCAAATCGTAGCCTATTATGCTATCGCTTTTTAGGATGGAATTCACAAGGAAAACCGCGCTATGATTGGAAAAACCCTGAGGTGTGGCCATGGCCTAACGATTTTGAGCTGGTACGACGCGTTATCTACAACGCCGATACCGACACGCTCTATCTCTTTGGGTATCTGCGTGGAGAGACCATCGATTCATGGGGGGTGATCGGACATACCGCTCGATGCTACGATGGTTGGCGGTCTGGATCGCGAAAGATCCGGTGGACGGTTTCGATGCCCGTGAACCCCCATGGAAACGACCAAGGCCAGCCCCTTACGCCTCAGGCAGTGGATGTGGCCGGTGACTACCTGTTTGTGGGCATGGTAAAGCCAGAAGATAATCGGCAGTACACGCATATTTTTCGTGTGTCAGATGGGAGCTATGTCGGGTCGCTCTACCCTGGGCCAGAAGTGGGGGAGAACGCAGGCTGGCAGGACATGCCCTATGCGGTTCAAGCTTATCGTCGTAAAAACGGGGAGTATCTGGTGCTGGTGGAAGAGGATTGGCGGGGGAAGAACCTGCTGTACCGGTGGTGGCCCAATGGACGGCAGCAAAGCGCTAACGCCCATTAAGCTT